>CAZNZT010000008.1:0-64837 GCA_964577685.1 uncultured Methanosarcinales archaeon | reverse complement strand
TAATGCTATTCCTTGTGAATTGTATACTTAATAACTTTACTTTACAAAATAAAAAGATTAATATACCTTATATATTTGATTTGAATAATAATGTCTGACAAAGAAATTGTTGAATTGGCACTTAGAGAATGTAGTAGGGACTTTTATGCCTTGTTAATGTTTTTTTATTATGAAAAGAAGAATTATTTAGTTAGATTTATTCATAATAAGATTGATAAGATTGTCAGGCACAAGTCCTTTTTATCATTCTTGGAGCATATCAAAAAAACCTCTTTTGGTGATTATGCTTTTGCTATAAAATCAATGCTTAGATTTAGTTTTTTTAAAAAATCTTTTTTGGGGGAGGGATGGTATGTAAGGATTTTTCAATGTTTGCATAAGATAGCTAGGAATGTTAAGTCTGTTACAGATATGCTTGATGATTATGTAATCAGGTATATAGTAATAAAAACTAATGATAAATCAAAGATTTTACCTTATACAAAACAGATTTCTAATTTGTTTAGGGATTATTATAAGGAGTTTTCTTTATCAAGAAAAGCCATTAAGAAAAAAAGCTTTAAGAAACATCCATTTGCAAATTATTTCTATCTTAGGAAAAGAATAAAAGAAAAATCTTCTAGGTGTGTTCTAGCCATCCATAAAGACAAAGTTGTTGGTTTTGGTTTAGGTTCTTTGTTGGAGTTGGGAGTAAGATGGAAAAATATTGCGGAATGTGGAAATTTGATTGTTGATCCAAGGTACAGGGGATTTGGAATAGCTGAAAACTTAAATCTCTATGGTTATGATATCATGAAAGATACCACTTATGCAGATTACTTTGTTGTTTTTGCTACCACTTTACATCCTATTACGATTCATATAGTAGAGCGTACAGGATACAAGCCATTGTTTTTTGAATTGGGGGGATATGAAGACTACCAGGGATATACGGAACCAGGTTTTGGTAATTCTGATTATAGTAATTATTTGACGATGTTTTGTGATCTTAGGGATTACATTAGAAGTTCTATTGATATTGTTTTTGTTTATTACAAAGACTATGAAATGATAAAGCTAATATATAAAATTCTTGGATGTAAAAGATTTATTGTTAAATATAAAAATCCTAGTCCTGTAATTGATAGTTCTCTAAAAAGTAAAGTTAAGGAGATAAAAAATAAAGGTGTTGGTTGTTTTTTTGTTGATTTGACAGAGAAAAAAGCACCTTCTATATGTAAATTTTTAGAAGAGAATAATTTTTATCTTTGTGGTGTTTTGCCTGTCTCTACTTATACTGGTGGCAGGAGGGCTGACCATGCTTATTATAGGTACCTTGATAAGAGCAAGACCATATACCCTTATCTTTTTTTTAATTATCATGGTATTGGCACTAGGTATAAGAGGATGGTGAGCGAGCTTGCTAGAATTGCCATTGAAAATTTTAATAGTACAAGGACCCAGAATAGGATACCTAAGTATGGGAAATACCCTCCACTTAAGAAGCCCTCTGAGTTTTTTACCTTAGAAAGAGGTTAGAATGAGTATAGCGGACTTTATAAGAAAAAAAAAGAAACAATTGTTAGTCAAGTTTTTAACTACTTCCAATCCGGATAAGATAGTAGAAGAAGGAGAAAAAAAACTTATTAAGTCATTTAGAAGAGCAGCATTGAATGTGCCTGCTTATAGAAAAATTCTAGAAGAAAAAAAGGTTGACATAGATAAGGTAAAAGATATTGCAAGCTTTAGGAAATTAGTTCCGATTATTGATAAAGAAGCGACATTTGTTAGGTTTCCTTTAGAGGAATTGTGCATTGATGGATATAAAGATGTTGAATTTATAATGTTAAGTTCTGGTCATTCAAAAAAATTTTCTTTTAATGTTGTTACTGAGGATGATAGAAAAATGACTAAGAAGAAAGTTGATTTGTTATTGGATTTGTTTTGTAATACGAGTGAGAAAAAAACTTTTCTAATAAACTTTGAGCCTATGGCAGTTAGGGTTGAAACTAGTTTGCTTTTTGCAGAAACAAGCGTGAGAAGTGACAGCGTAATTGCTTTAGTGAAACAAATGAAAGATGTTGTTGACCAGTTTATAATAGCTGGTGATTCAAGTTTTTTGAAGAAAATAGTGGAAGATGGAATTGAAAATGGTATTGATTGGAAATCTCTTAATGTTTGGGTGATTACTGGCGGCTATTGGTTTTCAGAGAGCTTTAGAGAATACATAATGGACCTTATGGGTATGGATTTTTCAAACCCGAGTAAAGGGCTTTATTTAGCAACATATGGTGTTACAGAGCTTGGTGGGATTGGGTTATTTCTTGAAACATTTGAGACCGCAAGAATAAGAAACATAGCACAAAAAGATGAAAAATTAAGATATGCTCTATTCAAGGAAGATGTTGACGCTTGTCCTTTTATTTTCCAATATTTTCCAAATAAAATTTTTCTTGAGTCTTTACCTAGTAATTCTCTTTATTCTGAATTGGTTTTTTCTATGTTGGACACAAAAATGAAAATGCCTTTGATTAGGTATAATACAAATGATTGTGGAAAGATTTTTAGATATGAGGAATTTAAAGATGTTCTAATAAAGGCTGGTTATAAATATCTTATTCCGAAGTATAAGTTACCTGTTGTTTGTGTTGGTGGAAGAAAGAAAGATATCATAAGTATTGGTAAAAGGAAGATATCCCCAAGTGATATAAAAGAGGCTGTTTATCGGTATCATGATGTAGCAAGCTCTATTAGTGGCAATTTCATTATAGACACGCGGAATGGAATTAAGGTTGAATTTCAGCTTAAAAGAGGTAAAAGGAAGACTAAGGCTCTTGTTAAGAAAATAAAAAATGCCATAAAAGAGCTAAAGGGCTTTAGTTTGCCTGTTAGGTTACATGAGTTCTATGAATTCTTGCACCAAATGGAAATAGATTATGAGAGGAAATTTAGGCATGTTATTTGATTTGGTTGTTAAACGAAAGATTTTTAATGAAATATTGGTTTTTTGATTTTGATTCGTTTGTCATGGTAGAGATTAATATAAATTCAGAAAAATGTAAGGGCTGTGGTTATTGTGTTATAGTTTGCCCTAAAAAAAATATTAGGCTTTCCTCTAAGCTTAATAAGAAGGGCTATCACTATGCTGAAATCATAAGTGAAAAGAACTGTAGTGGATGCGGTATGTGTTTTCAGATGTGTCCTGACTTGTGCATAGAAATAAAAAATGAAAAGGATAATGAAAGGTAATGAGGTTTTTATTGAAGCCGCTTTGCAGGCAGGTTGTAAGTTCTATGCTGGTTATCCTATAACACCTCAGAATGAAGCTCCAGAATATATGGCAAAAAGGGCTCCAGATTTTAATGCTGTTTTTATACAGGCGGAAGCAGAGCTTTCTGCGATAAATATGCTATTTGGTGCCGCAGCTGCTGGTTTTAGATGTATGACTTCTTCTAGTAGTCCTGGTATTGCACTAAAACAAGAAGGTATAAGTTATATTGCAGCTGCGGAATTGCCATGTGTTATAGTGAATATGGTAAGGGGTGGGCCTGGATTAGGTAATATCAGGGCATCTCAAGCTGATTATTTTCAAGCTACAAAAGGGGGTGGACATGGAGATTATCATATGATTGTTATTGCACCATCAACATTACAAGAGTTATATGATTTAACTATGAATGCCTTTGATTATGCAGATTATTATAGAAACCCTGTTATGATTCTTGGCGATGGTATTTTGGGGCAGATGTTTGAACCTGTAGAGATTAAACCATACAAGCCACTATTTAAGCTTCCAAACAAGAATTTTGTACTAGATGGCTGTAAAGGTAGGGAACCAAGAGTTATTAAAACTCTGTTATTGCAACCACCAGACTTATTGGTTAAGCATAATATTCATTTAACAGAAAAATACGAGAAAATAAAAAAAGAGTTGTGTTTGTTTGAGGAATATAAAACAGAGGATGCTGACCTTATTATAGTTGCTTATGGAATCAGTGGAAGAATAGCAAAGGGAGCAATAGATGAAGCAAGGAGAGACGGCATTAGAGTTGGTTTAATAAGACCTATCACTGTGTGGCCGTTTCCTTCAGATGTTATAGCTAAAGCTACGGAGAGGGCTAATAAGTTTTTAGTAGTAGAAATGAGTAATGGTCAGCTTATTGAGGATGTTAAGCTTTCTTTATTTGGTAAGGAGAATGTTTTTGTTGAGCACTTTGGATATGGTGGTGGGTGGTATCCTTCACCTCAGAATATTTATAAAAAGATAAGGGATGTATATTAAAATGTATTTAAAAAGACCATCCAGCTTAAGGGAAAGAGAGACTCATTATTGTGCTGGTTGTGGGCATGGGATAGTTCATAGATTAATTGCAGAGGTTTTGGATGAACTTGGAATAAGAGAGAAGACAATTGGGACAGCGCCTGTTGGTTGTGCTGTCTTACTTTATAATTATTTTAGATGTGATATTATTGAGTGTGCACATGGAAGGCCTCCAGCTGTAGCAACAGCAATGAAGAGGTTAATGCCTGATAGAGTGATATTCACTTATCAGGGGGATGGTGATTTAGCAGCGATTGGTACAAACGAAATTATACATGCTGCTAATAGGGGTGAAAATTTTACTACTATCTTTGTGAATAATGCTGTTTATGGCATGACTGGGGGACAGATGGCACCAACTACCCTACTTGAACAAAAAACCACTACAACACCATTTGGTAGGAGGAATGATATTGAAGGATTTCCATTGAGGATTTGTGAGTTGTTATCGACTTTTGATGGTCCAGCATATATAGAGAGAGTTGCTGTTAATTCGCCTAATAATGTTATAAAGGCAAAGTTTGCTATAAAAAAGGCTTTTGAGTATCAGCTTAATAATAAAGGATTTGGTTTTGTTGAAGTTTTGTCAATGTGTCCTACGAACTGGAAGATGTCTCCTAGCGATTCATTATCTTTTGTTGATAAAATGATGGAGTATTTTCCATTGGGTGTCTTTAAGGATAGGGGATAAAATGGAAGAAAAAATAATCATAGCAGGGTTTGGTGGGCAAGGAGTTGTTTTGGCAGGTAATGTTCTTGCTCAGACTGCATTAATAGAGGGTAAGAATGTTACAGCTATGGTTAGTTATGGTGTTGAGATGAGAGGAGGAACTGCCAATTGTACAGTAGTTATTTCTGATAGTGATATATACAGCCCTGTTGTTGATGTTCCTAGTTCAGTTATAATCCTTAATCAACCCTCTTTTGATAGATTTGAGAGTAAGATAAAAAGCAATGGTCTAGCGGTGATAAATAAATCCCTGATTGAGAGAGAGCCTAAGAGAAGCGATATTAAGGTATTAAGTATACCTGCAACAGAGATTGCAAATAAAATGGGAAATACAAAGGTTGCTAATATGGTTCTTGTTGGTGCGTTTGTTAAAGAAACTAAGATTGTTAATTTGGCTACAATCCTTGATAATCTACATAAGTTTTTTTCTAAAAGTAAACAGGATTTGATTGCTATTAATAAGGAGGCATTAAAAAAAGGTGCAAATTTTTTTGAATAGTTTTTAATGTTTTAATTTTATTTTTGTTTATATTACTTTTACGAATATCCTTAGCGCTTGGAAGCCTGTGAAGCTTATTATTGTTACAATTGTTCCAGCAATCAAAACACCGATTATATTGGCAATTACAAATTTTTTGTAGTTTAAACCTAGAAGATAAGCTGCTATTGCTCCAGAGTAAACTCCGCTTCCAGGAAGAGGAATGCCTATGAAAAAGGCGAGTGCAAATTCACCGTATTTGTTTACATAGCTATGTATCCTTTTTTGTGTTCTTTTTATGTATTTCTCCCAAATCTTTTTTATTGGTTTTATTTTTGTAATGTTTTTTATAATATAGTCTATTAACAAATATATTAATACTCCTAGAATTATATTCGTTATTATACAAATAGAAAAAATAGTTAGTAGATTTAAATTTGTTTTAAATATCCCATATGGTATAGATGCCCTTAGTTCTAGAAAGGGTAATAATGTCACAAGTATCAATTCAGCTATTTCATTCATTTTTTATCCTTATTGAGCTAACTTTATCCTTTATATATTCACTTTTTAATAAGAATCTGATTAGGCTATGTGGTTCCTTGAATTTTCTTTTTACTTTGGCGTATATTCTCCCTTTTTCTATGAATGTATTTCTATGCTTTTTTTTGAAGTTTTTGGTATGAAATTTCTCTTTTATTGGTGGTCCTGTTATTTTTATTGTATCTGGCTTTTTTTCATTTTTAATGATAAAGTAAAATAAAACTTTTCTATTCCATTCCCACCCATAATCTAGTATATTGAATTCATGTTTTTTTAATTCTTTCTTGATGAATTCTATTACTTTTATTAATTTACAACCAACGATGTCTTTTTTGCCCTCTTTTGTTTTTGCTTCTATTATTATCAGGTGGTTTTTTCCTGACTTCTCTTCTAAGGTTTTTTTATTTATTTTCTTAATTTCAAAGAATTCTTCTGAAGGGTTTTTTAGGAATTCCCTACATCTTTCTATAAACTTAATGAAATTCTCTCGGCTTACAGCAGCAGCAGCGTTTCTATCTGGTTGGACAGGGTCTATTATTATTATTGGTGATCTTGTTTTGGATTTATTAAGTTCGGATAAGATGTTTTTCCCTTTCCAGTATCCTTCGGTATCTATTATCGTTTTTTCTTTCCATTTTGATGCATTTTTAATTACATTTGTAAATCCTTTGTAGTATGCTGTTAATATTTCACAGACATAACCTGAGAACCCTTTTATATAACTCTCTGCACCATATACATTTATTGCTTTGCAGAATTGTTTTAATAGCCTTACATCGTCTTTGAGGCCTTTTACTTTTTTGTTCACCCAATCTGCGTGTAGTGGACTTACATCAGTAATATTCTTTGCTTCTTCTACTTTTTTAATATCTAGTATGGGTACTATTTCGAATGTAAAATTTTTTTCTTTAATCTGGAAATAATCTCTGGAACCATGCAGTCTTGTGAATTTTATTCTTCTTTTTTTGAGAATTTTCTCTAGTATATCAGATAACTCATTGCTTCTGTTCTTATATTTCTTGTAGTTAAATTTTACAAATATATCTGAGTCATAGGCATTTTTTAGCCATGTTCCCTTGATACCAGACCCCCCTAGGATTGCTTTGGCATCTTTTAGGTTTTTGTTTATTTTTTTTATGAGGCCTTCTATTTTTTTATTTATCTTTAGTTCCTCTTCTTTTGTTGGTTTTATTTTTTTTAGAACTTTTTCCAGTATCTCTTGCATAAAAGTATGTTATTTAGGTATATATAAAAAAGTTTGTTTTTGTTTTTTTGATTTTATGCCCCTATCCTTGTACAGGAATCGTAAGGTTTAAATATAATTTTTTATTTTCCTTTTGAATATGAGTGAGTTTAGGTTTGCTATGAGGAATAAATATGTTTTATGTGTTTTATTAGTTCTACTTCTGCTGTTATAATTAACCCCATTGATTCTGGGGTGATTGCATTGTTTATCTGTTCTTTTAACTTTTAAACCAAAAAAGATTTAAAATGGAACAAAAAGAAAAGGACTAAGGTGAGGAGATGAAGAAGAAAATAATAATTTTTGATACTACATTAAGGGATGGCGAACAATCTCCTGGCGCTTCTCTTACAGTGAAAGAGAAGCTTATAATAGCTAAGCAGCTTGAGAGGTTGGGTGTTGATGTGATTGAGGCTGGGTTTCCTATAAGCTCTGATGGTGATTTTGAGGCAGTAAGGCTTATAGCTAAGGAGATAAAGAAGCCAATAGTATGTGGCTTAGCTAGGACAAAGAAAGAAGACATTAAACGGGCATGGGAAGCATTGATGTATTCAAAAAAGCCAAGAATTCATACTTTTATAGCTACATCTGATATCCATATAAAAGAGAAATTAAGAAAGACTAAGGAGGAGGTAATAGATATTGTTGTTAGGGCTGTGAAATATGCTAAATCTCTATGTAGGGATATTGAGTTTTCTCCAGAAGATGCAGCAAGGACGGATTTGGATTATATGTGTGATGTAATTAAGGCTGCAATTGAGGCTGGAGCTAATACAATAAATATCCCAGATACTGTAGGGTATGCAGAACCAGAAGAATTTGGTAAGAGAATAAAGTATGTTTTTGATAAGATTGGCGATATAATAAGAAGAAGGGGTGTTGTGGTTAGTGTGCATTGTCATAACGATTTAGGTCTGGCTGTTGCGAATTCATTGGAAGCAATAAGAAATGGAGCGACCCAGATAGAGTGTACAATAAATGGGATTGGAGAAAGAGCAGGGAATTGTAGCTTGGAAGAGGTTGTGATGAATATAAAGACGAGAAAGGACTTTTTTAGAGGATTTTATACTAGCGTAAATACAAAAGAAATATTTAGGACATCAAGACTTGTTTCATCTCTGACTGGAATAGCTGTGCAGAGAAATAAGGCTATTGTTGGTCAAAATGCTTTTGCTCATGAAGCAGGAATTCATCAGCATGGTGTTCTAAGCCATAAATTTACATATGAGATTATGAATCCAGAAGATATAGGATGGACTGGTACGAATCTTGTGATTGGTAAGCATTCCGGAAGACACGCAATTGAAGCTATTTTAAGAGATTCTGGTTACGACCTTAATGAAGAGCAAATAAATAAAATCACATCTAAGGTTAAGGAATTAGCAGATAAACAAAAACAGATTATGAGGGAGGATGTAATTGCAATTGCAACTGATATCATAGGTGAATTAGAAGAAGATGAAATAATAAGATTGGAGGAAATAAAAGTTTTGACTGGAAATAAAATAAAGCCAGAGGCAATAGTTGTCTTAGTAATTGATGGAAAAAAGAAAATTAGTAAGGGCTCTGGGGTAGGGCCTGTTGATGCTGTTAGTGATGCTATCAAGAAAATAGTTGGTTCATCGATAAGGTTAAAGGAATATGAATTGAAAGCTATAACTGGTGGAACAGATGCCTTAGCAGAGGTTTCTATAAAGGTGCAGGATAATAAGGGAAATTTATTCAAAGCGGAGTCTGTTAATAGTGATGTTATTATGGCATCTGCAGGGGCTTTGATAAAAGGAATAAATAAAGCTCTTAATTTTCAGAGAAAAAATAATTTCAAGTGAGGGATTAAGTATGAATGGAGCAAATATGATAATTAAGATGTTGATAAGGGAAAAAACAAATGTCACATTTGGATTTCCAGGTGGGGCAGTTATACCGTTGTTTGATGCTTTTTTAGAGCATAAAGATAAAATAAAGAACGTTTTAGTGAGACATGAGCAAGGGGCAGCACATGCAGCAGAAGGATATGCAAGAGCATCTGGGAAAGCAGGTGTATGTATAGCAACTTCTGGTCCTGGTGCTTGTAATTTGGTTACTGGAATAGCGGACGCTTATATGGATTCTGTTCCAATAATAGCCTTTGGTGGACAGGTTCCCACAACTCTAATTGGAAATGATGCATTCCAAGAAACAGATATGATGGGTATAACATTGCCAATAACAAAACATAATTTTCAGATTAGAAATGCAAATAAAATTGCTGAAACTATCATGAAAGCTTTTAAGATAGCACAAAGCGGTAGGCCTGGTCCTGTTTATATTGATTTGCCTAAAGATATTCAGGTAGAGGAAGTAACAGAACCGATTCCTAGAGATGTTGCAATCCCTGGCTTTAAATTAACTATAAAACCAAATCCAGTCCAGATAAAACTTGCTGTAGAGGCAATATTAAACTCAGAAAGGCCTTTATTGTTGGTTGGTCAGGGAGTTGTTATATCAAATGCACATAAGGAGTTGAGGGAGTTTGTTAATTTAACTAAGATTCCAGTTACTACTACCTTCATGGGTAAAGGGGTATTTGATGAGAGACATCCTTTGAGTTTAGGGACGGTTGGGATGCATGGAAGGAAGATAGCAAATTATGCAACATTGAATGCAGACCTTCTAATAGCAATCGGTTGTAGGTTTAGTGATAGGATAACTGGAAATTTGAAGACATACGCAGAAAATGCAAAGATTATACATGCAGATATTGATCCTGCTGAAATTGGAAAAAATGTTGAGGTGGATATACCTATAGTTGGTGATGCAAAAGAGGTACTAATTGCATTAATAAATACTATCAAAAAGAAAACTATAAAGGAGAAAGAAGGTTGGATAAATAAAATAAAGAGGTACAAACAAATTTGTGATGGTTGTGTTCCATTGCATAAAACAAAGAAAATACATCCAAGAGTTGTTATGAGCAATATAAATAAGATAATGAAGCCAGATGATATTGTGGTTACTGGTGTTGGTCAGCATCAGATGTTTGCAGGACATTTTATTAAATGTTCAAAACCAAGAACATTCATAAGCTCTGGTGGTGCAGGGACGATGGGGTTTGGTTTACCAGCGGCAATAGGAGCAAAAGTTGCAAAACCAAGTTCAAATGTTTTTTTAATAGATGGTGATGGTTCTTTCCAAATGACTATACAAGAATTGGGGACAATAAAAGAGGAGAATATCAAGATAATACCTATTATAATGAATAATTCGTATCTAGGGATGGTTAGACAGTGGTTAGAACTTTTTTTGGGTAAGAGATACTCAAATGTCTATCTAGGTAGAACTCCTGATTTCGTTAAGGTAGCAGAAGCTTATGGATTAGAGGGAATAAGAGTTGAGAGAGAATCTGAGCTTGAACCGGCAATAAAGAAAGCAATTAGTAATGATGTTACTACAATTATTGATGTTCAGGTAGAAGAAGAAGTGAACATCTTACCAATGTTGGCACCTGGAGGACATTTGAAGGATGCTTTTGGAGGATGTATGCCTGCACCTGGTAAATTTTTTGAGAGGGAATAAAAATGAAGGAAAGAAGGAATGTTATAGCTATGCTTGTTGAAGATCAACCTGGTGTGTTGACAAAAATAGCAGGTATGTTTGCTAGGAGGGGCTTTAACATAGATACGATTACTGTTGGCAAGACAATAACCCCTGGAATATCAAAGATGGTAATTACTGTTTTTGGTGATGATAAAACAGTTGAGCAAGTTAAAAAACAAATTAATAAGTTAATAAATACGATAAAAGTTATAGAAATGCCGGAGGAAAGATCAGTTATAAGAGAACTTTGTTTAGTTAAGATAGCCATACCTAATAAGAAAGCAAAAGAGGATATTTTACGTTATACTAAAATATATAAGACAAAGATTGTAGATATAACTCCTAAGTCTGTAACAGCGGAATTAGTAGGTGTTCCTGCTAAGATTGATGCTTTTATTGAATTAATGAAGCAATTTGGGATAAGAGAAATATCTAGAACTGGCGTAACTGCTATATCTAGGGGGTGATTTTGGTGAGGATAGAAGTAAGAAAACCAACTGAAAAAGAAAAAGAAGAAGCAAAATCATGGGGTATATGGGAGAAAGGGATTTCAGAGTTTCCGTGGGAGTACGATGAGAAGGAAACTTGTTTACTAATTGAGGGAGATGTTGAAGTAATAACAGAGGATGGCGAGCATGTGAAGTTTGGAAAAGGAGATTTAGTTGTTTTCCCTAGAGGCTTAAAATGTAAATGGAAAATTAATAAGCCCGTAAAAAAATATTATAAGTTTGGTTAAAAATGCAAACAATAACAGAGAAAATACTTGCAAAACACGCGAATAAGGATAAAGTCAAGCCTGGAGAATTAATTAATGCAGATATTGATGTAATAGTCTGTCATGATGTAACTACTCCTCCGGCTATAGATATGCTTTATAAGTTTGGTATTAAGAAAGCGTTTAATCCTGATAAGATAGTTGTTACACCTGATCATTTTGTGCCTAATAAGGATATAAAGTCAGCACAATTAACCAAAAGATTAAGAAAATGGGTTGAGGAGTTTCATATCAGGAATTATTATGAGGTGGGTAATCATGGAATATGCCATGCTCTATTGCCAGAGCAAGGGTATGTGGTACCTGGTAGTTTGATTGTTGGAGCAGATTCTCATACATGTACATATGGTGCTTTTGGAGCATTCTCAACAGGGGTTGGTTCGACTGATATAGCTGCAGCTATTGCTACTGGCAAGCTGTGGTTTAGGGTTCCTGAGTCAATAAAGTTCGTATTGGATGGAAAGGTACCTGAAGGTGTTTATTCAAAAGATATTATATTACACATATTATCAGATATTGGGGTAGATGGGGCATTATACAAAGCTATGGAATTTACTGGAGAGGTCGTAAAGCAACTTTCGGTAGAAGCTAGGATGACAATAACAAATATGGCAATAGAAGCAGGTGCTAAATCTGGTATAATGGAACCAGATAAAAAAGTTTTGGAGTATGTTAAAGAAAGAACAAAAGAAAAATTTGAAATGTTTAAATCAGATAAAGATGCTGTGTATAGAGAGATTAAGGAGTATGATATATCCGATTTAGAACCTATTGTGGCTTTTCCTAATTTGCCAAGTAATGGGGTTCCTATTTCTAAGATTAAGAATATTAAGATAGATCAAGCATATCTAGGAAGCTGTACGAATGGAAGAATTGAAGACTTGAGGATTGCTGCTTCAATTTTAGATGGAAATAAAATAGCGAAAGGGACAAGAATGATTATAGTTCCTGCGACAACAGAGATATGGAAGCAAGCAAATAAGGAAGGCCTGATAGACATATTTATAGAGTTTGGTGCAGTAGTTTCAACTCCAACATGTGGGGCTTGTTTGGGTGGTCATATGGGTATTTTAGCTGAGGGAGAGGTTTGTATTAGTTCAACCAATAGAAATTTTACTGGGAGAATGGGTCATCCAGATTCTAAGGTATATTTGGCTAGTCCTGCAACAGTAGCGGCCTCAGCCATAGAAGGAAAAATTACTGACCCGAGGGAGTACTTATGATGAAAGGTAAAGCACATGTTTATAAGAAGGATCATATAAATACTGATGAGATAATCCCTGCTAGATATTTGAATATAGATAAAGAGGAAGAACTTGCAAAACATGCTATGGAGGATTTGGATAGGGATTTTGTTAAAAAAGTTAGTAAGGGAGATTTTATCGTTGTTGGTGAAAATTTTGGTTGTGGTTCTTCTAGAGAGCACGCCGTATGGGCTTTGAAGGGAGCTGGTATAAGTGCAGTAATTGCTAAAAGTTTTGCAAGGATATTTTTTAGGAATGCTATTAACAATGGATTTTTGGCCATAGAGTGTAAGGATGTTGTAAATAAAGTCAATGATGGAGATAATTTAGAAATCGATTTAAGGAGGGGAATAATAAAAAATTTGAATAATGGGAAAGAATTTAAATTTAATCCTTTTCCTAAATTTGCTTTGGATATTATAAAGGCAGGAGGTTTGTTAAACTATATAAAGACTCAATATGAAAAAATATAGAATTGCTTTAATTCCGGGGGATGGTATAGGTCCAGAGATAATAGCAGAAGGAGTTAAGGTAATAGAAAGAGTAGCTGATCTTAATGGTTTTGATATTGAATGGAGGGAATATGATAATGGGGCAGAGAAATATTTAAAGACAGGAGAACTTATAACGGAAGAAACCCTAAAAGAGATTGAACAGAAATGTAATGCTATTTACTTAGGTGCTTTGGGCGATCCTAGGGTTAAGCCAGGAATTCTAGAGAAGGGGATTTTACTTAAGATGAGATTTTATTTTGATCAATTTATTAATCTAAGGCCTGTGAGGCTATTAGGGGGGGTTAAAACTCCGTTGAGAGATAAAGGGCCTACTGATATAAACTTTGATGTAGTTAGAGAGAATACAGAAGACTTTTATGTCGGTATTGGAAATAGAGCCAAAATAGGAAAATCGAAACAAGAACTTGAAATAGTAAGGAGTCTTTATAAAATAAAATTTGGATTGGATATAGATACACAGGGTTCAGAGATAGCATATCAGATTGGGGTTATAAGTAGAGAAGGAGCAAAGAGGGTTATAAAATATGCTTTTGAATTAACAAAGAGGAAGAAGAGGGATAAACTTACATCTGTTGATAAGGCAAATGTTTTAGATTATGTTTATTCTTTTTGGCGTGAGATTTTAGAAGAAGTTGCTAGGGATTATCCCGGGATAAATTATGAGTTTAATTTTGTTGATGCTATAACTATGTGGTTTGTTAAAAATCCAGAATGGTTTCAAACGATTGTGACTCCAAATATGTTCGGGGACATAATAACAGACCTCGGTGCTATGATTCAGGGTGGATTAGGACTTGCTCCTGGAGGAAATATTAACCCAGATGGTATTTCAATGTTTGAGCCAATACATGGTTCTGCTCCAAAATATAAGGGAAAAGGTATAGCAAATCCAATAGCAACAATTTGGGCTGGTTCTATGATGTTAGAAGAACTTGGAGAGGAGGAATCAGCTAAGCAGGTAATTAGAGCAATAGAAGAAGTTTTAAAAGAAGGGAAAGTGAAAACAAAAGACCTTGGTGGGACAGCGAAGACTTCTGAAATGGGGGATGCTATAATAAAAAAATTAAAATGATAAAAGTAGAAAAAGTGATTGTTAGGGGGATTTGTTTTTGTGGTGTTTCAACAAAAGCCAACAGGAGCAAAAGAGCTAGGTGTTAGGAAAGGAATGGCGGGTGAAGATGTCCTTGAGAGATTTAAGTAAGAGCAATATTTATAAATGGAGTATGATTACCTCTAATAGAAAATTTTTAATAAAAAATCAAATAGTCTAGGGGGTTGGTTGTTATGAAAGTATTGTATGATGAAGATATAGATGAAGGTATTTTAAAGGGTAAAGTGGTTGCAACTATTGGTTACGGAGCACAGGGGTCTGCCCAAGCAAATATGCTTAGAGATTCTGGGGTTAGTGTAATAATTGGAGAAACGGAGGTTATAGGTGGGAAACAAAATCCTAGTTGGAATAAAGCAAAGGAAGATGGGTTTGAGGTATTTTCAATAGACAAGGCCGCAGAAAAAGCTGATATTATCCAAATCCTTTTGCCGGATGAAGTTCAACCAGATATTTATGAAAATCAAATCAAGCCTTATGTAAAAGCAGGAAAGACGCTTTATTTTTCCCATGGTTTTAATATTTGTTTTAAGAGAATAATACCTCCGAGTGATGTGGATGTTATCATGGTTGCACCAAAAGCTCCAGGAACAGAAGAAAGAAAAGCCTATCTTGAAGGTTTTGGTGTTCCAGCACTAGTTGCAGTTTACCAAAATGCTTCTGGAAAAGCGAGAGAAATGGCTTTAGCATTGGCTAAGGCTATGCATTTTACAAAAGCAGGCGTTCTGGAGTGTACCTTTGAGCAGGAAACATATGAGGATTTATTTGGTGAACAGTGTGTTTTATGTGGAGGTCTAGTTGAATTAATGAAAAATGGTTTTGAGGTTTTGGTAGAAGCTGGTTATCCTCCAGAGATGGCGTACTTTGAGTGCGTGCATGAAATGAAACTTATTGTGGATCTTATATGGGAAGGAGGAATTAAAAGAATGGCAGAGGTTATTAGCAATACAGCAGAGTATGGAATGTGGGCTGTCGGACATAGGATTATAGGGGAAGATGTTAAAGAGAGGATGAAGGAGGCGTTAAGGAAAATAGAGAGTGGAGAATTTGCTAAGGAGTGGGTTGAAGAATACAAAAAAGGAATGCCTTTTTTAAAGGAAAGCAGAGAAAAAATTGGAAAACATCAAATTGAGATAACCGGCGAAGAAATAAGAAACCTCTTTAAAAAAAGATAACTAAAATGAATATTTCTTTTTTAAAAAATAAACCTTCTAAGATAGTTTTGGTTGGTTTGAATTATAGGGATCATGCTGAAGAATTAGGGATGCCTTTGCCGGAAGAGCCAATATTATTTATTAAACCACCTACAACACTGATAGGCCCGGAGGAAAATATAATCTACCCAGAAATGTCTAGAAGGGTTGATTATGAAGCAGAGCTTGGAGTTATAATAAAAGATAGGATAAAAGATATCGGGGAAGGAGAGGTTATGGAACATATTGATGGCTTTACCTGTATAAATGATGTAACAGCGAGAGATTTACAAAAAAAAGATGGACAGTGGACAAGGGCAAAGTCTTTTGATACATTCTGTCCGGTTGGCCCAACTGTTGTTAAGGATGTAAATCCCAATAATCTTAAAATTCAAAGTTTTCTTAATGGAGAGTTAAAACAAGATTCTAGTACTTCAAATTTTATATTTAAGGTTGAGGAGTTGGTATCTTTTATATCAAGGGTAATGACTTTATTGCCTGGTGATATTATTTCTACAGGAACTCCTGCAGGTATTGGTCCAATGCAGAAAGGAGATACAATAGAGATTAAAATTGAGGGGATAGGGACCCTAAAGAATTATGTTAAATAAATAATATTAATAAAAAATTAGATTAAGGTGATTAATATGCGATCAGATGTTTTAAAGAAAAGAATAGAAACACTACCCCATCGGGCGTTATTGCTTTCTGCAGGTGTAAAAAAAGATGATTTGGAATCTGATAAGCCTTTTATAGGAGTAGCCAACAGCTATAATAATATTATACCAGGACACATACACCTAAATGAATTGACTGAAGAGGTAATGAATGGGATTAGGGATGCTGGCGGTATTCCCTTTGTATGGGGGGTTCCTGGGGTATGTGATGGTATCGCTATGCATGTAGAAATGCGTTTGAGTTTGCCTTCTAGAGAACACATAGCTGATAATATTGAAATCATGACTTTATCCCATTCTCTTGATGGATGGGTTGGTGTAACAAATTGTGATAAAATAACACCTGGAATGTTAATGGCCGCTGGAAGATTAAATTTACCAGCTATTATACTTACTGGTGGGCCAATGAAAGCGAATGTAGTGGAGGGGAAGAAACATCATCCGATTGAGGGTTTTGGTTTAGTTGGTGAGGTTAAGGCTGGTAAACTCAAGGCAGAGGAAGCTGAGGGTATGTTATCTTTGATGTGTTGTGGTGCTGGTTCTTGTGTTGGATTATATACAGCTAATACTATGGCTGTTGTTACTGAGGTACTTGGAATGTCACTAACAAGATGTGCTACTACTCCAGCTTTAAATCCGCTAAAGAAGAAACAGGCATATGAAACCGGGAGGAGGATAGTTGAGTTGGTTAAGAAGGATATTAAGCCAAGAGATATAATGACTAAAAATGCCTTCGAAAATGCAATAAGGGTGGATATGGCAATGGGTGGTTCTACAAATACAGTATTGCACATACCTGCTATAGCAAGAGAAGCAGGGATTGAGATTGATGTTGAAATTTTTGATAAAATATCAAGAGAAACACCTAATATCTGCAAGATAATTCCCGCAGGGCCATATGAAATAGCTGATTTAGACAAAGCTGGTGGAATACCTGCTGTATTGAATAGATTAAAGAGCTTATTAAAAGATTCTGTTACTGTTAATTTGAAGTCAATAAAACAAATAGCAGAAGAAGGAAAAGTTCTTGATGGAGAGATAATAAGGGGTTTAGATAATCCATATATGAAAGAAGGAGGGATAGCTGTTTTGAAGGGGAATCTTGCTAATAGTGCTATTATTAAACAAACAGCAGTTGATCCAAGTATGATGAAACATTCTGGGCCAGCAAAGGTTTTTTATACTGAAGAAGAACTGTTGGAGGCAATAGAATCAAAAGATATAAACGAAGGGGATGTTGTTGTTTTACCTTATCAAGGACCTGCTGGAGCACCTGGAATGCCAGAGATGTTAACACCAACAGATGCCATAAAAGGTGCTGGCTACAAGAGGGTTGCTTTGATTACAGATGGAAGATTTTCTGGAGGGACTTCAGGACCATGTATAGGTCATGTTGAGATGGAGGCGTATAACAATGGCCCAATAGCAGCAATAAGAGACAATGATATAATAGATATTGATATACCTAATAGAAAATTGGATGTAAGACTAAGCGAAGAGGAAATAAAGAAGAGGCTAAATGAGTCAAAACCACCAAGAAGAAATCTTACTCCTTTATTGGAAGCGTATAGGCAAAAGTTCAAAGGTAAAAATTGTTATGGCAAATAATAAACTTTTAATATGAATCTTGTTTTTTGCTTTTCTTATGGTTTTTATACCAATATTACAGACGATTGTTCCTGTTTTTTTGATTATTCTTGTAGGTTATATTATTGGGAAATTTATAAAAATAAATATCCAGCCAATGGTTGATTTAATTGTATATCTTTCAGCACCATGTTTGATATTTTCCTCAATATCTAGAAGCAATATAGACTTGATAGATTTTTTTAAGATAGCATCATCCGCAGTCTTTGTAGCATTGATTCTTTGGTTTTTTGTTTTTTTGATTCTTAGGACGACTAAATCAGGAAAGGTTGGTTTATACTTACCGATGGTGATTGGGAATACAGGTTATTTAGGGTACCCAGTTGCTTTGTTTTCTTTTGGAGTTGCTGGGCTATCAAGGGCAGTTGTTTATGATATGATGAATTCTCTTCTTTTATTTAGTTTTGGAATTTATATTGTCCACCATAGGAGTGAAGTTAAAGAAATTTTTAAAGTTCCGTTGATTTATTCTGTTGTTGTTGGATTGTTTTTTAGTTTACTTAAGATATCTATTCCGGAATTGATATTTAAGCCAATTCAGATGATAGGCTCTATAACTATCCCATTGGCGTTATTGGTTTTGGGTTATAAGTTAACAGAGACAAGGCTGAGTTCAATAAGATTATCGCTTTTTGCTTCATTATTTAGGATATTTTTTGGTTTTTTAGTTGCACTTTTTGTTATAAACCTGTTTTCTGTAAGTAGTTTAGCGAGGAAGATTATATTGTTTCAAGCCTCAATGCCTTCTGCAGTGATGTCTATGATTTTATGTCAAAAATATAAAAGAAATGCAGATATAGTTGCCTCAGTGGTTCTTGTAACCACACTTATTGGCTTATTTTCAATACCCTTCTTTCTTTATGTTGTGCAATTTTTTTAAGGTAAATTTTATATATAAGCAATATTATAAACAATTTTAGTAATATGGGTGCTAAACCAGATAAAATAGATTACAAGAAATTGTGTGCTTTGGTATTTATATTATTGTATATCTCTTTATTCTTTATAACAACTACTTTAAGTGGCTGTGAAGGTTGTGATAGCTGTGATGACTGTGATAGCTGTGATGACTGTGATAGTTGTGATTCTTGCAATGATGATGATGAGGAAGACAATATTACAGATGAAAGTGAAGTAGAATCCTAAGATGTTCTATTTTCCACAATTAAAAAGATTTGATTTTATTTTTTTTAGGATAGAGGTGTATAGAACATTTGCTTATCTTGCTACTCTAGTAGGGATTTTTCTTGTATTTCATGAAGCGAAAAAGAGAAAACTTAACAAGAGAGATATGTTTTATCTTATTTTATTTTCAATAGTTGGTATCATAGCTGGTGCAAGGCTTTTTTATTATTTTGGTCCTTGGACATGGAATAGAAGCTATACATTTTTTCAGAGGATAATTAAGTTCTTTATGTTTTGGCGTTCTGGTCTTGTTCTTTATGGTGGGCTTTTGGGTGCTGTACTTTCTATTTATTCTTATTGTAAGTTCAAAAAAATAAATTTTTGGAAATATTCTGATGTTTTTGCTTTATATTTTCCTATTATATTGTCTATTGCTCGGCTAGGTTGTTTTGTATCGAATGATAGTTGTAGAGGCAAACCAACAAACCTACCATGGGCTATTGTTAGATATTCTAACACCAAGATTATCACTGAGCCACTTCATCCTGCTAGATTATATATTATAGCTAATTTACTTGTTTTATTTTTTATATTAAGGTGGTTGGACAAAAAAAAGAGATACGATGGTTTTTTGACATTATTTGTTTTAATGTATTACTCTGCTACAAGGTTTGCGATAGAGTTTTTTAGGTCGTATAATTGGTATCTGTTTGGTTTTTTGACAGCATCACAGATTGTTAGTATCTTTGTTTTTTCTATTTCTTTTTTTGTTTTTTATAAAAAAAATAGAGCTTCTTTTTAGGAGACTTAGAATTTTTGTCTTTTATTTAGGTCCACTGAATTATTATCCAAAAGGCTAATATCAAGCCCATTTATGCTCTGTTCTTTTCCTTTTATTAGCTTTCTTAATATTAAATCAATCAGGAGAATAACTATGTATATGAGTATTAGGTCTATTGTTACCCAAAAGGTTATTTCCAGACCTCCGAATGTCCAAAGTATAGTTACGGCTGATAAATAATATACTAATGTTGGTGCTGCTAGCAGGAAAGATATACTTTCCTTTAATTTATGGGTGAATGAGTTGAATATTATAAAAACTACATAACAAAGAATTAAGATAAGCGCTATAAACCTACCCCAGCTGAAATTTTCCATCCTGTTTTCAAATAGATGTCTAAGGCAGATTATCAAAAGCCAGAATATGCTTAATCCATTTCCGAGAGCTGTATTCCAACCAAGTTTTTCTTTTTTATACTTGCTGAAGTATATTTCCAATATTAACCAGAAGAGAAAGATTGGTGTTAAGAACCAGAATATTGATGGGTCAGAGAAGATTGATTTTCTAATATTGGCAAAGCCATTTATAATATTTTTTGTTACTAAATCCATTTTTACTATGCTGATTTTTTTATTATTTAAACTTTTCCAACTTTCTCAGGAACCCGAATATGGCATATGCTTCTCTTTTCGTTAGGAATGCTTTATTTAAGACTCTTTTCCAGACTAATACCTGGGTTTTCTTTTTTGATTCTGTTTTAAAATTAAGCCTATTTAATATCTCATTTAGAAGTTTTAATATGTTCTCTTTCTCTTTTTTCTTTGCAAAAAGAATATGCTGATTTATCTTCTTTTGTTTTGATATTTGAAATATTTCATATAACACAATAGCTACTGCATGACTTATATTCATGGTTGGATATTCTTTGGATGTGTTGATTGTAACAACAAAATCTGACATTAAAATTTCTTTGTTTCTTAAGCCTGTTCCTTCTCTGCCAAACATTAGGCCTATTTTCATGTTTTTGTTTATTTTTTCTAGCTTTCGTGCTAAGTCTTTTGGGCTTATAGGCTGCCTTGCTATATTGAAGTCAGTTCCTAGTTTTGCTGTTGTGGCGATTATATAATCAAAGCCTCTTAGGTAAGAGATTGGTTTTGTTTTTGCTTTTTTTAGTATTTTTTTTGCATGTGTTGCTCTATCCTGTGCTTCTTTTGATAAATGATTGCATTTTGGATTGATTAGAATTAAATCCTTAAAATTAAAATTTTTCATTACTCTTGCAATAGCCCCTATGTTTCCTGGATTTTCTGGTTCTATTAGGATAACGCTTATCATATTAAACTTTATTTTTAGACCATTTAAATTTCTTTGGATGCTTCTATACTACCTGAGCCATATATTTGAGAATAATAATGTTTTTAAACTTAATTTTTTTCTTTTTTGTTTATGCCTGATTTAAAGAAAACACCACTGTACGACTTACATTTAAAACTTGGAGCAAGAATTATAGAGTTCGGTGGATGGCTAATGCCTGTTTCTTATACGAGTATTATTGAAGAACATAATACAACAAGAAATAAAGCAGGACTCTTTGATGTTTCCCATATGGGTGAGATTCTTGTTGAAGGTGAGAGAGCTCATGATTTTTTGCAAAAAATGGTAACAAGAGACATAAGTAAGTTTGATTGTAATAAGTCTTTTTATTGTTGTTTATGCAATCCGATGGGTGGTGTTATTGATGATTTATTTGTTTATAAATTTAATGATAAAAAATTTATGCTGGTTGTAAACGCGAGTAATGTTGACAAGGACTTTGGTTGGCTTATGAAGAATAAGGATTTTTTTGATGATGTTACTATTATTAATATAAGCAATAACATAGCGAAGATAGATTTACAAGGACCTTTTTCTGAACAGATAATCAATGATAGTTTTGATTTTGATTTTTCTTTGTTGAAGAGATTTGATTTTATTGAAAAATTTTTTTTCAATGAAAATTTTGTGATATCAAGAACAGGCTATACAGCTGAGGATGGGTTTGAGATATATTTTAACTCAGGGAGAGCCATTGATGTGTGGAATAGGCTTCTAAAGTGTGGAAAAGATTTAGGATTAAAACCTGTTGGCCTTGGAGCAAGAGATACATTAAGAATAGAGGCTTGTTATAGTCTCTACGGGCATGAGCTTAATGAAAATATAAATCCTTTTGAAGCAGGAATAGGGTTTGTTGTTGATTTTTCTAAGGATTTTATAGGTAAGGAAGCACTTTTGGAAGCCAAGAGGGATCTAAAAAGGATTGTTGTTCCGTTTGAGCTTTTAGACAAAGCCATTCCCAGATTTAACTATGATGTCTTTAAGAATAATAGAAAGATAGGATTAGTCACCTCAGGAACGTTTTCCCCTACTTTTAAAAAACCAATTGGTTTAGCTATCCTTGATATTGCTGAAGCTGATGTTGGGAGTTTGATTGAGATTAAAATAAGGGGAGAACTGCATAAAGCTAAGATTGTTGAAAGACCGTTTTATAAGTATAAAGGAAAACTTAATAAATAATAACTGAGTGGTTTTGTGTGGGGTGGTAATATGGAAAATCCAAGAGAATTGAAGTATACAAAAGAGCATGAGTGGATTAGGATAGAACAGGATATAGGAATAGTAGGCATAACTGATTTTGCTCAGAAACAACTTACAGATATTGTGTTTGTTGAGTTGCCAGAAAAAGGTAAGAGAGTAGAGCAGGGCAAACAAATAGCTACAATTGAAAGTGTAAAATCTGTTTCAGATGTTTTTTCTCCAGTTAGTGGAGAGGTTTTAGAAGTGAATAATGAACTTGGAGAAAAGCCAGAAATTATCAATCAGGATCCATACGGGAAAGGATGGATTGTGAAGTTAAAGATTGAGAATAAGGAAGAGATAGAAAGACTAATGAGTGCTGAAGAATATGAAAATTTCTTAAAGGAGCACAAATAACCTTGGGTGTAATATGGATTTTATTCCTAATACTAATAAGGATAGAGAAGCAATGCTCAAAGAAATTGGATTAAAGAGCATATCCGAGTTATTTAGGGATATACCTGATAGGATTATTTTAAAGGATAAACTAAAGATTCCAGCTTCTATGTCTGAGGTCGGATTATTTGAATTGTTGAAGGGGATAAGTAAGATGAATAAAGTAGATTTCTCTTACTTTATTGGAGCTGGTGCATATAAACATTTTATCCCTTCTGTTGTGAAGCATATTGTAGCTAGAAGTGAATTTTATACTACTTACACCCCATATCAGCCTGAGATGTCTCAGGGGATATTGCAAGCTATATACGAGTATCAAACAATGATATGTAATTTATTTGGTATGGATGTCTCAAATGCTTCATTATATGACGGTGCAACAGCCTTGGCTGAGAGCTGTATAATGGCTTCAAATATTACAAAGAGAAATGAAATACTTGTGTCTAGAGCCATACATCCAGACTATAGACAGGTTGTAAAAACTTACTGTTGGGCACATAACCTTAAATTTGTAGAAGTGGATTATTCTGATGGAGTAACTTCTATAGATGATTTAAAATTAAAGATAAACAAAAGGACAGCCACCCTTTTATTACAGCAACCTAATTTTTTTGGTTGTGTAGAAAATCTTAGAGGAATCTCTGATATTCTACATAGGAATGGAAGTTTGTTAAATGTATGTGTTATTGAACCAACTTCTTTGGGTATATTAAAACCTCCTGGAGAGCATTCTGATATTGTGGTTGGTGAAGGACAAAGCCTTGGTAATCCAGTTAGCTTTGGAGGACCATATTTGGGTATTATGGCTACAAAACATAGATATCTAAGACAGCTTCCTGGAAGGTTAGTTGGTAAGACAACAGATGGAAACGGTAATATTGGATATATACTGACCTTACAGGCTAGGGAACAGCATATAAGAAGAGAGAGAGCCTCTTCAAATATATGTAGTAATGAGGCATTATGTGCTTTGGCTGCTACTGTTTATCTTTCTGCTCTTGGAAAAAATGGGTTAAGAAAACTTGCTGAGTTGTGTTTATATAAGGCACATTATTTGGCTGATAGATTGGAGGAAATAGGTTGTAGTATAGTTTTTGAACAAGAATTTTACAATGAGTTTTTAGTGAAGGTAAAAGATGCTAAAACTGTTAGTAAAAAGCTCTTGGATAGTGGTATACTTGGGGGATTAGATATTGGTGTTTATTATCCAGAGCTAAATAATTGTTTGTTGTTTTGTGTTACCGAGTTAAATACAAAAGAGGAGATGGACAGGCTTGTTGAAATAATAAGAAAATGCAATTGATATTTGAAAAAAGCAGAGCAGGTAGGATAGGAGTTTCTTTACCAGAGTTGGATGTTCCTAAAAGAGATGGTATAATAAGTAAAGATAATTTAAGAGATGAATTAGAATTACCAGAGGTTGATGAGGTAACATTGATAAGGCATTATATAGAGTTGTCAAGAAGAAATTTTGGGGTTGATAATGGTTTCTATCCACTTGGTTCTTGCACTATGAAGTATAACCCTAAGATAAATGAAGATATTGCTAAATTAGAGGGCTTCGTTGAGTGTCATCCATTACAGCCGAATGCGCAGGGTTGTTTGCGATTGATGTATGAACTCGAGAATATGTTATGTGAGATTACTGGGATGGACGCTTTCACTTTACAACCTGCTGCAGGAGCACATGGCGAATTAACAGGACTCATGATTATAAAAGCATATTTTAATGAAAAAGGGGAAGACAGGAAAATAATAATCACACCAGATAGCTCTCATGGGACAAATCCTGCATCTTCTACTATGTGTGGTTTTAGGAATATGACCTTAAAAAGTAACGATAAAGGACAAATTGACTTGGATGAATTGAAAAAGATTATCAACAAAGATGTTGCAGCTATAATGTTAACAATACCAAACACCTTGGGTATATTTGAAGAGCATATATTAGAAATAACAAAGATTATGCACAAAAATGGAAGTCTAGTTTATATGGATGGAGCAAATATGAATGCTCTTCTAGGTGTAACGAAACCAGCAGATATGGGAATAGATATTATCCACCTAAATCTCCATAAAACCTTTTCAACTCCACATGGTGGTGGGGGTCCTGGTTCTGGGCCAGTAGGTGTTGTAAAGACCTTAGAAAGATTTTTACCTAATCCGAGGATTATATTTAAAGAAGGCAAATATAATCTTATTAATAACCCCAAATCAATTGGGAAGGTAAAGTCTTTTTATGGTAATTTTGGTGTTACGGTGAAAGCCTATTCTTATATTAGGGCTGTTGGTTCGGATGGTTTAAGAAAAGTTGCAGAAAATGCTGTTTTGAATGCAAACTACCTAAAAGAGAAATTAAAGGACGTTTATGTGCTTCCTTATAATTCCTTATGTAAACATGAATTTGTCTTAAGTGATGAAGCTTTACCTAATGGTGTTACTACCACAGATATAGCCAAAAGATTGATTGATTATGGAATACATCCTATGACAATATATTTTCCGCTAATTGTTCATGGAGCCATGATGATAGAACCTACTGAAACTGAAAGCAAAGAAACATTGGATTATTTTATCAGGGTAATGGGGAAGATTAGGGCTGAGGCTGAGAATAAACCAGAACTATTACATAATGCTCCGTTTAGTATGCCAGTTGGTAGATTAGATGCTGTTAGAGCTGCTAGAAATCCGGATTTGAGATACTCTTCTAATTAGAATAGTCTGTTTTTGCTTTATTTATCCCAAGAAAGAAAACATTATATTGATGAGGAAAAGTGATAAGAATAAGATTCCTATGTTTTTCCAATATCTTCGTGCTTTTTCTTTGGTGAATATTTTTTCCAATATTACAAGCAACATTCTTCCACCATCTAGTGGTCCCATTGGTGCTAAATTGACTAGACCAATTCCAAAGTTTAAGACATATAGCCAATATAATAATCCCATAAACCATAGAATAGTTGATGGAATGATTTTTCCATATTTGCTGATAAACTCTTTTTTTATTTTAGTATGTTGTTGTACATAAATACCAAGGTATGGTTTGCTTTTGTTGTTGGGATTTTCGGTTAATATCAAGTTGTAAGAGGATTTATTTGTTTCTATTGTTATTTTATCCCCGGGCCTTTTGTTTTCTAGTATTGAAGAAAAATTTTCTAGATAATTTACAGCGATATTGTCTATTTTTTGGATTAATTCATTTTCTGTGATTCCAACTTTTTTTGCTGGGTAGGAGACATTATTTATTACTCCTGTGATTAATACTCCATCTGCTTCAATTATTTTATTTGAGATTGGTATGCTTAACAATATTGTTACACCTATTACTATAAATGCTAACAAAATATTTGAGAACGGACCAGCAGAGAAAACACTTAGCTGTTTTATTGCTTCTTTCTTTCTTAGTTTTTCTTCTTCTGGTTCAACAAAAGCTGCTGGTACAATCGGAATAATAATGCTTAAAAATGCTAATCCACTTGATTTTATTTTTATCCCGTATTTCTTTGCAAAGATACCATGTGAGAATTCATGGACTACTGCAACAATGAAAATCGATATTATCCAATAGAAGAATGGAACATAGAATACACCTCTTGCTTCAACAGGTAATACTATTCCAAAACTAGCTACTGCCTTTGATTTTGTTATTAGTCTATATGTATTCTGAAGCAGTGCAAAGGAGATTAGAAACATCCCTAGGAATCCAATTACAATCGATAAATAACTTATATATTTTATTTGTTTAGAAAACTTTTTTGCAAAGTTTTCCATAAACCTTACTCCAGATTTGGTTTTGTACATGATTACATATATAAATGGAAAGAAGATTTTTTGGATTGTTATCTTCTTTCTTTTTATCAATAGAAATAATACCATCAAGAGAATGAATACAATTACACCTAAGTATTGAATGTTCATTCTATTTTTTTCTTATGGGCCTAAAGGCACTACCACCACATCTCCTGCATTTTACTTTTCCTGCAAGAATTTTGAGGTTTTGACCCCTTATCTTTTGTTTGCACCTTTTGCAAACAAAAACATTACGATATTTTCTTGCTTCTGCTTCTTGGAATTTAGCCATCTTAACCTTGTACAGATTTCATTATTTTTTCATTTAGTATTATCCAGTATAATACTTTTCCACCCTCTACAACCTTCCCATTTAGTTCTTCTGGAATCTTCAAGTCGAATGTTTCATAGGTTTCATTGTCCATCACATTTGCTATGTCTCCACTTATTGATAGGACCTGTGCTGTTTTTTTCTCTATTATTGGTTGTTCTAATTTATCATGAGCAGGCATAACAACCACCCTCTTTTTACCATCTATTATGCCAACTGCGCTTAATCTTACCTTTGCATGACCATGTTTACCTGGTCTTGATACTTGTGTTTCTGTTACTATACAAGCTGCTCCATCTATTACGACATAGTTACCTTTCTTTAGTGAACCAACATCCACTGGTTTTGTAGCCATATCCTATCACCCCTTTGCCGCTAGTTTTATATCTCTCTCTTTCACAGTTTTTCTACCAGCATGGGTTGCAAGTCTCCATGCTCTTTCTGCTATCTCTTCTGCTTTCTCTTCAACAATTTCTTTTAGTGCTACTTTTGCTTTATCGGATACCCTTATATCCGAGCCTCCGACTTTCTTTATTATTTTTTCCATAGCTGCTAAAGGTAATAGTTTTTCTGACATGAAAATCACCTTCTGTTTCTTGTAAGTAAGACTATCTTTATTTTCTGGAAATATGAGTGATATTTAAAACTTTTGATTAAACCCGAATAGAATTTCAAATCTTTTTTTTCTTGCTAGTTTCTTTAGTTTTTTTTCTATTCTTTTGCTGTTTTCAAAGGACCTTTCTTCAATTTTAAATTTTTTTGTGTGATGATAGCATCTGTTACCTACTCTCTTGAATTTGTATTTTTTGTGTAACATTTCATGGTACATAACATAATCAAGAAGTTCTTGTTCTGCATCTCTTAGGACTTTACTTATTGTTATTGTATCAGAACCATACTCATAGGAACCAAGCTTAGAAGTTGAATAATTCCCCCAGACAAGGTTTGGCGTTTCCATTAGACCATAAAAATATTTTTTATTAACTCTGTCAAAAGAGTCTTTTAGTGTTACATCTATTTTTGTTTTTGGAATTGCTATGTGTATTTTTTTTATAAAAATATTATAGAGTTCCATTCTTTGTGTCTTTGTTTTCAATGGTCTTATTTTTTCTCTGAATATCTTTAGCATTAGCTCTTGTATTAGGCCTATCTTTATATCGTCACTGATACTTTTCCATTTCTTGCTTAGTTTAAATTCTAATTTGTTTCCCCTTAAACTTACACAAGCATTGTATGGTTTAAATCTATTGCTATATCTAATGGATGTTTCATATGTTGGTGGTTTACCATATATTTCCTTAAAGGCTTCTGCTATTGTATCCTCCATCGTGCCTTTATTTCATCTCATATCTAAGAATAGCCGCAACTTTTCCAAGATCTCTTAGCTGGATTCCTTCTCTTGTTTCCGTTGATATTATCCTTACTTCTGTACTTACTTTTCTTGCTTCTTCCTCAAATTTTTCAATTTTTTCGTCTTCTAATTTCTCAGAGAGTAACAATATATCTACAGCTCCGTTTTTCAGATGCGTCATGACTTCATTTTCACCATAGCTGACTAGATTCGGTTTCTTTGCCAGTAAGTCAAAAAACCTTCCCATAATCTTTTTTTCTTCTATTATTTCCTCATTACTTAGTACATCTTCACTTTTATCTACAAGTTCTTGTAAACCAAATTCACCAGTATAGCTTAAATCCTTTATTGCTATCACTTTTTTCTTAATTTCGTTTGTAAGGTATCCTCCTTCTATGAACTCGTATTTGGTTGGCCCTGGACCTCCGATTATTATCCCTTTTAGATTTTTATTTTTCAAAAATTCTTCTTTTACATATTCAGCTACTTTTTTGTAATGTTCTTTCGCAGCTCCTTCTCTTATTCTAGCGAATCTGGCAGCAGATTGTCCCCCTGCTTTGAATTTGCCTGGAACCTCAGAATGTGTCTTTCTTATCGGAACTATCGTTTTACCCTTAAGGTATGCTATATCAGCGTCTCTTCTGTCTAGAACAACTAGGCCATAGACCTCTCTTGTTTCTAACATTTCTTCTAAGGGATTAAGAACGAATTGCTTATCACATCTATATATTCTTGTTTTTAGTGGAGCAGGAGGTTCTATACTCCATACCCTAAAGTTTTGTTTTCCTACTTGAGCAGCAACATTACCTGAAAATACAGCTAGACCATTCTCTGGTGTTTTTTTGTATAGTCTAAGATGTTGTATCATCTTTTCTAGAGCGTCAATTACATTTTTTCTTGTAGAAGAATCTTTTATGTTTGTGGCTGTGCTTGATTCTTGTTGTAGATGTTGTATTATCTTGTTGATATTATAACCTTCTGGTATATAAACACTAACTAATTCTGTATGGCGTCCTTTATATTGAGAAAGTTCCCTTATGAATTTTCTGAGTTTGTATTTTTGTTGTTCTGTTACGCTCATATTATCTTGAGAGAAAGAGGAATATTTATAAAGGTTTTTCTTGATTAATAAATTCCGTTAAATTTATAAATCGTTTCTATTTTCTAAAGGAGAGTGGGGCTATGGGGTAGCTTGGAATATCCTTTCCGCTTTGGGTTAGAGTTGTCTAAAAAAAAGCGGACGACCTCGGTTCAAATGTCGTTAATCAAAGTTAGCGACTGAATATCCGAGTAGCCCCATTTGAATATTTTTCAACAGAACAATGTAAAAATGGTAGAAACAAAAAAATTAGGTTCTATAAGAAGATTTGGGGCTCGTTATGGTAGGACGGTAAAGCACAGATTCGGTAAAATAGAATCGGAACAAAGAAAAAGACATAAGTGTCCCTATTGTTCCTCTGTTAGTGTGAAGAGATTGGCCATTGGCATATGGGAGTGTAGGAAATGTAAATCTAAGTTTACCGGTAAGGCTTATTCTGTTACCGAAAAGATATCTTTTAAGGAGGAGGGATCCAAAGAAGAACAAAAGAAGGAGGAATAAAATGGTAGAATACAAATGTTTTGATTGTAATAAAAGGGTAAGTAAAGATTATATAAGGAAGAGGGTGAGATGCCCTTATTGTGGTGGCAAGATATTGTTTAAGCCAAGAACTGTTATAACGAAAGTAAAAGCGAGGTAAAAAATGACTGAAATATCTAAAGAAACCCAACAAAAAATAAATCAATTACAGCTGTATGAACAGACGCTTCAGAATATTTTAGTTCAGAAACAACAATTCCAATCACAGCTTGCTGAGATACAGTCGGCTCTTAGTGAGTTAGAAAAAACAAAGGAAGCTTACAAGATAATAGGTAACATTATGGTCTTTTCTAATAAGGAGGATTTAAAGAAAGAATTGAATTCAAAAAAAGAAATGAATGAATTGAGGATAAAGACATTAGAAAAACAAGAAAACCAAATAAAAGAAAAAGCAAAGAAATTACAAGAAGAAGTTTCTGAAAAAATTAAATAAAAATGGATCTAGGTAAGTCTATTGAAGAAGCTGTAGTAATACTAGAGGAGTTAAATAAAGAGAGTAGTCTTCCGAAAAATATTAGAAACAAAATACAGGAAGCTGTTTCTATACTAAAAAGTGATATAGAATTACCAATAAAGGTAAATAAGGTTTTGAGCGAGTTTGAGGAAATTTCCGATGATAATAATCTTGAGCCCTATATAAGGACTCAAATATGGCATGTTGTTTCAATCTTAGAAAAAATTAATCATTAGATTAGCTCTTTTTCTTTTTTTAGATATTCTTCTTTTGTTATTTTCCCTGTTATATATTGAATTTGCAATTCCTTCAGCGGTGTATCAATGTCTTTAATGCTTATGATTATGGCACTTTCTCTTATTTTTGGTTCTTCTTCTATTTTTTCAACATAGCTTTTTCCCCAGTTCATTGTTATTGTGCCTATTATTAGGGAAAATAAGACTAATAGTATCGTTGCTACTAGAGGAGACAATGCTTTTTTATTCATTTTTTTGTATGCTCTTTCTGTAAGAGAAGCATATATATAAATAAACTAATTATTATCATCTCAAGAAAAGGAAATAAAAGACTTGATACTGTAATCAGATTTGCTGTTTCCATAATGTTTATTATTTCTTCTACTATATATACTAGGATTGCTAGGAATAATATTTTCCATGGTTTTATATACACTCCTTTGTTTGATAAGCTAAACAGCCTCAGAAATAAAATAGTGACAATTATCACGAGTGCTAGATTATAATAAGGTGCTACAATACCTAGACAATATCCTATGCTTGACATTTTAATTTTTGTGTATGTTTATCTGAAAAACAATAGCTATAATAATTAATGTAAGTATAACTGTGGGTATAATATGGGTTATATAAGGACTTTCAAATATTCTAAATGCTCTTAGGGCTCCAAAAACCATTTGCATAGCAAAAAAGATCAAAGCAACAGCAAGGAGCTTCCATACTATAATTTCCTTTTTACCCTTCTTTCTACTTAAAATTTTAAAAAGATTAATAGCTATAGTCCCTGCAACTAACGCTAGAAATAGATTTGCTATTTTTAAAATGCCTTCTATATATTTCATAGTCAGATTCCTCTTTTATTGAACTTTTTATTTAAACTCCTATAAAAATTTTGTGATTTAAAGTTTTGAGACTATATTTCTATTGGATCTATGTGGATAAATGCCCTATCAATTTTTTCTATTTTCTCTAATTGCCTAGCTACATTTTTGCCAATTATATGGGCTTCTTGGATTGATAATTTTTTGCTAACATTAATATGAATCTCTACTTGTACGACAGTACCAACATAATGGGCCTTAATATCATGTACTCCTTTTACTCCATCTATTCTTAGTGCTATATCTTTTATTTTCCTTAATAATTCCTTTTTTGGTGCTTCTCCAATAAGAAATTTTAAGTTCTGCATAGCTAATTTGTATCCAGCATATAATATCCATATACCAACAAATAATGCAAATAGGGGGTCTAAAAAATTATAGCCATGATACGAGCCAAGGACCCCTAGTAAGACGGTACTAGAAATTAAGATATCGTTTCTATTGTCAATAGCACTTGCTAGTATGGCAGAACTTTTTGTAATATTTCCAACTTTTTTTGCATATACATACATTGTTGATTTAATAGCTAATACTAATAGCATCACTGCTATAGGGAAAACACTTTTTGTGATTGTTTCCCCATCAAGTAATCTTTCAATAGAAGTCTTGATTACTTCAAACCCTAGAATCCCTGTGAATATTGCTACTACTAAGCTAGCTATTGGTTCTGCTCTATAGTGACCAAATGGGTGTTTTTTGTCTGCTTTTTTATAGGATGTTTTAACAGACAGAAATACTATTATAGATGCAATTATGTCCATGAGTGAATTTAACGAATCAGATATTATAGCAATACTGTTATAGGCTAGTCCTACTATCAATTTTAGTATGAACAATAGCCCATTTCCTATTATGTTCATAATTGTTGCTATTTTGGCTTTTATGTTCATATTTACTACTAGAGTAGTTTTGAAGTTTTCTTTAAAATCTTTTTTAAGTATATGATAATCCTCTCCATTATATTTACATCTGAAAGAGATATTATGAACTTTTTGTTTGTAGTATATTTCCTTCCATTTTTGTCTTGATAGTTTATTGTTAAGATAAATTTGTTCTCTCCAATATCTAATTCTTTCCCATAGAAGTTTATATTAAAGAGCCTATCAACATTTAACTGACTAAGTTTCCATTCACTAAGAAATGGACTAAGTTTTATTGTGATATTGTAGGGTGGGTATTGAGATTTCTTTTTTAATATGAAGGATATTTTGTATTCTCCTTTATAGGCTACTTTCTTTGGGAAAGTAATATTTCTAATCTCTAATGAAGGGGTATCATATACAGTCATATCTAAACTAGAAGATCTGATAAGGTCTTTGTTTTTTGCCGTTATTTTTATTTCTTGTTTTCCTATTTTTTTTGGAGAGAAATTAAAGTTTAAATCTTTCTTTTGTGTGATTCCTAAATCTACTTCTTTGCAATCTTCTTCTAAGCAAACATTTAATTTTTCTATATAAGTATTGCCTGTGTTTTCTATTTCACACTTTATTTTTGATGTTTGATATTCATATATTTCTTTTTCTTTTGTTTGACAGTCCAATTTTATGTTTTTAGAGATGTTTTTTTCTTCTTTTTCTTCTTCTAGTATCTCTTCTATATACTTTAAATCTAATTTTTTTTCACCTTTTCTTGCGTCAAATCTTGTGATAGAACTAACATTTCTTGTTGAGTATATCATAATAGGAAATGTATAGATATATTCCTCCTCTAAGTTTTCATTTACCTTTATAATCCAATAAATTTTTTTTTCTTCATTTGGTTCTAATACGATTGTTTTTATTTCTTTGTCTATCACTTCTATTTCTTTTGGTTTAGATATGGTTAAATCTGTACTTATGTAATAGTCATTTAGGTTTTTTACTTTTGCTTCTATGATATTATAAGAACCAAAATCTATATTATTTCTGATTGCTTTTCCTTCTATAGAGATTGGTTTTAGTGTTTTACCCTTTTTTTCTATTAATTTTGTTTTTATCTCTAACTTTGACATTTCTACTTCTATGTCTGAACCAAACCATTGTAGTCTTGTAGATGGTTCGTCCGGGTCCATACTTTCTTTTAGTTTTATATGCGTAGCATCAACAAAACCAAATTGCCCATATGTTACATCAAAAGGGACCCATCCATATTTTGGAAAATAGACTTCAGCCCAACCATGTGGTCCCCAGCCTTCTTTTGAACTTTCAACATTAGTATATGAAACTCCAGAAATAAATCTTGCAGGAATGCCAAGGGCTCTACATAAGGCTATGAATAGATTTGTCAGTTCATCACATACTCCCTCTTTGTTATCTAGAACCCAGGATGCTTTTTGTGTTGTTTGTCCTGTTGAGGTTGTGAGGTCATATCTTATATTTTCCTTAGTCCATTCTGCTAATTTAAAGACAACAAAATATAAATCATCTTCTCCTTCTATTAATTTTGAAGCAAGCCTTATTATGTTTTCATTGTTTGAGTCTATAGTCTTAGAGGGCTGCGTGTATTTTTTTATTTCTTTTGGTATTTCCGTTAGTGGGAATTTTATTTTTTCTTTTAGTTTTATTATATCGTTAAGGCTTATTATTCTAGAATTAACTTTAAATTCAAGTAATTCTTTTTCTGGTTTATCCCATTTGAATTCTATTACACCTTCTTTTTTTTCTCCTTTAGGATTTGTTTTTAGCACTAAAACTTCTTGCTGGGATGAATCTTGTGGTACAAGCGATAGATTTACTGAGATATATTCTACTCTAAAGTCAGGGCTTTTTTGGATCAGTCTTAAAGAAGAAGAAATATCTAACTCTACTGTTAAAGACTCAGAGTTATAAATCCAATCCTGTGCAGAAATAACAGGAATTATTAATAAGAATAATAATATTAAAAATTTTTTCATTTTTATAGAATTAATATTTTTTGTTTATAAGTTTTTTGTTACCTAAGTAGTTTTTCAAAAAACGCCGCGGCTGGGATTTGAACCCAGAAGTCCTTTCGGACACGAGATATCTGCGGAGGAATCATAAGCACTTAGTTGTGCTTAGCAATCTCGCGCAGTACCAGATTGCACATAAAATGGAAGCACCACTCTATGTTGTGCCACCGCGGCATACTTGCATACTTGTTTAGAATTTTTTGTGACTATTTAAAACTTTTCGTTAAGATTTTATATGGCTATTTCCAATAGTTTTATAAATAATAATTCTTTTCTGTCTTTGTTAATAGCGGAGTGGGGCAGCCAGGAGACCATTAAGGCCTGTATGCCCGATGGGCTCATAAGGCTCGGAAATTGCCTCAGAGACCCATAGGTCGATGGTTCAAATCCATCCTCCGCTATTATGCTATCTATGTTTTACTTTTTAGCATTAGAATTCTTTGTTGGTTTTTTATTCTTTTAGTTTATGCTTTACTTCTTTTTCAATATTTGTGAATACTTTGTGTAAGGCTTTTGTTAGATTCCAATCACTCTCTTGAGCTTCAAAGTTTCCTTTTGTAGTTGTTAGCTTAACCCTAAAATCCCATTTTTTTCTTTTTCCACCTTTAGAGTGGACTTTAACATGTACCTTTAGAGATATTATGTTCTTTATCTTCTTGTTGATTCTTTTGTAGTGATTGCTTATTACTCTCTCAATCTTTTCCTTTTCTATTTTTTCTTTGCCTACTACTTGTATTGTTGGCATTTTGACTTTTTTAGTAGTCTTTTTGTTTAAATTAAGTGTAGCAAATTTACTCATTTATATAGATTGTGGATTTCTAAAACAAAATTTAAAATATTAGCTATTATAATCTTCTTAGAATGGTAGTTATTTGTGGAATTGATGAGGCTGGCAGAGGTCCCGTAATAGGACCTATGGTGATAGCAGGAGTTTTATTAGATGAGAAGGACATAAAGAAATTAAGGAAGATTGGGGTAAAAGATTCTAAGTTATTATCAAGGGAGAGAAGGGAGGCTCTGTTTGAGATGGTAAAAAGAATTGTAAACGCCTATGAGTTTATTATTGTAAGTCCGAGAGAGATTGATATGGCGGTAGAGTCAAAACAAATGAACTTGAACTTGTTGGAGGCACATAAAACAGCTGAGATTATTAATAAACTTAAACCAGATAAAGCAATAGTAGATAGCCCTTCTGTTAATCATAAAAGCTACTCAGACTATCTTAAGAGATTGATAGTCAATAAGGATATTAAATTGGAATGTACCCATAAAGCTGATGTGAGGTATCCTCATGTTGCTGCAGCTTCAATTATTGCTAAAGTAATCAGGGATAGGGAGATAGATAATATGAAGGAGAAATATGGAGATTGTGGCCCAGGTTATATGTCTAACCCTATAACGAAGGATTTCTTAGAGAGAAACTGGAAAAAATATCCTGAGATATTTAGGCATAGTTGGATTTCTTATAAAAATCAAAAAAATAAAACTTTTCAGAGAAACCTAAGTGATTTTTAGTTTTTGTTAGGATTCTAACAAAAAATTTTTAAATATGGTGGTTCTTCTGTTGATTTAAAAATGGAGAAAACAGAGTTTATATGGTTTGATGGTAAATTGCTTCCCTGGGATGAGGCTAAAATCCATGTTTTATCCCATACATTACACTATGGTGCAGGTGTTTTTGAAGGTATTAGGTTTTATGAAACCGAAGAAGGACCTGCTGTATTTAGATTGAAGGAGCATATAGAAAGATTGTATTATTCTGCTGGAGTATTGAGAATGAGAATTCCTTTTTCTAAGGAGGAATTTATTCAGGCTGTTAAAGAGCTTGTTAAGGTTAATAAATTAAAATCAGGTTATATAAGACCAATCTGTTTTTTTGGGTATGGTAAGATGGGTTTAAACCCAGAAGGCGCTCCTGTTAGATGCGCAATAGCGGTTTGGCCATGGGGTAAGTATTTAGGAGAGGGGGCTGTTAGGGTTAAAACATCAAGCTATACTAGAATCCATCCTAAAACTACTAAGGCGGATGCAAAGATATGTGGTCATTATGTCAATAGTATTTTTGCTTCAATAGAGGCAAAAGAGGCAGGTTATGATGAGGCTTTATTGTTAGATTATATGGGCAATGTTGCAGAAGGACCAGGCGAGAATATCTTCATAGTAAAAAGTAACACTTTAATGACGCCTCCGCTGGGTATGATTCTAAGCGGAATTACTAGGTCTTCTGTAATTCAATTGGCAAGAGATCAGGGCATTAATGTAGAGGAAAAAGTAATTACTCTGGATGACATATACAGTGCAGATGAGGCTTTCTTTACAGGAACAGCTGCTGAGATAACGGCAATAGAATCATTGGATGATAAAAAAATAGGAGAAGAAGCACCAGGGCCAATTACATCTAATCTGAGAGATTTATTTTTGAATGTAGTTAATGGAAGGGATGAAAGGTATAGAGCTTGGTTGACCTATATTGATTAGCTTTCTGTGTTTTTAATCCTATGAAAACAAAAAAATTTATATCTTTATTATTTTCTTTTACATTTAATGAAAAAAAGAGGTCAGGTAAGCTATTTTGTTTTGGTTGGTGTTCTATTGTTGGTATTTTTCTTTTCTCTTAATTATATCAGGAATGTTTCTTTGGAAAGAGTAAAGGTGGATTCGGAGTTAGTAAATGAGAAGAGATTTGAGAAAAAGCCATTGGATAGATATGTTATCAGTTGTATCGATATTGTTAGCTATCCTATTATTAAACTTCTAATGGAACAAGGAGGGACTCTTAATTTATCAGAAAAAGATTTTGTTTGGTATTACAATGAAAAATATAGGTACTTCTGTTATAATCAACATACTCATGGTTGTGTTAATGCTATTTTTTTAAGGCAAGAAATGGAAAAAGAGCTTCAGAATAGAATAAAGCAAGGGCTTGAGAGCTGTATAAATCTTGATGTCTTCAGAGAAAAGGGTTATAAAGTAGACACTGGCACTTTAAATGTAACGGTCAGAATTGGTGTTGAAGAAGTAAGAGTAATCTTGGATTATCCTATAACACTAAAGAAAGCTGGTTCAACGATAAAACAAAGTATGTTTAGTTCTAATATAGATATTCCTCTAGGAAAATTGTATGCTCTTGCTAACGAGATTGTAAATAGTGAAATAGAGTTTGGATTTTTTGATCAGAATGATTTTATGATGAAACATGGAGCCCATATATTGATTGAGAAACACAGGCCTTACCCGGACATAGTTTATAAATTAACTATAATTGGTAGAGAGAATTATTCATTTTTGTTTGCTTTACAGGGAGAGGATACAGTTAGCTTATTGCCCAATTTGGAGCAAACTCGTCTGGTTTATGGTTGTTGTTTTAATAGTTATGATGGATTTTGTTTTAAGAACGCACCAAAAGAAGAGTGTGAGAAGAAAGGAGGGACTTATAATCCTAATACAGAATGTATCTGTCCAGCAATCGGTTTAGATTATGGCGATAGAGAATGTGGAGATGGAGGTTGTAAGGATTGTGTAGCTACTTATGAACATGAGACAAAGTCGTTTACTGGCCCTCCAAGGAGACATGGAGAGTCATGGTGTGCTTATGATAGTATAGTGGAATCAAAGAGGGGGCATGGGGGGATGGATTATGTTGGTGGTAGACACTATAGACATATGTGCATTAATGGAAAGGAATATGTTGAGGAATGTAGAGATTTCAGAGAGGAATTATGTACGGAGAAGAATATAAATGGATTAAGTAAAGCCATGTGTAGACCGAATAGGTGGCAAGATTGCTGGTTATGTAAGACAAGGGAATGTTGTGAAAATTCAAGTGTGAGAGATTGTAAGTGGTCAGATTTTCTTTTTAGACCACTCCCTGGTATAGACTATAGTGATGTATCTAGGTGCTACCCAAAGGTTCCGCCAGGGTTTAGATTTTGGGAAGGGAATGGAGAAGAGGTTTGTAATATAGCAACAAATTATGCATTATGTGATGATTTCAGTTGTCCTAATGTCTGGGTTGACCATTCAGCATTGTATTGTTATTTTCAGGGGGATTGTGGTAATTATAGAAATATTGCAGACAGACTAACAAAGGAAGGCTTTTTTAATTCTGATCCAACCGATTCAGTAAGAGACTATGTTTATCATCAAGACGGATTAAATAAAAATCCAGCAGAAATAGGTAGGAGTCCACTTCATCTTGATTTGTACAAGAGGAAGAGGGATAGTAAAAAAGTGGAATTTCCTATGGTCATGGAGAGATTACCTTATCTTTTAAGTGCTGCTTTTAATTATCTTGATTATATTTCAGATTTATCTATATCAGATTTTATTAATCCTTTTAAAGAACCACCCGAGATAAAGGTCTTAGACTATTCTTTTTGTTCATTGTGGAGTGCCCCCTATGGGGGTGAGGATTGTTATTTATGTGATGAGGATCCTTTGGAGCCATGTACGGAATATAAATGTAAAAGTTTAGGACAGCTTTGTAGGTTTGAGCTGGTTGATGGTGTTGGTAGGTGTTTTCCATTTAATACTGATGACAAAGAAGAACCAGAAATAGATTTTAATACAGATGCCTTAAGCCCAGGGTATAGGGCTTATAGGGCTAGGTTGAAGATTCTAGATAAGTCAATTGATGGTTATGAGATTGAACCAGCCATTAAACCATATGCGCCATTTAAATTTGGAATAAAAACTAACGAGCCAGCTAAATGTAAGTTGGCTTATTTACCTAATATAAGCTACCGGTTTTTGCCATCTGTTTGGTTTGATAAGCCAACATTTAGTTTGACTCATAATATGACTATAAGGTTGCCTGCAGGTCTGGTTATACCAGAGAGGGTGTACTATTATTTGAATATCACAGCTATTGTAGATTTAATCGGAATAATAGATGATTTGCAAGCTGCATATAGAAGTTATAGGGCATCATTGGAGGATGAATTAGATTTATACGAGTATTTCACAGGAAATGACATACTAAGCACAGCTGACTTCTTTTTTGCAATAGTTATGAATATTGTAAATAAATATTCTCATTTATTTCCTTATATCAAGGAGTTGTCTAGGATTTTACTTTCTGCTTTTGAACAAAATACTTATTATTTTTTTGTAAGGTGCAAAGATATGGCAGGGAATGAGAATACTGAGGATTTTTTTATAAAATTTACCATTAATAGGACGGCAGCTAATATAGAGCCACCCCTTATTTTAAAAATAGTTCCAGAGAATAATTCTATTTTACCTAAGAATACAAAGCAAGTTAGTCTTAAATTGTATGTAAATAAACCATCAGAGTGTAGGTATAGTAATTATGATGTGGATTATGCCTATATGCAAGGACTATTGGAATGTCCAATTTCATCTTATAAGATAAGCCCTGTTTTAGGAGGCAGCTATGAGTGTACTGGTGAAATTCCATTTTCTGGTAATAATCTTAAGTTGTATTTTAAGTGTAAAGATAATCCCCCCAAAAGGAGGAAATATAAGTTATATTTGGTCAATTCTACTTCATTTAGTATGAATAAGTCAGTTAATATGGGTATTAGTAGGAATAGGGAGCTTTTTCATAGGTATTTCAATTTGACACCACCAAATATTATTGCTGCCGATGGAGATTTATTGAATTCAAATTATGCTGTGAATTATAATACTAGCAATGTTACTCTTATAATGTATATTGATGATGATATGCAGTGTAGGTTTTCAAGCGATAAAGAACATTTTGAAAAGATGCAAGGTTCATTTAGTCAGTGTGAAGGGTCTGATAAGTTCGATATAGGTGCTTTTTATTGTAATACAACTATCCCTTTAAATTTTACTGATTTAAGCATAAATATTGAATGTAAGGATACTACTTATATTAGAAGAAATGAAAATAAACATTCTTTTGTTTATAATTTGTTAAAAGAAAGATGATCTGGTTTATTTTTTTCAAGGAACTCTTTAACTCTTAGGTTTCCGGTTGGTCTAGCTTCTTTTCCAAGCGTATAATAAATTTTTTCAGCTTCAGAACCCCATGAGAAGTTCCCCTTTTCTTTTTCTATTTTTTTTATTTTAAATTCACCTAAGTTTAACCCTTTTTTGAGGTGGTAATATATCACCCTCATCGTGACAGAAGGGAATATTTTGTTGTATATTCTATGAATGTTGTATCCATATCCTTCTCTTAGGAAGTATAAAATCTCAATAATATTCTGTCTTATTTGGCTTTTTGGAGGTCTACCTCTTCCCATAGGCTTATGGGATATAATCTTTCTTTATATACTTTTTGTGATTATCTAATTGTTGTGAAAATGATAATTTTTTATATTTGTCTTTTATTTTTGTCTGTATGGTATATGTGTTTTTGTTGTCAAAGGAAAATCTGGATTTATCTAAAGAAGAGGTTTTGTCCTTGTTAGATGTAACAAGGTATAGGTTGATTAATAACTTGTTGTTCTTAGAGACAGATAATATAGATGAAGCCAATAGATTATCTTATACAAAGAGAATATATCGGCTTTTGTTTGAAACAACTTTTGGTGATTTGTTCTCTGATATAAAAAATTTTGATTGGGAACCCATTTACAAAAAAAATTTTTGTGTGAGGTTCTATAGATTGGAGAAATCTATGAAAAGAATAAGCGAGAGTAAGCTTGGGGAGCTTATATGGAATCAACTCAGTACACCCAAGGTTAATCTTAAGGACCCAGAAACATTAATTGAGTTTTTTTCAACGAATAAAAGGATTTATGTTACAAGACTTATTATGGAGATAAAACATGATTTTGAATCTAGAAGGGCACATAAAAGACCAGAACAACATCCAACTGCCTTAGACCCAAGATTAGCAAGAGCTTTGATTAATCTGTGCGGTGCTAGGGGCGAGGTTATGGACCCATTTTGTGGTGCCGGGGGAATTCTTATTGAAGCTGGTTTGATGGGATTAAGGCCTGTTGGTTATGACTTGTATGATGAGATGTTAAGAAGAGCGAGAGTGAATCTTGACTTTTTTGGTATAAGGGATTATAGACTATTTAACGGAGATGCGCTCAGTATAAAAAAAAGATATGATTTTGTTGTAACTGATTTACCATATGGATTGAATACATCAATTTGGGTTAGCGAGGATGGAAGAAACAAAAAAATATCTTTGAAGCAAGATGGTAAAAATGAAAAAATAAAAAATCTAGAAAATTTTTATTTTAGATTCCTAAGAAATTTGAGAAGGATCTTAGGCAAGAGGGCAGTAGTTTTATTTCCTCATTATGTTAAATATAGGGAATTAGTAAAAAAAGCTGGTTTTAATATAAAAAAAGAATTTTCACAATTTGTTCATAAAAGTTTGACAAGAAAGATTCTTGTTTTGTCTTAGCTATTTTTTTAGTTTTTCTTCTTCTTCCAGTACTACTAATGTTGTCTTGATAACAGAGTCTGGAGCAACAGAAACTGAATCTATCCCGCACTCTATTAAGAATCTAGTAAATTCTGGTATTGATGCAGCTTCACCACATATGCCTATTTTTTTCTTGTTTGATTTTGCTTTTTTTATTACACTATAAACGAGACTCTTAACGGCGTCATTTCTTTCATCATAAACATGACTCACTAACTCAGAATCTCTGTCTAGTCCAAGTGTAAGTTGTGTTAGGTCATTAGTTCCAATGGAGAATCCATCAAAGATATCACAGAACTCATCTGCTAGTATTACATTAGATGGAATCTCACACATGACATATACCTCTAACTGATTTACTCCTCTTTTTAGTCCATTTTTTTCCATCTCCTTTAGAACTTTTTTTCCTTCCTCTATTGTTCTGCAAAAGGGTATCATAAGCTTTACATTTGTTAAACCCATTTCTTCTCTGACCTTTTTCATAGCTAGGCATTCCAGTGCAAAAGCATCTTTATACTCTTCAGAATAATATCTTGATGCTCCTCTCCAGCCAATCATTGGATTACTTTCTTTTGGCTCAAAAAGGTTCCCCCCTATTAGGTTTGCATATTCATTGCTTTTAAAGTCACTAAGCCTTACTATAACATCTTTTGGATAGAAAGCCGCAGCAATCATCGCAACTCCTTGGGCTAGTTTATCTATAAAGAATTTCTTTTTGTCTTTATATCCGTATGTCAGCTTTTCTATCTCTTTTTTTATATTTTCATTCTTAATTTTATCAAAATTGATTAGTGCTTTAGGATGGATTTTTATGTATTCATTGATTATGAACTCTTCCCTTGCTAGTCCAACTCCGTCATTGGGTATAAAACTTAATTCAAACGCCTGTTCTGGATTCCCTATATTCATCATTATTTTTGTTCTTGGCCTCTTAAGATTCCTTAGGTTGTGCTTCTTTATTTGGTATGGCAGTATTCCATCATAAATGAATCCTTCTTCGCCCTCAGCACAGCTTACTGTTATTTTTTGACCGTTTTTTATAATAGAAGTGGCATTATTTGTTCCTACCACACAAGGAATTCCAAGTTCTCTAGAGACTATGGCAGCATGGCATGTTCTGCCTCCTTTATTTGTTACTATTGCTGAAGCAATTTTCATTATAGGTTCCCAATCTGGATCTGTAATATCTGTAACTAGTATATTTCCTTTATCAAATTTATCTATTTCTTGTATATTCTCAATTATCTGTGCTTTACCTTGTCCTATTTTTGAACCTATGCTTCTTCCAACACAAAGAATCTTACCTCTCTTTTTTAGGATATACTCTTCTAGGATTGTTCTATCTTTCTGGCTTTGTACTGTTTCTGGTCTTGCTTGCACAATGAATAATTTTTTTGATTTGCCATCTTTTGCCCATTCCATATCCATTGGTCTCTTATAATACTCCTCAATAATGCAAGCCCATTTAGCTAGTTTTAATATTTCCTTATCTTCCAGAACAAATTTTTTTTGTTCTTTTTCGGTTGTTTCAATATTTTTTACAGAACTTTTAGCACCCTCTGGGGTATAAATCATTTTGATTTTTTTGTCACCTATTACTTTACTTAGTATTGGTTTGAATCCTTTTCTTAGAGTAGGTTTGAATACATAGAACTCATCTGGATTTACTCTACCCTGGACGATATTTTCACCTAGACCATAAATACCGTTAATTAAGACCACATCCCTGAATCCTGTTTCTGTGTCAATAGAAAACATTACCCCAGAACATGCTAAGTCACTTCTTACCATTTTTTGAATACCAATAGATAAGGCTACCTTGAAATGGTCAAACCCCTTATCAATTCTATAGTGAATCGCTCTATTTGTGAAAAGTGAAGCAAAACATTTCTTACAAGCGTCAATTAATGCTCCTTCTCCCCTTATGTTTAGGTATGTTTCTTGTTGTCCTGCAAAACTTGCATCAGGTAGGTCTTCTGCTGTAGCAGAACTCCTTACGGCTACATCTGTATTTCTTCCATATATTCTACATAGCTTTTTATAGGCGTCTGTTATTGAAGCTTTTAGGACTGGGGGAAATTCAGAGTTTATGATTAGTTGCCTTGCTTCTTCACCCCACTTAGCTAGGCTTTTAACACTTTTTATGTGGATGTTTGACAATATTTTTCTTAGTCTTTCTTTTATTCCAGCTTCTTCTAGGAAATAGTTATATGCGTATGAGGTTATAGCAAATCCGTTTGGGATATTTACTCCTTTTTTTGTTAAGTTTCTATACATTTCACCTAAAGAAGCGTTTTTGCCCCCCACTAGAGGCACGTCATTAATACCTATTTCATTAAACCAAAGAATAAATCTTTTGTTTTTTTCCATCTATCTCCCTCTTTTTTCTTTCCTAGTTTTCAGTCTTTTTTGTTATTTAAATCTTTTGATTTTAAATTAGCGATTCTTTATCTAATAAAAACAAAAATATTTATATATTGTTTCTTTATTCTCCGATCTAGGGCTGGGCATTGTGGGGATTTTGGAATTGATTGTTCCAAAACCATAAACGTAGCTCAGCCTGGGAGAGCGCTAGACTGAAGTTCCTATGATCTGTTGAGGCTTTGGGCCAATGAAGAATGGAGATCTAGGTGTCCCGGATTCAAATTCCGGCGTCCCCATTTTTAAATTTTTAATATAGTTCTTGTTAAGTTATCTCCATAGTACCGACTCCGACTATCGCTGTTGCTATAAAATTGAATATTAGCATTATAATAGCAGCTATTACGCAATATAGTAGAGCAGATCTTGTTAGGTTTTTACCTAGCATGTATCTTTCGTTGAGTTTATCAGTGCCATTTTGAATCCCGTTTGCTAATACAGTTAGTATATATGTAATCTGTATGACATAAATACCAACTACTATCTGAAAGTAATAGGTTGGGACCCCTTCACTGACTAGCTGCCCTACTAGCATACTACTGCTGCTTATTCCCTCTGTCTGCAGAGCACTAAATTGCTTCATTTGTATTGAGAGTTTACCTAAAATACTTGTTACCATTGATGTAATACCTATTACTATTCCTGCTATAGTAGGAGTCAGAAATTTTATTTGGGATGTCATTGAGGATATGACATCTGCCATCAGGTCTCGTAATCTTTCATTTACTTTGTGCATCTCTCTTACGTATCTTGAAATGTTTATTAATGCAATTGCAGCTATCTTTGGTCCTTTTTTTATTGATTCAATTAGTACCTTCATTGAGCTTTCTATTAGGTTTGAGGGGAAATATACCAAGGCTCCATATTTTGGATGAAATATTGCTTCTGGAACACCCATACCAATTTTTTTTATATTTCTACTGACTAGACTAAAGAAATCTCCAGAAATTGTTCCTTTCATACTTGTTGCTACTTTTTCAAACACGGTTTCTGCAGGCAATCCATCACTAAGTCTATTTCCTAATTGAAAAAGTCCAGAAGCAAACTCTTGTTCAAGGGTTTCTGTTTTTTTTCTTATTTGTAGCAAGTTTTTTGAGATAAGTCTGAAATAAGTGCCAAAACCAACTCCAAAGGCAAGCGTGACAAATAAGCTAAGTATGGAAGAACCAAGACCGAAGGGCCCTTTTGTTTCCCCGTTTATTTCTCTGTAGTCTAATAGGCAGTATTCTCTTAGGCAGGTAGAGGACTCATCTATTTCTCCAAGCCCAATATTTGTTTCGTCTTCAATAAATAAATGAAGTATTATTGGTGATATACCTATAATAAAGAGTAAGGAAAATACTATTCCACTTATTACCAATGGATTTATTCTTATCTCTGATTTTCCTATTCTTATTATAATGTTTTTGTATTTTCTGAATTGAGGGTACTCACTAATATCCGTGTTTCCATACCCAGATGGCCTTTTTGTTAGTATTGTTTTTCCTAGATAATAAACTGTTATTGGTAGTGCTATGTTATACAAAAGGGCTATATAATACCATCTTACTTCTGAGAGAAAGCTTACGACTAAAGGTAGTATTACCAGGCCTAGAATTGGTAATATTATTCCTAACATGTGTAACATAGTAATAGGTGATTTCAGATTTTGAGCGTAATGTAGCATTTTTTCATAAGTTTCACTTAATATAACATCTAATGACTTATCTAGGGTAGCTAATCTTTTTTCTTCATTTCCCTCCAACAATGACGCCCCTATAAGATGAAATGACTCTATGAATTCATTGTTCCAGTTTTTCCATGTTTGCAGATATGCTTCTAACGAGTCTTTTATTGTAGAATATCTTTGTGTTTGAACATCCCATAGGACTTTTTTGAGGTCTAGACTTAATGGAGGTGCTATGTGCTCTGAAGCAAAACGAATTGCTAATTCTAAATTGGATGTGTGTCTCATGTAGGTTACCACGTAGAATATACATAGAACCATTTGGTTTGATGCCTTTAAACGCCAGTTGTTAGCAAGAAATATTGGTATGTTTCCTAGTGGTTTTATTATTGATATTCCTAAGATAATAAAGAAAAATGGGAAAAAAATTGAACCTAGAAAGATTATTGAAATAAGTGAAGAAAATAAGATGATAAAAAATGGTATCACAATTGCAAATGAGGTTGCACCAGTTGGTGTTATATTTAGGTGGCATATGTTTATTGCTTCTTTTAGTTTGTTTGCTTTATTTTTTTCTGGTGTTATTTTTACTAGCTTTTCACTGAAGTTACATAGTTTTTCATATAGTGTTAATTTGGCAGGCATATATGCTTTTTTGAATTCTTGATATTCCCTAGAACTAATCTTCTCCTGTTTTTTTTCTATTTTTGTACCTAATTCTTCTTGCAGCCTTTTCTTATATTTTTCTATTAATCCCCTCACAATTTCTTCATTGGTCATTTAATCTCAAATCTTTTTTTCTTTAGACTTCTTCTTAGCCATTCATTCCATTCAAAAAAGATTCTCTTTGAGTCCAAGACACCTGCTTCTTCCTTTATTTTGTCACTTATTCTATGGAATTCATCGTTGCATGCTATGACAAACGGGGCTTCTAGAATATCTAGCATATTGTGTTTGATTGCATGATTTACTAATGTTTCTTTTATTTTGGCTCTTAGCAGTATATTGTCCCAAACCATATCCCAGTTCCCAGCCCATTCTTTTACATTGCCAGCTATTGATTTTATGATTTCACTTTCTCCATTTATTAAGTCATCTGAGGGTTGTAGCTCGTCACTTTTGCTGTTATATTTCATTATATCTGAGAATCCATTCTCGAGTAGCGGGTCGTTTTCCCAATGTTTTCTTACTTCTGTTATTTGTGTTACTCTTCTCCATCTGTGTAATCCATCAGCAGACCTTACAGGATTTGCTACTACTATTATGTCTGTAGCTTTGAATGATGTCCTTGGTACTTCTAAGTCATTAACTACTCTGTCAAATACACCGTATGGAGAGTCTCCATGTATAGTTCCTGCCACTACATTTGCTAATGCACCAACACGCATTGCTTCGTACAGTGCTCTTGCTTCGGTACTTCTAACTTCTCCTACGATTAGGCATGAGTCTCCCATTCTTAACGTTGTTCTTATTCCTTCATCTGCAGGAACTTCTGTTGTTCCACTGGTCATTGATGCTGCTACTTTCATTTGTTGGATATTATAGCCTAGTTTTCTTAATGCAGGAGCAGGGAGTTCTAGTGTGTCTTCAATTGTTATTATCCTATATTTTCGCATAATTTCTGTAAGGAGGGCTCCAAGAAGTGATGTCTTTCCTGCTGACCGTGTTCCTGCTATTAGTATTGTTCTTGAACCATCAATAAGAAAGCTAAGAATCCCTGCTGCTAATGGATTAATCATTCTATTATGTATAAATAATGGCAAAGTCCATGGCTTTGCTCTGTGTCTGCGAAAGGCATAAGCTAATCCAGTGGGGTTTAAGGGAGAAGTTATTGCAGCAACCCTAGCTGTAGCCCCAGGCAGTATTAATTCTGTGTCTAAGACAGGATTAGCTTCGTCTAATGGTCTTCCGGAAAGCATTCTGAGTTTTGATGCCCAAGAATCTGCTTCTGGAATTGTTGGGATTATGTTTGTTTTGCAGTCTCCGAATTCTTCATGGACTATAAATATTGGAATTTCGCCCATTGGGGAATTTATCGTTATGTCTTGTATCTTTTCATCTTGAAGCAATACTTCTATTAAACCAAAACCAACTGTATAACGGACTAATATATTTGTTAATTCATTAATGTCTTTTTCATTTAGCCTTATTTTTTTAAATTCAGCTAGCTCTTCTATTAAATCACGGCCGATATTAGAGAAAACAGACCTCATCCTCTCTGGATCTACAAATTCGCTTTTTTTTGGTTTATATTCAGCCATTATTTTTCTTGCTGTGTCTAGTATTTCATATTTTTCTTCATTTAATCTAAATTCTGGAGGGATTATGTGGTAGAGGTATTGAATTGTATCTGGTAGTTTGAAGATGGTGACCTCTGTTGAACCGACTGTGTATGAGTCTAATTCTTCCCCCTCATCAGGATATTTTGCCATCAATTTTGTAAATAGAAAATCTGGTTTTATTATTGGGCTGAATATTTGTCTGTAAATGTTTCTATCACCTATTTTATATCCTGCTATGTTTGGTTTGGCTATGGTGATCAGTTTTGTTTTATCTAGAAGATTTATCAGTGTTGTTAGAATAGACATATAATTTTTCTCGCATAACTTACATCTAGAATCAATTGCTTTTTGCAATCTTATATTCTCCTCTCTTAGGATTCTTTTTAGTTCTACATAAGCACCAATAGGGTCTGATCTTAGAAGGTTAGATATTATATTTTGGACATCGGCATACCATTTTCCAACACATTTTGTACACTCTTTATTGTAAATGAACGCACTATAGTTAAATATTTCTTTTTGTTTTGTTAACCTTTTATAGAGATTTGCTATTTCTTGGATTAGAATCGCTTGTGGATAGTCATATTCATAGTTTCTTTTTTGAGAATAAGTAATCTTTGTAATATTTCCAACCTCGTTTATTATATCACATGTTTTTTGCATTGTTTGCGGGTCATCTTCTAGAGACGGAACCCTTGTATAATTTTCGCAATTAATTTGTAGAATTCTGTCTTCTCCTTGGGTTATTACTTCATAATCAAATGGTTTTTTATTAAATAAAGCCATAATCTATCACGCTCTTTTTTAGTGATGGTTTTATTTGTTTTTTACTTCATCTTTTTCTTTGAGCATACTTATTGCGATTTCTATGAGATGTGATTTATTCCTAAATCTTGTTTTGTCTTCTATTTTTTTGTTTATCCATCTTATAAGTTCTTCATCAATTGTAGCTGAAATTGGTTTTTTGCCCATCTTTTTGTATATTATAAAATGTAGTTTATAATACTTTCTATTATAATCTATTATATAATATATTTTATAATATAATACTAGTAAGAATCAAGGATATCAAATCAGAATAGGGTTTGAAAGCTTTTTTTGTGGTAGTTAAATAATATAATTTAACACTCCAGAGATAAAGTGGTATCCATCAAATCCTGGGAATGGAAGCATATTGAAAATAAACAGGAGCATATTCAGTCTGCTGAATGGTATTATGATGTGATAGTATTTTTTATTTATTAGGTTGTGTTTGATTACCATCAAAGAAAAAATCCAAAGGAGAAGATTTACAAGTGGACCTGCTATTGCCACTATGGCTGATTCCAGCGGTGGTAATGGAGTATGGCTTACATAACCGCCTACAAAGAATAATATTGGGAATCTCATCAGTTTAAGTAGTATAATAAGTATATACCAAAAGTATGGGGCATGCAATGTTGCTATTGCACCGAAAGCGATTGCCGAGAATTTATGAGCTAGTTCGTGTAATACTATTGCTGGTGCTGCTATTATTGCCCCCGATTTTATATTTTCCAATAATGGGTTTTTGTAATACTCTAGTGGGTCATAGCTTCCTGTTGGTTGCTTTTTAAACACATCTGAGAAAATGTAACCTATTGCAAATGTCATTATTATTATATCAATTATTTCTTGTATTGAGATAAACATTTTTATAAAGTTTTTTGCTGGTAAATAACAAAAATAGATTTTTTTATAAATCTTTATAAAACTTGTCTTTTTTATTGTAATAAGGTTTTTATTTGAAGGATAGGTTTAAATAATCCTAGTTTTCACTTATAGGAATAAGTGTAAAATGAGGTTGTCTGGGCTTAGTACTAGGGAAGCTGAAAAAAGATTAGAAGAATATGGTAAGAATGAAATAAAGCGATTTTATAAGCCCAATCCACTGAAGATACTCATATCTCAATTTACTTCTCCTTTGATTGTTATTTTGATTATTGCTGCCATAGTTTCTTCTTTGATTGGTTTTCTTCCTGGGCAGGAAGCTAGTATTTTTGATACAATTTTGATTTTGTTAATTGTATTTATTTCTGGGCTTTCTGGTTTTTTTCAGGATTATAAGGCTGAAAAGACAATAGAGGCCTTACAAAGAATGTCTGTTCCTAAGGCGAAGGTTATTAGGGATGGAAAAGAAATGCAATTAGATGCGACAGAGATTGTTCCGGGGGATTTGATTTTAATTGAGTCTGGCGATGTGGTTCCTGCAGATGCAAGATTAGTTGAGTCTTTTGACTTAAGGGTTGATGAGTCTATATTAACAGGAGAATCTATAAGCATTAAAAAAGAAGAAGGTGACGAGGTGTTTATGAATACATTCATTAATACTGGTAGTGCAAAGGCAATCGTTTTAAGAACTGGTATGAGGACAAGAGTAGGAGCTATTGCTAGAAAACTTCAAAGTTTAAGAGAAGAAAAAACACCATTTCAGCGTGAATTATCAAGGTTAAGCAAAAAGATAGCCTTTGGTATTATAGGTATAGTATTGGTAATCCTTTTTGTTAGTTTATTTAGATATAGTCTCTATTTATCTTTTCTTACAGCAATATCTTTGGCTGTTGCTGCTATTCCTGAGGGCCTACCCGCTGTTGTAGTTCTTACGCTCAGTGTTGGTGCAAGGGTTATGTCAAAGAAAAATGCACTTATAAGGAGATTGTCTGTTTCAGAATCAATGGGTGCTGTTGATATCATCTGTACTGATAAGACAGGAACATTAACTAAGAACGAGATGACAGTGACTAGGTTGTTTTTTGATAATAGAGTTATTTATATTTCAAAACTTAATAAGGTCGAAAAGATAAAACAACTATTTACTTGTGGTTTGTTGTGTAATAATTCTAGTGTTGGTTATGATAAGGACGGGAATAAGAAATATATTGGTGACCAAACAGAGATAGCCTTAAGAAAGGTTTCAGAAAAATTTGGACTTGAGAAAGAAAGCTTAGAGAAGATTTATAGAAGGGTAAGTGAGATTAGTTTTTCATCAAAGAGAAAAATGATGAGTGTTGTTTATAGTCATAATAATAAATATTTTGTTTATTCAAAAGGCGCACCTGAGGTACTAATAGAAAAATGCGATAGGATTTATGAAAAAGGAAAGATTAGAAAAATAACAAATAAGGACAAAGAAAAGATTTTGAAACAAAATAAGAAATTTGCTTCTAGTGCATTGCGTGTTTTAGGATTTGCTTATAAAGAGGTAAAAAAATTAAATAAGGAGGTAGAGGCAAATCTAATCTGGCTTGGTTTACAAGCAATGATAGATCCCCCCAGGAAAGAAGTTAAGAATGCTTTGCAAGAGTGTAGGAATGCAGGTATAAGGGTAATTATGCTCACTGGTGATAATCCTCTGACAGCGAGGGCTATAGCTAAGGAAATAGGCCTAGAAAGTAGGGGGATTATGCAAGGTAGTGATATAGATAAGCTTAGTGATAGTAAGCTTGAAGAAAAACTAAAGCGAGGAGTAAATATTTTTGCAAGGGTTTCACCTTTTCATAAATTGAGGATTCTTGAAATATTAAAAAAGGAGAATAGGGTAGCAATGACTGGTGATGGTGTTAATGATGCTTTAGCACTAAAAAAAGCTGATGTGGGAATATCTATGGGAATCAGGGGAACAGATGTAGCTAAGGAGGCAAGTGATATTATCTTGCTTGATGATAACTTTGTGACAATCATAGGAGCAATAAAAGAAGGTAGACGGATTTTTGATAATATAAGGAAATTTATTAATTATCTGCTTACATGTAATCTTGCTGAGGTCATGGTATTGTTTTTAGCTACTTTGCTTTTAACACTTAAAGAACCAATTCTCTTGCCAATACATCTTTTGTGGATTAATTTACTGACAGATGGTCTGCCTGCTTTGGCATTAGGCATTGATCCTGCTAGGGCAGATATTATGAAGGACCCCCCAAGAAAAAAAGATGAGCCTATAGTAGATAAGCGTTTAAGCTGGATTATAGTGCTTATTGGTTTTGAAATGACATTTATGCTTATCGCCACATTCCTTTTGATTTTACCCTTAGGATTTGAAAAGGCAAGAACAACTCTTTTTATGGGTTTTGTCTTTTATGAATTTATAAGGGTAGCAAGTATAAGGCATCAAGAAAAATTAAATTGGCTTTCTAATAAATGGCTTCTTTTTAGCTTAATCTGTTCGTTTTTACTGCAATTAGTAATTATTTATTCTCCTATCAACAGGTTTTTTCATGTAGTTTCTCTTGGATTTTACCCATGGATAGTTCTTGTTATAGGAGCACTTGTAGGTTATTTTCTTGCTATTTTAATAACGAAAATAGTGATAGATTTTGTTGTAGAGGATTACTCTCATGTAAATGAAAAGCTTTATTAACAAATAATTTAAGAACAATAAAATGTAGTAAGGTGATGTATCATAACCAAGATTAATAAGATTGTGATGCGGGGATTTAAGAGTTTTGCAAAGTATACAGAGATAGCGTTTGGACCAGATTTTAATTGTGTTCTTGGCCCTAATGGTTCAGGCAAATCTAATGTTTTAGATGCTATTTGTTTTGTCTTAGGTAAGTCTTCTGCGAAATCATTGAGGGCTGAGAAGTCTTCGAATCTCATATATAATGGGGGAAAGTTTAAAAAGCCAGCTAAGCAAGGAGAAGTTTCAATTTACTTTGACAACTCCAATAAGAAATTTCCTACTGATGATACAGAAATAAAGATTACAAGAATAGTAAAGCAAAACGGGCAATCAATATATAAAATAAATGATAAGGTTAGGACAAGGCAGGAGATTATTGATTTGTTGGGTTTTGCGAAAATTAATCCAGATGGTTATAATATTATCTTGCAAGGCGATATCACTTATTTTGTGGAAATGCCTCCTATTGAAAGAAGGATGTTGATTGAGGAGATATCTGGCATTTCTGTTTATGAGGAGAAGAAGAAAAAAGCATTAAGTCAGTTGGAGAAGGTAGAAGAAAGGCTAAAGGAGGCTGAAATTGTTTTGGCAGAGAGAAACACCTATTTGAAAGAATTAAAAAAAGACAGGGACCAAGCAAAGAAGTTTAAAGAGATGAGTGATAAGATAAATCAAAGTAAGGCTTCTTTGTTGAAGATACAGATAGAAAAAAAAGAAAAAGAGAAATCCAAGCTTTATGAGGAATTAGAAAGGAATAAAGAGAATCTTAATAAAATAAATCAAGAAATTAATGAATTGAGAGAAAAAAATGTTAAAAAAAAGAGTGAAATTGAGAGAATTTCAAAAGAGATAGAAGAGAAAGGAGAGATAGAGCAAGTAGCATTAAACAGGGAGATTGAAGGGTTAAAGATTGGTTTAACAAAAAAACAATCAAGATTAGAGACTTTAGATAATGAAATAAGGAAAATAAACCAAAGGAAAATAGATTTGGATAATTCTCTAAAAGAGTCAGATAAAAAAATTGATGCTTTAACTAAAGAAAAAGAAAAGTTAGAGAATAAAAAAGAACAACTCGAGAAGGAGATGGAAGAGTTGTCTTTGAAGATAAGCGCATTTAGAGATAAAAACAAACTTATGGACTTAGCAAATATAGAGAAAGAAATTGAAGAGACGGACAAGGTAGCAGAAGAAATTCAGAAAGAAATTCATTCCTTAAGAGAAAAACAACATAATCTAATCAGACAGAAAGATCTGGTTGAGCATAGAATCAGTACTATAGACGAGCAAATAAAGAAGATAGAAGAGGTTGAGAAAGAACATAGAGAGGAGATTAATTCTTTAAAGAAAAAAAAGGAGGAATTTAAGAGTATAACCTTGGAGTTAAATAAGTGTTTAAATGAAGATTCATACTTGGCTGTAGAGATAGATAATCTCAAAAAAAAGCTAAATCAGTTTAAGGATGAATTGGCAAAGCTTGAGGCTAAGCATACTACTATTAAGGAGATGATAAAATCTGATTTAGCTGTTAAGAAGATTCTTGAGCAAAAAAAGCCAGGCGTTTATGGTACTATAGCTGAGCTAGGTAAGGTAAATTCAAAATATTCTCTTGCTTTAGAGATAGCAGCTGGACAAAGATTAAAAAGTATTGTAGTTGAAAATGAAAAAATTGCTATTGATTTGATAAAATATCTCAAACAAAATAAGCTAGGGGTTGCTACTTTTTTACCTCTTAACAAGGTAAAAGCTGAAACTTCTTCTGAAGTAAAGAAGCTTAGCGACGCTAGGGGTTGTTATGGATTGGCAATAGACTTAATAGATTTTGATAAGAAATTCAGGAGTGTTTTTGAGTATGTATTTGCCAATACACTTGTTGTTGACAATGTGGATGTTATAAAAAGATTGGGTGTCGGGAAGGCAAAGATGGTTACTTTGGATGGAGATATAGCCGAGTTTAGTGGAGTTATTCATGGGGGGTTTAGGAAAAAGAGACCTGGTTTTGGTTTTAGTGAAAAAAAGCTTAGTAGAGATATAGATGAACTTTGTGTAAAGATTAAGGATTTTGAAAAAAAGTTAAGTCTTTTAGAAAAAAGAAGAGAGGAGAATGAGGAAAAAATAACAAGATTGAGAAACTCAAAATCTAATTTAGAGGGGGAAATAATAAAGCTTGAGAGGTCTTTGCATTTAGAACCGACAGACTTAGATGTTTCTAAAAAGAAGAAAGAGGAGTTATTGAATGAAGCTTCAAATCTTGATAAAGAAATTAAGCTTCTTACCGAGAAAATTTCAAATAAGAATAAGGAGTTAACTAGTAATAGGATTAAGAAGCAGGAGTTAAAAAATAAAATTGCAGAGTTAAGAGACCCCACACTTTTAGCTGAATTAGCGACATTTGAGGAAAGAAGAAACAAACTTAACAGTGAAATTACAAGAATTATCGGAGAGCTTAGAAGTATAGATGTCCAGATAAATGATATCATAGTGCCTGAGAAAGAGAAGATTAAAAAAATCAAAAAGCAGATTTCAAAGGAGGAAGAAGAGTTCAGAAAGGAGATTGCGTTTATAAAAAAGGATATTGAAAAGAAGCAGGATGAACTAAAAAAGAAAGAGATAATTATGAGAGACTTTCATTCTAAGTTTAAAGCTTTATTTGAAAGAAGAAACAAGATTTCTGATGAGATTACCAATAATGAAAATTTAATCTTAAAGAAAATAGATGAGAGTAGAAAGATTGAGATTAAGGTTAATACTCTGACTCTAAAACATGCAGAAAAATCTTCGGAGCTTGCTGGTTTGCAACAAGAGTTCAAGCAGTATGAGGGGGTTCAATTGTTTACAGATAAAACTGAAGAGCAATTAAGATATGAGATATCAAAATTTGAAAAAATGAAGAATGAAATAGGGGCAGTTAATATGAGGGCTTTGGAGATTTACGAGGAAGTTGAAAAAGAGTATAATTCTTTATTGGAGAAGAAGGACAAACTAAAAAAAGAAAAAGATGATATCTTGAGAATGATGGAGGAAATTGAAGGAAAGAAGAGAGACCTTTTTATGGAAACTTTTGAGGTTATTAATAATAATTTCAAAAAGATTTTTTCACAGTTAGCGACAAAGGGGGAGGCAAATTTGGATTTGGAAAATAAACAAAATCCGTTTGAGGGTGGCTTAGATATAAAAGTTAGGATATCTGGGCATAAATTTTTGGATATAAGAAGTTTGTCTGGTGGTGAAAAAACCCTAACAGCTTTGGCTTTTATTTTTGCTATTCAAGAGCATGAACCTGCTTCGTTTTATGTTTTTGATGAAGTAGATGCAGCATTGGATAAAAGAAATTCTGAGAAGTTTGCTAAGTTAATTAGAAAATATTCAGAACGAGCACAGTATATTATTATCTCCCACAATGACGGAGTTATCTCTGAAGCTTCTTGTCTTTATGGTGTGAGTATGGATGAGAATGGTGTTAGCAAGGTTGTTAGTTTGAAGGTTTAAAAATGCGTCGGCCGGGACTTGAACCCGGATAAACGGCTTGGAAGGCCGTTGTCATTTATGGTAATATATCCATTAGACCACCGACGCTTAGCATTGAGGATTTTTTTGGATATTTATAAAATTAACCTATCTGTTCTCTTATTCTTTTTATGAATATGTCGAAATCTTCTTTTTTTATGTTTACCCCGCAAGCATGTTCGTGGCCTCCCCCATAACCTACCAGTCCAATCAATGCCCTTTGGATGATTTTTGGTAATAATAATTTTGTAGATCTTAGGCTCATTCTGATTTCATCTTTCTTTTCTCTTCCTACAATCACTAGCTTTTCTGGAAATCTAAATATTAGTTCATTTGATAAATCACTGCTAAAACTCATTTTGTTTTCTTTGTATATGTATATTAGTAGTTTATCTTCTTTTTTGTGTTTTAATGCTTCATTTAGGAGAGTTTCATATTCTTTGTTTACTCTTTCAAATTTTTTGTAAATAAAAATTCCTCTTGGTGTTTTTTTTTCTAGTATTTCTTTTGGATCATCTATTCTTGTTAATATTTTAAAGCACTTGTTTGTTTCGCTGGTTTTTCCTTTTAGTATATAGGAGAAAATTCTTACAAGTAGTCCGAGTTTTGTTTTAAAGTAGATTTTTCCTATATCTTCTGTTTTTTTATCTACCATGTATCCATACCTTTTTTTAAATTCCTGAAAAAAGTCTGGGATGTGCCAATCCCCAATACATCCGACCATAGCAATCCATATATCCTTGTTTACAACATCATAGCATATTCTTGTAACAGGAGTCCTGTCATTCTTATTCTTTATTCTTGGATTAAAGTAATTCACTTTTTTTCTTTCTAATGGCGGGTGGTGGTCTATCCATATTATTGGAACATTGGCTTTGTCTATGAATTCCTGATCTACGATAGGTATATCTAGGATAAATATCTTATCTGGTTGATATTCTCTTACTTTTCTTACAAAGTTTGCATTTAGACTTGGTTTTGCTTTGAATACTATTCCATGTCCCTCTCTTATATACCTATATAGGAGTAGAAATGATGAAAGTCCATCCGGGTCATCATGGAAGAAGAAAAGCGGATTTTTACAACTTTCTAATTCTTTTTTAATCTTTTCTACTTGGTTCTTTTCTAACATAGCTATTGTTTTGCAGGTTACTATTATTTAAGCCTTTTTATTGTTTTTAGGAAAAATTATTTAATTTAATTAGAATATCTTATCTAGTATGAATATTCCTTGTATTAAGTGTAAAGGAGCAACCCCCATGCAAAGTTGTGGTCGGGTGTTTTGTCCGATACTTGCTAGGGCGGAAGCTATTCTTAAGGTTGGCAGGAGAATCTCAAAAGATAATTTTGTTGGCTCTTCTCCAACTGTGTTTATTGGACATAATTTTTATCCGAAGCTTTATGTTGGGATACTGAGCCCACCAGAGCATAGAGATGATGCTTGGATTTATGATGCACCACATTGTTGGGTAGAACAGAACCTTACTATTCCTACAATATTAGATTATAGGTCTAGTCTAATAAATTCTAGGTTTAGAGCAGATATTAAAGGAAAAAATAGATTCTTGGATATAAGCCGAGAGGTTGGTATGGCTTCTAAGCCTGTTGATATTGAGATTGAGCTTAAGGAGAAACCAAAATTTAGATTAAAAACAGACGCTTATTTAGCTCCAACTGGTCCGAATGCGAGGTTAAAGAAGGCAAAACTTGTGGAAAATCCAAGAGTAGATTCTAGGATTGAAAAGGTTGTTTCTGATATTGACCTTGTTGCCAATCAGGCTTTGGTTTATCTTTATAAGCATGGTTTTAACGAGAATTTCTTAACAAAACTTTTAAGTACAGGCAACTTAGGTATTAAGGCTAACAGGAAATTAGTGCCTACAAGATGGAGTATTACAGCAACTGATGATTCTATATCTAAGTATTTGCTTGGCAAGGTTAGGGATTATGATTTTTGTGGTTATGAAGCCTACTTTGGAGGTCATTTAGGCAACTATTTTATTGTCTTGTTTTTTCCTGATGTGTGGTCTTATGAGTTGTTTGAGATGTATTCTCCCGGTGCTGAATGGAATCTTTCTAATCAGTATAAGTACATGACTGATTATGAGTCTTATTATGGAAGAAAGGGTTATGCAGAGAACTGTGGGGGCGGTTATTATGCGGCCAGATTTGCTGTTTTAGAAAAGCTTTTTAGGAAGAAGAGACAAGCTTCTGTTTTGGTTTTTAGGTTCATCACAGGAGAGTATGCTGTTCCTTTAGGAGTATGGGTTGTTAGGGAAGCAGTTAGGAAAACATTAAGAAATAAGCCAATAGAATTTTCGTCAGAGGATTTGATGTTGCAATATGCAAGAAAATTGGTTAAAAAGAAATTTGATTATAAGCTAGATATTTTGTTAAGAAGGAGTGTTATTTTGAAAAAAAGTAAGAATCAGATGAGGCTTAGAGATTTTTTGGGTTAGTTGTGTTTGTTATATGGTGTGATTCTCAGAGCAAGAAGCGTGATATCATCTTCTTGCGGCATAGCTCCTTTAAAATCAATAAAGCTTCTATAAATTTCTTGTGGTAGTTTTGATAATGGCGATTTTCTATTTGCTTTTACCAGGTCATAGAGATTTCTAACATCTTTAAATTGTTTTTCTTCATCTTTATTATATTGTTCAAGAATACCGTCTGTGTAAAAAAGTAGGATATCTCCTTCTTGTAGTCTGAGGGGAGGTGAGCTAATTCTTTTTTTTTCTATACTCTCAAATGGTAAAACCCCTATAGGGCATACTTTATACTCGTCTCCATCAACTTCTAAGAATTTATCCTCGCTTGGGCGGTAGATAATTGGGTTTGGATGTCCAGCATTGACTACATACAAGATTCTCTCTTTTGGATCAATCTTTGCATATAATGCTGTTATGAATCTATCTTCTTCAGAAAGGGGTGCATAGAAACATCTCCATAGTATTTTTACTATTCTTTCTGGATCATTTAATGTTTTGCTTAGAGATTCTGAAGCTTTTACAAATGCAGAATTAATAACAGCAGAACTTATACCATGTCCTGAGACATCAGCGACCATGATGCCTATAGTTCCATCGCTGAATAATGTTATTGCGTAACTATCCCCCCCTATGTGATCCGCTGGATTGTAGAAGCATGAAAACTCGATCCCTCCAATATCTCTTGGTGGTGTTGGGTTTAATCTCATTTGGATATTTCTAGCTATCGCTAGTTCTCTTTTAACTTTTTCTCCAAGTCTCCTTTCATAATTTCGTTGTGCTCTCTCAATGGCATCAAAAAGCTTGTTTTTATTAAGTTCTATCGGCTTGTCTACAAAACCAAAAACTCCGCTTTCTAAGGCTTTTTTTCTATATTTTGGTATACTCCCATAGGCTGTTAGTAGAATAGCCTCTAAATCAGGATTGATAGCCCTTAATAACTCAATTAATTGAAAACCATCTACGTGGGGCATTCTAATATCCGTTAGGAGTATTTCTATGTCTCTATGTTCTCTGAGTAATCTTTCAGCTTCTTCATAGTTACTAGCAAAGAATAATTGGTACGGTTTGCCTTTAAAGAGTCCTATTAAGATATCTTTTAGATTTAATTGGGATACTCTTTCTCTTGTCCTCTGGATATCTTCACCAAATAATATTTTTACAGTTTCTTCTGGGATTAAATCTCTTTTACTATTTGTTTGACTATATAATTCATCATCTACAACCAGTATTTTTGTTTCAAGCATTTTTTTTCCTTTCGTAAGGTAGGCATACTACATAGCTTGTCCCTTCTCCTACTTTGCTTTCTAATCTAATACTGCCATTATGTAATCTGACAATATTGGCGATTTGAATTAGTCCAGTGCCACTAAATTTATGTAAGGATGGATCTTTAGTAGTGAATCTTTCTTTGAATGCCATTCTAAGTTGCTCTTCTGTCATTCCTCTTCCATTATCTTCTATCCTAATTTCAACACCATTTCCCCTCGGGTTTACGTTTATACTTAGTTTTCCCTTGTAGTCCATTGCTTCACAACAATTTTGGATAATATTCCTAAACATCTGTTTTATAAGGCCTCTTCTACCTAATAATTCAATTGGGTTGCCATATCTTTTTTTAACCTCTATGCCACTATCCTTTCTTAAATAAGCTTCTTCCATACACGATCCAAGTGCTTCTTCTATAACCTCTTGGAGTGTATATTGTCCTGGCTTTGATTCCGCACCTCTTGACATATCTAGAATATTCTCTCCAAGACTTGCTATCTCTTGACCCCTATTATAAATAGTGTTAACAGCTTGTCCAATTCGTTGAAAATACGGGTATAATTCTTGCATTGCTTTATTTACACTTTCTTGATCGCCCATTGTTTCACTATATCTTTTTCTAACTTTTTTTAACATTTCTTCTAGATCACTGAGTATTATGTTATTTGCACCCAGAAGGAGATTTAGACTATTGCCAACATCATGAGCCATCCCTTCTATAGTACTTACTAGCGTTTCCATTCTTGCCCTTGCAGTTTTAGCTTCTACTTCCCTTTCATAACTTACACGCAATCTTTCTTGAGTTTGTTGAAGTCTTATATTCATCTCTGCAACACCATCAAAAAATCTTTTTATACGTCTTGGTAACTCCCACAAGTAAATAGCCCTTTCCTCTAATGTTTGGGGTTTGTATCTGAGATGATAGACACAGGCACCGTCTCCCTTTCCTTCACACTTAGAGTGGTCAATAAGCACAGCGGGTGGTTTTGGATTTCCATGTTTGTCAGTATAGATAGTTGGGACAGAAATAAGAAATTCTCTTGTCAATTCGCAGTCGTGTCTTAGTTGAGTTAATGCTAAATCCCCTAATCTTTTTTTAAGTTCTTTTCTCCATCTATCCTTTGTCCTTCGTGTTATGACTATTTCTCCTCTTCCTATTTCTTCACAATGGAGAGTGATCAGATCAGTAAAATTACCTACGTGCATACTAGCTCTTTTGTATAATCTAGATACAGAGTAAAGTAATCGTGCTACATTTATTTGAAAAAATGTTGGAGTAAATGTGTTCTGGCCGATTATTTCATAGAAGCTTTTTCCTGCTCTTTGTTCTTCAGTTGTTATTTCTTCTGATATCTCTAATAGGGCTATATATGCCCATCCGCTAAACCATCTATGTTCATCTCTCAGGTATGATTCTAGTGCATCTCTTTCAATATCAGGTAGATGATCCCTCTGCAGTATATCAAGTACTATTTTATCTCCACCCTCTAAGAGCATCGCCACTTGTTTTAGAGCTGTAATGGCATACTCACAAGTGACATCAGCCTTAGACAGATCTTCTATTCTTCCAATCCTTCTTCTTATTTCGCTTGGCATATAGCTTAGGGATTTTTTTATCTTATTTAAATCTTTCTATATTTACTACTCTTTAATAGCGAAATAACTCAAAAAGATTTATATATCTAATATGCTTTTAAGATATACTTATGATCAGTAGATTTGTAAGGCTTATACCCACGAGGTTGCTTTATCTCTATGAATCTTTTTTACTTAGGAATTATAAAAGAACAAAAAAATTTCTTACGAGTACTAATCCAAGAATACTAGAGGAAATCTCTAGAAAGAAGGCGTTACAAGTATTCAAAATAGCAGCAAGGAATGTTCCTGCATATAAGAAATTTCTAGAAGAGCATAATATAAATCCTGATGAAATAAGAACAATAGAAGACTTTAAAAAAGTTCCAATAACAACCAAGGAAAACTATATTAGAAAATATACTTATGAAGAGAGATGTATTCAGGGAAGATTTCCCCCTTATGGGAACATAGATGAGAGTTCAGGTTCTTCTGGAACCCCAGTAAATTGGATTCATTCTAAAGAAGAAGTTGAAAGGTTAGCTAAGGCAGCTCAATTTGAATATCAATACACATATAATCCAACTAACAAAAGATATATCATTATTGGTGCTTGGTCCATGGGTGCTTGGACAACTGGTGTTAAATTTGCAGAAATTATAGAGAATTTTTCTATTGTCAAGAGCATAGGTCCAGATGTTGATAAAATAGTAAATACTATTAAGACTTTTGGTAAAGAATATAATTATCTTATAGGGGCTTACCCTCCATTCATAAAAAAGCTTGTAGATGAGGGCTCTAAAAAAATAAGATGGAAAGATTATAAAATCGATTTTGTTACTGGGGGAGAACCTTTTATAGAAGAGTGGAGAGATTACATCAGAAGGAAAATAGGAAACCCTGATTCTATAATAATATCCTCTTATGGAGCCTCAGATATTGATATTGGAATAGCCTTTGAAACTCCATTCTCAATATTTATAAGGAAACTTGCAAAAAAGAATAAGGTATTAAGAAAAGAGATTTTTGGTAGCTTGGATGTGGATCCTGTTATTTTTCAGTATGATATAACAGAACATTATATTGAGAATATAAAAAAGAAAGGAAAACCAACGTTCCATATAACTCTTCTTAATCCGGTTGTTGCTTCTCCTAAGGTAAAGTACTGCTTGGAAGATGAAGGAAAAACAATAAGTTTTGATAAAATGCTCCAGATCCTTAGAAAATTTGTACCTGGTTATATGGAAGAACTCCAAAGACAAGGACTCAAAAAAGAAGATATCTTAAGATTGCCTTTTTTGTTTGTCAGTGGTAGAATAGACGAAACTGTTTCAATTGATGGTGCAAATGTTTATCCTACTCATATATATCTTTCTCTTAGTAGGGATGAAGAGCTTCATGATATTACAAATTCCTTTAAAATAAGTACAAAATTTGATGAAAAACAAAATTTTAAGTTTTATCTTTTATTTGAACTCAAGAAAGGTATAAAACCATCAAAAAAACTTAGAGAGAAATATCATAGAACCATTCTTAGACAACTGATTGAGATAAATGATGGTTTTAAGGAATCTTATCTTAAGGATAAAAAAGCTGCAGATCCACATGTGCTTTTGTACCCATATCATACTGGACCGTTTAAGGAATATAATTTAATAAAGCGTAAGTATATTTTTAAACCTGTTGAGGTTGCGGTAATTTTGTTTTTAAGTTTTATTTTATCTAGTGCAAAGTATATGAATTTTTTAGGCAACTATAACATTGTGGGTAATGCATTTATTGAGTTACCTCCACACCCAACTATTGGCTATTCTTTGCTACAACTCCTCGTTAATACACTTATTGTATTCAGTGTCTTGATGTCATTTTTTGCTTTAATAAAATCCATGGTGCCAAAAAGGAATGGAGGGTATTAGGGTTATTTAAATAGGGCCCTCATTTTTCTTGTGAAATATTCAATAGAGGGGGTTACCATCCCATTTATTATAGTCCATCTTTTTTTGTTTTTTGGCCCTCCTATTGGATAAACTAACCCTATAGCTACTGTCCATTGATCTAAGTCAAAATTAACTCCATTCCTTCCATCTAGATGTACCCAGTTGTATCTAGCTGTTGTGGTGAGGTCCCAGTTTCCCCATAATGGAGCATTAAAGCCAAAGCCTAATGCAAGACCTGGGCCTCTACCACTATTATGCGATTTATCTTTTATAACGGTCGGTGGTACTATGATACTACCTTGAGGAAGCCCTAATTGTGATGATACGTCTCCTCCATGCAAACGGATATAGCTTTCAAAATCAGAGTTTGACCAATTGTAACTTACTATTGCTATAATATACGGATCAAATCTACCTCTACCTAACCATTTTCTATCCTCTCCAGATAATCTGTTTACAAGGTCTCCTATATGGACAAGTGGACCTAAACCTATGGAAGTGCTTTCTCTTGTTATATTGAACTTGTAATTAGTAGGACCAATATTTACAATAGGTTCTCCAGGAAAGCCTTCAAGTGGAATAAATGCATTAGGAGAACTTCCCCTAGTTTTAAGATCACCTTTTCCATAAGAAAATTCAAAAAATAACTCTAGTATTTCATTTATATCCCATCCCAAAGCAAGACCAGGGGTGATGATTGTTTGATTATAGTCTTTCCACTCTTTAATATCAACAGGTCTACCTGTTATTAGTGATAGGGGTCTTTCCACTTGGGTTTTAACAGATTCATGTGCTGTCTTTAAGAATCTCTTTCCTTTACAAGAGTATGATGCTGTAACATATATTCTATCTGGTAATGGGTAATGATGGGTAGGCTCTTTTGTAGATCTTTGATAGAACTCTTCATTATTGCTTACTAAATCTTCAATAGTCCTTCTATCGTTGCTTTCTTTTCTTCTTGAAGTCAGAATGTGTGGGAACCTCCCAAGATAATGTAGATTGTCATTCCTTTTGTTTCCCTCTGTTTTACTGCTATCTTCTTTTCCACTTCCTTCCATACTTTGCTCGTAAGTTAGATTGGATCCTACCTTTATCCCTTGAGTTGTTTTTGGTTTTATGTCATATGCTTTAGAAGGCAATCTTGTACAACCAACAGGGTAAACTGAGAGGATAGCAGCGATAATTGATTCAAGCAGTTTTATCTTCATTTTATCTTCAATACCTTTTTGTTTTTTAATCAAAAAATCTAACTTATATTTAAATTTATCTATTTTAAAGTGGTGAATTTTCCTTTCTACATTTATTCACCAACCAAATCTGTAAAGTAAACCTTAAAAGTACACACTTTTAAATATTATTTCTTCAAATTTTA
>CAZNZT010000007.1:0-69379 GCA_964577685.1 uncultured Methanosarcinales archaeon | reverse complement strand
CTGGATATGGTGGGGCATTTGGTCCAATACCATACTCCAAACTAGAGGTAACTATCGGACTTGAAAAACTATGAGCCAAGTTTATAGTCTTGTAATTCTCATCTACTACAGATGTATTGGCAAACTCTAGCCAACCCATCGTAGTAGTGATGTTGCTCTTATTAACAGCAAAAGGATTACCATAATATAAGTAATGAACATTAACAGAAGATGCTGTTAGATTAGTTTTTATCCACACAATTGTAGAACTAGTATTACACAAGCTAATATTCTCAATCCAATAGCTTAACTCAGATTTATTTCCCTTTGTGACTCTAAGATCAGAACAATCAGCATTCATCTTCCCTTCACTAATCAAGGTCTGTGTATCAATAGAAAGATTAACCTGATAATCAACCAAATCAGAGCCAGTTGTTTCTGTTATGTTTATCTGCCTCCTGTATCTCCATCTAGGGTCAAACCAAGAATCAGTATTAACTATATATGTAGTTACACTTGTATTGATAGGCTGATACAACTCGTCCTTTGTCGTTGTATTGATAACTATTGTCTCATTTACCTCTGTCCCTTTCTCATATACATTCCTCGAAGAAACTTCTACATTTACACCATACACTATACTGACATTAAAATGTCTAATTTCAGAACCATTTGAATTTGCTTGGAAGCTATCATCAGTACAATTTATCTGCCAACTATAATTTCCATCAACTAATCCATTAACTGTAAATGATTGGGGTGTATCCTCCTCTACAGTAGTAGATGTATCCTGTACATCCATAGTACCATTTATGTAGATTGTACAATTAGCAATCCCTCCTGAAGCATCACTAACATTATAGTAGAAAACAATATTCCCATCAGTATCCGTATAGTTATTATCAGGAGAAATTAAAGTAATAACAGGAAAATCTGTATCTTCACCAATAGTTAAGTTAAATGTATCTGAAGCACCTACATTATGAGCTACTGCTCCATCAGTACAATTAATACTCCAATTATACTGTGCCACTGGCAGGTTATTTAATACAAAGCTATTTATCTCACCAGCCTGGGTTTTAATAGAACTATTGGTTTGATTTATCTTTCCGTTAATAATCAAACTACAATTGTCTATATTATCAGCAACGGGCTGATCATAAGCCTTATACTTGAAAACAACATCATTATTTTGTGTATAAGTATTATTTTCTGGCTCTAATAGAGTAATAACTGGTGGAGAAGTATCATAACCAACCAAAAAAACAGACTCCTCAGAATAACCAATATTATGATTAGAGGAATTATCAACACATTTTACTTGCCATCTATGTTGCCCAAAGCTTATATCCGTAAGATTAAATGTTTGGTTTATACCCTCTTGTATAGCAGAACTTGTCTCATTATCAAAGAAATCAAAAATCAATGTACAATTAGAAATATTTGAGGATATATCCTCCACTTTATAAACAAAGCTTACATTCCCATTTGGCTCTTCACTATTGTTTGCAGGAGTAAGAATCGTAACATTTGGGGCTATTAAATCTTCTGCTGTAAAATTATACACATAAGAATAAGAAAACTCCCCCCCAGTATCGTTACAGAAAAATTGAATGTAATGTTGTCCAAATGAAAGAGTACCCGTATGTTTAGAAAATTCAACTGACGAGATATTATCCATAGTCACATTAGTTCCAGAGTCGATAGAATAATAACATGTACCCCCGCTTGGGTAGCTTTTATATTGTAAACTAACATTCACATAAAACCCCTGCACATCATGGACAGAATTATTCAAAGGAGAGGTTATGTTTATTCTCAAATAATCAATAACAAAACTATAATTATCCTCAATATAAGAACCATCACCATTTTGAATCACATTTCCATTAGAATCAACTAACGCTGCATAAACTAAATATGTCCCTAAGGGATTGTTGTCCGTATTAAATCTGCTGGGCTTTTCCTCTGGCTCAAAAGAATAAAATGTAGAAGGAAATCTCTGATTTTGATAAGATGCATTAATCCAATCTTGGCTTCTTACCTTGTTTGATACTCTGACTTCATCCAATATACCATTAAATCTACTGCCTGTTTCACCTGAGTCTGTTTCTCCTCCAATAGAGGCCATACCTGGGTCTATACCCCATGTCCCTGTATCAGTTAAGTCACTTGCTTCAACAACACCATCAACATAGATAATCCTGTCCTCATTTGTTCTGTCAGCAACCCCTACTACATAATACCATTGGCTATTTGAGATTACCCCTGTGCTGGTGTCCAGTATGATAGAATCCATACTCCTAGAATAAAATCTTAAAGCACCTGCCCCAGGGTCTCCTAATGATAATGCATAACCACCTGAACTACCACCCGAATAAGTCTCGTCATCACAAAATATTCTTTGCCCTGGTTCTGCATTATTATTCGTATAAACCCAAGCCTCTATTGTAAAGTTTGATTGTATGTTTGGAAACCCGCTTACTCCTATATACCCATTACCATTAAAGTTATCTGCTCCATCTATCTTTCCAGAAGAAGTAAAACTAACACCAGCATTTGCACTGCCATTATATCCATTCGGACTTGAGTCTCTAGCATTTACTTCAGTCATATGCCAGACAGCATAATAATCACTCCAGACTCCTGTGGCGTTTTCTCCTGGTGGTGCATTTGGATTTCCGTAGTACATCACAATTTCTGTATCGCTGGAAGAGGAAATAAAAGGCACCTTAACCCAAATTTCTGCTTTTTGCGTTGTTGAGTTCCATTTTTCAATTTCATAAGCCAGCTCATTACCACTAGAACCCACAAATCTTAAGTCCTCTCCATTAGATTTTGCCTTAGAAAAATCAAAGTTAGATGAATTAAGTTCTAAAAACAATGGGAAATCAATTAAATCCTCATTAACCATTGAGCTGTTGATTGTAATATTTTTCCTATACTCCCAATTACTATATTTCCAAGACCCACCATAATTCCAGAGATGTGCTATATCAATAGACTCATTCGGAGCTATTGAAACTGTCTTATTGTATATCGTAGAAAATTCAACAAAAGAGCCACTATCATTCACCAGAACCTGCAATAGTAAATTCCCGGTTAATTCTGTAGGCCCAATATTGTCAAATCTGGATGGCAAATACAAATCAGCATACACACCACTCCAATTTATTATATCATATTCATCTCCTGAACCATCCAAATAAACACCCCTTATCCTTATCTTCCTGTTATTGGAATCATTCCATGCTCTCAGAATAGTATTATTTGTAATTTCCTTTGAGCAGTTCCAACTATAATTGCCATCTACTCCATAGGTACCATAAGCATTACAAAAGTAAGAATATGAATAATCACTTCCATCATAAACCCTAACCTCTAAATCCGGATAAGCTGTGCCTAATCTAGAAGAAACAGAAGCATTATAGTAACTTAGTTCTATATTCAACTCAATATAAGATAACTCAGTAAAATTAAGACCAGAAAAGTTATAATCATAAAAGGATGTATTCAAGTCAATCCCACCCATTGTTTCATTACTATAGATATAGCCAGAAGAATCATTAAAGACCAAGATTTTCATAACCTCCTTTGGATGAGACTGATCATCATCACTATTTTCATCCTCCATAGCTATAAGATAAACTAAATCATTAGCTGTATCAATATCAATCACAGGAACAAAACCATCAGACCCATCTACTTTAACACCAGAGGCAACAGCAACAACATCTGTTCCGAAAGAACTATCATAGCTTGTAGGATACTTATTCATAGGAGCTGGATCATTCTCTGCCCCACGTACCTCATCACTAGACCTTACAGCACTCCATTTCCATACATTATCTCCATCTCCTACCATCCCATTGTCTGGGTTATCTGATTGACTGCTATCTATACCCCAAACTAGAACACCTATTGTCTCATTAGCTGTATGGACAGAACATACATCACCAGAGGATGGTTCCATACCATTAAGTGCTACCATAACACAAGAACCATCATATTCTGTATCAGGATTAGCCTGATCAACATTACACCCCCTCACAACAGTATTAATTTCATCATCATCATTCGCTGTTTGAACAGAAGCAAAAACATAAGGAGTAAAGGCAAATGAACTAGCGTAATTAAGATTAGCTCCATCCCTTCTCCAACTACCAGCGTACGCACAACCAGTTGTACCATCCCTGCTGACATTATGAACCTCTACTCTCGTTGTATTATCAGAGAGATAATAATTACCAGGCACCATAGCCACAAACTGAACATTTATTCCTGTTACACCACCAGAAGGACATGGATCATCATAACTCGCCCTATTGTCCCAATCATCAAGCCTTACAAAAAAACCACTTCTGTTTACGCCCTTTATTCTAGTCAAACAAACATAATCGCCACTACCTCCAGACTCTCCATTATAATCAAAGCCATCAATCTCTGTTGTATGAATCACAACAGGAGTTTCCGCAAATTCCTGAGTGAAGGGAACCCATGTCCATTGTGTACTGATATCCTCATAAAAACCGAATTCACCAGCGAAACGAGAATCAACTTTTGCTTGTTTTACACCACTTTCCTTGTCACCAGAACTCCAAACTGTAGACGGTGTTAATTTAACATCCCTATTTTGTTTATAACTCTTGTTCTCTGATTTTACATCAATAACCAAGTCAATAATCTCAAGGGAAAAGGAATAGGTAACACTAGTATTATAGTTATTAGCATTATCAAAACAACTAACATTCCAGGTATAATTGCCATTAGTAATATCTTTGACTGTATAAGTGGTCTGAGACCCTTTTGCTGAAGAAACACTAGAAGCTACAACCTGTCCATTTAGAGTTAAATCACATAATAAAGTGTCGTCTATATTATCATCCGCTGTCCAAATGAAAGTAATTGCAGAGCTTGTTTGATTAGAATTGTCCAATGGATTATTCAATTGAATTGTGGGGTTAGTCCTATCAACTGTAAATGTTGTAGAACCCTGATTAGAATTATCATTCGTATTACCAATAGAATCTCTACATTTTATATAATAGGTATAGCTCCCCTCCGATAAACTACCAAGATTTGCTTTATGCGTTGTTCCACCAGTAACATCAAACAAAGTACCTTGGGTGTCATAATCAAACAATTTGTTAGTATCATACTTACAAGTAGCATCTTTGCTTGTTGTAATATTAAGATAAACAGAATCCTCATTTATTGTAGAACCATTTAAAGGATGTACGATAGTTATTATTGGATATTCCCCACCAGAAACTATAGTAAAAAAAGCATAATCATAACCATCTAAATAATTTTTTTTAGTAGCATAACTAACAGCAGAATAATCACCAATATAATGACCTGTTGTATTAAAGGTAAAGTTATACAATCCATTAGTGTTTGTTTGATTTATATCCCTCTGAACAAACATTTGTTCAAATTCAATAGCAGAAGTTGGTCCAGGATATACATATTGCCTCATCGCTTTCCTACCCAACAAATTATGTTCATCATCATTCTGACCACCAGCTGCTGTAACAAATTCATAATATGCAAATACAGTAGCATTACAGATAAGCCTTGAACCAGCAGGAATATCCCCTCCTTCATCTGAACCATAATACCACTTACTTGGGAAAGGATAATTCTGATTCTGGGTAGTTAGAGAAGTAGTAAGAACAGACCCATCTGCTCTGTAGATTGTACAATTAGTATATGGCTTAGTTGAAGCTACCGTGATATAACTTGCTTGTTGTGGAATATAATATTCATTATCCAATTCTGACTCTGGTAAGAATGTTGTCGTCTCAGAACCATCACCATCAGATACTTGAGTAACACCTATAGGCTTATCAGATATTACATGATAAGCTGTACCTGCTCCATCCTCAGATAAACCACTTATATGGTAATCCTGACTACTATTATAAAGAATAGTGGTATTAGTTCCATCACTCTCTAAGATGGTTATTGTTGTCTCATCCTCAAGAACGCCTATATCAAATCTAGTCCCAGGAACGCCCCACCAGTCTGTGGAAGGAGGATATAATACAAAAGCATCTGTCCCCCTGCTTGTATCATGAGTTACTAAAATTGGGTGTGTAGAATTAATCAACACTGCACTAGGTGTATCAGTAGAAGAATCAGTATTAGCAATATTCCTAATCACTGTAATTGCAGAGCCCTGATTCACTGTAAATGGACTATCAACCAATGTCCAACCAGCACCATCATTCCCATCATATATAGAAACATTAGCATCTCCAAACGGACTATAAACATGCCATCTATCAGTACGCCTACCAACTGAATAAATAAACTGCCTTGAAGCAAACGAAATAGGAACCAATGCATCAGTACCACTAACATCACCAGAAGCAAAAAAAGGCTTTAAACCATATATAGCACTATTCTGAGATACCTGTGTGTTTGAAAAGGATGCTATGTCGGACTCATTAACATCAATACTAGAAGTGCCATTGCTAACCGTATTATTATCTCTAAAACTGACAATATCTACATTACCGGAAGAATCAATAACGCTACTAACAACATACATCACCCCCTTTAATGAAGAATAAGAAAAAGTTCTCGTTGCATTACTAAGGGATGTTGCATTCTTGTTTCCATAATACATATAAATAGTAGTATTTGAATCCGCAGGTAAAGAAGGTATCTTTACCCACACTACAGTAGAGGTTGTATTACAGCCACTTTCAATCCAAAAATCAATTAAATCATTAGAACTGTTAGTGAATCTTAAGTCAGAACAATTAGCATTCAATTTGTCTTCTGAGATAAGACTGCTTGTATCAATAGTAAGATTTATTTGGTACTCTATTAGATTACTACCACTATTTTCCGTTACTATAATGGGCTTCCTATAAAGCCAACTTGTATTCCACCAGAGATAAGTTGCATTTCCAAAGATTATATCTGTAGTAATATTTGCTTCCAATGGACTATAAGTATTGTCTGTTGTGTTCACTGTAATCACAGCAGCATCACCTGTACCATAAGTAGTACTATCTGGCGTAACATTCACATTAATCGTTCCTGTTGTAATCGTTACGGTGTGATTAACATCAGCAAAATCAGAACTACCACCTGCATCATAAGCCAAACAATTCCAAACAAACACAGTACCAGTAGGAATCCCAGTTATGGTAAAGGTTGTTGTGTTACTTCTATCTGACCCACCTGTGAAGTTTACTGTCTGATTTATGCTAAAGGTTCCAGAAATGTTAGTAAACAAACTGATATTAACTAAATCAATATTATCTATTGCAGAACATGTAAATGTAACATCCCCATCTACATCAACAGCATTTAAAGGCGGAGAAACCAAGCTTGTAGTTGGTCCTGCATCAACCTCATTAACCTCAATAGTATGGCTTAATATATTCCCACCAATAGTAATCTGCTCATACTTTGGAGTAACATTCCTTATAAAGGTAACACCAGATGGAAATGTCACATTCACTAAATATTCCGAGGTATAATCCAAACCACAGTGCTGCATTTTTGGTGCTTGACTATATGATTCTCCCCCACTAACTTCCCTATGACAAACCAGACTATTGGAAGAATCATAAACATCAATCTTAGCACCAATCGCATCCCTATTAGAAAAATTATAGTATGATTTGTTTCCTAATCCTTTAACAATAATCTTAAGATAATCCAGGTTGTCTAAATCATTCCTATATAATATAGTCCTGCCCTCTTTAGTCTGGCCTATAATATCAAGATCCCCATCGTTATCATAATCAAAAAATTCAGCAGAATCTGGTACTGTTACTAAACCAACATCTGAGGTCTTGTCTGTAAAAGTCTTATCACCATTATTCCTATAAAGACCAACTCCACCTATTAATAAATCCAAGTAGCCATCATTATCATAATCCCCCCAAACTGGATTTGTTCCTAAATCATTTGTCGGCAACCCTGCTTCAACTGTTCTGTCTGTAAATGTCCCGTTTCCGTTATTCTCAAAGAAATTTCTTTCTAATATCCCAGTAGCTGTTATAAATACATCCAAATCTCCATCATTATCATAATCACCAAAACCCCATGTGAAATTATCTACTTTTGCTGAACTTCTTACCTGGGTAGGTAAACCAATATCAGATGGATTAATATATGTAAAACTACCATTATTCTCATTTCTAAAGATTATATGGCTTGTTCCATCCACGGCAAATAAATCAAGGTCATTATCTCCATCATAATCAACTACGACAGAATATCCATCTGGCGTTTGTGAACCTAAACTTAAACTTGAAAAAGTCCCATTCCCATTATTAGTAAATATTACCGGACCATTTATACTGTCGGGAGCCCAAATATCTAAAAAGCTATCATTATTATAATCAAAAAATTGAATTCCCTTTGTAGCAAATGTTGTAGTAGGCAGGATATTCCCACTACAAGCATTATCTCCCTTACTATCTGCACAACTAAATGTCCCATCTCCATTGCTCTTATAAAGAATAAAATCACTTGCTGTTATAAAATCACCATAACCATCATTATTGTAATCCCCAAACGAACAACCACGACCACCTAGATTTGAGCCACTACTTAGTGCATTACTATCATTTCTAAAATTAGTACCAAGGGTATTATTAAATAGATTCACACTACCCTCATCATCTCCCAGAAGAGCAACATCTAAGAATCCGTTTTGATTGTAATCCTCTACACAAACGCCTATGCCTGTCGTTCTGTTTGACAAATTAGTAGAAGATGTTATATCCGTAAAGGAAGCAACTGGAAACCTAACTCTAACTGTTCTGTTTTCTGTTGCAAAACTAGACTGTGGTGCTATATCATACAAACCATTATCATAGGCCAAACAACTCCATATAAAATCATTCTCATTATTGAATGTAATATTAAAAATAGCTACTACGCTAGTGTCAGAACTGCCTGTAAAGGTCTTTGTCTGATTAACCGAAAAACCACCAGAAAGATTGGTATATAAACTAACATTAACTATATCAAAATCATCATCTGCAGAGCAATTAAAGATTACCATACTACTAGTTTCAAAAGAATTATTCTCAGGAAGACTCAATACAACACTAGGACTATAGTCAACCCACATACTAAGGTTATAAACAGAACTCATACTTGTCTTAATACCATCAGAACAATTCACAAACCAATAATATTGTAAATTCGGAAGCTCTACAGTTAATGTAAAGGATGTTGAAACACCATCAGATGTAGATTCATTATTAGCATAAACAACAGCCCCAGTTCCATTATCCAAATACAAAGTACAATTATAACTATCAACACTACCCGTTACATTAAAATAAAATGTTGGAGTCTTATTTTGGGTTTCTTTGCTATTATCAGAAGGAAACTCTAAGCTTATTGTTGGTGCTATCCTTGATTGCTCAGAATAAGAAATAAACGAGCTAGGAGCCTCCCCCCATTCTAGTTCCATAGGCAAGGAATACATTACACCATCCCCCCTATTATACCGCCATTCTGTAACAAGCTGTATTGGTTTATTAGCAGAAACTTCCCTTAAAGCAATTGCTATATCAAAAGTATCTTGTGCTGAATCGCCTGCATTCGTTAAAGTTGTAGTTGTCCCATCATACCAAGTCACAGTAGTGCTATCAAACAATGCAATCGCTGTTTGCCTTACTCCACCTCCCCCAGGATCACTTAAAAAAGTAAAATTCTGACCGGTAAGTCTTCCTGTGTGTTGGTCTGGAACAAAGTCACCAGCATCCCCTATTGAAGATGCAGAACTACCGTACCCAATAATTATTGAAACATTTGATTCTACACTAAAAACATGGTTTGAATCATCCGTAGGACCTACCCTCAAAACATAACTATGTGCTCCAACAACTTCTGAAAAATTATTAGTTCCATCTGTAAGATCAGTCCCATTAACAAGAGCATCTCCATCATTAGGATTAATCAAATACATCCCAGCTGGTTCTGTAAGATAAAACAATGTCCCTAGTCTGGTTCCATTGACAGGTGGAACATAACTATGAATATCCCTTGATTGCACACTATCTGCCATTCTTGCATCAATAAAAATTGTATTATTAGCATGCACCTTATACACACCTGCTGTAACACCATCCCCAGAATCATAGAATACAAATGACCCAGGATATAATATCTGGTCTGTAGCTATAGATGTTCCATTCTGTTTCTCTACACTATACTTCACAACCTCTGTCTCACTTGGATTTACAATCAAAATAATCCTGTCCGTATGAGGATCACCGGGATATGTATCATCATTAGAACCATAAGTAGTAAAAACATATTCTTTGCCTAAATCACCAATCTCATCCAAGGATGTTGCAAATGAAATTCCTTCTCTATTGTCATCGGAAATAGGCATGCCACTCTGAACAAACAAAGGCTTATTTGACCTTATCCTTACAACACTTGCCCCTGAAGAATACTGATCAGTCCACTCATAGTACTGATTTCCATACAAAGAGTAATTTCCATCCTGACTTACTGTCCCCTTAACCTCAAATATTGTTTCATGGCTTGAATTCCCATATGCTGCTATTACTATGTTATCACCATTATTACTGCTATCCACCTGCTTTGTGTAATATGTAAAAAGTAAATGCTCGTAAGTTGATTGATTATATGTTGCATTGCTGTTCCCATAATAAACATAATAAATCGCAGTAGAATTGGCTTCCATTGAAGAGCCTGTCTTAAAGTAGATACTCCCCTCAAAATCATCATAAACATGTATTACTTCCTTGCTATTGTTATAAACGACCCTTATATCACCTCCATCCTGCCTTACCTTACCTTCATTTATTAAACTCTTTATTCCCAAATCATCAGAAGAAATTTTCACTGTAAAATTCGCAGGCAAAACAGACCCATAATTATTAGTAACAACAATCCTTTTCCTATAAAGCCATGAACCATTCCACCATGGCTGGGAGTCACTTATCGTAGCACTCCCGTTAACACTTGTCTTTAATTCATATTTATCCCAAACTACTACAGAACAAGTCCAATTCTCTCCTGGTGAGGTAGCATTATTAGGTACTGAAATATTAGTATAAAAAGTCCCCTGAGCAGAAACATTTAAGTTATAAACATCATAGTCAGTTACACGCACAGAATCTCTATACCAAGTAATATTCGCATATAGAGTTTCATTTGCATCTTGGTCATTTACAATGAAACTACAATTAAGATTCTGATTATCAAAAGGACTAGCAGGTATAACAGAAACACTAGTTATAACAGGGGGGGTAGCACTTTCCTCACCTTCAAAAATAACAAAACTATCTTTCATACTTAAATAAGATGCATTAATCCAATCTTGGCTTCTTACCTTCTTTGATACTCTGACTTCATCTAGTATACCATTAAATCTATTGCCTGTTTCACCTGAGTCTGTTTCTCCTCCAATAGAGGCCATACCTGTATCTATACCCCATGTCCCTGTATCAGTTAAGTCACTTGCTTTAACAACGCCATCAACATAGATAATCCTGTCCTCATTTGTTCTGTCAGCAACCCCTACTACATAATACCATTGGCTATTTGAGATTACCCCTGTGCTGGTGTCTAGTATGATAGAATCCATATTCCTAGAATAAAATCTTAAAGCACCTGTTCCAGGGTCTCCTAATGAAAGTGCGTAACCACCCGAATTGCTCTCATCATCACAAAATATTCTTTGTCCTGATTCTGCATTATTATTAGTATAAATCCAGGCCTCTATTGTAAAGTTTGATTGTATGTTTGGAAACCCACTTACTCCTATATACCCATTACCATTAAAGTTATCTGCTCCATCTATCTTTCCAGAAGAAGTAAAACTAACACCAGCATTTGCACTGCCATTATATCCATTCGGACTTGAGTCTCTAGCATTTACTTCAGTCATATGCCAGACAGCATAATAATCACTCCAGACTCCTGTGGCGTTTTCTCCTGGTGGTGCATTAGAATTATTATAGTAAATATAGATAAAATCAGAATCATTATTTGCATCTATCCTAGGAACTTTAACCCAAATTATGCTATCTCCATTATAATTCCATTCCTCAATCTCATAAAAAAGTTGTGTTGAATCGTCAGAATCAATAAAGCGAATGTCAGAACCATCAGATTTAATCTCAGAATAATTTATTCTGGTAGGAGTTAATCTCACCATAACAACAAAATTAGTTAAATTTTCGTTAATGCCTGTATTATTAAATGTTAACTTTTTTCTTCTTTTCCAAGAATCATTCCACCACCCAGCTAAATTACGAGCATATTCTATATCGTCCCCAAACCTAAACTCTAATGTATGCTTTCCTGTTGTCAATACCTCGCTAACTTCATATCCAGTTTCATTACAACCATAATCTTGAATGAACAAAGAATCATTAACCCACTTATAAGGCAAGGTTCTATTACCACATCTGATTTCCAAAAATCTTAAATCAAAATCATTATCTTCACTAGAATTGCTCCAGGTTGTACCATTAACAGCCCTAATCATCAGATTAGCTACACCAGTTGTATTAAACCTAACAGTCCAATTACCTCCAACAGTAGGATAGCTCTGAACATTAATGATAGTAATATTAACCTCAGCATAAGCTGGATCCTCAAGCATCAGAGTTAGATTATATTCCCTCCCTGGAATCAACTCTTTTATCTTAGTCCAAGCTCCATAACATCTCTGCTCAGAAAAATTCCAGAGCCTACACTTCCATAAGCTATTACCTTTAGCCCTCACAGTAATAATAGCATCACTAAAATTCAAATCTGATGGATCTATAGCAAAAGTATTTACTATTCTCTCTTTTTTTACTCTTTTAATATCAACCTTGGAAACAGAAAAGTTATCCAATCTCAAACTTAAGGTATTATTTCTAATTTTTAATTTTCTGAAGAAAATTCTTTTAATCGGAACCTCTTTTGGAATGACCTCAACATCATATTCCCCTTTCTCTATTCCTATCTCTCCTTTTTTTCCAATAGCAGCTCCAAACAATTTAACTCTTCTTTTCACATTAGTCAATTCACTAATTAGTGCTCCTCCCCTGTATAATCTCACAACAGAACTAAGATTTTTATTTCTAAAATCTCTAACTAAGAATTCAAGATTCTCTATCCTATTTATTTTAGATGGTGTCAATGAAATATTGGCTTTCTCAGAAAGAGCAACAGAAAAATTAGCAGCCAATATTTCAATTGAACCACCAACCAAAGCCAAAGCCTCTATCTTATAATCACCTGTCTTTTTGGGCACAAAAGACACAAAACCTGTAACATTATCCTTAGAAAATAGAGGTGTATCGTTAAGTAGTATCTCAAGATTACTAAGACGAGCATTAGAATAGATATAAACCCTCTCACCAATCTTATAGACATCCTTGTTAGTATACAATACTAAATTTTCTTTTTCCGTTATATTTATTCTTGTATAATTAATTAATTTATTACTTAAGTTAATTAACTCATTAGTTTTATTAATTGTTTTATTTAAAGATTTATTTAATTTTTCTTTTTCTACGGAATAACCAATACCAGTAACCCTCAAAGCCTCTTCAAGAGTAACTGTTTTATTTTTTACCTTAACCCTTTCCCTAATCAAAGAAATATTATCTAAACCCCAGTCAAACAATATCTGTTTCAAGAAAAACCTATCATCAACTTTAGCAACCACAACTAAACTATAAATATCTTTCTTTGGCACTTTATTATTAATCACAACTAAAAACTTATCTAACTCTATATGAGATATATACAAACTAAAGTCATTATTCTGCTCCTCACCTTCAACATAAGCACTTATCTTCTCTACCTTTGGCTTTCCAAGCGCGATTTCTAATATGTTCCTTGGTTTATTTATTTCATCAGTAAAATCAACTGCAATCTCTGGCGTATCATTAATTGAAAAGTAATATTTAACAAACCTGCTAATATCAGTAATATTGCTCTTATTAGCAGTCTTTGTAAAATTGCTAGTTATATTCCACTCTGAAATGTTCCCCCACATGAAGGACACATTTCTTCTTATAACCTCATTGTGTAAGGTTACCTCAACAACAAGAAAATAAAGGGATGGTTCTATCTTTGGATTCTTTTTTATCCTTGTAACAACTACCCCGTTACTTACATCCTCAATAGTAAGATTAAACCTGTTGTCGTTACCATGATTCATAACATAAGCTACAATCTTTTCTATTGGAGAAATTCCAAATATTTTTTCAATAATAGTCTTCTTGCTCTCAATGATATCAGAAAAATCTACCCTAACAACAACATCCTCAGATATAGAGAAGAAATAACCTGCATTGGTTTCTTTTTCCTTTCTAATCAATACATCAAAATAAGAAAACACCCTCTTTGTCCTGTTTCCCTCTCTAAATATCGCCACTATTTTATATTTACCCTGTCTCTTGGGTATAAAGACTACCTCCCTCTTAGGCTTAATAAAATTAAAACTATCATTGCCAAACACAACCTTAAGTTCTGTTGCATTCCCGATTATGCCGATTGTAACCCTCTCACTTACATTATATACGCTTTTGTCTGTGTAAACATCACCTGTTATCTCCTTATCCCTAACATAAAAAACAGTTGATACCAATGTAGAATTTAGGTCATTAATTTCAACAACATATTTCCCAGCCTCTCTCGGTAGAAATACTAAAGGAGATTTCAGAATACCCAAATACTGAAAAATGCTATTGTTGGAGTAAATAAGAAGGCTATAATTCCTTGCTACAACAAGATTGAAGTTTATTACAACCTCATCCCCAACAAAATAATTTATCTTATTTGTCTTAAGAAAGAGTCCAAGTGAAGATTCAGACATATTTTCAGATACATTAGACCCATTTATAACGGAAAACTTTTTCTTATAAAGTGAACCATTCTTCAGGAAAATACTAACTGTATAATCACCAAAATCAGGAGCAACAAATACCAAAGGATTATTAAAATTCCCAACAAATCTATAATTTTCTTTATACCTTGTTATGACAACTCTCTCTATATCTGTAAGGTTAGCAATATTAGCATAAATTAAAACCTCCTCCCCCAAAGAGTAGAAATCCTTATCAAGATAAAAAGACTCGTTCCTAAAACTCAACGACTCATTAATCACACTAAGATTAAAACTATTAACACTACTAGGAGCTATAGCACTAACTAAAAAGGAACAAATACCAATACCTACTAATACCATAGACAGGGCTAGTAATAGCCCTCTATTTATCCATCTCATCACATTTGCGCCTTTGCGCCCTCTTACATCTATTTATCTCTTATCCTTGATTTTGGTTTATGCTTTAGCTTTGGCTTAACTTCTTTTATGAGTATAGGAACATCCTTATCAAGCTCAGAATCAGGACTCTGAAGAAAAGGAACAAAAGAAAGATCAGTATTTTCATCCCATCCCTTAAGCTCAGCAATCTCTTTAGGTATATTAATCCTCAGCTGTTCATTTACCTTTGTTATCTTAACCATTATATCTGCCTTTTGCGAAAAACAAAAAAATAAAAACTAGGAATATATTAAATTTTAGTTATTTTTTATACCTTTTTTATTACTATTATATTACTTTTTTATAACTATTTTATAACTAATATATAAATTTTTTTATTTTTATTAATTTTTATTAAAGAAAGAAGAATGGCAAAGATAAAAAGAAAAACAATAAAAATATAAAAAACAGAAAATAGGTATTACTCCTCTTTACTTCCAATCTTGGATATTTTCTCCTTAAGGCCCTTAAACCTCTCAGCAAGGCTTGGCTTTTCCTCAGGCTTTTCAATAGGTTCTTCTTCACCGGGAACCTTTATCTTCTCTACTTTTACTTCTTTTTGTGGAGCCTTTTTTGCTTCATCTTCTAGTAAATGGAAGAATTTATCAAGTTCCGGTGTTTTCTTCGCAAGTTCTTCAAAACCAGAAAGGAGTTTTTCTACCTTCTTTGTTTTTTCTTCAACATCATTAAGCAAATCCTTCTCAAAATTATTCATTTTCTTATGGATAAGCCCAACAATCCCGCTCACATATTTTTCAAAAGCTTTAAACTTAGATAACAAATCCTCAATATCCTTCTTAGTTGCAAATTCACTAATCCTAACTTTAAAATTATCTAATTCTGAAGCAATCTGTCTAAGTGACTTATCTAATCCCTCAACCTTATCCGACATTTTTTCAACATCACCAATCTTTTTTTGCAATTCAGAAAATATTGTTTCAACCTTATCACTATGCCTTCCAACCGTTGCGCTTAGTTTTTTAATCTCCATTAGCTCCCCCTTTACTTCCTCATTAAGCTTCACCATTTCTTCCATTCCCCTAAAAGTGAAGATTTTATTTCTTATTTCCTTTAACTCAGATAACGCATTCTTCACCATCATCTCATTACTCTCAAGATTAGCCTTAAGAGCCTCAGTCTTGCTTTCAAGCTTCCTCAGCTCTACCATAAACTTATCCGGCTGGACAGATTCAACCATACCAATAGCTTGCGTAGCTTTAGCCTCAAGCACTCTACTAGCCTTATCTCTATCAAGTATCATTGTTCTTAACTCACCAATCTGCTCATTTATTCTCGTGAATCTTTCTGTATTCGCTTTGTTCAATTCATAAAAAGTGCTAAATTGGGCCTTTAACTTTTCAACATCAGCTATAAGCTTAGCTATAGGAACTTGTTCACTCTCATTCCTAGAATTATCTTCTCCAGGAGGATCTTGACTATTATCTGCATTATCCTTCTTCTTTCCAAACAAACCCATAATACACCTCTTTTTTATTATTCTTCATTACCCTGATTATTCCTATTAAAACCCTTATTGTTTTTAAATTTTTCAATATTCTCTCTTACCTCAAAATACTTATCAAAAACCTCTATCTTAGCTTCTTCTGGCAATTCTCTATAGATTTTTTCAGCTTTTAGATAGATTTCCTTAGCCTCATCAATATTCCCTTCCTTCAATGAATCAGCACACTGATTCAGTAGATTATTAACATCTCTTAACATAATATTTATATTTTTGGTTTTTTCTATCTCATCAAGTTCATGATTTATTTCACTAATAACAGCAATAGCATTCTCTATATCCTCTTTCTTTTTAGTTACCTCAGCTAACTTTATCTTTGGCGGCAAAACTAAAATCATAATTTCTGGAATACTTAAATCATAGCCCTTTTTTCTTAACTCAGACATTCTGGATTTAAGATTTCTAAACATCTCTTTCAATTTGTCCAAACTAGTTAAGTCCTCTTCCATCTTCATCTTTTACCTAACATAGCATTCCTTAACTCTAGACATTTCTTATATATTTCTTGCTTATTCTCATTTGGAACTTTCCTGTATAATGCAGAAAGCTTAGCATACTTATTCTTTGCTTCACCTATATTTCCATTCCTTAAGTCATTGTAAGCTTCTCTCAATATGTCATTCGCCTTAGAAACAACATCCTCCCTATTGCCAGTTCCAGTTGCATCTTTTCCCTTAGTCATAATCTCCTTACCCGTTCTCTCCCCTGCTTTTATTTCTTTATTTGCTGTTTCCTTGTTCTTGTTTTCCTCTACTCCAAACACATCCTCACCAACATCTGCTAATTTTACTTCCCTCTTCTTCGGTTTTTTTCCGATTTTATCCCATTGGCTTTTTATTCTTGGCTTCAATCCATCAAGATAGATATCAACAAGATTAAAGTTACCACTTTTCACCTTGTCTTTAGCAAGTTTGAGTTCAAGTTCTAAATCAAATGTATCTATTCCCTCGCTCCTTAATTGCTCCAACTGATACTCCAAATCATCTATTATTAAGTTATATTTATTATAATTCTGTAATTCTTCGTCCTTTAATTTCTGTAAGCTATGTAATACAGGTCTGAAAGCAACAAAGAAAGGTTTTCCTTTGTTATAGGCAGAATTCTCAACCATTCCCGTACCTACACCTGCTTTTACAACAGACTTTAATATCATATCGCCATACTCCTCCTTTATTCTCTTTAAATCTCCCTCGTCCCTAGTTCTCATCTGAATCTCTGTATTTACATTAGCCAAAACCTCTGCTGCTATATCACTCACAACCTGGCTTATTAATACCAAACCAACACCCCATTTCCTAAATTCTCTTGTTGCTCTTTCAATCTGCACAAAGACCTTTCCAGAACCACCAAATTTAGGAAGTAGGGTATGGACGCCATCATAGACAAGGAGATACTTCAACTCTGGAGACTCTGGCAGATTAGTTTTAAAGACTTGCTTAATAGTATTTGCAACAAAAAATTCAACTCCTTTAGTGTCTAGTTTATCAATAACAAAGATATTAATCTCCCCGGGCTTTAGATATTTCTTAATATCTATAAGCTCTCTATAATCAAAAACCAGATGAACATTTCCATTAAAGGCCCTTGCACTAGTTTTTTTCATACCAAACCTTGGATACATGTCAAGTATCTTTTTATCCTGACATTTCCTCAAGAAGCCAGTCCAAACCCCTGTTGGATCAAACACAAGAACAGATGCGTTTTTCAAAAGTGCCTCCTCAACCAAGATCTGAGCAGCAACTGTTTTACCAGAACCAGAGGCTCCTGCTACCAATGTGTGAATCTGAAATTTATCTAAATCAAAATAAACCTTTTTGCTAGTGTCAGCTATATTACCAACAAAAGCAGACCTTGGTCCTGGTGGCGGTAATTCACCAAAATCCACTTCAACCCGATACCTCTTTTCTTCTGCCTTTTTCTTTTTATAAAGCATATAAACAAAAGTAGATGTTGCTAGAACACCAATACAAACAAGCAATAACCACAATGGAATTATCCCCAAAATAGCATACCTATAAATAGGCACTACAATCTTAAATGAACCTGTATATTCAGAGCTCATATCAAGGTATCTTACCTCCAACTTCAATTGATATTCTCCTGGCTCAATGCCTTTGTCTATTGGAAAGGTCTTAATTACAGAGAATGATGTCTTAATATCTACATAATCTGTATCAAGCAAAAACTCCTTACCTGTTTTTTTATTAACAATCTTATGAACCAGCCTAACATTATACTTTTCATCCCTCAATAAATTCTGTATATCAACCCTATATCTAAGATTACCTCCAATCGGAACCCTGCTATCAGATAACCTCAACCTAACAAGGAGGGCCTCTATGGGTAACCTCTCCCTATCATAAAGCAAAACATAAAGAGGAATCTTCTCATTTATATCCCCAGAGAGAACAATATTGCCTTCATAAACACCAGGCTCTCCTTTGCCAATCAAAGTAAGCCTAAGGTCTTCGCTGAATCCAGATGCTATACTCAATAGCTTTTTGTCAATCTTAACCAATGGAGCAACATCGCCCTCAACGGACACCATAACAGAAAGGGATTCCTTTTTTAGGTTAGAAATTGTAAGGGGTATATCCAAGAAAGAACCTATCCTTAAGGACTTGATAATCTTATTTATAGATATCTTATAATCTAGCCTTTTGATCTCTTTTATGACAGGTACTCTTCTTAGGATTCTTTCTATTATTTTTGCTTTTCCTTTTCCCTCCCCTGTTCCAGTTGCAGGACCCTTACCGACTATAACTATAGATGAATTCATAACAATATCATGAATTGTAGTATTACCAGCAACTATCTCAACCTGGGCAAAATAATTATCATAACCAGACTTCACTGCAACAAGATTATATGTACCTTCTGGAACAGTAAGATTATAACCGCCACTAGAATTTGAGGTTGTGGATTGCCCAGCAAGACTTACAATAACCCCCTCTAGTATGGCGCCCTCTGTATTTGTTATAGTTCCTTTTATAGTACCATTCCCTTTTGTGAGAGGCACAAATGGACTCATAGAAATATTATAAATGGTTATATTATTTGCGCTAACATTAACTTCTCCTATAAAATTTTCATAACCTGTCTTTATAGCCACGATATTGTGCCTTCCTTCCACAATAGAAATGTTATAAAAACCATTTTCGTCGGTATAATCAAAGACACCTGCTATAGTCACAGTTGCATTTTGTATTACTTCAGAAGTCAAATTATTGGTAACATAACCTTGAACAGTCCCGTTATTATAAATCTCACCCTCAATGACAGGACTAGGAACCATTGTAAGATTATGTTTAATTGTTTTTCCGGGTAACACGGTGATATTATTCACATAGTTCTCATAGCCCTGTTTAACTCCTATAATAAAATGCTCTCCAGCATTTGCTGTAATTGAATAGGCACCAGACCCGTTTGTCAAGACACTTGAGCCACCTATACCAACTGTTACATTTGAAACAAATTCTCCTGTGCTATTGTCAATAGCAAATCCCTCAACAGTACCAGTTAATGGTTCCAATGAGATATTATACTCTACTTCGCTATCCCTAGGAACAACAACAAACCCAATATGCTCCCCATATCCGCTCAACATAGCAATAATTGTATGGTTTCCTTCAGGAACGGTAGAATTATAGAATCCATTTTCATCCGTTAAAATGCTTTTCCCAGCGATTAATATCGTGACATTGCTTAGTGTTTGATTGGTCTTATTATTAACAACAGTCCCATAGATAGTTCCATTACCTACTTGTGATGGAAACGGCACCATAGAAATATTACGCTCTATACCATTAGCTAGAGTTATATTAACCAAAGCCGTATAAATGTAATATCCCTCCTTAATTGCAACAAGATACTGATAACCTATCTTAGTTGAAATATTATAAAAACCACTCCCATCGGAATAATTGATTGTGCCTCCTACACCTATTGTAACATTTGACAAAGTTTGGTTTGTGCTATTATCTATTACAATTCCATAAACAAAACCATCACCAGAATATCCTATTCCCAAACCACTTGGACAATTGTCATTCGGATCTGCAAAGAAATAGTACAATGTTCCATTCAAGGTGGGTAAAATCATCTGATAATTAAGTTTCTGGTTATTAAAACCAGTCTGAACATCAGCTATCTTAGTAAAAAACACTAAGTCCCCGCTGACATTCAATATTCCAAGGTTAAAAGCTGTACTATTTTCATCGCCATATTTTTTTGTATATGTCATAGGAATACCGGTTATATTGTTAGCACCCAACATTACGCTGCCGTTATGGGTAAATGTAATTGTAGGAGAATCATACTCATATGAGCTTATATTAAAGTAGTCCTCAACCATTTCAGGTGTCGCAGGTTTTACAGAACTCCAATCTAAACTATTTGGATGTACCAGACTAGCATAGACCTCATGGTCTATATTTGGCTCAAGACAATTAAATACAAGGTGTTTAGATTTAACTTCTCCAGGATAGGCATTTTCATATTGAACCTCATCGTAACCCTGTAACATTAAGGCTAATCCATAAAAGCCCTGCCAATGAGAAGTCTGAAGCCTTTGCTCAATAAGAAGCTTAGTTATATAACCAGCCTTGCCTGGAATAGAAACAACAAAACCCACAAAACTTTTAATGTATATTGCACAAAAAATACTGCCAAGGATTATTAAAACAATAAGGAAGACAAGCATAAATCTACTTTCAAATACGCTTTTTCTCTTTCTCGTTTCTAACTTTGATTTTTTGTTTAGCATCCTACCTTATCTTTATTATTTCTACACCACCATTTTTTCCAGGAATAAAAGTAATAACAGAACCCTTTTTTACCTTGAGAATACTAGCCCACATACTAGGCAGAGTTATTATGAATTGTTTGTTCTTTAACTGCTGTATCTTAATCTGATTCTGAGGCAATCTCTTTCCTTTCTTCTGTCCTTTGTTGATTTTCTGTTTCATCTAAGACTCAAAAATTTTAATATTAATTCCATATATGAACTTATATATAAAAATTTCTATTTTAGAAACTAGTATACTAATCAGTATACCAAAGAAAAACCAAAACAGCGCTAGAACCAACCCACTGGAATAAGGGAATAATGCTCAAGTAACATACCCACAACAACACCAACCACAATACCCAATAGAAAACTTATTATCAGTTCCAAAAATACCCTCTCAAAGCTAAATTCCCTATGAATAACCTCTTTATTATTAGCCAGATGGTTTATTTTTTCTTTCTCTAAGGCGCTATCTATCATTCCCTCAATACATCTTACTCTCTCCCTAATGATATTTAACATCCTCTTCCTGTTTTTTGTTTTTAGTAATTTATCCGCTAGTTCTTCATCGCCAAGGACAGCCCTTACCCAGACACTAAAATCATTTCTTTCCTTATTAACATGATAAGAAAAAGTCCTATCATCTATAGTCTGAAGAACATTAATCAGTTCATATATGTTCCTGACTATAGGCCCATTATTTATCCAAAAACATTCTTCTGGCTTTACATCTCCTAAAATCCTATGTAGTTTTTCTATCTCTTCGTTCATTTCTGTTTTAGCAGAGAGAGTATCCTTCTAAGTACTAAAAGCTGAGTCCTTGTCTTATCCCTTGTAGCCGATAATTGTTCCGCTAATTCACTATCTCCTATTACATCTCTTACCCAACTACTAAAGTCATTTTTCTCCTCATTTACATGAAAACTAAATGTTTCATCATCCATACTATCTATTGCTGGTTCTAGTTCACTTAAATTTCTTATTATAGTACCATCTCTTGCCCAAAAATGCTTTTCTGGGCTTATATCATCCCTCAACAAAAAATTTCTTACCTCTATCCTCCTCTCATCCATTTGGATCACCCCATTTATTTTCCTTGTTTCACTAATCTAAAACTATAAAAAAAACTTAATATACACCAAAACAGCAGCAACAGCAAGAAGCACACCTACAATAATGCCCTGTACAAACTCCTTTGAAAAAAATCTTGAATCTTTCTCTTTTTTCATCTCCTCCAACCTCTTTTCAATCTCTCCTTCTATCTCCTTTATCTTCTCTTCTTTCTTTTCTATCTCCTTTTCCCTCATAAGTATTTCCTCAATCTTCTTTGAATCAACATTAGGATTTCTATCAGTTTCTGACCCAAGATATGTCTGATTAGGTTTATCTTCTAACTCTTCTCCTGTTCCTTCTTCCCCTGTTCTTAATTCTTCTTCTATTGCACTAATCATACCCTCTTTACTAATCTTTCCAGCTACCCTACTAGCAAGCCTTTCATTCCCAATAACATATCTTATCCAATCACTAAAATCATTTTTATTATCATTAACATGATAACCAAATGTAAAGTCATCCATCTGTGCAATTGCTGTCCTTAACTCTGCTAGGTTTTTTATTATAACGCCATTCCTAACCCAGAAATAATTTTCTGGTGGTATTTCCCTATTTGAACTTTCCATTTTTTGTTTTTTAAATTGGCCTTATTTGGACTCAACAATGCTCTTTAAATAATCTATCCTATCTGCAACCCTTTTAACCAATGTCTGTTTTGTCTTAACTCTTGCTATGCTTCTTGCCAAAGTTTTATCACCAACAACCTCGCTTATCCATGTACTAAAATCGTTTTTCTCATTATTTACATGGTAAGAAAATGTCTCATCTCCAATCTGGCTTAGTGAATCTCTAAGAGCCTCTAAACTTCCTATTATAGGTCCATTATTTACCCAAAAGCAATTCTCGGGAGGCACATTCCTTAGAATATGTTCGGCCTCTTCTTTTTTCATTCTCCTCGGCATTTTATCACCTCTAGCTCTCCTCTTCTTATATTTTAATTTTGAATTATCATTTTTTCCTATCTTTTTGTTTTTAATTTCTTTTTTACAAGTAGGTAATCTTAATCTAGTCTTAATCTTCTGTTTTTTCTGGTCATTAAAAAATTTGATTTTAAAAATTTCGTTATCAACTATTCTCTTGGGCCAACCAGCAGATACTAAAGCTTTTCTTGTTTCTCTCTCACTCAAACCATTACTAAGTGCCCTATGAATATAATCAGATAAAGCAGAAAGATATTTATCTAACAGTTCTTTTTCCACCCCCTCTTTTTTTCCCCTTTTAAAAAAAAGCTTATCTAAAAACATATTTCATTCCCCTATTAGTTAGCTACATATATAAAATTTTCTTTTTTTTCTTTTTCTAGCCTAAACCTCAAGTCATTAAGAGCATTCATAAAGCTAATAAACGCCTTATATGGGCTTTCATAGGGGTTAAAATATTTATGAACATCACCGTCATTAAACCATTTTGTACACATATAATAAAAATGGTCAGAAATCTGTAATTTTCTCCAATCCTCAATAAGCTCCTTGTTGTTTGAATTTATTATTTCATTTTCCAATGCATAAATAGCACTCACTGCAGAATGTTGCATTTTATTACCTAACCAAGCAGAAATGTCCCTTTCTATATCAGCCCAGCTTATCGTATTTGGTACATCAAGTTCACCTACTGGCTTGTATCTCCTAACTATTTCGGAAGGGGTTACAAAATCATTATCCTTGTTGTTTAATATTTCATTAGGAAGATGCAACAAGAAATCAAAAATTCCTTTATCATCCCACTGATGTTCCCCAAAGGTCTCATAATCCATAAAAAGATTAACTACACTACCATTAATAGAATTTATCCAACTAGCAAACTTTGGTGCTGTTAGAGGCCACTCGCTCCAGTTTCTATCAGAAAACCTGAATGCAATATCATCACTCAGTCTATAATTCTTCAACAAGAGTCTTATCTTACCATTTATTGGTTTATAAACAAAATTCGGAGACCTCCAACCAAGCACATGATCAGCCCCTTCAGCTAATACCGCGTTATACCCCATCCCCTCTATAAACCTTGCCAACTCATTATTATAAATAAGCTCTGTGTTCCTAAATACTTTTGGCTTGTAACCAAAAAGCTCTCTTATTTTCTTATTATGCATATCAACTTGCTTTTTGAACTCTTTTCTTGAATACAAAAAAGCAAGTGAATGATGATATGTCTCGCTAAGCAATTCAACATTCCCGCTATCTACTAGAGCCCTAAAACTATCAATAACATCTGGACAAAATTGCTCAAACTGTTCTAGGGCTATACCAGTTATTGAGTAGCTTACCTTAAACCTCCCACCAGTCTTATTTATCAGTTGAAGTATTATTTTATTTGTTGGGATATAACATTTCTTTGCGACTTTTAATAATATCTCTTTATTCCTTGCATCATCAAAATAATTACTATTATGACCTATGTCAAAAACAGAATAATTCCTCAACCGATATGGTTGATGTACTTGAAAATAAAAACATACTGAGACCATTTTATACAACACCCAAGAGATTATTATAAAGGGATATGCACTTCTCTGCTGGCTCGTCCCAATTAAACTTTTTTACCTCAAAAAAACCATTTCTTCCCAAACATTCCCTAAGTTCACCATATCTCAAAACAGAGATTATCATATTGCTCATTTCATTTATATCCCAAAAATCCACTTTTAAACAATGGTTTATTACCTCACTAACCCCACTTTGCTTTGATATTATGACTGGTGTATTGTTCCTCATAGCTTCCAAGGGAGTTATACCAAATGGTTCTGAAACAGAGGGCATAACATACAAATCCGCCATCTTATATGCCCTATCAACATCTTCTCCCTTCAGAAAACCAGCAAACAAAACTCTATCGCTTATGCCGAGTTCTGCAGCTTTTTCTATTATCTGAGCTTCCATATCGCCAGAGCCAGCAATTACAAACAAAACATTCGGCTCATATTCTAAAACCCTTCTTGCTGCATATAAAAAATAATCTGGTCCTTTCTGTATGGTTATCCTACCAAGAAACAAGACAATCTTATAGCTATCCTTAATCTCAAACCCCTCATAATGATGGTTATCATTAAAATCAACAGCATTATGAACAACCAAGATCTTATCCTTATGAACACCATAATGTTCTATAATCTTACCTTTTGTAAAATTACTTACAGCAATTATGGCATCAGCAGCATGCATCCCTCTTCTTTCTATATCATAAACAAGTTGATTAACACCCAATCCAGCAGTTCTATCAAACTCTGTTGCATGGACATGAACAACCAAAGGTTTCTTTGAAATCCTCTTTGCATTAATACCAGCTATAAAAGTCATCCAATCATGGCAATGTATGACATCATAGTCTTCATTCTTTGCTATCTCCTCAACCTTTTTTGAGTACCTGTAAACCTCCTCAAACAAATCACCCCCATAGATAGAATCAGAATTATGAAAAACCCCAACAGCAGATTTATAACTACTAGGTGTTGCATAAGCAAAAAGCGAAGAATTTACCTTTGTTGTAGTTAGCCTCAAGTCACCAGAAGGAATTATTCTCACAAAATCTAGCTTTGATTCGTATTTCACAGGTAAAACAAGGGAAACATCCACACCCCTATTGCTTAATCCCTTTATCAAACCATAACAGGCAGTTCCCAATCCACCAGAGCTGTACGGTGGAAACTCCCAACCAAGCATTAGGACCTTCAAGGCAAATCATCCTCCACAAAATAAATCCATAAAAACAAAAAAGCTATACTCAACCTAAGGAATAGAGGATAAATATCTATTTAAACTTAAGTCTTACCTAACTAGTAGTTACTAAAAAATAGAAACATATTTATATCATTTAATATTGTTTTGTGACACAAAAATGTCAAAAAGGTGGTTTCTATGAAAAATTTGGATGAGAGAGAAATATCAATAATAAGAGAGATAATAAAAAATCCAAAAATAAGCGACAATCAAATATCAATAAACACAAAGATACCAACAAAAACAGTAAACAGAAAAAGAAAGCACCTAGAAAGAGAAAACCTGCTATACTATTTTGCTTATCTTAATACATGGAAAGATGGAGTTAATTTATTCAACACAAGAAAGCTGTATATAATAAAATTCAGAGAGGGAATCACAAGAAATCAATTTCTAGAGAATTTCTTTATAGAAAAGGGCATAATAAATATAAAACACACAGCAAGCATGTATCTAGGAGAAACAAATGGGCTTCTAGCCCTTATTATGCTAATGGAAGCAAAAGAGAAAGAAGAGCTAATGGAAATATTCAATGCGGACCTTATCCCAAAAATAAAAACAATATTCGGTGAAGATGCTATAAAAGAGATAGTAAGCCTAGAAATAACAGACACACTACAGCACCTCCATAACTATATCCCAAGATTAAACATAACAAATGGAATAATAAAAAATGATTGGCCAGACAACCTTATTTTTGTAACATAAAAAGAATAAACAAAAATAATTTAAATTACAATCTAAACCCAAATAGTCCATGGCAATATCAATAAACGAAATATCAGTTTTTTGTAAAAAGAAAGGTTTTGTATATCCAACAGCAGAAATATATGGTGGCTTTTCTGGATTCTTTGATTATGGCCCTCTTGGTATAGAGCTAAAAAATAACATAAAAAAGGCTTTCTGGAAGAGGTTTGTAAATGAAAGGGAGGACATAGTAGGTATAGATGGTTCAATAATAACACATCCAAAGGTATGGAGGGCCTCTGGCCATGTTGATAGTTTCACAGATTATATCTATAAATGCAATAAATGTGGAACAATAACAAAAGGCGAGGATGAAAAAGGAATGAAATGTCCAAAATGTAAAAACGAAATGGAAAATCAAGGAAAGTTCAATCTAATGTTCACAACCCAGATAGGTCCGGTCAAGAATAAAGAAAACATAGCCTACCTAAGGCCTGAAACAGCCCAGATAATATTCACCAACTACAAGCAAGTAATGGAGAATGCTAGAAAAAAGCTACCATTCGGTATTGCCCAAATAGGAAAGGCATTCAGAAATGAGATATCTCCAAGAGATTTTCTGTTTAGAACCAGAGAGTTTGAACAATTTGAAATAGAGTTCTTTGTACATCCAAAAAGGCTAAATGATTGCCCCATAATAGATGAAGTAAAAAATATGAAGGTAAATATAATAACAGCAGAAGAACAAAAAAAAGGAAAACCTCACAGAGAGATGAAGATAGATGAAATGATAAAAAAGAACATAACATCAAGCTGGCAGGCATATTGGCTAGCAAAATTCTATAAATTCTTTGTTGAATTCGGAATAAAAAAAGAAAACCTGAGGATAAGGGAACATCTAAAGGAAGAACTAGCACACTATGCACTAACATGTTTTGATATAGAATATAAATTCCCATTTGGCTGGAAAGAGATACATGGAAACGCAAACAGGCAGCAGTTTGATTTAAAACAACATATGCTATTTTCAAAGAGCAATTTGGAATACTATGAGGAAGAAAGCAAAGAAAAAGTTATTCCATATGTTGTTAGTGAACCATCACAGGGGATTGACAGAGCATTCTTAACATTCATGTTTGAAGCGTACAGCTATAATAAAGAAAGGGGGAATATAGTACTAAACCTAGACCCAAGGCTTGCACCAATAAAAGCAGGGGTATTTCCACTAGTGAACAAACTAAATGATGAAGCAAGGAGGATATTTAACAACATAAAATCAGAATTTAACACGATATTTGACAAAAGTGGTTCTATTGGAAGGAGATATGCAAGAGCAGATGAAATAGGAATACCCTATTGCATAACAATAGATTTTGATACATTAAAAGACAAAACAGTAACAATCAGAGACAGGGACACAACAAAACAAGTTAGAATAAAGATTGATGACTTGACAGAGGTCTTAAAAAAATTAATTAAGCGTAAGGTAAAATTCGAAGAATTGCTAAAGCTTTCAGAAAGTTAATCTGAAGAAAGATATTCTGGAACAGTAACATCACTATCCTTTACAGTATTAAATGCAACATTAATGAAAGAATATACCTTATCATCTTGCTTTATTTTATATATAAATCCATAGTGAGTATCTATTATCACTACACCTATATTAGTCTCAAGCTTCCAGCTTCTTCTGCCATTATAAATCTCCTCATTTAATTTTCTTGCTTCTGTTATCTTCTCCAACCAATCTATGGGTGTCTCAATATATGCTTCATCATAATCCAAATCTGCTATTTTCCCAAAATGCCTCATACACTTTGAGTATATAACACAATACTCCTCTGCCTTCTTTTTTTCCTTGTCAAGATATATCTTATTTGGTGTGGGAATAGGATTAATAACAATCCTGCTACCCTTTACATAAATGTAGTACTGCTTACCAGATGGGCTTATATATTGATAAAAGTAACTCTTTATCCTTGTTTTTGAGCGCTCAAAAATATTCTGGATTTCTTCAGAAATAGTAACATTTTCTAGTTCTTCCTGCTCTATTACCTTCTCTTCAGATTTTATCTCCTCTTCTTTCACTATTCTTTCTTCTTCTACTTCTTCTGGTATTTCTTCCTCACTCTCTTCTTTTTTTACTTCTTCTTTTGTTATTCCCTCTCCTTCTTCAATTGCTTGCTCTTGTTCAGTTTCATGTTTAGATTGTTTTTCTTCTATACTAGCCTTTCCTGCTTCTTTAGAAGAAACAACTTTCTCCTTCACACAACCAACAACAAGAATTATAACTAAAAGCAAACCCAAAAAAAACAATTTTTTTACCATAAATCCAAATAAAATAAAAGAATATTTAAAGTTTATGAATCACAATAGCATAACAACTACTAAAACAATTAAAAAACACAAGAAAATATATAAATGAAAATAAAAACCTTTTATTTATGACAAGTCTTATAGCCTGCCTGAGTTCTGGAAAGGGAACAAGAGCCCATGTAAAAAAGGTAATGGAAGCAATTAACTGGGATAAAATATTTCTGATTACTAATAAACAATGGGAAGAAGAATTCAAAAAAACAAAAAACACCGAGTTTATTATGATAGATACAAGAAAGACAATAACAGAAATGGCAGAAGAGATAAAAAAAGCACTTGAAGAGAAGATAAAAGATTTTGAAGTAGCACTAAACATAGTATCTGGAGAAGGGAGAGAGCACATGGCTTTAATCTCTGCCCTTTTGAAGCTTGGTTTAGGAATAAGATTAGTAGCCCTAACCAAGAAAGGGGTTATGGAAATCTAAAGAAGAATTTTTTCCGCAAGAGCCACTATTCTACCAAAATCACCCTTATTGGGTTTATATTTTGCAAACTTAACCAAATCACATAAATCAAGGCATCCCTCTACTTGCTTAAATGGCATGCCCCTTTTCTTTAACTCCTTCAAAACTAAGTCCCTTGTTAGCTCCTTACCAAGTCCAAGATGATGTCTGTAATAAAATCTAACAGCCCTTGAAACCATAGTATATGCCTCTTTCTCATAGCCCCTCGCAAATAAATCCTTTGCCCTAACTAACATTTTTCTTGCTTCACTTTTATAATCAAGCCTTTTTTCTTTCTTAACCTCTTTTTCTTTCAAGCCTTCTTTATCCACTTTCTTGTGTTTATAATATCTATAATAAACATAACAAACCAAAATAGCAATAGCAATAAAAACTAAAAACCACAAATATGGGTAACCTTTTTTTGTTTCTAATCTAATTTCTTTAATCTTATTCCCATCAAAGGTAGCAACAATCGTTGCATTCTCGTCACCTTTTTTGTACGGAACAACAATTATAGACTCATTTACCTTATTCTCCAACCTAGGATTCAATCTTATAAATCCATTCTTTTGTAGGCTATTATTATATTTTCTAAATCTTCGGTCGCTCTGCAAGATTCCAAGCATTCTTCTCATATCCTCTGCTGTCCACCTATGTAGATTTACTAGTTTCCCATTTTCAAGCTCTCCTTTCAAAGATGCCCTCTCACCATTAGGTTTTTCATAAGATATACTAAAAGAACCACTATTATTAGCCATTGGTTCAACCGTGATTGATGTCATGTTATAACCCAATTCATGCAGTTCCTGATTATTCTCTTGAAATTTCTGATTCCTCATAAGATTTTCTATGAACTCTTTTCTCATCTTTTCATTTTTTCTTGCTTGTTCTGCAATTTGTCTCTTCAATACACTAGTATCTTGCGCTTGCTGATTATTTCCTATCCTACTCTGAATGTTTCTAGGCTGCCTATTGAACATTTCATTGAACATTTCTTCCATCCTATTAATCTCCTGTCCTATATTTGTTGAAATAACTCCCCCTTGGCTTCCTATAGAGATAGACATTGAAGAGCCAGAACTTGAATAGGAGGTAGACCTAATAGATGTACCACCACACTGGTATATTGTAGTAATACCCTGGGACCTTGCAACAGCTTTCTTAGATTTCTTAACCTCCACTTTAAGCGTATTAGACTCCACTGTTTCTTCCTTACTAGTTTCTGGATTAACATAATCAACTCTAGCCCTGTCCAGAACAAATTCTCCATCCTTAAACAATTCTATAGGAGAGTACTCCAACAACGACTCTCTTTCAGCAGGTAAAGTATACTCCAAACATTGTATATCCAAACCATTATTTGCAATGATATTCTTATCAACAATTCTGATATGGAGCTCCCTATTGAATGGATTTATAAATCTCAGCTGTACAATCGCTTGGTCCCCTACCTTTAATGTACTATCCTTAAGTTTCTTTTCAACCTTTAATCTCCCCTCTGCAAAACAAAAAGGTACCATCAAATTTAAGACCAACAAAAAAAATATTAGTCTTCTCATTGTAACACCCTATATCTTCCATATCTTATATATAACTCAATTAAGAGCAAAAAGATTATTGAGATAATAAACCAATCCTTTATTGATGTTAGTTCTTTTTCCCTTTTTATCTTCTGCGAAAGCTGACTATATATCCTATCAAGTGTTTTAGAATCAACAGACTTAAAATATTCTCCCCCTGTTTCTTTTGCTATCCTCTTTAGAGTATCTTCGTCCAATTCTGCATACTGGGGATTTCCAAACCAATCATAACCTAGCACAACAGGCTCTTTAGAGCCCATGCCAATAGTAAAAACCTGAACATTGTTCTGCTTTGCAAATCCTATCGCCTCATCAGGACTTATTACTCCGGCATTATTGACACCATCACTCAAAAGAACAACAAGTTTCTTTTTGTTTGGTATAGATAGTGCCATATCAACCCCAAGACTTAAACCATCTCCAAGTGCTGTCCTACCCTCTTTTGATTCAATAGCTCTCAACTTATCTATAACTCTATCCTTAAATGGGCTTAAATAGGCTGCGGTGGTTGCTCCGGACTCAAATATTACTATACCAACATTATCCTTCGGTCTTAAATCTCTAATTAAAGTCTCTGCTGCCCTTTTCGCTGCTTCCAATCTTGAAGGCTTATAATCAGTAGCTTGCATTGAACCACTAACATCCAAAACCAAAACAAGGTTCACCCCTTCCTTCGTCTTTTTTAAGGGTATATGAGGGTCTGCCAATGCAACAATAGCCAAAAAAAGCATTGTTAAACTAAAATAAAACAGAATACTTTGTCTTCTATTTGATTTCTTTGCTGCCTTTTTTATCAATTCAAGATGGCTAAACTTTATTGTTTCCTGCTTCTTCTTCCTAATATAAAGCAAATATATGTAATAAATGAGAGGAACCACTAACAAAAACCAAAGCAATTCAGGATTAAGGAAACTTAAATACCTCATCTTACCAGCCTTTTAATTCTCATCTTAAAGAACTTTCTTAGTGTAACTTCAATCAACTCGTCCCCTAACCTAATGAAATCAATACCAAGATTCTTAAACTTCTTTTCCAGACTGTTTTCATATTCCTTAGCCAACCTTGAGTATTCCTTCCTAAAATTTTCATCAGATGTATTAACCAAAATCTGCTCTCCTGTCTCCTGGTCCTCCAAAAAGATATAACCAACATCAGGTATCTCTCTTTCCCTTATATCAAAAATATTAAAAGCCACGATATCATGTTTTCCCTTCATTATTTTTATGGGCCTTGAAAAGTCCCGTGTAAAAAAGTCAGAGATAATAAAAATAACGCTCCTCTTCCTAACGATTTTTGATAAATACTCTAAAGCCACACCCAAATCAGTGCCTCTCTCTTCTGGTTGGTAATACACAAGCTCCCTAATCAATTTAAACGCATGCCTCTTTCCTTTCCTTGGAGGTATAAACCTCTCAACCTTATTTGTAAACAAAATCAAACCAACCCTATCATTATTCCTCATAGCAGCAAATATCAACGAGGCTGCCAACTCTATCGCAGTCTCTTTTTTTTCCTTTTTAAACCCAAACTCATTGGAAGCAGAAACATCAAAAACAATATAAACCGTTAAATCTCTCTCTTCAACAAACTGCTTAACATAAAGGGCGCCCATTTTTGCGGTAACATTCCAATCAATAGTCCGTATATCATCCCCTATCTGATATTCTCTAATCTCAGAGAATTCTATTCCTCTACCCTTAAAAACGGAATGATAGGCTCCCTGAAGCAATCCTTCTACAAGCTTTCTTGTTTTAATCTCAATTTTCTTCACTTTCTTTATTATATCTTTGGCATCATACATTTTATCCTCAAAGAACTATTCAAGCATATATTTCATTGCCTCTTTAATGTTTGAAACCTCTATAAGTTTCAAACCCCACTCCTTTTCAACCTCTTTTGATATATCTAAAACTCTAGGAACATAATAGGTATTATACAAATAAAAGCCAAATCCAAAATCCTCTTTCTTTATTTTCTTTTCATAATAACGAATCTTTGATTGTCCTTTTGGTATAAGAAATACTTTATATCCTGCATCTGCAACTGCCTTTGCCTTTTCTAATATTCCACCCACTCTACCAATATCGCCATTCGCTTCTATCGTGCCAGTAATTGCAACATTTGGTTTTATTTTTCTACCTTCTAAGGCTGCTATAGTGACAAGAGCTGTTGCAGCTCCTGCTGATTCTCCCCCTATAACCTGAGAAGGTATATTGTAACTAAAAACAAAATCTTTGTTTGCAACAAATTTATTGGTAGTAAGCTTTGCAACCGCCACAGCAGTATTAGCAGAATATTGCACATCTGTTTCCAAAAAAGGATTTGTATCAATAAGAACATTGCTATTACCAGGGATCAATCTCAAAGTAAGATTCCCAACAACACCTTTCTCTTCAAATCTATTAACAGCAACAATAGGAATGCTATAAATAGATACTAAAAACTTTCCATGATGCTCTGCAACCCCCTGGGTTTCCTCTTTCTTAACCTCTCCACTGCCTACTATACAACTACTTGTCTTCAAATTGCTATACAGAATAAAATTAGCATAAAAAGCAGAGCTTACAATAATACCTAAGAAAAAAAATAGCAAATACCCAAGTAAGTATTTACTTCTCATTTTATGGGACCTTGACAAGACTCAATATCTTATCAATGACGCTATCTGGATTTATCTCTTCTGCTTCAGCCTCATAACTTAACAATAATCTATGTCTCAATACATCATGTGCCACTGCCTGTATATCCTCTGGAATCACATAGCCTCTCCCATTCAACATTGCATGTGCCTTCCCTGCAAGAATTAACCAGATTGATGCCCTAGGTGAAGCACCATAGTCAACAATCCCCTCCATATCAAACTCCTCTGGATGCCTAGTGGCATAGACGATGGATGTAACATACTCTTTTATTTTCTCATCCGCATAAATCATCTGATTGAATTTTTGAATCTCAACAATCTCCTGAGGCGTAATAACCTGCCTAACATTTATCTCTACCCCTTCAGTCATTCTATCTATTATTACCTTCTCCTCCTCTCTTGATGGATAGCTTATAAGAAGCTTGAACATAAACCTATCAACCTGTGCCTCAGGTAGAGCATAAACTCCTTCATGCTCTAATGGATTCATTGTAGCAAGTACTAGAAATGGTTTCTCAAGCCTGAAGGTATTCTCCCCGATTGTCACCTGTCTCTCCTGCATAGCCTCCAACAAAGCAGATTGACATTTAGGAGGAGCCCTATTAATTTCGTCAGCCAATATAAAGTTTGCAAAAATTGGGCCCTTCTTAGTTGTAAATGTATTTGTCTTCATATTAAATATTTTAGTCCCTATTAAATCCGCAGGAAGCAAATCTGGAGTAAACTGAATCCTCTGAAACCTTGCTCTTATTGTCTCCGCCAATGTCTTCACCATTAAGGTCTTTGCTAAACCAGGTACACCTTCAATAAGGATATGTCCATCTGAAATCAAACCAATCATTATCTTCTCTAGAATATCCTCTTGCCCAACAATCACCTTCCTAATCTCATTCAGCACATTACCTATTAATCCGCTATACTTCTTGGCTTTTTGATTAAGTCTTTTTATATTAGCGTCTATCATTTTCACCACCTATAAACCAAAAGAATCAGAAAACTCTTTTATCTTCTTGAATTCATTTATAAACATAATTCCTTTTTCTGTTATAGTGTAATAACGCTTATTATCTATTATCTTCTCTAAAACCATTTTTTTATCCCTCAGTTCGTTTACATACTCAATAAGTTTTCTATAGGAAAGATTAGCTTTATAGAGCAACCTTGTAGGTTTAATCTTACCCCCACTATTATTAATCGCAATCAATATGTCATTAACAATCTCAAGTTTTGTCCTTCTCATTTTTTAAAATACAACCTAATCAGTGTGAAAAGTAATATAAGATAACCAACAAGCTGGATTACTTCTCCAACAACATAACAATTTTTATTTATCAAATCAAAAATAAACACAAGCTGAGAAAGGAAAAGCACATAAAAAGAACACATCACAAGTCCAGCATTCTTTAACCTTGTTCTTAAATAATTTTTTCTAAACCCAAGAGACAGGTAAAACAAAAATAAAGCCAAGGTTAAATGGAAAACAAAATATGAATATTGGCTCAACAAGGTAGTAATAAGTGCAAAATAAAAAAGCAGAACAATTACTTTCTTATTTCTTATCTTCATCAAAAGAAGAAACAACATCAGAAAAGATGAAATCATAAGAAACCTAGCTAAGAATATACCAAATCTATGAATCCACACAATCCTAACATAGTTTGTAGTAGTTATTGTCAAAAAACCAATTGTTCTTTGCGTTATCTCTCTAGCATAAACAGGAATAGTAGTAATTATCTTTATAATAAAAGCCAATGCCACAAGAAAAAAAGAGGAAGAAAAATAAAGGTATCTCTTCTGGGAAGAATATTTATAACACCTATAACCAAAATAAGCTATCATAAAAGATACAACTATAGAAACCATATCAAAAATAGTATCAATTCCATAAAACCACTCAGGACCAAAGATGTAAGTTACCATCATCTAAGGAATCAGATTTACGATTTATAAATTTTATGAACTTCTGGTATATAACAAAACTTCACAATCTAATTATAAAAGTGATAATAAACAAAAGATTACTAAAAAGATAAGGCCTTTACCCCCCAGGTCATATCTTTTCTTTTTCTTTTTTATTTTTTTCTTCTACCTTTCTCTAACTCCGGAAAAACAGGGGAGTAAGTCATAGATATTATTGAAGCAATAAACATTGCTGCAAAAAAAACTAAAAATGCAAATCCCCAGCTTTTATTCTTCGGAAATACCCATACTGCAGAAATCAAAAATCCAACAATTGCTGTAACCATAAAAGAACCCTTCAATGGAGCAACCTTAGCCAACATATATCTCACCTCTTTTGATTATTTATTGACTAATAACAAAAAAACTATTTAAATCTTATGAAATTCAGCTTATCTGTAATCTCTTTTGCTTTTTTAATATTAGACTCCAATCTTTTCATAAAAGATATCATTAGCTCGCAACAATTCCTCTTATCTTCCCCACACAATAGTTTCCCAGATTTACACTCATTATAAATCCTCTTTAGCTTATCATCATCCTCTATGAGATGCTGTTTATATAACTCAAATATTACACATTTCTCTGGCTCTCCACCCAACCTCCGTTGTTTTTCTATGCTCTCTCTCCCACCTGTTTTTGCCCTCATAATTTTCCTAGCAATCTTATCTAGATCCTCTGGTAAGTCTATACAACTCTCTGGTCTCGACTTTGACATCTTGATTTCTCCATCCAATGATGGAGTAAACTTATGATACAAGCCAGCAGGTAGGATAAATCTCTTCTCTTTCATTCTTCTCACAACATCCCTAGTTAATCTTATATGGGGGTCTTGGTCGATACCAACAGGTATTACGCCAGGCATCCTTCTCTCAAGTTGGGGATAAAGTATATCTCCTATTTGAGTTAATGCAGATATAATCCTTGAAGGGTCTGCTTGTCCGTAAACAGCTCTAAACTCGTTCAATGTAATCTTACTGGAGGCTAAATACGCTAGCTCTATTACCTTCTTATTGTCTGATTGAAAATAAAAAATAGTTTTCTTAGGGTCTAATCCCAAGGCTATATAAGTTGGTATATGAAACTCAAGAGCATTCTTTCTTGCTTCCTCTAGGCTTATCCCTCTAGCTGCCATTGCTTCTAAATCAGCTATCAAACAATAAGTCTTGGCTCCATGCTTTTGGAAGTAAGCTATATTCTCTACTACCATCTTAGTACCAAAATGCACCTTTCTGGCAGTTGGCATAATTCCTGACAAAACATAAAAAGGCTCCTTTTCTCTAATTGCCTTCTTTACAGCACCCATATCCCTCTCTGCAAATATAACCCCTCTCCTCATTAGCATGTTAGGATTAGGATAACCTCTAAGACTAAATCTATCCAAACCAAACTCCCTTATAATCTTAACATAGTCCTCTACTAGTTCAGAGCCATATGGATCTATTATCCTTGCCATAAATCCAAGAATTAGTTTTTAATATTTAAATCTTTATAAAAAAATCAAAAATCTTGCAAAACAAAAGATTTATATATTAATCCTAGCAAGAACTATGAAATAAAAGAGGTGGGGCTACCTTATGAAAAAGATTTATTTGATGATGTTGATATTTTTATTCTTACTAACTAAGATAGCCTATTCTGCCGGGCAGATTATAATCAACTCTGAAGACTGGAGGGATGTTTACTCTGGTATGCTCTATGGTAGCCTAACCAAAACAACAGCAAATTTCTTAGTTAGTGCAAGACATAGCAGGCTTATTCTCAACTCAATACCAAAAGGAACACCGCTAGAGGTAATAAGTTCAAAATCAAGACCATTTATTGTTGGATACGAAAGTGTATTAAGGAATGAGGGCTATCCAGCTACAGAAAATATTTACGATAATGCAAACCTTGAACTTGCAAAGAAGCTAAATGTAACAAACTTCATAATAGTTGATGATTCTTATGGGTACAATGCAATTAGTGTAGCTCCCTATGCCATTGTATCAAATTCCTATGTTCTCTTTGCAGATAGGAATAATATAAGAGAAATTGACTCGTTTTTGAGTGGAAGAACTGTAAATAAAATACTAATCTATGGAAACATAGACAGGCAAGTAAAAAACACATTAGCTAAGTATAATCCAGAAATAATAAACAAAGAAGGTGATAGGTTCGCAAATAACATAGAGATTGTCAAAAAGTATCAAGAAATAAAACACTCAAAACAAGCGGTATTAACCAATGGTGAATTCATTGAAAAAGAAATCATGTCTGGATTAGAGCCTGTAATATTTATAGGTTCAAATAATGTACCAGATATAGCAAAGGAATACATACAATCAAGTGAGATAGAAATAGGAATACTCATTGGAAATGAGCTTGTTGGTACTGCAACATACATAAGAAGAAATGTAGGTATCAGTGTATTTGTCAAGTTCGCACAGGGGGCTAGGGCTCCAAGAGGGGCAATCTCACAGGTAGAGGCACTGGATATGTTCTATCTACCAGTTTATAGTCTTAACATTGAACTTGATTCCATAAAATACAATAGAGCAACAAATAAATTAGAAGTAAGCATAAGGAACACAGAAGAACAAGCAGTATATCTTAAAGGAACCTACACTATAAAAGGCCCAGGTGGGTTGGAGCAAAAAGTAGGAGATATTGAGCCTGTTTTTCTTGATGGAAAGGAACTAAGGACCTTTGTATATGATGTTGAACCAATCCCGGAAGGGAATATAACAGCTCACGCTTATATTATCTATGGAGAATCAAAAGGCTCTATGGAAAAGGTAATAGACAAAACAGTAATTGTAGAAACAGTAGAAATTTTAGATAGGTGTAAAATAAAGCTAACAGGATTAAAGTATGACAAAAGAAAAGGTATCTTTTATATTGATATAGAAAATATCGGAGATGTGGATTGTTATGTTGATGTAGAGATAGTAGATATCTTAATAGATAAAATACCACAAAGCTTTGGTGCTGATGATATTGCCTATATCAAAGCAGGTAAAAGCAAAAAACAAAAGGTAAGGGTAAAACTAGAGGAAGAAGATATAGAAGACAATGGCATAGTAAAGGTAAGGGCATACTATGGAGAAAGAAAAGATAGCCTTGTAAAAATAATAGAAGCTGAATTTGAATTAATACTTGTAGGAATAGATTATCTATTTTACTCGCTATTGATAATAATCATAATCCTGATTATACTGATCCTATGGAAAAGAAAGAAAAAGAAAGAAAAGCATAAGCACATATAAACAAGCAAACACCTAAGACAATTCTTCTAGAACAGCTATTATATCTTCCTTGGATTTTGCTTCTTTTAGCTTCTTTGAAACAGATTCGCTTAATGGTTTTACCCAGTCAGCGAAATCATTCTTCTCCTCATTAACATGCTTCTTCAAGGTCTCATCGTCCATTACATTCACAGCATCAATAAGCTCTTGGACTTTAGTCACAGTTTGTCCGGTTGCAAGCTTCAAGGGTGGTAGCTCAGCTTGTTTCTTTCTCTCTATAGTTGTACCAGACACTAAGGTGCCCTTACCAGATGATTTCTCATACTCTTCCCTAGCTCTTTTTGCTTTCTTAAATTCTTCTTCAAGCTCTTCCTCAGATACAAGCTTTATTTCCCTCTTCTTTGGTTTCTTTCCTAGTCTCTTCCATTGCTCCTCTAACCTAGGCCTTAATCCCTCAAGATAAATATCAACCATATTAAAGCTCCCAGCCTTTACCTTATCATAAGCCATCTTAAGCTCAAGCTTGAGGTCAAATATATCCACTCCCTCCTCTTTTAATTGTTCTATCTGATATTCTAAATCATCTATAATCTCGTTATATTTATTGTACTTCTCAAGTTCCTCATCAGATAACCTTGCATGTTCATGCAATAATGGCCTGAATGTAACAAAAAAAGGATTTCCTTCATTGTAGGCTGCATTTTCAACCATCCCTGTACCTGTAGATGCCTTAAGCAAAGACTGCAACATATAAGCCCCATACTTATTTTTTATTCTATCCAGGTCCCCCTGGTCTCTTGTTCTCATTTGAATCTCTGTGTTAATGTTTGCTTTTATCTCACCAACAAAATCAGATAAAACCTGACTAATAAGGACTAAACCAACACCCCACTTTCTAAACTCTCTTGCTCCCCTCTCTATTTGGATAAACCCCCTTCCAGAACCACCAAACTTAGGAAGCAGCCTATGTACCTCATCAAAGATTATTAAAAGTTTAAGTTCTGTTGCTTCTGGCAGATTTGCCTTAAAAACCTGCCTTATTGTATTTGAAACCAAAATATCTGCATCTGATGGGTCTAACCGATTAATACAAAAAACATGTATTTCTCCAGGAACCATATACTTCTTGATATCAATAACCTGTCTAGCATTTATTATTTGATGCACATTTCCATTGAATGCCCTCGCATCAGTCTTTTTTAAACCAAATTTAGGATAAAGAGCCAACATCTTCTTATTTTGACATCTTCTCAGAAACCCACTCCACTGTGCTGTTGGATCAAAGGCAATAACTGCAACATTATTCAACAATGCTTCTTCTACCAGAACCTCTGCTGCAACCGTCTTACCACCACCAGTAGAACCAGCTATTAATGTATGAGTCATCAATTGGTCTAACTCAAAGTAAACATCTCTATTCGTTTCAGCGATTTTTCCTATCTTAACAGACCTTGGACCTGGTTTTGCTAACAGGGAATAATTAACCCTTGTCTGATACCTTTTTCTTTTTTTCCTTTGCCTCCTATATATAAGATAACCAAAAACAGGAAATGAAAGAAATGCTAAAAATAAAAAAACCCAACGCACAGGCAAAATCCCAAATATAAGAAAGTCCATAACCTTCTCTTTTATAACAAACCTCAGACTTGAAGATGATGTTAAATCTAGATACTTTGCCTCAACAGTTAACAAATATTCACCAGGTTTAATGAAATCAGGAACTTCGTACTCCTTTATTATACTAGTAGAAGCATTTATATAGAGTCTATCAGTATCCAAAAAGAATGTTTTATTTGGTATGTATGTTGTCCTGTGACCAACCTTGCTTATAGAGTGATACAAAGTTAATTCGTATGGTTGTGTCAATAAATTCTGTATATCAACCCTATACCTAAATGGCTCACCAAGATAAGCCTGCTTTGTTAAAGGTTCTATCTCCACAACGATAGCATGTATCATATCTTTCTTCAGGTTGCTTACGATAAAATACACAGGAATTACCTCGCTAATATCTCCATAAACTAATAAGCTTCCATTATAAGTACCTATTCTCTCGCCAAAGAAAGAAAGATTAAGCCTAGCTTCTGAGTTCGGTTCTAAATCCAAACTATTTCTATCTATTTTAATAAAACTACTAATATTACCTTCAAAAGAAAATGATAAGCTAACCTTCTCTGATTTTTTGTTTTTTATAGTAATCGGAAAAACCTCATACTCGCCAATCCTTATATGCTTAAAAACACTTCCTACAGAAATCTCATAGTCCCCTTTCTTTATTTGTGACAAAACATCTCTAGCATTAATAGATAAAACAAAGAAGAATAAAATAAAAAGTATAACTACAAAAAACAAATTTCTAAAGTTTAAACCTCTTTTTTTCATCTTCTAGTCCTTAGCAGCTTGTATCTTCTTATAAAGCTCATTGCATCTTTCTAGGACTGCACCTTTAAACCTAGGGGAAATTTTCTTATAAATATTAGATATTTTATTATAAATTAATAGTGCTTCCTTTTTCTGCCCACTTTCAAGACTATAAACAGCCCTATCAATCAGCTTGTTTATATAAAGAGCATCAAGTCTGTTAGTAAGCTCTGATATCTTACCATAGACTTCTTCTTTTAATTCTTTAGGCAATTTCTTAAATCTTTGACTTATATCAACATAACTAGACTTTGCCTTCTCATATTGATTAGTTTGCAATTGTTCAAATGCCTCATCTATTTTCTTATCAATTTCTCTAATCTCCTCCATCACCTTCCTATCCTTTATTAAATATTTTACCTTTGTAAATGCACCACTGAAGTTAAGATAAATAATAAGCAATATTACAATCACGAATATTTCAATAACCAATCTTAAACTACCAGACTCTACAATTTTAGAGTAAACCCCACCAAAAACAGCAAAGCCTACAACAGGATTTACATCAACTACATCATTATAAACCAAAACAGACTTTATATTCTTTATATCATTTAGCTCTATCCTTCCGTTGAAATAATAAGAATATTCTTCCAGAGGCATAGGGATTCTTATAACTGGATCCTCAACAACAACATCAAACTTAAATAGTGCATTAATACGGCTTGTATTTGATGCTATCCTCTTCGGAATTGATTCTATTATACTAGTATCTGTTAAATTGCCTTTAGCCTTGATTACCTTATTAAGAAGCGTTACCGTTCCCTTATCTCCAGAAAGATATTCAACATCAACTACCATCCATTTCGTCATTATGCTTATGGAACCCTGAAGTCTTTGATTGTATTTTGAATAAGCCTCTCTTTCCTTTTTCTTATATCTCCTACCCTTGGATTCCAAAAATAACAAAGACATATTATCAACATCCTCTCTTGAAGGATAACTAACAAAATCTTTTGAATCTATTACCCTAACAGCCTTAGGAGTCCTTCTTTTTATATCTTCTACTCTTTCCAAAATAGAGGCCTTTACCTCTTCTTTCTCTGTCTTGTTTAATCTTCTCCATATGAGATTATGTAAATCCCTCTGAGCCCATCTTAAATCCCTCCTTGCTCTCTCTAATGTTTTCTTTAGTTGGAGGGATGAGGCAGCATCATTCTCGTTCTTGCCAAGATATTCTAAATTTGAGAGAGCTTCATCTATTATAGAAACAGCATTTTCTATTGTATCATCTTCATCTTTTATCTCTGACTTGTTAACACGAATATTTCTTATTTCACTTGTACCAGAATTACCTGAATCATCAATACACTCAATCTTCCACTGGTATACACCATTATCAAGATTATCTACAACAAGAGTATTTTCCTTATCTGGCTCCACACCATGCTGGGATGCTTTCTCTATCCACCATCCACCTTCAAAACTTATATACAATGTACAGTTAACATTTGAGCTATCCATTACCTTGTAATACAAAGTAAAATTACTATCATCTATCATAATGTTATCATCAGGGCCAGACAAAACAATAACTGGAGCTTCGTTATTATCATCTTTTTTACGAAGCCTAACCTCAACAGTCATGTTTCTATATATCCTAGTTACATTAGAGAATACTTCATAGCCCTCCCTATAAACACCAATATCATAGACACCAGGATTTATAAGAAAAGAAACAACACCGTCTGCACCAGTAACCTTTTCCTCATTTTCAATCCCAACATATGCGTCACTAAGAGGGCTACCTGATTCGTTCTTCACAATTATACTAACATTAATTAACTTCTTTACTGTGATTTTTGTTGTTGCAAACTTTATCCATCCATCCCACAACACTGTTAAATTAACAGTATAACTCCCGTTACTATAATAGGTATGTGTTGGGGTTTCCTCTGTGGAAGTAAAACCATCACCAAAGTCCCAATTATAACTAACACTGCTTGTATTTCCAGTAACCACTGCCCTAAAGCCTATAACTTCACCCTCATTTGCTGTTGTTTTATTTGGCACAATTGTCACAGACAAAGGGTTCCCAGGAGCAGCGTTAACATAGAAGTAAAGAATTTTAGTTTCTCTATGCCCTTTGTAATCCATTGTTGCATTAACCATATAATCCCCTGCCTCATTAATGTTATCAATTGTCTTAGTAACATAAATAGGATAATCAGGAGAATAGCTAGTAATGTGTTCGCTGTAAACAACATTCCCATTATTAACAACAACTAAATCAACACTTGAATTTATCCTAGAAAGTATGTTTACAATCACATCCTCTCCTAATTCAAAAACATCCTTATTCAATGTCACAGTAAAGGGTATGCAAGCTCCACAGGAGCCCCCACAATCAATATCTGTTTCATCGCCATTTTTTATGCCATCGGCACAAGAAGGTCTGGGTGTAAGATTAAAATAATAAAAAAGAAGATTGCTATTATTATGCATATCACTCACATTAATCTCCAAACTATTCATCCCCTCATTCAAGCTAAGATTGATTAATACTATCCTATTTATATCAAAGCTTCTAGTTCTAGATGTACCATTATTAAGCCTATACATTAATTTTCCATATTCACTGGAAGAGATATTTACCTCAATTTCTGAGCTATTCAACAAAGAGTTATTCAAAGGAGAGTTATCAACTGTAACATCAATGACTGGGGCATATGTATCATTAACAATAAAGCTATAGCTATAATTTGCTATTCCTGAACTATTATCCATCAGGCTTATCAACAAGATATGCCTCCCATTATCAACTACACCAAACTCCAAAGAACCATTTATTACTGAGAAAAATGTTTTATTATTGCCAAGGTCAATCTGCTCACCATCATCCAACATATATTTTGCTCTTACTGTTAAATTTGTTGTAAAGTTCAGGTACAAGTCTTCACCATTAGTAAGTTCTGTTGAATTATCTGGACTTATTATCGTGAGATTTATTGCTGAGCTATTCAAGAACAAAATAACTGAAGAGAAATGTGGTACAAAAACAATGATATTATCCCCTACCCTCCGGTAACAATCTGTGTCTTGCCCTTCACACTCCCTCATTACCTTACAGACACCATCACAATGCATAACCCCACTATACAATACTCCTCTAACATAGAAATTTACAATCCCCTTATAGCCACCAGACAAGAATTTATCTATATTCTTAATAGTAACAGCCTTTCTCACTATAACATTATGATTACTTACTATATCTGCAATATCATCAAGTCTAACTGATATTCTTTCAAGATTCTCCCATCTTGCAATTTTCCCTGTAAAATTAATTATTGAAATAGACAGAGGGGAATTAGTCTTATTTATATAAAAAGAAAGATTAAGTCTTTTGTTGTTCAAACCAAATACCTTATTGCCATTTATGTCACTAAGAACAATCTTATCTATTACACCACCACCCCTTATATTCTCAAACGAACTTAAAACAGCCATATATTTCCTATCTGAAGTCTTATCCTGTGCTAAAATACTATTGAAATAACTATTGTCAAGATAAACAGCATATAGGTAATCAACATCACTGTAATAGATATAAGAATAAGGGTTTTCAATATCCAACATATAATCTACATATATCACTCTTGCACTTACCCTATTATTCCTTGAGAACACATCCCTGCCGTATTGCAAATATAAACTATCATTCCATTTATTGCCAGTAGAATTCAAACCCACCAGACCACAACATTTAGTACTCCCGTAACATAAACTTCTAGTCTCCTTACCATCAATACTCTCTATATCCCACTTTGTACAAAGCTTACTATAATCAACATTCCAGTTAAACCTTGTATTTTCAACAGTAAAGTCTATTGCAGACCTATCAGTTTCTATCCCATCATCATCACTATCCCAAACTGAACCATTCTTATATTCAAGTTTGATCTCTATTTTTCTAGAAGGATCGGAAGTAGTCCCCTTAGAAGATACCATAATTAAGAATACTACGAAGAGCATCAAAAATATCTTTATTCTTATTTTTCTGCTCATTTAAGCAAACCCTCTTTTCTTATTTCTTCTTTGATTTTTTCAAGCTCTTTTATTATCTCAAGCCTGAGCATCTTTTCACTTTTTTTCTTTAACTCCTTCTTAATCCCCTCTCTCAATTTCTTTAACTCCATCAACTCAGGCTGCTTATAATACAACCATTTGTCTCTAACTATAGACCTTATCTGTTCACTTATATCCATATAATGCTCCTTCTCAGCCAACCTCTTGAGCTCTAAAAAAAGAGATTCTGGAAGCCTTATTGACACCATTACATCAGTCATTTGGTCTTACCCTCAATATACTTTCTAGCATAGTCCCTAATAGCCTCAGACCTACTCTTATAGACACCCCTCTTTACTAAGGAATCAAGCCAATCAACAATCTCCCTTGGCAACCTAACATTCAATGTTCTTATTTTCATATTGTAGTAATTTTCTTGTATTCTTTTTGTATTCTTTTTGTATTACAAAAAATATAATAGACAAAACTAACAATAAGAGCGTTAGGAAAGAAGGTAAACCATAAAAGACAATAAAAATATAATCTTATCATATTCTTTATGTAATTCTTATGTAATTAATATTTAAATATTTCGGTTTTATCAATCACCAGAGGCAAAAATCGTTTTTACAATAATGCAACAAAGATAGCTTTATATATCCAAAAGCAAATGACTATAAAACAGATGAAAGTAAAAGAAATCATGACTAAAAATGTAATAACAACCACAAAAGACAAAACAGCCTATCATATAGCAAAATTAATGGAGAAGCATAACATAGGCAGTGTAATTATTGCCAACAAAGATAAAATCGAAGGCATTATCACTGAAAAAGATTTAGTGAGAAAGGTAATTGCACTAAATATCTGCCCATCAAACATTAAGGCAAAAGACATAATGACAACCAACCTGATTACAGGGGTCCCAGACCAAACAGTAGCTGAAGTGAATAGAATTCTAAACCTCAACAATATAAGAAGGCTCCCAATTATTGAGGACGGCAGACTTGTTGGAATAGTAACAACTACTGATTTAATTAGACAGGTATACTAACTCTGCCTTGTTATCCTAAATCTCTCGCTTCCCTTCCAGAGATAAGGAAACAAATAAACCGCTCCAAGAATCTTCAAGAAATCACCAACAAGAAACGGGAAAAGCCCCATAGTTAGTATCTTAAAAAAAGATGCATTCTGAAAATAAAGCCTTAGCCCAATAAGTCCAAAGAAATATATGATTATATTTCCAATAACCATACAAACAAAAACAGACATCTTTGTTCTTCCATAGCCCCTTTCTATCAGATATCCTACAAAAAAAACAGCAAAAAGAAACCCAATAATATAGCCCCCAGTTGGACCCATAATTGCTGCAAAACCGGATTTATATCCTGCAAATACACCAAATCCCAAAACGCCAGCAAGGATATAAGCAAGAATGCTTACCACTCCCTTCCTTGAACCAAAAAAGAAGGCAATCAAAAAAACACCAAAAGTCTGCATTGTTATAGGAACAGGCCAAAGAGGAATCCTTATATTAGCCATTATTGCCATAAATACAACACTAAGCACAACCATAGAAATATCAATAAAGATATTCCTATAACCAAAATACGCCTCATACAATGTCCTTGGCCCAAAAACAACTTTATTCTTCCCTACCAACTCCATAAATAAATAAAACTTTGTAGTTGTTTATATATTTTTTCTTTTCAATAAACTTTCAAGTAGTACAACCCTAATTGAATAAGCAATTGAATAATCTTATCTAATAAACAAAAACAAACAATAAACAAAATTCCAATGAGAATAATCAAAGCAAAAAGTTATTTAAATACGAATAATAGAAAAAAGGCAAAGATGAAAAAAACATACGAAGAAATAAACAAAAAAATAAAAAATAAAGAAGCTGTTGTTCTAACGGCAGAAGAATTTATTGAACTTGTAGATAAAAAAGGGATAAAAAAAGCAACAAAAGAAGTAGATGTAGTAACAACAGCTACATTTGGCCCGATGTGCTCTTCTGGTGCATTCATAAATCTAGGCCATACCAATCCAAAAATGAAGATAAAAAAAGCATGGCTAAATGATGTCCCTGCATATGCTGGACTAGCCGCAGTTGATATCTATATTGGGGCAACAGAAATTCAAGAAAATGATGCAGGAAATACTAATAGAAAAGGAAGCTTCAAGTATGGTGGAGGCCATGTAATCCAAGACCTAATAGCTGGCAAAGACATAAAACTAAGAGCAGAAAGCTATGGTACTGACTGCTATCCTAGAAAAAGAATAGAAAAATGGATTAACATAAAAGAAATAAATGAAGCATATCTATGCAATCCAAGAAATTGCTATCAAAACTACAACATAGCAGTAAACAAATCTAAAAAAACAATCTATACATACATGGGAATACTAAAGCCAAACATGGGAAACGCAACATATTGCTCTGCAGGTCAGCTCTCACCCTTATTAAAAGACCCATACTATAAAACGATTGGAATAGGAACAAAAGTATGGATAGGCGGCACACATGGTTATGTTTACTGGTACGGAACACAGCATAATCCCTTTATTAAGAGAAACAAAAAAGGATGCCCCATAGGAGGGGCTGGAACATTAGCACTTATCGGAAATCTAAAGGAAATGAACCCAGAATACATAAGAGGAACATCAATGTACGGTTACGGCGCAACACTAACCTTGGGGATAGGGATTCCAATCCCCATATTAAGCGAAGAAACCACAAAATATGCTGCACTAAAGGATGAAGACCTAGAAGCACCAATAGTAGACTATTCATATGATTATCCAAATTGCAAAACAAAAACACTGGGAACAAAAAATTATAAAGAACTAAAATCAGGTATTATTGAAATAAACGGAAAAGAAGTTCCAACAGCATCTCTCTCTTCTTATCCAAAAGCAAGAGAAATTGCAAAAATACTTAAGAAAGAAATAAGCAAAGCAAAATTTTTATTAAACAAACCCATAGAAAAATTACCTCTCCGAAAAAAAAGGTGATTTAAGATAATAAGAAAAAAACTCGTACTGCATTTCCCAAAGAATATCGTTGATAAACCAATAATATACAAACTAATAAAAGACCATAACCTAGTGTTTAATATACTAAAAGCAAAGGTAGAACCAGAGGAGGGTGTTGGAACCCTAATTATGGAGTTATCAGGAAAAGAAAAAGACTATAGGAAAGGTATAGAATACCTAAAAAATGTAGGTGTGAAAATACAACCCTTAGAAAAAGATATAAAAAGAGATGAAAAAAAATGCACTCATTGTTCAGCTTGTATAGTGCATTGTCCAACTGGAGCCCTACACATAAAAGACAGAAAAACAATGAAAGTTGAATTTGATAAAGAAAAATGCATTGCATGTGGGGCATGTATACCTGCGTGTCCATATGGGGCAATGTCTCTAGAATTCTAAAAATCAAACCAATAAATATCCTTTGTTACCTTTTTCCCAATATCTTTATCTTCAGCCTTAACAAGAGCGGGAATAACACCAATCATCCCAACCTTAGAACCCTTAATAATCATTGCACCGTTAACATCCTTTAAACCAACAGCCCACTCTAAACCTTCTTTTATATCCTCTTCCCGAATAATTCTATTTGCCAAAGCAGTTGCAACAGCATCAGCAATCCCGCCACTATTAGAAAAAACAATTGCCAAATCGCACTCACCAAAGCTTAAACTATGGCCCAAGAAAGAAGATGATGAGCATATAGCTAAAGGTGTATTATGTTTATCTAACTCAAAAGCAAATTTTCCAGAAAAAATATTATTACCAGAAAAGACACCAATCCTCACAAGCCTATCAGTAATAGCAAATATATCTCCTCCATTTTCAACTATAGCTACCTTTGCTCCTTCTTGTATCATCCTCCTAACTACGAATTCAGCAAGAGTTCCAGCTACAGAAGCCATAGGTCCAACATTAGCAACTCTAGCTGATTCCACCATCACCTTAATTATACTAGCTACATTTCTACCAACAGAAATAGGCTTTAAAGAAACCTCAAAAAATTTATTCTTGCTAATATAAGATTCAATAAGACTTCTTTGTTTTACTAACTCCTCAAATGCTACTTTAAAATACTTCTTTTTATCTGTTAAGACCTTAATTCTACTTGACTTATAACCTATTTCCTCTAAATACATAAAATAATTGAAACAATAAAAATATTTAAATATATGGGAGCTACTCTTTGATTAAACCTCAAAAACAAAGGCGGGGGTAGCCAAGCGGCTAAGGCGATCGGCTGCAGAGCTTTGCTCTGAAAAAATGGTGTTACGAGCTTTTTGCAATGAGATGTTGACACCGATTATTCGGGGGTTCAAGTCCCTCCCCCCGCTCTTTTAAATAAATAAAAATAAATAAATAAAAATGAAAAGAAATAGAGAAATCAACAAAAAGAATATAACAAAAAAACTAGTTTCCTATAGCTGTTTCTGTTGTTGTTAAATTTAATTCTAACCAAGAGGTTCTTAAAATGAAGGAAGACATATTAAAACTGATTGGAAATACACCCCTTGTAAGAATTAACAAGCTAAACAAAAATAAAAAAGTAGAGGTTTATGCAAAACTTGAGGGTTTTAACCCAGGTGGTTCTGTAAAAGATAGACCAGCACTAACTATGATTGAGGCGGCAGAAAAATCAGGAGAGCTAACAAAAAACAAAATAATCCTAGAGCCAACAAGTGGAAATACAGGAATTGGCTTAGCGATGATTGCAGCAGTAAAGGGCTACAAAACATTATTAGTTATGCCAGAGTCAGTAAGTATTGAAAGAAGAAAGATACTAAAAGCATACGGAGCAGAAATATTACTAACTGACCCAAAAAAAGGAACAGACGGAGCAATAGAAGAAGCATATGAACTAGCAAGAAATAATCCTGAAAAATACTTCATGCCAGACCAATTTAACAATGAAAATAATTGGAAGGCACATTACTATGGAACAGCAGAAGAAATATGGAAGCAAACAAAAGGAAAAATAACTATGTTCATTGCAGGAATGGGAACCACAGGAACACTAATGGGGGTATCTAGAAAACTAAAAGAATACAACAGAGATATTAAAATAATTGGTGTTGAACCAAACCTAGGCCATAAAATACAGGGGTTAAAAAATATGAAAGAAGCCTATAAACCAGGAATATATGAAAAGAAAAGGCTTGACGAAAAAATAAACATAAATGACAAAGATGCATATGAAACAGCAAGGATTATAGCAAAGAAAGAAGGAATCTTCTGTGGAATGTCTTCCGGAGCAGCAATGTTTGTAGCACTAAAGAAAGCAGAAAAGCTAAATAATGGCCTAATCGTTGTCTTGCTTCCAGATGGTGGAGAAAAATATTTAAGTACACCCTTATTTGACTAAAGAATGATGATAAAACTATACAACACACTTACAAGAAAGAAGGAAATCTTTAAACCGATAAAAAAGTCAGAAGTAAGTATGTATAGCTGTGGACCAACAGTTTATGATTTCGCACATATAGGAAATTTTAGAAATTATGTTTTTGTAGACCTATTAAAGAGATACCTTGAATATAAAGGTTACAAAGTTAAACATGTAATGAACATAACAGATATTGACGACAAAACAATCAGGAACTCTGCAAAAGAAGGCGTAACCCTAAAGGAATTTACGGAAAAATACACAAAGGAATTCTTTAAAGACATAGAAACCCTAAATATAAAGAAAGCAGATATTTACCCAAAAGCAACAGAGCATGTAAGAGACATGATAGAATTCACAAAGGTACTAATAAAAAAAGGATATGCGTATGAAAAACTTGGCTCTGTTTATTTTTCTATTAAGAAATTTAAGGACTACGGCAAATTATCAAAAGTTGACTTATCACAAATGAAAGCTGGTGCAAGAGTTGACTTAGATGAGTATGAAAAAGAGAATCCAGGAGATTTCACTTTATTAAAAAGAAGTAAACTAGATGAAATAAAAAGAGGAATTTACTATGACACTGAGTTCGGTAAAGTGAGACCTGGCTGGCACCTAGAATGTTCTGTGATGTCAATGAAATATCTAGGCCAGACATTTGATATTCACTGTGGTGGCGTGGATCTTATATTTCCACATCACGAAAATGAAATCGCCCAAAGCGAAGCCTACTCTGGTAAAAAATTTGTTAATTATTGGATACATAATGAACACCTTATCGTAAATGGAAAAAAAATGAGCAAGTCCTTAGGCAACTTTTATACCTTAAGGGATTTGTTAAAGACGGGATATGACCCAATGGCCATAAGGTATCTTCTATTAAGCACTCACTACAGGACGAAACTTAACTTTACATTTGAAAGTCTAAAGGCAGCAAAAAATACAATTGATAAACTAAACAATTTCATCTTTCTTTTAAAAACAATGAATGGAGAAAGAGAAATAAATATTGATGAACTGTTAAACGAAACAAGGGCTGCATTTGAGGAAAAGATGGATGATGACCTAAACATCTCAGAGGCATTAGCAATAATCTTTGATTTCATTAAAGATATAAACAAACTAAAACTAACGAAAAAAGAGGCTAACAAAGCAATTAGGTTAATGAAAGAGTTCAATAAAGTTCTTGGGATAATAGACTTCAATGAAAAAGAAGATATTCCAGAAGAAATAAAAAAACTAATCAAAGAAAGAAATAAAGCAAGAAAAAACAAAGATTGGGAAAAGGCAGATAAAATCAGAGAAGAACTAAGAAAAAAAGGCATAGAGCTTATTGACACAAAAGAAGGAACGATATGGAGGAAATCAAAAGAATAGAACTTTTCCTTTGTAAAAGGGGTTATCTACACTATCTATATAATTTATAGAGATTATATAAAAACAAGAAAAATTTAAATATAGATTTCTATCTTCCTACTATAAAAATGCAAATCCATGAAATAGGAGAAGTAAACATAGTAGGAATAGTAAGACATCTAGATACAATAATGAAATATTTTGGTGCTAATGTAGGAAAACATGGACAGATACCAGCACCACAAGAAGCAGATAACTTAATCAGAAGAATAAGAGACCATGGCACTAAAGAACAGACAGATGCATTAAAAGCTATACTAGAACAATATGATGGCAACAGCTGGCAAGCACAAGAATTAAAAGAACTTCACTACCGAGGACCACAAACTAGTTTAGTTGAGATATACTTTCCATCAGAAGCACCAAAAGCATAATCACATAGTGATACTAACCTCATAGTCAATCTTTGAATCCCTAGGCAACAATTCATACCTGATACTTTCAACCCTCGCAGAATTAACAATATCTTCCTTAACAAGTTCAAATTCTTCTTTTGTAATCTTTCCTTTAATAACCATACACTTCAATCTTGTCTTTAAAGAAAGATTTTTTTCTGTTTTTGCTCTTCTTGCATTTTGTAGTACATAAACCACAAGGTCCCCAACCCTCTCAGCCTCGTTATCAATACTTTCCGCCTTTGGCCACAAAGAGATATGTATGCTACTTGCTTTTTCATGTTCCTTAAAATAATGCTGATATATCTCCTCTGTCACATAAGGCAAAACAGGAGCCATCATTTTCAATATTGACAGAAGGGTTCTATACAAGCCATATTGAGCGCTCAATCTTGCTTCTTTGCCCCTCCTATCGGGATTATATAACCTGTCCTTTATTATTTCTAAATAATTATCGCAAAAAACATGCCAAAAGAAATTTTCAACCTCTGCCTTGGCTCTGCTATATTCATACTTCATAAAGTAGTTAGTAGTATCAATTATCACCTTGTTCAATTTTGATAATATCCATCTATCAATTATTTCTAATTTCCTTGGTTTTTCTCCTTTATAATCTTCTAAATGCATTAGTGCAAATCTTGAAGCATTCCATAACTTTGTTATAAATTTCTGTCCTGTTATCAGATCTTTTTCAAGATAGGGTAAATCTTCTCCAAGCTTACTGCCAGATGCCCAAAATCTCAAACAATCCGCAGAATATTTATCTATCACATCCTGTGGTTCAATAACATTACCTTTGCTTTTACTCATCTTCCTACCATGTGGATCTAATGCATGTCCAGAGATAACAACATCCTGCCAAGGTTTCATCTTATAATGTAAATGGGACTTCACCAAGGTATTAAATAACCAGAAGGTTATAATATCATGAGCCTGTGGCCTAAGAGACATTGGATATAGCTTCTTAAAGATTGGCTTATCCCTAAACAACTCAATAGCTAGCCTAGGTGTTAGAGAGGAAGTAGCCCATGTATCTAACACATCCTTTTCTGGAATAAACTCTTCTGATTTACATCTTGGACACTTCTTCACTGGAGGTTTATCCTTCAGAGGATCAACAGGAAGGTCTTCTTCATTAGCTAAAATAATCTCCTCACAATTTTTACAATACCAAACAGGAAAAGGTACACCAAAATAACGCTGCCTAGATATTAACCAATCCCATTGCAATCCCTTAACCCAATGATCGTATCTGCTCTTCATATGCTCTGGATACCATTTAAGTTCAGCTCCCCATTTAAGCATATCATCCTTCAAATCAAGATACCTTATAAACCACTGTTTAGAATGAATAAATTCAATTTCTGTTCCACATCTCTCATGAACATTAACAGCATGCCTTATTTTCTTCTGTGACAAGCATAAACCAGCCTTTTTTAGATCCTCCAAAATCTTCTTCCTTGCTTCCTTTATTAGCATTCCTTCATATTTACCAGCAATCTTTGTCATCCTACCATCCCTACTTATTGCTTCTTTTATAGGAAGGTTATGTGATTTCTGCCATTCCATATCTGTCTGGTCACCAAAGGTACAACACATCACTATACCCGTCCCTTTCTCTGGGTCTGCTCTCTCATCAGGTATAATCGGAACCTCAAAATCAAACAAAGGCACTTTAGCCTTCTTACCCTTGTATTTCTTATACCTCTTATCATCAGGATGGTAAAAAACAGCAACACAAGCAGGCAAAAGCTCCGGCCTAGTTGTCGCAATAATAAGGTCTTCCCCATCTACCTTGAACACTATATCACTAAAATACGAATCCAAGATTTTGTCCTGACATTCAACTTGGGATATACCTGTCTGGCACTCTGGACACCACATGGCAGGTGCCTCTTTCCTATAAGCCCTACCCATCTTAAAGAGTTCAATAAAGCTTCTTTGAGATATTCTCTGGCAATGTTTATCAATTGTTGTATAAAATATGCTCCAGTCACAACTCATACCTATCCTCTTCCAATCCTTAATATATCTTGGCCTTAAATCTTTTTCTAATGTATCTAAGCAGAGCTTAATAAACTCCTCTCTTGACATGTCTTTAGCCTTAACATTCTTAATAGACTCTACTAATCTTTCTGTTGGTATTCCATTGTCATCTGTGCCAAAAGGATAAAAAACATTCTTACCTAGCATTCTATGAAACCTAACTATTATATCTTGCTGAGAATAACTAAAGGCATGCCCTAAATGCATCTTCCCAGAAACAGTTGGAGGTGGAGTATCTACTGAATAAACCTCTGCTTTGCTCTCTGGATTGAACCGATAGATTCCTTGCTTTTCCCAAAAATCCTGCCACTTTGATTCAGATTCCTTTGCATTATATTTCTTTGGCAATCGCATAAGGCACAAGAGTAAAGAAATTTATTTAAATCTTATGGAAAACTTTAATAAGGATAAAAGAACAAAAAAATAGGATGATACCATTTACAAAAAAATATGCTCCAAAGACACTAGAAGAAATAAAAGGACAAGACAGTGCAATAAAAGAAATAGAGAACTTTGTTTCTAATATAAAAAAAGAAAAAAAGAAAGCACTATTGATATATGGTCCTCCTGGAACTGGCAAGACGAGTATAGCCCATGCTATCGCAAATGAATTCAAACTTGAAATTCTTGAAGTAAATGCCTCAGACTTCAGAAACGCAGAGCAGATAGAAAAAAAAGTAGGTTCAGCTATTAATCAGCAATCACTATTCTCAAAAGGAAAACTAATTCTCATAGATGAAATAGACGGTCTATCTGGAAAGGAAGACAGGGGAGGAATACAAGCACTAACAAAACTGATTGACAAAACCCAATATCCTATCATACTAACAGCAACAGATCCATGGGATTCAAAATTTAACACATTAAGAAAAAGATGTAAGCTAGTAGAACTGAGAAGCTTAAGCTATCTTGACATTACAACAATACTAAAGAGAATATGCCAAAAAGAAAACATAGAATATGAATTAGACGCACTAAAAGCATTAGCAAGAAGGTCTGAAGGAGACTGTAGAGCAGCAATAAATAACCTACAAACCCTCATAGGAAAAGATAAAAAAATAACAAAAGAAACCTTAAAGGAAATAACAGACAGGGACAAAGAAAGGTCCATAATAAATGCATTAATAAGAATATTCAAAACAACAGACCCAAAGATAGCCATAACAGCGTTTGACAATGTAAAAGAAGATATAGATAAACAAATATTGTGGATAGATGAAAACCTGCCTTATGAATATGAAAAACCAAAAGACCTAGCAAGGGCTTATGACAAGTTAAGCAAGGCTGATATCTTTAGTGGACGCATAAAAAGGTGGCAATACTGGAGATTCCTTGTTTACATAAATGCTCTAATCACAGCAGGAATAGCTGTCTCAAAAGATGAGAAATACCATAAACTTGTGCAATACAAGCCAACAAGTAGGATACTGAAGATGTGGTGGGCAAAACAAAAAAATATGAAAAAAAAGGCAATAGCAGAAAAGATAGCAGCAAAGATACATGCATCAACAAAAGAAATAATAAAAGATATTGAATTCTTTAGGGTTATATTCAAAAAAAATAAAGACATGGCTAAAAAAATAGCAGAATACCTGAACCTAGGCAGTGAAGAAATCAGATGGCTAAAAAGCTAGAATCATTCGTTCTTCAGGTTCTTTAGTTTATATGATATATAAAACAGATACACAAGATAGCTTGACAACTATATCAAAAATAAAAAACACAAACCATTTAAAAAAGAAAGAAATTCTAATCTAAATTATGAAGTTCGCACATTTGGCAGATTGCCATATAGGAAGCTGGAGAGAGCCAAAACTAAGAACAATATCAGCAAAGGCATTTGAAAAAGCGATAGACCTGTCAATAGAAAAAAATGTAGATTTTATACTAATAGCAGGAGACCTTTTTAATACATCACTCCCATCTATTGATAGCCTAAAGATTGCTGTAAAGAAGTTGAAAGAGCTAAGAGACAAAGGAATAGGAGTATATGCTATTGCTGGTTCGCATGACTTCAGTCCTTCTGGCAAAACAATGTTAGATGTATTAGAAAACGCTGGACTTCTCATAAATGTTGCAAAAGGAAAAGAAATAGATGGAAAGCTAAAACTAGAGTTCACGATTGACAAAAAAACGAATGCAAAAATAACGGGATTAATAGGAAGAAGGAGGGGTCTAGAAAAAAGCTACTATGAAGAGCTTATAAGAGAAGAATTAGAAAAAGAAAATGGCTACAAGATATTTTTATTTCATTCCCTTTTGAGTGAACTCAAACCAAAGGAACTTGAGCAAGCTGATTCACAACCACTAAGCCTACTTCCAAAAAATTTTAACTATTATGCAGGCGGCCATCCACATATAATACTAAACAAAAGAATAGAAGGCTATGGGATAATCGCTTACCCTGGCCCATTATTCCCAAACAATTTCAAAGAACTTGAAAATCTTGGAAATGGGGGATTCTACATTGTAGATGAAAACAAGATAACATACGAACCAATCCAGGTCTATAACACATTCAATATAACAATAGATGCGAATAAAAAAACACCAGAACAAATCTATAATGAGATAATTGAAAATATAAAGGACAAAGAATTCAATGATACGATAGTAACCATAAGAGTTGAAGGAGAGTTATCAAGTGGAAAACCAAATGAAATTAACTTCAAAGATATATTCAACAAATTGTATGAAAAAAGTGCTTACTTCGTTATGAAAAACACAAGTGCCCTACTAAGTAAAGAATTTGAGGAGATAAAAATAGATGCAAGGAATATTGAAGACATAGAAAACAAGCTAATAAAAGAACACCTAGGCCAAATTAAAATAGAAGGGCTTAGCAAAGAAAAAGAAGAGACACTAATAAAAGAAATGATAAGAGTTTTAAGCCATGAAAGAGGGGATGAAAAACTCGCTGATTTTGAAAGAAGAATCAAAGAAGATTTAAACAAACTATTTAACCTCCAATAAATGCCTTTCCAACACTAACTAATTTCAACCCAACAAATGAGAAGAATATGACAAATAACAATATCAAAATCAAGATAACAATAAGCAGGTTTCTCTCTTGCTTATCCATAAACAATTATTATAAGTTTTCTATATATAAACTTTTTCATAAAAAATTATCCTATTAACTTCTTTAGGATTTCATTAACTTCTTTAGGACTTGCCTTACCTCTTGTTTTTTTCATTACTATTCCTACAACAAAATTCAAGGCCTTCTTATTACCTTTCTTATAATCCTCAACAGCCTTTGCGCCCTCTTTTATAGCTTCCTTGCACAACCTTTCCAACTCAGTAATACTAGAAACAGTCTCCAAACCTTCTTTCCTAACATATTCGTTAACATCAAATGGCTCCTCAACAAGTTTCTCCAATATCTTTCCTGCCACATTATCTGTGATAACCTTACTCTCAAGTAACCTCAATAAATCAATAATATGTTTGTCTGTAATCTTTGTTTCACAAAGCTTTTTTTTGTTATAGTTTAAAACTCTTGCTAGTTCTCTCCTAATCCATTTTGCAGCAAGTTCCGGATTTACAGCTGTTGAAACAGCTTCAAACATTTCTGCCAACTCTTTATCCCTAGCAAGAACCTTCGCTGTGTCTTCTGCTATCTTATGTTCCCGTTTAAACTTCTCAAGTTTCTCCTCTGCTAGCTCCGGCATTGTTTTTTTTATTTCATCAATCCATTCATTTGTAATCTCTATTGGAACCAAATCAGGGTCTATTATGTAACCATAATCCGCCTCTGTTTCTTTTTCCCTCAAGGAAAATGTCACTCCTTTTTTTGAATCCCATGCCCTTGTCTCCTGCTTTATTTTTCTACCATCCCTTATTTCTTGTTTCTGTCTCATAACTTCGTATCTTAAAGCCCTCTCTATGTCCTTAAAACCAGTGATGTTCTTTATCTCAATCCTAGTGTAATTGCTATCCCTGAGAGATATATTTGCATCAGCCTTAATAACACAACTATTAATATCAAATATCTCAAGATAGTCAAGCATAGTTAACAATTGCTTCATAAAATCCCTCGCCTCTTCTGGTGCTGTAATCTCTGGCTTTGTTACAATCTCAACCAATGGGTTCCCAGACCGATTATAATCAACCAAAACAAAATTACTCTGTTGTACTCCAGAAGGATGCACTAATGCAGCAGGATCCTCTTCTAGATGTATCCTCACAAGCCCTATAACCTTACCAGATTCTAGCTTTATTTTCCCACCAATCGCTAAAGGAATCTCATACTGGGATATTTGATAATTCTTTGCCATATCTGGGTAAAAATAGGACTTCCTTGAGAACACTAACTCCCTAGAAATCTTTGACTTAGTTGCTAAGGCCAACTTTATAGCATATTCAACGGCTTTCTTATTTAACACAGGCTTAGACCCAGGATGACCCAAACAAACAGGACATACCCTAGAGTTCGGTATGCCTTCGCCTACCCTCAAACAGCCACAGAATAGCTTTGTTCTTGTAGCTAGTTCAACATGAATCTCCAATCCAATCACAACATCTGAAGTAAAACTCATTCTAACTTAGCACCTGCCTGTATCAACTTTCCCTCTTCTAGATGGTTAGCTATAAGCATTAATCCAACAGGCATCTTGTCTTTCTTAACAGGTATTGTTATGTGAGGCAAACCAGCAAGATTAGGTCCCACAGTTATAATGTCAGACATATAGCTCTGCAAAGGAGTTAATTTCTCTATTTCAGAAAATCTAGGAGCTACAAAAGGCATTGTTGGGCTAACCAGGAGATCAAACTTCTTGAACGCTATCTTATATTCCCTAATGAGAGTTGTCCTTACCTTTGTTGCCTTTATATAATACGCATCCCTATAACCAGCCATCCTTGCAAATGTGCCAATTATTATCCTCCTCTTTGACTCCTCATTAAAGTATTTACTCCTAACCCTAGTAAAATACTCATTAAATCTGCCATCCAATTTCTCAAAAGCACCATACCGCATACCACAAAACCTAGCAAGATTGGTAGATGCCTCAGCCATAGCCAATAGATAGTATGTAGGAACAGAGTACCTTTGGTTTAAGGGCAGAGAAATTTTATCTATTTTTGCTCCTTCGCTCTCTAATCTGCTAATTCCTTCTTCTACATTATCTACTACCTCGCTATCAACCACATCACTAAAGAAATCCTTAATAATCCCTATTTTCATTCCTTTAATATCTGGCCCAACAAAATCTCTATATTTAGGTACTGGAACATCAAGACTTGTGCTATCTTTTGGATCATGACCTGTGATAATTTCCATCATCAATGCAATATCATTAACGGATTTAGCCATTACTCCAATCTTATCAAGAGAATTTGCATAATCTATCAACCCGTATCTTGAAACTCTGCCGTAAGTGGGACACAAACCAATAACACCACAAAAAGAAGCAGGACAAACAATAGAACCACCAGTAGACTCAGCCAAAGAGATATGCCTAAAAGATGCCTTTTGTGTTATCCCAGCTGAACCACCAGAGGAACCACCACAACATCTTTCCTTATCAAAAGGATTTAATGGAATCTTCATATCTAAACCAACATTTACAGAAAAGCTACCAAACCCGAATGCATCCTGACTTGTTTTACCAATTATTATCCCGCCTTCTTGCTTCACTTTCTCAATGACAGTCGCATCAAAAACAGGCTTATAGCCAGATAAAATACTAGAACCAGCCCTTGATTCAACACCCCTAACGCAAATACAATCCTTTACAGATATGAAATATCCATACAGTCTTCCCTTTGGCTCAGAACTTAAAGCCTTCTCCTGCTCAAGAGCAAGTTCAGAACTTATATTATTAAAATAATTATACTCCCTATTAATTCTTTCTACCTCCTCAATAACATCCTTTGCCTTTTCCATTCAAACAACCCTTGGTCCCTTAAAATAGCCATCCTTATTATGCGTAGCTAAAGCTAAAGAATCAGACTGGGTCAAAGATTCTTCAGGCTCATCTTCTCTCATAAAATTCTTAAGCTCAACAGGATGAAAACTTGATTCAATATTCTCTGTATCCACCTCACTAATCTTAGAGAAAGCCCCAAGTATCTCCTTAAGCTCTGGTAGAAACTTCACTATTTCCTTTTCACTTAATTTTAGTCTTGCTAATCTTGCTACATGTTCTACTAATGCCCTATCAATCTTCATCATCCTAATAGAAAAAAGCCTTTATTTTTAAATAATTTGCTTTTAAGACAAACAACACTACTAACAAAATCTTAAATTATATTAATACTTATTATTTATTATGTTTTACTTATTTTATATTACATTAATCAAAATAAATATAAAAATTTACTTATTTTATATTACTTTTTACATATTTAGAATTATTTTTTACTTATTTTATACTATATAAATAGAAAATTTTATATATAAAAATACTTATTTTTTATTATTTTAAATGTCAAGAATGGGAACATCAACAAGCCACACACATATTCTACTAGACCTATTCATCCAAGAGCTAGTTAATAAAAATAAGATTCCAGCAGAAAATCTTATCACAATCCTAGATTCCATAAAAAACCAGTACAAAAGAAAAAGTTCTTCAATACCAAACTCAATATTCAAAAATAAAAAGCTAACAATTCTAGAAGCAATTGTCAAATATCTGAAAGAAGAAAAAAAACTAAAATTCACAGAGATAGGAAAGCTGCTTTACAGAGATTACAGGGTTATATGGAAGATTTACTCTAATGCCTCAAAAAAACTAAAGGAAAAGCTAGACATATCAGATTACACATATCCTATCCCTTTATCAATATTCAAAGAAAGAAGACTAAGTGCTCTCGAATCAGTTGTCAAATTCCTAAAGGAAAACTACAATCTAAGATATCACCAAATAGCCAAATTGCTAAACAGAGATGACAGAACAATCTGGACAGTCTACAACAAATCAATAAAAAAGATGCAAATTGAAAAGAAATAGGCTAGAAAAAAGACTAAAGAAGTACATAAAAGAAAATTTAAGTAAAGGTTACTCTATAGAAGCAATAAAAAAAGCTCTTCTAGAGTACATTGACCTAGAATATATAGAAGAATTTTTAGAGAAAGAGAGGGAATGGCTACTAGAACAGGAAATAAAAAAGTACATAAAAGAAAACAGAAAAAAAGGTTACTCGCTAAAAAGTATAGAAACTGCACTTAAAAAATCAACATCAAACAAAGAATACATTGAAAGGATTATTGAGAAAGAAAAAATAACTATCTTAGCAAAAAATTCAATTATGGCATTAATATTGTTCTCACTAATCTTCACAACGCTGCTTATCCAAAAGCCAACACCAGCAGGCTATGTAATAATAGACAAAGAAATAAACTACTCCAAAAATATCAATCTAACAATAAACAAAAACACAGAATATAAGATAATACTAAAAACAAACGGAACGCTAGCAAAAATAAGCATTGACGGGAGTATTGGGAAAGAAGGATATGCCAAGGCATATATAAGCCACAAAAACAAGGAATATTTAATATTTGACAGCAAGAGGCTACCAGAATACAAACCAAAAAAAGAAACATTCAAGATAATATCAGAAGAAATAAAAAACAAATCCACAAATAAATCAATAATAATAGAACTCAAAGGAAAGAATAAGACCTCAATAAATAACATACTCAAATTCGATATAGCTGGCAGATTCAACTGGAATGTTGATTATGGCAAACTCTGTACTAAGTGGGATATAAACAATATAAGCCTATGTTATGGAAATGAAGATTGTTGTGCTTTAATTGGACTAAAAAGCAAAGGGGCTTGGAATGAAACACTATACCTAAGTTACAAAAGATACAACAGCAAACTTAGAAACATAATAAAAGCAAAAATCATATACGCAAATTATTCACTAAACATAAAAAATCCATATTCAGAGATTATCTACTCAGACACAATCGGAGTTAATGTAAAATTCTATTATGAAACAATCAACTTTAAAGATATTTGCATAGAAACATGCTATCTCTTAGGATTTAACGAAACAAACTACACAATAACAGTTATAACAAACAACACAAACCTCAGCATAAACAAGATAAGATATACCATAATTAAAAAAACAAATGCCTCTTTGAATCTCCCAGAATTAGTCTCAAATATAAGCAACATAACCATCTACAAAGATGAAACAGCAAAAATAAATCTAAGTAAATACTTCAAGGACAAAGATAAAGATAAAATAAAGTACTATGCAAAAGAAACAAAAAACTTAACAATCATTATTGATAAAGACATTGTTAACCTAATACCAGATAAAAACTTTACAGGAAAAAGGAAAATACTATTCTATGCCTCAGATGGCTCCTACAACATAAGCTCCAATACATTTACAATAGAAGTTATTGAAAAACCAGCATCACCAACAGATGTTAATATATCTGAGAAGTTAATCAAACCAAAGATAGTAATTAACAAAGAAGTAAAATGGATTAAGATTATAAACACATCAGACAAAGTAATCAATCTAAGTGTCAACATATCACCATATGCTCTAAATCTAACAGTAAAGGACCTGAAAAACAATAAAACTATAGATGAAAAAAGAATAAAAATAAACGACTCAGGGATTATTAAGAATATTTCAACATACAAGGCAGAAAAAAGAATAAAACAAATCAAAAAACTTGAAAGGAGATTAATAAACAAAAAATTAAAAACAACAAAGAAAGAACCAACAGCTAAAAACAAGATTCTAGAGATAAACAAAAGGTTATTAGAACTGAAAAACGAAAAAAATAAACTAACAGGTTATGTTACTGCATATAAGAAAAAAGGGCTATTAACTAAACTTATTGAGTGGTTATTTAATATAGAAATCACAGGATACACTGTCATTGAACCAAGTGAAAATAAAACAAACACAACATCAGCAATCATAGAAGACATAGTTGATTATGTTGCCATAGAATATTACACAGAAGCCCCGATTTCTGAAGAAGAAAACATAACAAACGGCAAGAGGGTTACTATTCACTCTGATGTTCATTATGAGAACATTACAGCATATACCTACATAAATGACACGCCAAAAAACAAGATTAGGCTTTATCAAATAACAAACGGAACAAGAACAAGGGTAAAGGACATTAACTATTATGATAAAAACAATAATGGCCTAATTGACTATATTGAATGGATTGTTCCTCATCTTAGCAATCAAACTTATGAGTTGATTATAGAGATTAGTAAAGCAGAGCATTTAGATGAGAACAGGACTTTTATAGAAGATGTTTATGATTATGTTAAAAGTAGAGATAATAACTACACATTAATACCTTCTGGACATTATTTAAGAGTTACTTTTTACAGAAAGTTGACTTCAGACAGGGACATAACTGTATATGCTCGTTCAAATGAAACAGCAAGCATTGAGGTTTATGAGGCTGACAACAACCAATTAATCGCTAAGTTTGAAAACATAACAAGTTATAATAAATACAAAGTTTATCTTACAAACTTAACCCACGAGCAAGACACATTTGATTTGAGAAGTTTAGGAGATGTTGAATATGACTATGTGGTTGATCCTTCTGGACCATTTATTAACTTTACTCCACCAACCCCAGCTAACGGAACAACCACAACAAATACTGCAATAGAAATAAATGTAAGTGTAGTTGAGTCTAACATTAATGAATTTAAATTCAATTGGAATGGAACCAACTATACCATCTATGATGACAGCCTTGTTTTAATGTTAAATTTTGACAATCGCTCAAGTTTGGGTGAAAATAACACATATGTAGTTGATTTAAGCAGATATGAGAATAATGGGACTGTGTATGGAGATGCCCATCCAAACTTAACCGGAGGAAAATACAGCGGAGCTTTTGAATTTGATGGTTCAGGAGACTATATTAATGTAATTCACGATATAAATTTAAGCGGTCAGCCATTTACAATCTCAGCTTGGACAAAAAGATTATCAACAGGAGCATATGATGTAATTGTTGCTCAGAGAAGTTCTGCTACAGTATACTCCTACTGGTTCAGTATTAGAAATGATAACAAACTCGGTTTCTCTTGGAACAACGCGTGTGGAAATCAAAACGGTATAGAAACTACAACAACTATAACAGATAGTAACTGGCACCATGTTGTAGCAGTTCATCCTAACAACGGCTCCTCAGTATCCCTATACATTGATGGAATCAAACAAACAATACAGGTTTTAGTGGGTTCTGTAACAGCTAACATGAATTGCTATACAAGTCCTACTGAAATCGGATGGGATGACTATACTTCTGGTGGTTACTTTAATGGACTAATTGATGAAATTAGAATATACAATAGAAGTTTGTCTGATCAGGAAATCTACGAACTCTATGTTTCAAACCTACAAAAATATAATCAAACACAATGGTACTTCTATATAAACCAAAGCAAGAATACTACTGACGGATTAGATGATGGCTTATATACTTATTATGCTTATGCAAAAGATTCTTCTGATAATGAAAATGCGACTGAGGTAAGAACAATAAGAATTGATTCTATACTCCCAACAATAACCCTAATAGCGCCAGCAAACAACACTTTAAATGACACAACAAACACAATTGACTTTTACTATAATGTAACTGATTCAAGCGATATTGACAACTGCAGTTTAATAATAAACAACAGAATAAACAAAACAGACACAAGCATAACCAAAGACGCAACACAAAATATAACAGTTTATTTAATTAATGGAAACTACAACTGGAGTATTAATTGTACAGATTCAGCTGGAAATACAGGAGAAAGTGAAGTGAGAAATTTAAGTGTGAATTATGTATCGTGGCTCTCAGGATGGACCTACAGAAAAAAGATAACAATAAACAACACCAATATAGATAGTGATTTAACTAATTTCCCATTGCTTGTAAAGTTTGAGAATGATTCCGATATAGGAAGTCATGCAAGAACTAATGGTTATGACATAAGATTTACTTCTTCAGATGGCTCAACTTTGTTAAGTTATGAAAGAGAGGCATTTGAAAGCGATGGAAGTGAGGCAAATGGAACATTCTGGGTAAAAGTTCCTTTAATTTCCTCATCTTCTACAACAGATATTTATATGTACTACGGATATGCTTCTGCAACAGATGGAGAAGATGCTGCGAATGTGTGGGATAGTGATTATGTTGCAGTTTGGCATATGAGTGGAGAAAACATTTCTGAGTTTTATGACAGTACGTCTAATGGAAATAATGGCTCTTCAATTTCTGGAAGCCCTAGTTTTAATCAAACAGGAAAGATACACAAAGCAGTAGATTTTGAAGATGGAACAGGTGATGCTATTTTTATTCTTGAAAATGGTAATTTAGACTTGCAGGGCTCTTTGACTATTGAAGCTTGGTTAAATAGAGAAAGTATAGGAAATGATTATTTCTTATGTAAATTTTCTAATTCCGATTCTGGAACAGGATATGGAGCTATGTATCTTAGCGACACTCTTTATTATAAATATGGAGGAGGTTATAAATCTGCAACAGTAGCTTTAACCACTGGTTCTTGGTCACTTGTAACAATAACATGGGATGGTTCAACTACAACTTTTTATAAAGATGGAATCTCGCAAGGAACAAATGCTGGAGGCAATCCTTCTCTAAATGATGTCAATATGACAATTGGTTCAAGAAATGATGGGAGCTATCCTTATGATGGACTAATTGATGAGGTTAGAATCTCCAATACTTCTCGCTCGTCTGCTTGGATTAAATTTGAATTTTATAATATAAATGAAAGTGATAATGAATTAAGTTTTGAGGTGGAGGAGGTGAAGGGGAAAGATGTTGTTTATCCATCAGTCCTCTTAATCTCTCCCCCTAACTCCTCATCTACAAATTCGTCTTTGAATTACTTTTTTGCTAATCACACTGATGACGTTCAACTTTCTAACACAACCCTATACCTATGGAACTCAACAGGAGATTTAATAGCCACGAATGCAACAAATATATCGGGAACTAAAAACTCAACCAACTTAAGTTTAACCCTGCCTTATGAAGACACATTCTACTGGAATTATTATGTTTGTGACAACTCCTCAAACTGTATTTTCAATGAAAGCAACTTCACATTAATTTATGATTTGACCTCACCAATAATAAACCTTGAAGCACCAGCAAACAACACCCTAAATACAACAACAAATACCATAGACTTCTACTATAATGTCACGGACAAAAGCAATATTGACAATTGTAGCTTGATAATAAATAATAAGATAAATAAGACAGGCACAAGCATAACTAAAGATACAACCCAGAATATAACAGTGTATTTAATTAATGGAAACTATAATTGGAGCATTAATTGTACAGATGAAGCAGGGAATCAGGGAGGGAGTGAAGTCAGGAATATAAGCATAAATGTGATACGAGATACAACACCACCAACAATAACCATAATATATCCCGCAGATGGATATACAGACAATGATGGGAATGTAACATTCAGTTATAATGTAACTGATTTAAGCAATATAACAAACTGCTCTTTAATCATAGACAACAAGATTAACAAGACAGATACAAACATAACAAAAAATATAACGCAAGAATTCAATCTTACACTGCCTGTTGGTTCATACACATGGCAGATTAACTGCACTGATGTTTCTGGAAATGAAAACTCAAGTTTAGCGCGCACAATCACCATAATAAAGCTCACTGAATTTAACGGCACTAACTTATCAAATGTAAATATCTCCAACATAACAAACTTCTATATAGAAAAATCAAATATTGCAAAGATTAACTTTACAGAATCTGTAAATCTATCAGGGGGTGCAGATATAGATAGTTATGTAAATATAACTAATAATTACATAGAAATAGATTCTTCTGCCTTGCCAAAACTCAACAAATCAGCAAAAATAGAATTTTATAGCCTGCCCTACTCGCAAACTCCAATAATTTTAAGAAACGGCAATCCATGCAGCTCTAGTATTTGCAAAATAAACAGCTATAACTCAGGAAATTTATCTTTTAATGTAACTCATTTCACTTCTTATGCCTCTTCAGCGAACTCTAAATTAGTTATCTGGGATGATACAGACTCAACTACAAAATATGTAAACCAAAATGTATACTTCTATGCAAATTATACTAATATAACATCTGGAGAATCAATCAACGGTTCCAGTGTTTACTGCAACATCACTTTCAACACCACACCATATGGCCCATTCAACATGACATTCAACCAAATAACAAAGCTATATGAGTATAACAGAAGCTTTAGTTCTGCTGGAGACTATTATTTCAATGTAAGTTGTAATGGCTCATCTTTAGGTTATGAACCATTAAATGCCAGCGATGAAGCCACCATCTTTTCATTTACCCAGAACATTAGCTCATGCCAACCACTTAACCAAGAAAATGTGACTTACCACCTTACCCAAAATGTAAGTTCAACGGGAACCTGCTTTAACATTACAGCCTATAATGTAACTTTGGATTGTAAAGGTTATGGTATAATTTATGGTAATTCATCTGGAAATACATACTATGGGATTTACTCAAACCAAAATTATACAAAAATCTACAACTGTAACATACAAAAAGGTGAGCAAGCAGCTTCCGGGGATTATAGATACGGTATTCGTTTTGTAAATGTAAATTATGGAAACCTATCTAGTATTAATACAACAAAGTCCTATGGTGGTATCTATCTCTTTTCTAGTTCAAACAACCAGTTAAGTGGTATAAGCACAATAGACAACACTGATGATGGCATTCATATTAGTAATGGTGACAATAACACATTAGCAAATATAAATTCAAGTTGGAATGGGGGTGATGGTATCTATCTTTCCTACAGCTCAAACAACCAGTTAAGTGGTATAAGCACAATAGACAACACTGATGATGGCATTCATATTAGTAATGGTGACAATAACACATTAGTAAATATAAATTCAAGTTGGAATGGGGAGTGGGTGAATGAGGGGAGTGGTATCCATACTGATAGCAGTTACAATAACACATTAGTGAATATAACTTCGAGTTGGAATGGGTATGATGGTATTTACCTTGAGGGTAGTTCAAACAACCAGTTAAGTGGTATAACTACAATAAACAATAACTATAGAGGTATCCATATTTATGGTAGTGACAATAACACATTAGCAAATATAAATTCAAGTTGGAATGAGGGTGATGGTATCTATCTTAGCTATAGTGAAAACAACCAGTTAAGCGGTATAACCGCAATAAACAACACTGATGATGGTATTTATATTAGTAATGGTGACAATAATACATTAGTAAACATAAATTCAAGTTGGAATGAGGGGGATGGTATTTATCTTTACTATAGTTCAAACA
>CAZNZT010000006.1:0-71319 GCA_964577685.1 uncultured Methanosarcinales archaeon | reverse complement strand
ACAGATGGAGCTTTTAGCTATGAAAAAGCTGTAAGAAAAGAGTTTGCTACTTATAAGAATCCTAAGCCGCATAAAAGATACGTTAGCCTACGAAATAAAGACTGTAGCAACAACAAACTAGAACGATTTCATGGAACGTTCAGGCAACGAGACAAGGTAATGAAAGGATTTGAAGGTAATCAGAAACAGTTTGCGCAAAACTTCCAAACATACTACAACTTCATCAAAAACCACATGACACTAAAAGCAACCCCAGCACAAAAAGCAGGCATAAACCAAAAACCAGAATGGAAGAATCTCTTACTAAAGGCGTTACAACAGTAAAACTTGTTCTTTAAAGTGAATATTTTGCTTAAGGGTACGGATTCTGCAACCTTGACTGCTCGTTTGACTGTTCGTTTTTCAAAACGCTTCCCCATAAAGAAATCATTTTATAAACATCCTTAAGTGAACGGCCCCCTCTTAACATCCACAGGGTGAACGGTACGCAGCCATCCAAAAAAATAAAAGAATAAACGCCCCTGGGCAGATATTCGGTATTCCTCTCGAACTGCCGACCTTCCGTTTAGAAATTATTTACGGTGCCTGCTAGTAGGCTAACAGCTTCGTAGCCCCATGGGCTCGTACGCTCTACCTACTAAGCTACAGGGGCATCTAAATTTTTTAATGTTTGATTGATGGAACTTTGTTTTATTTATAAAATTTTCTGAGAGCTTGGGTGCTATCCATTATTATTAGTTGTTATCCTGGATAATTTGGTGGGTAAAATGGAGGATATCTTTGTAGGGGTGTTTCTGCTGTTGTTTTTGTGTATTTCTTTTTTTTGTGCCTATATAATAAAAGCATAATGAATATCGTTATTATGAGAATCAGTAATACCCAGATAAAAGACTGCTTTCTCATAGATGGCTTTTCTTCTGTTAAATTGATTGATAGTATCTTTTCGTTATTCTGGTTGTATATCACAATGTTCTTTGCATTTTCATAGTATGGTAGTACCAATGCAAAATCTGTTTGATTTAAAATTAAGAGACCACCAGATAACATATATGAGTTCACTTCATCTGTGTAGGCCTTTAAGGGAACCTCAAATTTTATTGAATAGACAACTTTGTCCTCTGGTGACATAAGCTCTAATCTATAACCTTCTTCTGGCTGTATCTTATAATCAGGAGGAAATCCACATTTTATTATTTTGTTTTTGTATGTAATGCTGCCTTGGTTGTAGTTAAGATTTATAACAAAAACCTTATTGCACACTGCTTCTGTATGGATGGCTGGGATTAGTATTAACCCAATTATAAGCAGGATATTCTTTTTTATTATTGTTTTTAGAGCTACCATCTTTCATCCATATAGGTCTAATCTTTCCTTTAGGACTCCTTCATTTAATGGACCAAAACTATTGACCGTTAATGACCTCATTATGCTATTTTTTGTTGCTCTTCTATACTTACTTAAGGAACAGCCCTTAAAACAGCTTGTATTTGGGACAAGACTCCATTTTGAGCAAGGTGTTGTGTCACAATTTGGATAATCCCTTGGGTCAAAGTTTATTCTTGAATAATACTTTTCATCAACATATTCATCTGCGAGATTACCAAATATATGGCCAAATTCATGCAGTACTACTGTGTTCTTGTCTGCTGTATTTATCTTTGCTATGTTTGATTTTGCACTTGACCTTATAGGATTTATCATATCTTTAATCTTGCTTCTATCAACTAGGATTATTATATAGTCGTTTGGACAGTTTGATGCTAGTGTTTTCGCTTTAAATTCGTTGCATTTTATCCAAGATTTTATTTCACACTCTATACTGCTAAAGTCCTCTATCATGTAAAAGTTAATCTTTTCTTTATTTGATTTGAAAGGTTCTGTTTCTAGGAATAGTTCAATGTATTCTTTTACATCTTTTCTGTAGGTGTCTTTGTTCTTGTAGCCATAACCTAAGAATACAATATCAACAGAATTATTGTAGGGTGAGTTATATAACAAGGGTATACAGTCACTTGTTTTGTCTGATGGTTTTAGTGTACTTATTAAGGTATAATTTCCCATGCTTTTTAGACTTAGTTTTACAGTGCTTCTGAATGTCTTTAGGCATAAGGGGTTTTCACTTTCATCTAGCTTGAAGTTCTCTATGTAGATTGGTTCAAACTTGTTGAATGGTTCAAAGAATATATTTTTATCCCCATATTTTTTAATTTCTTCATTTAGGTTGCAGTTTGTAAATGGAGAAATATTTTTTGTTCTGTCAATAAAGCATATTTTTTCTATTCCTTTTGGTAACATTATTGTTTTTTCGTTTAACTTACCAAATGATTTCAATGCTTGTTTTTGAATTAAATTTTTTAGTGTAGTGTAATATGTAATTTTTTCAATTTCTTTTGCTTTTAGCGATGATTCTTTTATTTGTTTTACACCTACTGTTAGGATTAGGATAGCAGATATTATGATTAGGGAATAGAATAATGGCCTTCCGGTAATTTGAGATTTTTTCATTAGTATATCTTATAGGATGGATATATTTAAATTTAGTGTTTTTAAAAAATCTTTAAAAAGATTTAAATATTTATTTTTATTCACTTTTTTTGGGGGTTAAAATAAAGAAGCATATCTTACTCCTTAGTTGGATGTTTTTTATTTTATATACCTGCTTGTTTTATTTTGTTGGTTACTACCTGGAGTTTATCCCTCTTTACAATTAGGTAGAAAATGGGAAACAAAATAATTTGTATTTTACTTTTTAGCTTATTTGTTTTTTCGGTTAGTCTTGTTTCTGCAAATGCGGATATACACAATGAGAAGTTCTATATTGATGGACAAGAGTTTTTGATTAAAGGCGTGGATTATGCACCTTGGCTTCTGACTACTGGTCCTAATCCACATATTCATGAACCATTTCCAGATGAGAATGAAGATGTTACGGGTTTGGTTAGTAATGGAGGTATTTCTGTTACTGATTATAACCATAATGGAAGGATAGAAGCCTGGGAAGTAGTTCAATATGATTTAGAAATAATGAAAAGAGTTGGGGCAAATACAATAAGGACATATGCAACAGGAGTATGGCATGATAAAAATTTGAATGGTCGCATAGACAGAAGTTCAATTCCAGAAGAAGATGAGATTCTGCAGGGAGATTTGCCTGATTGGGTTGTGAGAAGAATAATAAATTTTGCAGAGGATAATGGTATGAAGGTTATTTTGGGATATTGGATTCAGGAGGAGGATTTTGTTGACGAGAATCCCAATGAAGAAGGATATCAATTTGAGTGTGATTGGGATGATTTAGAGGTTGCAAAAGATACGATGAGGAGGGTTGTTGAAGAATATGGAGATTCATCTGCTATTATTGCATGGGCAATAGGTAATGAAGTTCTTGGCTCATGGAATTCTGCATGGTTCACATGGACTGTAAGCAGGCATGATTATTTAAATAGGCTTTATTCTTATGTTAAGAGTATTGATCATAGAAAAAGGCCAATTATTTATAGTAAGTATGTTGGGGAAGAGTTTGATTTTATAAACTTGCCTAATGTGGATGTAATAGCAATAAATACATTTACGCATTCTGCAGATGAACTTGGCAATGAGTTTAGAATTCCTGCTCCTCAAGGGAAGGCATACATGCTTGGGGAGTTTGGTCATGATATAGAAGATGCAGAAGGACATTGGAATCTTTCAAAACAGCATGCAGGTGGTTGTTTTTTGGAGTATAATGATGTGTGGTGGAAGTATTATCCCAACTTTTTTGGAATTGTTGATGCAAAAAGAAAAATAAAGCATGAAAGGTATGATGTTTTAAAGGGGCTTTATGGCCAGTCTATTGCTTTTACAATCCCTTTGAGTCAAGGATGGAATCTTATATCTTTTCCTTTGGATTTAGAAGATAAATCCGTAAAGAGTATATTTGGCTCTTCTGTTTTTTCTATGTCTAATGGAAAGTGGCTTTATTATTTCGATGATGGTAATAATAATTTTGATACTATTAATCCTGCTTATGGTTTTTGGTTTTATTCAAATAGTAGCTATTTGGCTGTATATGGAACTATGTTTACTTCTTTGAATTTTGATATAAGCCCAGGTTGGAATCTGATTTCTTACCCTTCTATCCATGAAAGAGATATTACTGTTGTTTTTGCTAATGTATTTGATGATATTAACGCTGTTTATTCATTTGAGAACAATGAGTGGAAAAGCTTTGTTCCAGGTAGAGCAGATAATAGTCTTAAGACAATGAAGCCGGGGTATGGCTATTGGATTAAGGCTAAAAGTAATGCTGTATGGACATTTGACGGCAGCGTGTTCCATTGAGTTTTGTTCTTTTGCTTAGTAATCTTTATAAATAAGTTATATTATCTTTTTAAATATGGGATTTAGCTTTAAGTTTTATGTGGGGATTTTCATTGGCCTTTTTTTGTTGTATAGGTTAGTTGGTGTTGTGAATAAGGAGAAGCGTAACCTCCAGAGTGAGATTGAAGAGATATTAAATGATGATAGATATAAGGTAAAGGGCCAATATGATTAAAAAATTGGAGAGGTGTTTAGAAAATGGGTGAGATTGTATGTAAATGTGGAGTAAAAAGAGAAGATGGTTGGCTATATTTTGTAGATAAAAAGGGAAATTGTGCCAGGGTAAATATGAAGAGGGCTGGGAAGCCGTACAGGAAGAAGGTAGAGGTTTTGCATAAATGTGGTATTAAGAAAGAGCCGGGTTATCTTTATTATGTAGATAAGAGAGGTAATGTTTGTAGGGCTAAGATGAAGAGGGGTGGCAAGAAATCTAAAAAATCTGTTAAGAAAGGAAAGAAAAAGGGATTCTTCAGTTTTTTGAGATAATCATTTTATATTTTATTCTCTCTTTTTATTTCACCGATTACACTTCTTAGCATGTGTTCTTTTATTGTTATGCTATAGTATTTTTTTAGGGGGATTCTCTTTTTTATACCTATTATTAATGGGTATGTACCTATCTGTCTAGCAAATGTTGTATTTCCATCATATATCTCTGCTTTTACACTGTTTAGGATTGTTCCTTTTGGCACCAATCTTTTTAACATCTTTAAGTCAATTTCTTTTCTTATCTCATCTCTCCATTTCCAATAATGTTTTTTATTTTTTTTGATAAACTTATTTTTACATTTTCTGTATAGGGGTGTTCCTTTGAATATTGTAACCTGTCTTATATTTATCCTACGCAATAATAGGTTGCTTTTTAGTATTTTCTTTAACCAGTACATATTTTTTTTATGCGTTTCTTTTGATTCCCCTTTTAATCCAAATAAAATATTTATGCCAGGGAGAAAGCTTGGCATTCCGTTTTCCCCCCTTTTTGCTCCGTATTTGTTTATTATCTTTATTGCTTTATATGCTTCTTCTGCTGTGCAGTTAAGGTTATTTTCTTTATATACTACTGGATCAAAACTTTCTATGCCGAATGCTGCAACATTCCCTGGTGTGCAGTATTTTACAATCGCTTTTGTTATTTCGTGTCCTCTTTTTGAAAGAACACTCTTTGGATTTACATTATCTATATGTAAAACTTCTATTTCTGGGCATGATTTTCTTATTTCAGAGAGAAGCTCTATAACTTCTGGATGTGCATAAAGGTCTGATTGTTTGCCAAGTCTGAAGTTTCTGCATCCTAGATTGTATAGTCTTTTTATTTCATTTATTATGTCTTCTTTTTTTCTGAACTCAAGCTTATTTTTTATTGGCTCTGTACAAAATGAGCATCCTTCTCTTCTTGGACAACCTTTACCTGTTTCTATTTCTATTATCCTTAAGTCTGGTATTTGCTTTACTATTTTTGCTCCTTCTATTGCATACTCTGCTATTTCTTGATATGTAAACTCAAAATGTTTTATTTTGTTGAATATCTTTAGGTTATTTTTTTCAAATAGTTTTCCACCCTCCAGCTGAGTTCCAAAAAAAGCAGGACCGACCAATATCTTTTCACATCTCATATCTTTAATCAGATTAGAGACTTCTTTTAGTGTTCCTGGTATAGCAGAGAGGTATTTTCCAGGTGTATGGATTCCTAGAATAACGAATAGGGTATTTGTTTTCTCTATAATCTGGTTTATTCTTTTTATGTTTTTTGTTAAATTGTAAATTTTGATGTTTGTTTTGTGATTTATTTCTTTCTTTTTTTCATTTAATTTGTAATATTTTAGGAATCTTAGGTCATCTATTGTTATGTATTCTGGTTTTTTCAGATAACCAGCTAAGTATCTTGGATATGTTCCTAGGTAGGGTGGTACCCCTAGTCCTGCAGGCTCGTCTGTATAACAGTCCAGTATTGTTGTGACCATAACTAAGAGGAATATACTATTGCTTAAAATATTTATCTATCTTTGTGATGGATAGTTATATTCTATTTATGGCTTCTTCTACAGTCTTGTACCACTTACGGACTATTTTTTTAATCTCACTCTTGATTTTGTCTTTGTTATATATTTCGTAAAGAAAGATGTACCCTCCTTTAGGCAGGTTTCTTTGTGTTCTCTTAGCAAGACCTTTATTTACTAGATTCTTTATTGCTTTTTGAATTGTTGTTCTTTCTAGTTTCATTGCTCTTGCAATTTGAGATACTGTGTTTTGGTTTTTTCTTTTTAACATGAACATCAATACATTATATTCTGTTTTATTAAGATTAAAAGAACATCTGATTAGTTCCTCTTGCTTTATTTTTTTACATGCAAATGTTATCATTTTAGTTATTGCTCTTAATAAATAAATATCATTATTTATTTTTATGTTTTTTTGTATTTTTTATCTACAAATAATAGACAATGGCAATGTCCTTGCTTTTTAATTTCTTTTTTGTGATAGACACATGGACATATTATCTTCTCATCTTCTTTTGGGATTCCTTTTATTCTTCTGCATGGACAGTACCTTTTTCCATACCTCTTCTCATTTTCCAATAGTCCTTTGATTACTCCTTCAACAATCTTTTTGTTTGGATTTAAGCTAAATCCATTCTTTCTTGAGTATTCTTTATATTCCTCAATGAGTTTCATGATTCTGTTTTTCATTTTTCTTTGTACTTATCAAGTATGTCCATTTCTGTTAATACACCTTTAATTTCTCCTTTTTCATTTGCTACAAGAACTTTGTATTCATGTTTTCTTTTCATCTTTTTGATTACTTCTGAGATGGGGCTTTTTTGTTTGACTATTACTACTGGTAATAGTTTGATATCTTTCAGTTTTGTTTTGAGGTCTTTGCCTTCTGCAAGTGAATTGATAATGATGTCTGCGGTTATTATTCCGATAGGTTTTTCATCTTTTGAGAGAACAGCGATACTATGTATATGTTCCTCATCAAGGAGATTTATTGCATCTTGTATTGTTGACTGACTGGAGAGGGCAAATAACCCTTCTTCCATAATATCTTCAGCGGTATCTTCTGGTGCTCTGCCGAATATCTTGCTTGTAAATTTAACATACCATGCTGCCGATTGGACCTGAATAATATAAGCCATCGCAATAATTAATGCAATTTCAGAACCTTGTTTTCCAAAAACAGTCATTGCAATCGCTAGGGCTATGGATAGATTCCTCATAACAGTCCCATAAACTAGGGCAATGCCATCTTCTCTATTGAAAAAGAATTTGCCAATTAAGGTACTAAATAAAAAATTAAAGCCATACAGGATAGATAAGGGAATGAATAGGAACAACAACTTTGAAGGCTCTGAAATAATTGTTTTTGATTTTAGTGCCATTGCAACGAATACTATCCCTAGTACACCTAGGGTGGAGAGCATAGGAAATTTTTTCTTAAAATCTTTTTGATATTTGGCTTCTCCATATTTTGAAATTATGAATATTTGAGTGAGGTAGCCTAGTATCATTGGAATAAAAACAATAAATGCTATTTGTATGAATATCTTGGATATTGGTATTTCTATCACAGTGCCCATGAGCCATTTAGCATAAAGAGGAGTTGCTAGTGAACCAAATATCAGGCCAATAATTGTCATTTTTATTGCAGCATTAAGGTTTCCTTTTGCAAATCCTGTCCATGATATAGTCATTCCACTTGTTGGGAGTAATGCTGCTAATAACAAGCCTAATGCTGTTAACGGGTTATTGCTAAAGAACAATTTTCCTATACCAAATGCAACAAATGGTATGATTGCGAAGTTTATTAGTTGAGCAATTAGCTGTACTTTATAATCTCCGCTAGAGAAAACCTTCTTTATCTGTAGATTTACCATCATTGGGTAGACCATCAGGAATGTTAGAGGAAGGATTAATATTCTGAGGAAAGAGGGATTAATGAAATATCCAAATAGTATGCCTAGTAACATAAATGATGGGATTGACCATACTAGGTTCTTTTGTAGAGTAGATAGTTTTTTCCACATTTTGTTTTACCTCTTCAAGATAGAAGATTTCTTTTTGATTACTTTGTATGCCTAAATCTTGTTAAGCCACTGCCTAACCGCTATTTCTGGTAAAGCCCCTATGAATTCGTCAACCACCTTTCCATTCTTAAATAGCTTAACAGCAGGTATGCTCATTATTCCATATTTACGGCTTGTTATTGGGTTTTTATCAACATTCAGTTTTGCTAAAATAAACTTACCTTTGTATTCTTCAGCAAGTTTTTCTAGTATCGGACCTAATATTAGACATGGCATGCACCATGTTGCCCAAAAGTCTACTACTACAGGAATTTCTTTGCTTTTTTCTATAACCTCTTTCTCGAAAGTGCTATCGTCTACTTCAATTGTGGTTTTCATTTTTGCATCCCTCATTTTTTCTATAAGCTTTTTTATTTTTCTTTGTTTTATTCTTTCAAGTTCATCCATTTTTTTAAATCGTTTGTGATTAATTTAGTCATTAGTGATTATCTTAATCACAACTTATTTAAATAGTTTACGGAGTTGTGAGTAATTTGTGGTTTTAAGTCACATTTCTCAGATTTCTTAGAATATGCCTATATCTTTTCTTACATAGTTTATTGTTGTTGCATATACTAGGATTGTCGTCGTTATTAAGAAGATATTTTTGTATTTAAATTCTATCAAGATTGCAATAACAGTCACATATGCAAAAGCTACCATTACTTTTCCTATAATGGATGGAGTTTTTGTTTTTTGCTTTTTTATATAAATAACTTTTGTTATAAATATTATTACTGCTGGGACCATTAAAGCTATTGCTATCTTTGTGCTAATATACTCTTTTTTGAATACAGCTAATGTCAAAACCGAAAATAAAACCAGCCAATCTACTAGGCTATCAAATATAGCTCCTTTTTTTGTTTTTTGTTTTATTATCCTTGCAGATAAGCCGTCAAGAGTGTCGCTGAGCGCTATTCCAGTAAACAATAGGATTGAGAATTCTACTCTATTGTAGATAATTGATATTACAAAGAAAGGAATAAGTATTAATCTACATAGTGTTATTATATTTGGTATTGTTATTATTTTTTCTTTCATTTTATTTTGAGTCTAATCTTTTGTCTTTCTGTTTTTATAGGGGTAGGCTATCAATATGGCAAATGCAAGTAGATATAGTATAATCAACAAAAAGAAAAATGTTGTTGCTGTTATTTTTTCTTCAATTCCGAGTTTTGAAAAAAAGAATATTGCAGATGCCTCTCTTATACCAAGCCCACTTAGGCTTATAGGAATAAATGATATTATGTTCAGTAAAGATTTTATTGTTAGAACATGAAAGAAGCCTATTTTTTGGTGGAAGCCCAAGAAGACGATATGGACCTGTAATGCATTTGTGCTCCATTGAATTACATTTGCCACAAAATTGTTTAGTATTGATTTTTTGTTTTTTGAAATAATCAATTGGGCTCTTGAAAAGCCTTCAAAGCTTTTTGAGTATTTTTTGAGTATATACCTCTTAATCAGTTTTTTTCCGAAATCACTTAGTATAATGTAAGAACCAACCGCTAGTGATAGTGCGAATATAGCAAGCATTATTATATATGCTACTATGTCTTCTTTTATCTTAAATAGTATGAATAAGCTAAATGAGGAAAAAATAAGCAATGTGACTAGAGCAATTATTCTGTCAATAATAAAGACAAGGGCGCTTTCTCCGAGTTTAATCTTTTCTTTTTTTAAGAAATAGACTATTGAAAAGAGGCCAAGTTTTGCTGGTGTAAACATACTTATAGCCCAGCTTATCAGATAATGTTTGAATAATCTTAGAAAAGGGAATTTGGGTTTTATCACTCTTAGGAGGATAAGAAGTCTTATATTCGCAAGTATGAGGTTAAGCAGAAGAATAATAATTGTTGGAATTAAGATAAGCGGGTTTATCTTTAGGAAGGTATTTATTATTTGTTTGTAACCTATCTTTACAAGTACAAATAATAAGAATATCAGGCTTATTGATATTTTTAATATGATCCAGATATTTCTGTTTTTTGTTTTTCCCATTTGTCTTTTAACTTGGATACCTGTTTGTTTAAATAGCTTTCGTGTTTTGTTTAGGGCTTTTAAAAAAACTTTTATATAGTTTTAATAACAATCCTTGTTTATGCTGACGTATATTTTTTCGTTTCTTGCATTTGTGACCTTATACAAGGGAATAAAAATCTTTTTCGGCTGGAGAAAGAAGTTAAAACCCGTGAAGATTATGCGTGGTGCTGAACCAATCTATTATAAGAGGGGAAAAACAGGAGTTTTGTTTTTTCATGGCTTTACAAGTTCTCCCTGTGATTATAAATATCTAAGTAAATATCTTGCTGACCGAGGCATTACTGTTTATGTTCCTCTTATAGATGGGCATGGTAGGACACCTGAGCACCTAGCTAGTAAGGGATATAGAGATTGGATAAGATGTGCAGAAAGGGCTTATAAGAGGCTTAGAAAAGATGTGAATAAGATATATGTAGGAGGAGATTCTTTTGGTGGAAGTCTTGCTATTATAATTGCTAGTCGGTTTGAGGTAGATGGTGTTATATCTATGGCTACCCCTGTATTCTTTAAGAAGGAGAGGCTTTTTAAGATTGTCTTTCCTTTTCTTTCTTTTTTTAAGGATTACCAAAAGAAATGGTACCACAGTGCATTAGGTACTAAGCTGATAAGCGAGAGGGTGACTTATGATAGGATTCCACTGAGATGCGTTAAGCATGTCTTAAAGGTTATTAGAGAAGGGATAATCAATATGAAGGACATCACTGTTCCTATACTAATTATGCAATCTACTGCTGACTTTGGTTTGAGCAATAGGAGTGTTGATTATATAGCCACACATACAAGGTCAAGAAAGAAGAAAATTGTTTGGATACCAAACGCTTATCATGTTTTTATTATAGACAAAGGTAAAGAGAGGTCCTTTAGGGAAATTTATAAGTTTATAAAAGAGACATAGCTATGTATCTTTAAGAATGAGTTTTCTATTCTGATACATAAAATTGAATAGAAAGATTACTGATATTGTCACCATGATTAATGTTAATGGCGTGGTTATCTTCGGTATTACTTTTTCTATGTTTATTGAATAGTTTAGAGCATTTAGTAATAGGGTTATTGAAATAATAAGTGTTTGACTAAATGCCTTTGTTTTTCCCATCCAGTTTGCTCCTATTATTTTACCTCTAGCAGATGCTGTGCTTCTTAGTCCAGAGATGGTGAGTTCTCTTGCTAACAATATCAGGACTAGCCACATTGGTATGAATCCTTTATCAACAAAAACAAAGAATATTGAGAGGATTAAAATCTTGTCTGTTACTGGATCTAGAAATTTTCCAAATAGTGTTTCCTTCTTCTTTCTTTTTGCTATTCTTCCATCAATGATGTCTGTTATCATTGAGAGTATGAAGAGGGCAAAGGCAGAATAGGCTGCTGTTATATTATTTATATACATTAAAAGTATTATAAATGGAACTGATAGAAGTCTTAGAAGTGTTAGTTTATTTGGAGTGTTCATTTTTTATTCTGAGTTTTTACCACAGGATTCCTCCATTAACATCTATGTTTGCTCCAACTATATAGCTTGCTCCTTTGCTTACTAGAAACGAAACTACTGAAGCTATTTCTTCTGGTTTTCCAAGTCTTTTTATTGCTGTTTTGTCTATGTATCTTTCTCTGTCTTCTTCTGACCATTGTTTTGCCATGTCAGTTTCTATTGGTCCGGGGGAAATGGCATTTACATATATGCCATACGGAATAAGGTCTCTTGCTAGGCATCTTGTTAGTCCTATTATCCCTGTTTTTGAGGCAGTATAACCTGCGGATGTAGCTGGTTCTTTTACTTTGAATGAAGCTATGTTAATAATCCATCCTCTTCTTTGTTTTTTCATATATTTTGATGCTACCTTTGAGCATATGAATGTGCCTTTTAAGTTTGTGTTTATCTCATAGTCCCATTCTTCTTCTTTTATTTTATGGATATTTTTTCTTACATTAACCCCTGCATTGTTTACAAGAATATCTATTCTTCCAAGCTTTTCCTTAACTAGTCTAAATTGTTTTTCTATAGCTTTACTATTTGATACATCTGCAACCAACGCAATAACATTTACATTGTATCTTCTTTTAATAAGGTTCTTTAGTTTTTCAAGTTTTTCTTTCGTCCTTGCTAAGATTGCAAGGTCTGCTCCTTTTTTTGCTAGCTCTATTGCTATTGCTTTTCCTATGCCTCTACTTGCTCCTGTTATGATTGCTACCTTTCCTTTTAGTTCTTTGTTCATAGGTACCAACTATTTTATGATGATAAAATAGTAGTAATAGATAAATATTTAAATATTCTGTTTTTTTAGTGTAGTTATGCCTATTGAAAGATTAAGGAATAAAATAACAAAGGAAGTGTTATGGTTGTACATCTTGAAGTTATTAAAAATGAAACCTAGATATGCGTATGAACTTAAGAGGGAGATACAAAAGAATTTTGGCTTTAATTCTGCGACAATAACATCTTATATTGTTCTATACAAACTTGAGTTAGAAAGATATGTTAGGTCTAAAATGGATTCTTCTAATAAGGGTGGGCCTAGAAGGAAGTATTACTATATAACAAAGAAAGGGGAAAGGCTGTTGTCAGAAGGTAAGCGGTTACTGGACGAAATGATGAAGAAGCTCTTTGGGTAAGTAGTGGTTATTATGAAATATGACCTGCATGTTCATACCAACTATTCTCCTTGTGCTAGTCTTAAGCCAGAGGTTTTGTTAAAGATAGCAAAGAAGAAAGTTGGACTTGATGGGATTGCTATAACTGATCATAACACTATAAAAGGAGCTATAAAAGTTTCTAAGCTCAATAAAGATAAGGACTTTGAGGTAATTGTTGGTAGCGAGGTGTATACCAATAGAGGACATCTTCTTGGGCTTTATTTAACTGAAGATGTAAAGGAATGGGATTTCTTTTCTGCTGTTGAGAAGATACACAGACAAGGCGGAATAGCGATTATAGCCCATCCTTTTGATATCTTTCCAAGGCTTAGGTTTAAGAAGAATGGTGTGGACCTAGGTTTGTTAGATGCTGTTGAATGTAATAATGGAAGGCTTTTTTATTTTACTAATAAAAAGGCACTAAGATTTGCTGAAGAGAATAAAATGGCTAAGGTAGCTGGTTCGGATGCACATTTTTCTTTTGAACTTGGTAGGGCCTATACTGTCTTTGATGGTGAATTGAGGGACGCTATAAAAAGAAGAAAAACTACTATAAAGAGCAATCATTTTTTTGGGTCTGTTGGGAAGCTTCTTAGCTTCATAAAAGCAACGAGGATACCTTTTTGGTGATTTAGATGCTTTTCATAGCCAAGTGTTTTTATTTTATGATGCCTGCATATTTTGCTAATATGGCTCCAGTTATAGTAAAAAAATGGTTTAATTTTCTGGCTGTGCCGATTGACAGGAACAGGAGGCTTTTTGGCAAGGGGATATTTGGTAGAAATAAGACATGGAGGGGTTTTATTTTTGGCATTATCTTCTCTGTTGTTATTGCATATCTGCAGAGGGTATTACTTAACTTTAAATTTTTTTTGAAACTAAGCTTTTTTGATTATTCAAATTGGTTTGTTTTTGGTTTTTTGATGGGATTTGGGGCTGTAATAGGAGACCTTATAGAAAGCTTTTTTAAAAGAAGAATCAGGATAAAACCAGGAGAACCCTTCAGGCCTTTTGACCAGCTTGATTTTGTTTTTGGGGCTCTTCTGTTTGTTTCTTTTGTTTTTAGATTGACATTTGAAATGGTCTTGGTGATTGTTATTTTGAGTTTTTTTGGACATATTTTTATTAATCATTTGGCTTACTATCTTGGGATAAGGGATACTAAATGGTAATAATAAATGTTAAAATCAAAAACTAGGAAGCAGGCTTAGATGAAAATGTCTTTTATAGAGGTTTTATTTTCCGTATTTTTGGTTTTTGTTTTTTTATTCCTATTTTTTTATAGATTTATTTTTCTAAGGGATCCAGAGAGGATTATCTCTAAAGGAAGAAATATTGTTTCCCCTGCTGATGGGAAGGTTATTATGTTAAAGCGAATTAAGAGAAAGGAGGGAACTATAAGAAAAGGGCTTTTTGGCAGGATTAATGTATTTTTTAGAGATGTTGCAAAGGACGGATATATCATTTCTATTTTTATGGGGCCATTTGATGTTCATGTCAACAGGGCTCCAATGAGTGGTGTAGTGTTAAATGTTAAGTATAATGAAGGAAAATTCTTTATTGCAAGCAGAAAAAAAAGTCTTCTTAATGAGTGTAACGAGATATTAATGAAAACAGAGGTTGGTAAAATAAAGGTAATACAGATAGCAGGTTTTTTTGCAAGAAAAATAGTGTGTTTTGTTAAAGAGAAACAGAAGCTTAATAAAGGTGAGAGGATAGGAAAGATTATATTAGGAAGCCAAGTAAGTTTGATACTCCCCTCTAGGGTGAAAATATTAGTTAAGAAGGGAGATGTTGTTAGAGCAGGTGAGACTATATTGGCAGAATATTAATATTAGTTACCATGATTAAGCCGAGACATTTTGTTAGGAGGGTTAGTAATGGTATTGGTTTGATATTTTTTAGAATCTTCCTTAGCTTTATTGTCTTTTTGTTAATATTAAGTTCAAGAAATAATTTGGCTCTTTACCTTTTTGTGTTAACTGCGATTGTTTCCTTCTTGGATGGATTTATTGCGAAAAAATACAAAATAGTTAGTCAGTTTCGCTCTATCTTTGATCCCTTTGCTGATAAATTGCTTGTTAATTTAACTGCTATCTCTTTGTCTCTTAAAGGGCTTTTTCCTTTCTGGGTTACAGGTGTTTTTTTGGTTAAAGATTTGTTGATAGTAATTGGTGCTTTGTTAATACTTATAAGAAAGCCAAAAATAGTTTTCAGGTCCAATTTTGTTGATAGGATTTCTGTTTTTGTACAGCTCTTAACATTGTTTTTTGTCTTACTCGAGAGGCTTGATTATGTTTTGATTACAATATCTTTGCTTCTTGTGGGGTTGAGTTTTGTTATTTCGCTTTTTAGGTCAGGGGTAAGAATTACTAGGTATAGGAGTGAGTTTGAGGAGATTAGATTCTTGAAACTGATAAAATTGCCAGATTTTTTTACTTTTTTTAACATCTTGGCTGGAATGTTTTCTATTATTTTTTCGATAAATAGTAGATATTATCTCTCAATTTTTATGTTATTGATTGCCGTGTTGTTTGATTATTTAGATGGGAAGGTAGCGAGATTAATAAGGCGAAAGGGAGACTTTGGAAAACAACTTGATAGTTTAGCTGATACCATCAGCTTTGGAGTTGCTCCAGCAATATTTGGTTTTAGCTTGATACAAACAAGGCTTGCTGTTATTATGTTTGCTTTGTTTATATTTGCTGGGGTTTTGAGATTAGCAAGATATAATGTGATGGAGTTTACTGGCGATTATGCTGGTATGCCCATAACTATCAATGGTCTTGTGGTTCCTTTCATATATCTTATTAAGGTTCCTTTTTCTGCTTACCCTTATATCTATCTTTTTTTGGCTATGCTTATGGTTAGCCCAATCAAGGTTAAGAAATTGTTTTGAAAAAAAATGGAATTATCGCACTAATCACAAGTCCAATGTTTTTTATAATCTCCTTTAGTGTTCTTTTTTTGTCTTTTTTTGTCAGTAGTGTTCCTACTGGGAACCCTAATATAAATATTAGTGATGATTCAATCATTAAAAGTTCTAGGTTTTTTGATGATGTGTATAAAACAAGACCTAGGATTATATAGATATATGGGAGTTCATTAAATTCTTTTTTTGTTTTTATCATATATAAAATAACAAAAGCAAGGATTAAGGTGGTTGTTAGATGGTCTTTAGTTTTTAATATCAATAAGAAGATAAATATAAGGGCTAGGATTGTTTTTTTTAATAATATGAAATATCTTTCTCCTTGCTTTATCTCTTCTTTGGCTATTATCGCTAAAAGGAAACCGAGAAATAGTCCAGAGTAGGAGATTATGGATATTATGCTGTAATTTAAGAAGTTCATCATAGCTCGTTCAATTCTTGGATTCTTCTTTTATGGCGTTCTTCTTCTGGTGGTTTCGTTTCTAACCATGTTTTTATTATCTCTTTGAATCTTTTTGTTGATTCTGTTCTAGCTCCTAGACAGATAATATTTGCGTTATTGTGAGCTTTTGCAACCTTTGCTGTGTATTTGTCGTAACATAATGCAGCTCTAACACCTTTTATTTTGTTAGCTGCTATAGACATTCCTATACCAGAACCACATATCAGAATTCCTAATGAGTTGTTCTTTACTACTGCTGTTGCGACTTTTTTCGCTATTAATGGATAGTCTATTGGTTCTTCTGAGAATGTTCCTAGGTCATTTGTTTTAATGCCTTCTTCGTTCAGAAAAGCCTTTATTTTCTCTTTCAGATTAAATCCAGCATGGTCAGAGCCGATTATTATTTCCATTTTTCAAACAAACTTGTTTTGTTGTTTATATATTTTTTTATGTTTTTTTACAATCCTAATCTTTTGAAATCTCCTGTTATACCTGGTACAAAATCATACCTTTTGAATTCATTTTTCTTTATCCATCTAAAGTCTGTATTCTCATGGCACAGCTTTACATCTGTTCTTTTTACTGAGCAAAGATATACTGCTATAACCCATCTTATTTTCTTTCTTTTGTCAATGACTTTTGTTATTTTTCCGGTTTTTTTTATTTTGGCTTCAAGTCCAGTTTCTTCTTTTATCTCTCTTAGTACAGAATCTTCTGCACTTTCAAACTCTTTGACAAAACCAGAACAGAAGCTCCACTTGTTCGGATAATTATAATCTTTCGGTGATTTTTTTAGTATCAAGAATTTATTTTTATGCTTTACTATTCCTGTTACAACAAAATATGTTTTCATCTTTTATAGATTTATGGATTTTTTGAGTGTCCCCACTGGATTAGCAAATCAATGTTTTTTTTATTTAAATTAGGAATATCACAAGGACCAAAACAAGAACCAGCCCAGATTATACATTTTGCGTTTGTTTCATTTTCTATCCTATCAACAATCTCTTTTGCTTTTGGCTTTAATCCATCTGGTAATTGTATGCAGACTAGTTTTGCCTTTTGTTTTTTTATCTCCCTTATCGCTTTGGCTAGCTCTAGGTTATATATATTGTGCATGATTTTTTAGAAATAGTTTTTCTTTATAAATCTTATTGGAGTGATTTGTGCCTTCTTATATAAACCCCTCTTCCTAGGTATTTGTTAACATCGCTGATTTGCATCCCTCCCCTGTAATCATCTGGAATGTTTGCTCCTGCTTTTCTTACGAATCTTCTCCATTCTTCTAGTAATCTCCTAGTTTTTTCGTTTCTCTCTAGTTTCTTGTATCCACTTGATTCTAGTATCTTTCCATCCCCTAAGTATAAGGCTACATGTCTTCCATTTGCGAGTATCAATAGGTCTCCAGGTTTCGCTTTTTCAAGAACTTCCGCTTTTGATGGTTTTCCTTTTATGACTGTTGTGTAGTGTGGACTGTTTTTGTAGATTGATGCAGTCCTCCTTCCATCTTCTAGTCTGTTAATCCCACATGTATCATATATGAGATTTATTAATCCAGAGCAATCAACACCAGGGATTGTTTTTAGTTTTCCTCTAAGCCTGCTTCCTGCTTGGTATGTTGTAAAATATCTTCTTAAGATAGGGTGTTTTTTTTGTTGTTCTATCGGTAAGAATGAATCTCCACCCCATACATATGGATAGTCCTTGTATTTATGGTATAATCTTAATCCTTCTAGGATTATATGTTTTGCTAGGTCCCTTGCTTTTCTGTTCTTGTAATTATATCTTCTGCCATTAACATACAGCCCTGTATCCCTGTTGTTTTCTATTGTGAAGCCTTCTATCTCTATTATTGATTCAAGTTGGCTTAGCTGCTCTTCTTCTCTGAGAGGAATCCTTATTCTTTGTCCAGGTTTTATTATGTAAGGTGGTTTTAAGTTATTTTCTTCTGCAATGTCCTCCCATGTTATTTGCCCATATCTTTCTGGGTTTTCTTTTTTTAGCCTTCTTGCAATGCCATATAAGGTGTCTCCGGTTCTTACTACATAAGTTGTGTTATCTGCTAACACAGTTTGGCCAAGGGCCATAGCTGTTATAGTTCCTAGCACTTTACCTATGAAGTTTCTCCTGCTTATTCTTTGGTTTTTCATTTTCAGAAGTCTAAGAACAGCTCATCCATTTCGTATGAGCTTAGCTTCTTTTTGTTTAGTATAGACATCTTTGGTTTTTTGCCATATGCTCCTCTAACTTCGTCGAATTCAAATTCTTCTTCTTCGTTGTATGAGTGCATTTTTATTCACCCATAGGACTAAGTTTATCATAATAGCGAGCTTTTTCTAGCTCTTCCTCTATTTTTTTCATCTTTTCTTTTTGTATTAAGCTTACCTCTTTTTCTGAGAGCTTTTCTAGCAAGCTCATTTTTTGTCACCTTTTTCTACTAAAGAGTTAGAAATATCTTATATATAAATGTTTCGTTCTGATACTATTAGATAGTAGTAATATTACTCTGGTTTTTATTGTTTTTTTTTGCTTTTAGTGGAATTCTGGTAAACCTTTTACATTCAAGGCAGTAGATTATTAGTTTATGCTCTCTTGTTCTTACTCTACAGTTCTTGCCATAAAGAAATACAGAATCACAGTGTTTGCAGATTTGTCTTTTGAGGATTTTTGGTAATTTTATTTTGTACTTCATGTATAGATATTTTATTTTTTTGGAATATGTTTTGTAAAGTTTTTTGTTACCCTTTTTATATGCTAATCTGGCTTTTTCAAATAGCTTTGGGATAAGTTTTTTCGCTTCTCTTTTTGCTTTTATCTTTTTTATCAGTTTTCTTTTCATATGTCTTTGTAGCCACTTTTATTTTTTAAATATTTTCTTATTTGTTGTTCTTTATATCTTTTATGTCTCTTTAGTGGTAACAAAATAGAAAAGTTTAAATAGTAGTTGTGCTATTGTCTTGAATAATGGAAAGAAAACATGGCCTACTCCGCATGATTGGAAATAGCTATAACAAGATTAGGAGTGGTTGTAACAAAATCAGATATTATTCCAACAAAGGAAAACTTTTTTTAATAGCTGCAGCTACTGCTGGTGCTATTGGCTTAACATCATGGAAGGGAGTTTCTTATTATAATAGATTAAGGAGAGAGGGTCTCTTTGAGAGAGCAGCAACCGTCTATTTTATTGGTAGTGGTAGGTCAATAAACAAACTCCTAGAAGAAACGAGCAAGCTAAAGGATTATATCTCTGAGGTAAACGGAGCAAAAGAAGAGTTGGAGGAGCTGAGAAGAAGGGATTTAGGTAAATTAGATGAATCTATTGATAGCTTGGGTGATAGTGAATTAGCAAAAAGGTTAAGAGGTATAAGGAGCGAGCTGGTGCAGGTTGATAGTGAGCTAAGGAATATGTATGACAAAGAGCGTAAGAAGCTTGAGGAGATGGTAAGTGCTTCAGAGAGATTGGGTAAATATTCTAGTTTTTGGAGAAGGGCAGTTAAGGTAAAAACTTTTATTGTTTATGAGTATTTGAGTTATGCAAGGAGAAAAATAGAGGAGGAAAAAAGTAAAGGTGGCATAAGGGGTAAATTGTATGGGGGCTTTGAAAAATTTGGAGAATCATGGCTTGAGGGTGTTTTGGGTAAGAATGCTAGTGATTCAGAGAAGAAGTATCTGGAACTTAGGGAAAGGATAAGGGCTTATTCCCAAGCGGAAAATGCTGAGCAAGGATTAGCTAATCTTGTGCAGCATCTTAATAGTCGGATTAAAGATAAAGACCTTGGGGAAGGTGAAAAACAAACATATATACTTATTAGGGATATAATATCTAACACGGGAAATGTTAGACTTGCTGAAGAGGTACTTGATTATATACAATATGGAAAATTACCAAATAGCTTGAATAAAGAAGCAAAGAGGCATCTTGAGTCCCAGCGTGAGCTTTTTGATATAATAAATAGGTCTTATGATTTGTATGCTAAGAGATTCAGGTTAGCTACTGAAGCAGAAGAGCTTGGAATAGAACTTGAGAAAGGAAGATACGAGAGGCTTGAGGAAATATCAAAGAGGCTTGATGCCATTGCTGATGGGCTTCTTGAGTCAGACAATATGCTGAGGCAGATTGGCGTAGACCCGAGGGATCCAGAATATTTGGCTGCTGTAAGAAATTTTAAGAGCTTGTATATTATAGGGCTATTGATATTGTGCGGTTTAGAGTTTTCAATAGGGTATTTTTTTTATAGTGGTGCAAGTCAAAAACGAAAATTACAGAAGCATTGGGAGCGTATGGCATAGAAGCTTTAATAGAATCCTTTTTCCTTAGAGGTGCTTTTCAAAAACGAAAACATTATAAACTTAGAAGGGAATATGATACACTACTAAGAAGACTTGGAGAGGGGTGAGGATGTTAAAGGAAATTAGATTGTTGGAACCATTTAAGTGCAATCCTGATGATAGTTGTGTTGAGGTTGCTAGGAAACTAAGGGATTCTATGCAGAGGCATATATATGTGGTTAATGAGGAAGATTGGCCTATTGGTATTATCTCTACAACAGATATAAACAATAAGATAGTAGCAGAAGGAAAAGACCCGAATGAGGTTAAAGCAAGAGAAATAATGTCAGAGCCAATAGATGTCTATGATGTTAGCGAAGATGAGGTTAGGGTTTATAAGGAAATGATTTCAAAAAAGAGGCTAACATGTGCTGTGGTGGAGAATAAAAGATTTGTTGGTATATTGACCCTTAATAGATTGATAGGATATATTACTGGCATAAAAAATGGCAATAGATGATAAGATAGGGGATGCAAAAAAATTTATACAACCAATCAGAAGTAAGGAGCAGTTTAGGAGACTTTATCTTGACAGCCTGATAAGGTCTCCTGAGTTAAGAGGCTATTTCTTTGATGGGGACAAAAGAAAGGATGATGATCGGACAAAATATCTTTATAGCGAATTAGCAAGAATGCTTGATGATGCATATGAGGAATATGGAAAGGAAAGCTTTGAAAATAAGGGATTCTTTAGAAGATTTTTTGGGAGGCCGTTAAGAGCTGTTGGCTCTGCTCTGGCAGCTGCAAGCCATTATTTGCTTAATGTTTATTATTCTCCTGAGGCATATGCTGTAACAATTCTCCCGGCGCTTGGGTTAATGGGCGTTGCTGATGTTATTGAAGGGCTTAGTTACTTATATCATAACCATGAGGGTTATGATTTGTTACAGGTTCCTAAACTTGTTTTAGAAAGCTTATTGGAGAAAGGGCTTGCAGTTATTCCTGGATACATCACGACTTTACCTGAGTTAGTTGCAGGCTCTACGAAATTTGATAGGGCAGTTGCGAGAAAGATATTGTATAGGGCAAAGAATGAATTTATTAAGAAGTTTGGTGAGTATAAGGAACCAGAAAAACAATATTCATTAGAAAAGATTATTATCCCAAGAAAACCAGAAGAGCTGAGAAAAGCAGCATAACTTCAATAGTGAATAATGAATAACTTTTTAAATCCTATTTTATTCTTTTTTTGTTATGTTGAGCATTTTAAAGAAAATATTTTTTGGTAATTCTAAAGAAGAGAATGAACAAGTTGAGACTATACATCTTAACGAGCTTGAGGATTGGTTTAAAAAAAAGTCTGATTCTATTATCTCGGATTTGAATGTAAAGATTGATGAGATAAAGGCTTCTATTAGGCAGGAAATAACCAGGACAAAAGATAATCTGGCTGTATTGGCAACAGCTAAATTGCGGAACCCTAATATTAGCGTAAAAGAAAGACAACTTATGGAGGGTAATAGGAAGGCGTATATTCTCGGCGTAAATAGATTTTTACGAGAGATAGTGTTAGATGTAGATTATAATAAGATGATGGAGTTTTGTAATAATTTTTCTTTAAGAATTGAAAGATTTGGTAAGGGCACAGTAAGGCCTTATGCCATATTACAAGACTTTTTTGCGAATGAAAGCAGGAATATTGCTCTTAATATTAAAGGTATTGAATCCCTCATAAAGAAATTACAGACAACACTAGAGGAAGCAAGGTTGTCTGAAATTGACGAGATAATGGCTAGTATAAGAGATCTTTGTTATAAGGTAGAGAGGAAAGAAAAAGACAAGGCTGCTTTAGGGGAGAAAATGATATTACTAAGCAAGCTAGAAAAGACTAAATCAAAGATTGAGTCAGAGATTGGTAATCTAAGAAAAAGTGAAGAATACAAGAAACTAAATCAACTTAGATTGGAAGAGGAGAGAGTTTTATCAAAAATAAAAGAGAACGAAATAAGATTGGTAAATGCATTTTCTATTATTAATAAGCCTTTAAGAAAGATGGAAAGAGTGGTTCTGGAGAATGCAGAAATATTAGCTGGTTACATAGAAAATCCTGTTAGGGCTTTGGAGAAGGATGATGGCCTTAAGATAATAGAAATTTTGAAAAAGTTGGAGAATAATATAAACAATTACACTCTTGACCTAAAGGATAAAAAAAGAGAGAAGGTTCTTATTGCTCTTAGTAATATGGGGGTGGATTTTTTTAAGAGCTTTCGTAATAATATGTTGGGCTTAAAGAAGGAATTGGAGAGGTTAAAAAGAGAGATTGAGAATAACAATACTTTTAAGGAAGAGCAAAGGCTTAACTATGAATTGGAGAGCGTTAAAGATAACTTAGAGAAGACAATGAATCTTGTTGAAGACAAAAAGAAGGCTATTGAGAAGTTAGATATTAATAAAATTAAAAATGAATTAGAGGAAAAGATTAGTTCCTTCTTTGATACTAAAATTTCTATTTCTATCGCTTGATTCCTTCAAGGGCATCTATGGCGTCTAGTCTCTTCTTGCTTAGATATGTTATTGAAGCTCCTCCGCCTGTTGAGAGTTCAGCCTTTGTTCCTGCATATGCCTTTGCTGAATCTCCCCCACCTAATACTACCGTATTTACATTGTTGAGAGCCTGCCCTATTTTTCTTGTTCCTTTTGCGAACCTTTCGTCTTCAAATATCCCGAATGGACCAAAGCCAACAACCACATTTGCTTTGGTAAGTTCTTCAAGTTTTTCTTCTCCATAGATGCAATCAACAATCATATAGCCCTCTGGCATTTCATCATCTTCTTTTATTGTTCTTGGTTCTGTGTAGATTGTTGTTTCTTTTCCATCTTTTACTTCTCTTTCTGGTCTTGCTGTTACAAGCTCATCCGGCAAAACCAAGTTACTAAGTGCCCCTAGAAACTCTCTTGTTTTTGCTACATAATCTGTGTCATCATTTTTCTCTTTTATTAGGGATTTTCCAACACTTCTGTTTTGTGCAGCTCTCACTACATTATAGACAGGACCTCCAATATAGACTTTATCAAACTCCCTGCTTAGTTTTTCAAGAGCTTTTATTTTTTCTTTTAATTTTTTTCCACCTAGGCATAGGTATTTTGGTCCTCTGCTTTGTAGAACTCTAGACCATAGTTCTATCTCCCTTTGCATAAGAAAGCCAGCAGCTACTGGTTTTCCTTCTTGGTGGAATAGTAATGGGAGACCATATGTTGATGCATGTGCTCTGTGGGCTGTTCCAAACGCATCATTTATATAGACCTCCCCTAGCTTAGCAAGTTCCTTTACAAATTCTGGATCATTATTTTCTTCTCCAGGATAGAATCTTAGATTTTCTAATAAAACTATATCGCCTGGTTGCATTTCTGATATAGCACTTCTTGGCATTTCCCCTATACAGTCATCAATAAATCTGACAGAAGTGCCAAGTTTTGTTTCTAATGCTTTAGCCACACATCTTAAACTATCATTTTGGACTACCTTCCCCTTTGGTCTTCCTAAGTGTGACATTAATATGGCTTTTCCGCCTTTTTCTCTTACATATGTTATTGTAGGCAGGGCTGCTTTTAGTCTGTCTTCTTCTGCTATTTCTTCTGGATTCCGTGATGAAACATTTAGGTCCAGTCTTATCAAAACCTCTTTTCCTTTAAGTTCTATTTCATCTATTTTTTTCATTTAACCACCCCTTAGCGTTTTTAGTAATTCTGGCTGTTTTTTGTGATTATTTATTCATTTGTTTGTTGTATTTGGATTTATTCAATATTTTTAATATTTTTTGTTTTATTTTGTTTATATTTGAACTAATCTTCCTTTTTATTGTTTATTCTCCACATGGCGTTCTTAATTCTTTCATATATTTCTATTATTGGGTTCTTTTTTAATTCTATTGCTTTGTAAGGACAATTTTCATGACAGCAATAACATAATATACATTTTTTTCTATTGAATTTTGGATAGGGGTCTAGGGTTATCGCTTTAGTTGGACAGACGTTATAGCATATCTTACATTTCTTACATCTTTGCTTTTTTATATATGGCTTTATTGAAGTAATCGTGAACATGAGTTTTATAATTGTTTTTGGCATAGCTCTTGCAAATTTACTTTTTCTTATTGGTTTTTTGAATCTTACTCTGTAATTTTTTTCACCTATTACTTCTACTTTTTCGGAGAAGATTCCTCTTTCTATGGCATATTTTGTTGTTTTTATTTCTAATGGGTCATAACCTATAATCTTTGAGGCAACTATATCTAAGGCAACCGCATCTTTTGATGTTATTATCAGTCCTACCTTCTTGGGATTCCCTCCTGAGCCAGGCCCATTACCTTCAAGACCCATTATTGCATCCATTATATTTAGCTGTGGTTTTATGTTCTGGTATATATCCAGTAGAAGATTTGCAAATTTGTCTTCGTTTGGAGCTATAGCATGCTTTCTTGATTTTCCACCCCCTGGGACACAACCAAACATGTTTTTCACTGCTCCAGTGAATCTCATTAGAACATGGGTTTTCAGTTTTGGAACATTAATTATTAGGTCTGCTAGAAAGGGCTCTTTTGCAAGAACAAACTTCTTTATTATCTTTGCATTATTGTCTATGATTTTTTTTCTTTGTGAACCCTCAAAGGATATTAACCTGCAATTGTGTTTTTTTGCTACTTCTTCAATCCCTGAAATTCTAAATGCTTTTTTTGTTCCCCCATATGATGCTATGCCGCTTGAGTCTCCTATCCAGATTTCATTGTTTTTCTCTTTTAGAATCTGACATAGGGCATCTATTACTGCGGGATGTGTATTTATTGATGTGTTTGGTTTTTTCTGTCCGAGTACATTTGGTTTTATAAGAATCTTCTTGTTTTTTGGAATGGTAAAATTAATATTTTTTAGTGACTGCTTTATTGTTTTATAGAGCTCATTTGTATCATATGAGCTGCATTTGAGTACAGATACCTTGACCATACTTGAGTGTAGCTTCTAGGTTTTTATATTTTTTTTGATATCTTATAGGAACAATGGTAAGAAAACAAGCGCAACTATGCTTACCAGCTTTATTAGAATATTTAGTGAGGGACCTGTGGTATCTTTTATTGGGTCCCCAAGGGTGTCACCAATGACAGATGCCTTGTGTGCTGGGCTTCCCTTTCCTCCGAATTTTCCTTCTTCAATATATTTCTTTGCATTATCCCATGTTGCACCAGAATTTGCCATGGATATTGCAAGTATAAGCCCTGTTATTGTTACTCCAGCTATTAGCCCTCCTAGAGCCTCTATTCCTATTATTAAGCCCACTAGGATAGGGGTAGCTATTGTGATGATACTGGGTAAGAGCATCTTTTTTATCGCTGCTCCTGTTACTATTGAGATGCATCTTTTGTAATCTGGTTTTTCTTTTCCTTCTATTAGGCCTTTTCTGCTTTTGAATTGCCTTCTTACTTCTATTACTACCTTTTCTGCTGCTCTTGCAACAGCTCTTAGGGTGAATGCAGAAAAGATAAATGGTAGAAGGCCTCCGATGAGTAGCCCAACAATTACCTTTGGTGTTGTTATATCAATGATAATTGTTTTTCCTGTTAGCTCTGATGCGACCTGTGTAAAGCTAACAAAGAGTGCTAGGGCTGTTAGTCCTGCTGAACCTATTGCAAAGCCTTTACCTATAGCTGCTGTTGTGTTTCCTACAGCATCTAGGCTTTCACACCTCTTTCTTGTCTTCTTTCCGAGTTTTGCCATCTCTGCGATTCCAGCTGCATTATCTGCTACTGGACCATAACAGTCAGTAGCAAGTGTTATTCCCAATGTTGAAAGCATGCCTACAGCTGATATTGCAATCCCATAAAGGCCTGATAGATAGTATGATATTAATACAGAACTGCATATTGCTATTATTGGTATTGTTGTTGATATCATTCCCACTGACAACCCTTCTATCAGATTTGTTCCTGCCCCAGTTTTTGATGCTTCTGCAACTTTTCTTGTTGGATTTTTTGTATTTGATGTATAGTATTCTGTTGAGATGCCGATTATTATTCCTATTAATAGGCCTGATAACATTGAGTAGAAGATATTAAATCCAAGTTGACCTGGAATTACAAGCTTTATGACTATAAATGATAAGATTGCTGCTATGACTGAAGCAGACCATATGCCTTTGTCTAGTGCATGTTGGGTGTTTCCTTTCTTTGCTTTAACAAATTTTGTTCCTATGATTGATGAGATAATCCCTACGGCTGCTATCATCAACGGCAATAATATATATCCATCTACTATTCTTGTAGCAGCTATCATTGTTGTTCCTATAACCATTGTTGATATTATTGAATCAACATAGCTTTCAAATAAATCAGCACCCATTCCTGCAACATCACCAACATTATCCCCTACATTGTCTGCTATTACCGCGGGGTTTCTTGGATCATCTTCCGGTATCCCTTCTTCTACTTTTCCTACAAGGTCTGCACCAACATCTGCTGCTTTTGTGTAGATTCCACCACCTACTCTTGCAAATAGTGCTATTGATGAAGCACCAAAACCAAAACCATAAATCACTTCTGGGTCTTTGAACACCATGTAAAGGAGGGTTATTCCAAGAAGGCCTAGACCGACAACACTTAGTCCCATTACTGCTCCTGATGAAAATGCAACCATTAAACCATCGTTTATTGACTTCTTTGAGGCTTCTGTTGTTCTTGTATTTGCTTTTGTTGCTATCCTCATGCCTATGTTTCCTGCTAATGCTGAAAAGAATGCTCCTATTATGAATGCTATCATTATAATTTTGTTTATAAAATAATATAAGATTACAGAAACAATAATTACAAATATACTTAGTATGAAGTATTTTTTTTCTAGGAAAGTCATTGCCCCTTTATGTATGGTTTCAGAAAACTCCTCCATTTTTTTTGTTCCAGGACTTTTTTTGATTATACTTCTAGCCTTTTGGATAGCAAACAGGATTGATAATAGGCTTATTATTAGTACTATGTACTCAATCATTTTTTCACCTGAATATTTTCATAAAAGTTAAATATACTTTGCCATTAGCCTTATTACATCTATCATTCTGTTGGAGTAGCCCCACTCATTGTCATACCAACCAACCACAATAAGGTTATCTCCTACAGAGGTTGTTAGTTGGGAGTCAAAGAGGCATGAGTGCGGATTACCAATAACATCTGTTGATACTAATGCTTCATTTGAATATTCAATAATTCCCTTGTATTTTGTTCTAGCCATTTTTTTGAATAAAGCATTTGCTTCTTCTGTTATGTCCTTGTCTATTTTTCCTTTTAGCTCTGCTACAAAATGACATAGTGAACCATCTGGTGTTGGTACCCTTATTGCTGACCCTATAACTTTTCCCTTTAGTTCAGGTATTACCTCTCCTATTGCTTTTGCTGCTCCTGTAGAGGTTGGGACAATGTTTAGGGCTGCTGCCCTTGCTCTTCTGAGGTCTTTGTGTGGCCCATCAAGAATTCTTTGGTCGTTGGTATAGCTATGGATTGTTGTCATCACCCCATCAATTATCCCGTAATTATCATTTATTATTTTTGCCATCGGTGCAAAGCAGTTTGTAGTGCAGGAAGCATTTGATACAATGTCTTCTCCTTCATATGTCTCATGGTTTACACCCATAACAATCTGTTTTATTGGCTTATCGCCTTTTGGTGGAGCTGAAAGCAGTACTTTCCTAGCTCCTGCTTTTAGATGTAGTACGCAATCATCATATTTTCTGAATTTTCCTGTGCATTCTATTACAATATCTACTTTTAATTTTTTCCAAGGCAATTTTTCAGGATTTTTTTCTGCTGTTATTTTTATCTCCTGTCCATTTACTATGATTGAATCCTTTTTTGCTTTTATCGTGCCCGGAAATTTTCCATGGACTGAGTCCCATCTGAGCAAGTGTGCTAATGTGCCAGGGTCTGTTAAGTCATTTATTGCTACAAATTTTATCTTTTTATCGTTTATTCCTGCCTTTAGCACAAGCCTTCCTATTCTTCCAAAACCATTAATTGCTACTCTTATCATTTTTGCTTCATTAAGTTTATTTTTATTCCTCCTTTTTATTTCTTTTCTTTTGAAGTAGCAATTTAAATATCTTTCTATTAGACATAACTCTTTTTAGAATAGGTTGTGTGTAATAACCTGTGTGCCTTTTTTGAACCCGGTTCTCCGAGATATTCTGCATATATCTTTAGGGCAGCTGGATTCTTATGGGATTTTCTTATTTTTTTTCTTTCATCAACATTTATTAAGGCCTTTATTCTCTTTGCCAGCCTTTCTTTGTTGTGTGGTGGTGGTTGGCCACCTCCTCCAATACAGCCACCATAGCATGCCATTATTTCTATAAAGTGATATGGGCTTTTTCCAGCTTTTATTTGTTCTAGCAATTTTCGTGCTGCTCCCATTGTATGCACTACACATATTCTTATGCTCATTCCAGCGATATCAATTTCTGCTTCTTTAACTTCCTCCATCCCCCTTATCTCTTTATAGTCAATCTCTTTAAGGTCTTCTCCACTAAGCCAATCAGCTACTGTTCTCAGAGCAGCTTCCATAACCCCTCCTGTATGCCCAAAAATGTCTCCTGCCCCTGTACTAAACCCAAGGGGATCATCAAATTCAGTGTGGGGCAGATTCACAAAATCAACATTGAGCTGTTTCAATAGCTTGGCAAGTTCAACAGTCGTTAATACAAAATCTGCTTCACCTTTGAATTCTGGTCTTAAAATTTCATATTTTTTTGCTGTGCAAGGCATGATATCTACAAGAATAATGTCTTCTGGATTCTTATTGATTTTTTTTGCATAGTATGTTTTTACTAAAGAAGCCAATATAGCCTGGGGACTTCTGCATGTTGACATATTTTTGTTTAATTCTTCATAGTAAAATTGTTCACCAAATTTTATCCATGCTGGGCAGCATGTTGTAATCATAGGTAATGTGCCTTTTTGCTTAATCCTTTTTATAAATTCAGTTGCTTCTTCTATTATGCATATGTCTGCTCCAAAATTCGTGTCAAATACCTTATCAAAGCCAATTTGTTTTAATGCAGAAACCATTTTTCCTGTTACAGGTGTACCTGCTGGTATGCCAAAACACTCCCCTAATGTTGCTCTTATTGAGGGAGCGGTTTGGGCAATGAGATACTTATTAGAATTTAAAGCATCAATAACCCCTTGTATGTCACTTTTCTCAGTTAGAGCACCGGTTGGGCATGCAACTACACATTGTCCACAGTTAATACAAGCACTTTCTTTCATTGTGTGTTCAAAACTTGGTTTTACTCTTGTATTGATTCCTCTATTTACTAACCCAATAGCATAGACGGTCTGGACATCATTACAGATTCTAACACACTGCTCACATAATATACATTTATTGTTATCCCTTCGTATCGAGACACTTGAATTATCTATTTCATCATACCTGTGTAGGATTTCAAATGGAGTGTCTTCAATCATTAACTCAGAGGCATACCTTTGTAGTTTACACAATAAGTTTTCCTTACACAATGTACAATATAAATCATGGTTAGCTAGCAAAAGTTGCATATTTACCCTTCTTGCTTCAAGGACCCTTGGGGTATGCGTGTAGATTTCCATATGCTCTTTAACTTGGGTAGAACATGATGCTTGTAGCCTAGGCATACCCTTCACCTCTACAACACATAGTCTACAAGCACCTATTCTTTCTAGTCTTTCATTATAGCAGAAGTGGGGTATGTCTATTCCATTCCTTTTAGCAACATCAATAATGTACTCTCCTTCTTCCGCTTCAACTTCTTTTCCGTTTATCCTTAGTTTTATCATTTTTATTTTACTTGGAAATCCTCTTTAAAGTGCCTTATGGCTGTTAGGATATGGTTGGTACAGGTTTGTCCCAAGCCACATAACGAGGTATCCTTAATAATAATAGATAGTTTTTCTAGTAGTTGTAAATCTTTTTCAGTTGCTTTTTTTGATTTTATTCTTTCTAATAAATTTAGGATATGGATGTTCCCTTCTCTACATGGTGTACATTTGCCACAGGACTCGTGTGTAAAGAATTGCGCTATGTTTATTGCTATATCAAGGATGTTTCTTTTTTTGTTAACAAAAATCAGAGAACATGTACCTAACATAACATTTTTTTTACATAGGTTTTTCTGGTCTATTATCAGGTTTGGCTCATAATAAATACACCCCCCTGAGGCACCAAAATAAACCGCTTTAGGATTCTTTGCTTGTACCTTTTTAGCTATTTTCTCTAGCCTAGTACCAATCTTTAATTCATAGACTCCTGGTCTTAGCACATCACCAGAGATAGAGAACAATCTTGAGTGGTTATTCCAATCTTTGTTGATGAGTGCTAATGGAACATTTGCTAATGTTTCAACATTGTTTATTAGGGTTGGTTTGTTATAAAGCCCTTTTTGTGAAGGGTAAGGTGGCTTAAAGTTTGGATATCCTCTTTTATTTTCAATAGACGAGATAATAGCTGTTTCATCACCACAGATGTACGCTCCTGCCCCTTCTATTATTTCTAGGTAAAGGTCTGATTTTGTAGCTTTGAGAATTTTTTTTATTGTTTTTCTTAGTTTGTCCTTTAGATATGCATATTCCCCTCTTAAGTAGATATAGGCTTCTTTTGAATCAATGCAGTAGGCTGCTATTAGTATCCCCTCAATCACATTTTCAGGGTTCTTTTCTAGTATTAGCTTGTCTTTGAATGTTCCTGGTTCACCCTCATCTGCATTGCAGATTATTATCCTTTCTTTGCTCTTTGTTTTTCTTGTTAGTTCCCATTTTAACCATGTTGGGAAATCTGCTCCCCCTCTACCTGTGAGGCCTTTTTTCTTTAGAATCTTAATAGTTTTTTCTGGTCCTAGTTTGTTTGCTTTCTTCCAAGCTTTTAGGTATGTTTTTTGGAGTGTCTTCATTTTAGTAGTTTTCTTAATTTCTCTTTTGTTATGTTTGTGATTAGTTTGTCATTAATCATAATAGCAGGACCTTTATCACAACAACCTATACATGAAGTAACTTCTAGGGTAAATTTTCCATCTTTTGTTGTTTGATTAATGTCTATGCCTAGCAGTCTTTTTGCTTCTTCTAGTATGTTGAGTGAACCATTTAGATAACATGGGAGGGAATTACATATCCTTACTATTTTCTTTCCTTTCTTTTTTGTGCTTAGCATTGAGTAGAATGTGGCAGTAGAATAGATTTCGATAACAGGAATTCCTGTTTTTTCAGAAAGTTTTCTTATCTCCTCTTCTGGCAGATAGTTGTGCTTTTTTTGAATCTCTCTGAGGACATTCAGTAATTTTATTTTTTTTGCAGACCTATCCTGCATTTAGTCACCCCTTTTTTGTAAATCTATTTATGGTTAAATAACCTTTTGGTTCTATTCATTTAAAATAATTTCGATTTGTGTTTGTAGCTGTTTGTTGCTGATGGTGTAAACATATCATATCAATACAAAAATTATTTAAATAAGAAACTTATTGTATAATTATATGGAATATTTTGTTAGGTTAATAAATAAACAGGATTACAGTTTGGAGTATAGGCAGGAATTGTTTGAGATGATTTTATACTGTGTTGTAGCATTCTTTTTGCCTCTGATGATAGGACATCCTCAGATTGTTGTTGGGACTCTTGTTAATGCTTTGCTCATAACATCTGCGTTGAATATTAGGGGATATAAATTATTACCTGTCATAGTTGCTCCATCTTTAGGAGCCTTATCTCGGGGGATTTTGTTTGGGCCATTTACTGTTTTTTTGGTTTATATGGTTCCTTTTATTTGGATTGGAAATTCTATATTGGTATTTATGTTCAAATGGTTAAGTTTGGATAAGAAGGTTAATTATTTCATTACATTGTTGATTGGAGGATTAAGTAAGGCTATGTTCTTATTTTTGATTGCCTATATTTTTGTTAGTATGGGTGTAATACCTGTGCTTTTTCTGACAACAATGGGTGTTTTCCAATTCTATACTACTACCTTAGGTGGAATTCTTGCTTTTGGTGTGCATAAAACAAAGAAAAGGTTCGCTTAAGTTTTTTGTATTTTTGCAACAAAGAAGCCTTCTGTGTCATTATCTTGAGGCCATATTCTCAAACATTTTTTTATTTCTTTATTATATCTGTTGTTTTCAAATTCTAATATGGGTTTGCTTTTCTTTAATCCCTCTATTTTTATCTCTTTTAGTTTTGCATTTTCATATTTTTTCAATAAGAAATCTATTATGCCTTCATTTTCTTCTGGTTCAAGAGTACAGGTTGAATATACTAGGATACCACCCTTTTTTAATATTGAGAAAGCAGTGTCAATTAGTTGTCTTTGCTGGGCAGCTAGTCTTCTAACCATATTTGGATTCCATATCTTTAATGTTTTTAATGATTTCCTTATAGTTCCTGTACCAGAGCAAGGGGCATCTACTAAGATCTTGTCAAATCTTATGTTACAGTTCTTAAAGAATCTGCCTTCCATCAGTGTTATGATTGTATTGCTAATTCCCGTTCTTTGTATATTAACACTTAGTGGTTGTAGCCTTATGTATTTATAGTCATTGGCTATTATGATTCCTTTATTCTGCATATATTGGGCTATCTGGGTTGCTTTTGAGCCAGGGGCTGCACACATATCAAGGATAAGTTCTCCAGGTTTGGGGTTTAATATGATGGGGGGAATCATTGATGCTGATTCTTGCACATATATATAGCCTAGTGAATGTTCTATTGTGTTTCCTATGTCCCTTCTTCCTTCTCCATGCTTAATCCAAAAGCCCTCTTTACACCATGGTATTTGTGTTAGGTTCCATCCCTTTTCTTTTAGCCTATCTTTGCATCTTTCTATATTTATCTTTAATGTATTTATCCTTATGCTTCTCCTTAGCCATCTTAATGAATATTCCTTGAATAGCTCAAAGTCTGTTATTTTTTTATAGCGTTCAATGAATTTTTGCTTGAATTCTATTTGCATATCTGATTTGGTAAATCTTCTGGAATATAAATTATTCTTTTTTGTTCTCAGCTTTTTGGATTTGTGTATGGTTTGTGATTTAATGGGAAAAGAAAAAGCTTATAATCTTTTGCTCATGTATGGTCCTTCTTTTTTATAACCTAGCTTTCTGAAATATTCCCTTGCACCAATCCCTGCTATTACTACAAGCTTTTTCTTGTAATATCTTTTTGCTGTTTGCTCTGCTACTTTCAGAAGTTTTTTTCCAATTCCTCTATGCTGATACGAGCTTTCTGATTTTTTTCCTATCTGAACTATTGGCGAATAGATATGAAGTTCCCTTATTATTGCAGAGTCTTCATTTATTTCTTTCCTTAAGAATTTATAAGGGAATCTTAACCTACAATAGCCAAATAGTATATCATTTCTTAGGTCTTCTGCTGAGATAAAGAATTCATTTCCTCCAGAGGCAAGATAGTGCCTTGTTACTATTTGGATTCTTGGTTTTATCTTTTTTTTCCTTAAAATATGGCCAGCCTCTCTACACCTAATACACCTACATTTCATATTGTTTTTTTTCATATATTCTTGAATATACTGCCTCAGATTTGTTTTGTCAACTCCTGCTTCTCTGGTGTAGGTTGGTATGTCTCTCTGTACCCTTGTGATTCTTACATATTCCGGGACCATGCTCTTCAGTCTAGATATTAGTTTTATTGCCTCCTTTGTTGTTATTGGTTTGTATCTCTTTCTTTTCCATTCTTTGTATAATTTTGTTCCTTTTAGGACCATACAAGGATATATCTTGAGCATATCAGGTCTGAAGTATTCACTAGAAAAAAGAATAGCGAAGGCGATGATTTCTTCTTTTTTTCTCATGCCCGGCAAACCAACCATCCAATGGTATCCAACTTTAAAGCCAAGGTCCTTTAAAATCTGAGTTGCTCTTATTGAGTCTTCTGTTGTGTGCCCTCTTCTAATCTTCTTTAGTATGTTGTCATAGATTGTTTGTACGCCTATCTCAACCTTTGTACAGCCCAACTCTAGCATTTCATTTGCATGCTTGAGTGTTGCGTAATCCGGTCTTGTTTCAATTAATAAAGAGACACATCTTATATTAGATTTCTCATTTCTTTTTTGTTCTTCTTCTAGCTCACTTTTGCTTTTTTTCTTTATTTTGAGTAGCTTCTTTTGAATATTCTTTGTTCTATTTTTGTCGAAGATATTGCCAGGTAGTTCAAAGAATTCCTTGAATTTTATTATGTCTATCTCCCCTCTTTTATTGAAGAATAGTTCTGAGAAATCATTCATTGCCTTGAAGGCGTATTTTATAAAGTCTTCTTTGTATCTTTTTTGAAATGATGGGAATGTCCCCCCCATTATTATTAGTTCAACTTTGTCTGGTATATGTCCTTGTACAACATATTGCTCTAACCTGTTCATTACCTGTAGGTATGGGTCATAGTTGTTCCTTATCGCTCTTCTTGTTGCTGGTTCCTTTCCAGTATAGCTCTGGGGTACATCACCAAAATAAGAATCAGGTCCACCAGGACACATTATACAAGGACCTATTCCTTTTTTTGTATGGGGGCATTTTATTGGTTTTGTCATTATTGCACATACAGCCACCCCGGATATAGTTCTTGTTGGTTTTGTTGTTAGGTATTTTCTTATCTTTTGGATTTCTTTTGATGGAGCATTTAAAAGAAGTTCTATGTCTGTTGGAATCTTTTTGAGCTTGTATTTTCTGCAGAGCCTTAACTTTATTTTTGCAAGATTTTCTTTACTAGGTTTTCTTTTTTTGATTATTTCTATAACTTCTTTAATAAATCTTTCCATAATAGAACATTCGGATTTTTCTGAGTATTTAAAGGTATCCTTTGTCTTGTTTTACGCTGTTACGAGAATTCTTTGGTTATTTTATTTTCTCTTTATCCTCTTGATTTAGGTTTCATTGGTTTAACCTATAACTTAAATAGGCTTTTGTAACTGCGTCGTTTATTTTTACTTGTCCCCCACTTCCTAATCTTCTTTCATATGTAATGACTCTGTCAAGAACTTCTTTTATTCCTATCCTTCTTTTTGCTAAGTCATATACCATTTGGCTTAGTCTGTTTGGGTTGTTATCTTCTCCTATTCTCCTCCATACATCGCCATACTCACTTCCGTATCTTGAATCAAGAATGTTTGCTATTTCTGGATTATATTCTTTTCCTATTGGTATTGGTATGTGGTTTCTGTGTTTTCTTCTTGGTATTTGTCTTAGGAGCGTTTCTATAAGTGCTTCTAGGAATCCTTTGTTTTGTTGCAGATTTTTAAAGAGCCGTTCAAAGAGAGAGTCCTCATAAGCATGCGTTGCGGTTGCCATTTTTTATTTAATTTTGTATTTATGAAAGAAGGAATTTTCTTCTTCCTTTTTCTTTTTTTTCCAGTATACATATTTGTATACTAATTTATAAATCTTTCTTTTTTTATATATATCATAAAATATATTTTTAACACTATGCTTTTATTTATAATATTGATTCTGTTAGTAGGAACAGCACATATAACATAATTAGAAATAATCCCTGTTTCCAGTTGACATATCTCTTACCCATTATAAGTAGGATATAGAGCAATCCTATTGACATGAATATTGATGTTGTTATTATAATGCTTGGGTTTATTGTTATTGGTTTTATTATTGCCACAATACCCAGGACAAAGGCTGAGTTGGCAACCAAGGAGCCGAGAACATTTCCAAATGCAATATTTTTATGATGCCTGATTATTGATTTTACCTGGACTGTAAGCTCTGGTGTTGATGCTCCTATTCCAATGACTATTAAGCCAATAAAGAATGGAGATATTCCTAGTATTTTTGATATCTCAACAGAGGAAAGCACAAGCCATCTTGCAGATAATAGCAATGCTGCTAAGGATAAAATGAAGATTATTGCATCTTTCCATATCTTTCTTATGCTTATATCCTTTTTTATTTTTCCTAGTTCTCCTTCACTTTGCCATAGCTTTGTTATGTACAGGAAGAATGCTATTATTAGGACTATGCCTTCTGGCCTTGATAGGTTTCCATCTACAACAAGGAATAATGGAAGGATGACAAGGAAGAAGGTGACAATTGGCGCGTTTCCGCCTGTGTTCTGTTGGGTTCTTATCCTTACGGCTATTAAGAGTACTAGTCCTAGTAGTGGTATCTTAAATAGGTTTGAGCCAAGGATTGTCCCAAATACTATTGCTCCTTGGTTTATTATTGCTCCTGTTATAGCAGCTATAAGCTCTGGTGTTGCTGTTCCTATAGACACAACAAGAAAACCGATTAGATAATCTGATATGCCTATCTTTCTTGCATAGTTTGATATGCTGTTGACAAGAAGGTCTGCTGATTTTGAGACTATTGCTAGAGACAGTATTATTACTATTCCATTAAATAGAAGCGGATTTTGGTTTAAAATGTGTTCAATCATTTTCTTGTTTTCTTTTTACCTTTCATTATTTTTTTGAATTTTATGTACCACCTTCTTTTTCTTTTATCATAATGGAAAATAACATAGTAGTTTTTGTAATCATCTATAGCAAAAAGCAAAGGTTTTGGAATTGTTGTTTCAAATGAAGAGCCTCTTTTGTACAGCTTTCTTTTAAATTCCATTGGCATTTTTATTTATATTTATTTATACTTATTTATATACTTATTTTTTTACTTATATCTTATATTTAATATTTTCTGTTTTGACTGCTTTTTAATAATTTTTATGAGTCTAACATTTAAATAATATTGTTTGTTACTTATATCTTGAAGATGAAGAAGCTAAGCACAGAAAAATATCTATCTAGGGTATTCACAACTATAAAGAAATTTAAATTAGTTAGAAATGGCGATGTTGTATTTATCGGATTAAGCGGGGGAAAGGATAGCGCATCTTCTTTAATCTCTTTGAAGAGGTATGTGGATGAGAAGTCTATTGATTGTGAGATAAAGGGATTTCATATAAATTTTGGTTTACCAATGTCCCACAAGGTTGAGGATATTGTTAGGAAACAAGCAAATATGGCTGGTGTTGAGCTTCTGGTGTTTAAGGCAGGAGATAATGGTATATCACTTACAGATGCTTTGAGAAATACAATTAGACCAATTTGTAGTGTTTGTGGTGTTGTGAAGAGGTATTTAATGAATAAGGTCCCAAGAGAGAATGGGGCTAGCAAGGTTGTTACTGGACACCATATGGATGATTTTCTTGTTTTCTTTTTTAAAAATGTTTTAGGGAAAAATTTTTCTTGGATATCTAAGTTTAGACCAAGGCTTGATTCCGTGCATCCTAAGATGTTGTGCAAAATAAGGCCTTTGTTTATGGTTGGTGGTGAGGAGAATAGGTCTTTCTGTAAATCAGCTGGCATTCCTTTTATTGAAGAAGATATCTGTCCACATAATTATCTTAGTTGCACTGTTGATGTGGGGAGAGAGAAGTGGTACGAGATAATCTATGATATAGAAAAGAAACAAAAGAGTTTTAGGTATAATATGGTTAATTCTATAATCAAGATGGCAAAATTTTTTGAGGTTGATTATAGGGATGAGATAAGGGAGTGTTCCATTTGCGGGGAACCAACAAGCAAGGATGTTTGTAGTTTTTGTAGAATATTCAAGGTTGGGAAAAGATAGTATTTTGTTACTATCATTTAATAATAAAAAAAGAAAGTTTTAAATATGCTTTAGTCTTTCTATTGCATTATGGCTAGAGAGAGAACAACTTTTAATATACTATGGACTGCTTTAGCTAGGTCTTTAACTGGTGGTATCTTATCATCTTTTTATGAACTCCCAGATGAGGGGAGAGGCAGGTTGGAGATAATAGCTGCTGATGTTTTTAGGTTGGATGATGGATTAATTGGAGATTTTGCGGAAACTCTTTCATATAAGGATTTCTTTAGCCTTGGCAGTCGTTTGGAGTATCCTGGAGGGGATAGAGACAGGATAACAAGAAGATTTGTTGAATTTCTTAGAGATGATAAGAATCTTGATGACAGATATTTATTCAAAAGGGTGTTGCAGTTTGTTGTTGAAGGAGATGATGCTGTTTCTAGGGTTTTGAGACTTGCTGGTGACATAAGGAAGAGAGAAGGAGCTACATTGTTTGGTAAATATGGGGTTTTTGAGTTGGCAGAGGATGGCAGGATTACTAATGTGGATTTCCCTATTTATGTTCCATCTTCTGTTGAACAGGCAGAGAGGCAGATTGAGATATTTTGGGAGAAATACAAGCATCTTGGGGGACCCCATGATAGGGTTTTAAGGAGGTGTAGTCAAAGGGGAAGGTCTGTTGTTCTTATAAAGCCACATGCTTTTCATACTTATGATTATGATTTTAGGTTTGGTAGCATTATTGATGCGTTTTCAAGAGCTGGTGGGTCAATAATAGGCGCTAAGGTTCTTGTATTTACAAGGGAACAACTTGATATGTTTTATAAACCCCATGTCCGGAAGAAATGGTACGAGCCAGAGTTAGTGCCAGAAATGACCGGGGGAAGAACATTAGCGTTATTGTATGAGGGTTCTAATATCCAGGAAAAGCTTAGGGAAGCGTTAACCAAGGTTGTGAGGCCTGCTTTTGCAGATTCGTATGACCCGACAAAAACTGCAGCCCATGCATCTGACCCAAAGGAAAGAGGGTGCGTTGAAAGAGAGATGAGGGCAGTAAACTTTGGGGAGAACTATCTTCCATGAAAAAAGCGATAAAAACGAAAGATTTATATATTAGTTTTACTACTATATCATAGTTATAAAATGGATAATGTGTGCATTTTTGGTAGGTATCATTTATTAGAATATCTCTGTAAACAAGAGGATTCAGTTGTTCATTATGGTGGCGATTCAGAAACAGGCAAAGCGGTTGCTATTAAGCTTACTAAAAAATATCCTAGCGGGGCGGCTGTTTCTTTTTATGAGGGAAATCCAGAAAATTTTCCAAGATTGAGGTTTCATGGCAAAACAGAAATTGAGGGTGCTTTTTATAATGTTTGGGTCACGGATTTTATAGAAGGAAAAAGCTTGGAAGAACTTGTTGAAGGTGGTCGTATGGTGGATCCCAAGGTTGATGCTGTTAGATGGGTTATTAAGGCATTAGAACCACTTGGGCAGTTGCATTCAGCAGGGTTATATAGTGGGGACCTTAAGCCAAGTGATTTTATTTTAGGCTATGATGGGAAGGTATATCTTGTGGATATAGATACAGTGGTGAAGGAGGGAAGCGTTCCTAGCCATGTAAATGAAAGGTATTCTGCTCCAGAAATTAGAGTGACTTCAACTTTACCTTGCGATAGGAGGGCAGATATCTACTCTATGGGTATGATACTTCTGGATATGTTAATCAAGGGGCTTAGGGGGGATGAGGTCGGACTGAGGAGGTTTAACTATGACGATAGGGCTAGGTATTTAAGAATGCTCCCAGAGAATTTAGGTGCTGTAATAGGAAAGGCAACACAATATAATCCAAATGATAGATATGGGAATGTTATGAAGTTTAAGGAGGCTTTACAAGGGTTTTTATCCCCTACGGGAAGAGCCTCTTGAATATAAACCTTACTCTTCCGTCATAGGTTCCGAATTCTGCATCTTTTGATGGAATGACACTAAAATTTATCTCTTTTTTTTCATTTGCTTCCATTGTAAAGTCATTTTCAGAAGCATAAATCCAGTCTGATATATTCCCATTTACCTCTATGTGTACCATTAATGGCTCATCTTTTCTATTGTGTAATGAAACACTTCTTTGTCCTTTAGCTCCCCTTGGTACTATTCCGAATATTAGTGCAGACCTGTTAACATCAAACCCTATTATATTTTCTACTTTTACTCTAGTGTATAATTCCTTGACTTCTGCAATAATATAGTAGCTATAAAAAATTGCTGATAATAGGATTGCTATTATTATTGTTGCTATTGTCAACAACATTATTATCAATACTGTTTTTTTCTTTTTCTTTGCTGTTTTTTTTCTCATTTTTTACCTTTTACTTTTCTTTTTTCTTCGGTTTTTCTTTTTTATTGCTATTGGTGCTAATATCATAGCTATAACTATGAGTATTATTGCAATACTATGGAGCGTTTCTGGCAGTTTTGATGTGGTTTTATTCTCTTTTTCTACTACCTTTATTATTGCCTCTCTCTTTTCCATTTTGTTTCCATAATGCAATTTAATGCTGGCTATGTGGATTCCTGTTCTTATGTCTTTTGCCTCCCAGAATGTTGTTATGTTTGTTTCCTCCCATGGTTTTATATCATAGGTTTGGGTTTTTAATTGTTGATCGTTTATTTTTATTGTTGCATAAACATTGTTTATTATTATACTCCAGTGGCTTTTTATACTAATGTCAAATTTATTTATCTCATTCTTGTAGAATTTCTTTGTATGGTCCGTTATTTCTATTTTGTATTCTGGAGTTCTTTCTTTTATTTTTGCTTTGTATCCATTTGTGAGGTGTAGGGAATATATAACAGTAGTGATTGAGTAGGAGATTAATGCTGTGATTATAACTAGCATTATAAGTTTGGTTGCTTTCATTCTTTTGTTTATTTTTTGTTCTTTTTTAGTTGCCTTTTTGGTTGGTTTTTTCTGATTACAAATACTACTAGGGATATATTTATCACTATCAGGGCTATTACAAGGGTTATAAGAAGCTTTGTGCTTACTGGTGTTTTTGATGGCAGCTCTATAACTTTTGCTTCTACCTTCTTTCTTTTTGGATTTATTTTGATTTTTCCTTTTAGTTCTTCTTTTTTGTCTTCATAGAATACTGTTATGGTTATATCATGTTCTCCTAATTCTGTTTTTTTTGCATTCCAGAATGCTTTAAGGGTTATTGTTTGCCATGGTTTTATGCTATAATCTGGCGTTTTTATGTTTTCATTGTCTATCTTTATTATTGCATATACATTATTTATCTCTACATTCCATAGACTTTTGACCTTTACTTCTATTTTGTTTATTTCTTCTTGATATGCTTCTCTTGTGTAGTTTATTATCTTTATTGATAATGTTCCTATTCTAAACTTTGCTGATTTTTTTAGTTCCTTCCCGTCGTATGTTATTGTGGCGTTTACTTCATATTCTCCAACAGGATGCCCGTAGCTGTCCCATTCTGCCTTTACTGTTTTTTCTTCGTCTGGTTCAAGATTAAGTACTGGTTCAAGATATAATTTGCCTATCTTTTTGTTGTTTCTGGAGATTTCTATAACAGAGTTTACTCTTTTTATTGTTTCTTTTCCTAGGCTCTTTAGTTTTAGTTTGAATTCTTCTTTTTCGTCAAGCCCTATGTTTTTTGTTGCTAAATCAACAGAAAGGTATTTTCCTGGATAGGGTGCTATTATAATGAATGCCTTGCTTGCGGCTGTTACCGCCCTTAAGCCGCCTCCTTCTTGAGGTGTTACATCTCTTGCTTCAATTACGAGTCTGTTCCTTCCAGGCGGTATTGATTCAGGTAGTTTTATGTTGAATTCTGTTTTATAGGTTACTCCAGCTATGTCTATGTATTCCTCTTTAAGTGTTACATATTCTGCTAAGTCACCTTTTGCTGTGAGTTTTACCCTTATTGGTTGTCCGACATTATTGTAGATTGTTATTTTAATGTTTTTGTTTAGATTTGGAGTAAACTTGATATATTTTTCAAATGAACCTATCCCTATTCCGTATATCTTTGGCAAGGTTATTAATAATACTGTTAGTAAAAGAATGCTTTTGCTGGTTGTTTTTGTAGTTTGCATTTCAATCTTAATCAAAAATGAAAATCTAAATGAAAACCTAACTTGTCAAATCGTTTGCATGGAATGTAAGCTTTGCTGACTTCTCACTACTGCTTGTCGGTGCATCAGCTGGAATATATAATTTTGCATATACATATAGGGTTTTTGTTTTTGTAAGGTTATCACATAGGTTGTATTCTGTGCCTGTGGCACTAACAGTAAACCAATCATCTTCTAATACACCTACACATCCAGGGTCATTTGTATTATTATCTGCTGCTAACCAAAATATTGCGGAACCACTGCTTAGCAGGTCTGGACCAGTCTTATCTGATTCAACTGTTACATTAATGAAAATATTCCCATCATTTTTCAATGTTATATTGTCTGGTGGCCCAACTGGTATTGAGGAACATACTCCTGGGGCTCCCCAATCACCAGAAATATTGCTTGTTACATTTGTTCCATATGTTGCGTTAGGACTGCAAGAGCCAAAATCAATAATATTGTCAATTGTTGCAATGGATGCTACTTCTGAGATTGTGATATTTACATATCCGACTGCTGTTGAGGCCTTTCCAGTTATTGGGACTCTTAGGATTAGATTGTTAATTTTGCTTATGTTTACTATTGTCCCTCCTACCGAAGCTATAATTGCCAAGACAAGCAATATGGTTAATGTTCTGTTTGAGATTTCACTCATTTTTTTCACCTTTTTTGGTTTTTATTAAACTATTTTTTTCACAGCCGCTTTGCGTTGTTTTTGTTTTAATTGCAGGAAGAAAAGTTATTTTTAGTGTCTTAACTGTCTTATCTATATCATTTGACATATCCTATTTTCTGAGTTTTTTCTATATAAATATTTCTATTTTTTAAGCAGAAAATCTCTTTTTTAATCTTCATTATAAATTAGTTACTGTCCCTCCAGCAACAATTTGCATATCTTTTTCAATCACAAATCTTCCTGTTTCAGCTATCTTTTTGAAATCATCAAACACAACAGGGTTTAATGTTTTTATAGTCACTATGCCAACCTCGTTATTGTTTAAATTATTTGAGTTACTTCTGATTTCTTGGAATGTAGAGGAATCAATAACCAAATTTATTTTTTCAATTGTTGCAGAGACCTCTTGGGTTGCTAGTTTTAGGTTTAATTTATCTTTAATATTGAGTGGTTTGTCTGACATCCAGAATATTTTTGCGTTAATCAATTGATTTATCTTAGGCATATCATCTTCCTTGCAAATAATATCTCCTCTTTTTACAGGTGTCTTGTTTGTTGTTGTAATGCCTATGCTTTCTCCTACTCCTGCCTTATTGGGGTTTTCAAGGAACTTTTCAATGGATGCAACAGTTGTTTTGCTGTTGTTTGGTAGGATGGTAATCTTATCTCCTTTTTTAATTTCTCCAGATTCTATTTTGCCGACAATTATCTCTTTTTTGTCTAGTTTGTAGGTTCCTTGTACTACAAACCTTAAAGCTGAGTGGTGTTTATTAGTTTGTTTGAAGGAATCTAGGTATTCAATCAAGGTCTTTCCATTGTACCATGGCATATTTTCAGATTTTTTTACTATGTTTTCCCCATCTGTTGCAACAATAGGTACAAAATGTAGCGATGTAATACCAATGCTTTCTAAAACTTTTGTTAATTTGTCCTTAATTTCAAGAAATCTATTTTCTTTGTAGTCAATTAGGTCCATCTTATTAATCACGACTGTTGTCTGGTTTAATCCTAATAATGAGAGAATATACGCATGTCTTTTTGTTTGTTCTTTAATACCCTCTTTAGCGTCTATGATTAGTATTGCGGCTTCTGCTTTTGAGGCTCCAGTTATCATATTTTTAATGAATTCAACATGTCCGGGAGAATCAATGATTGTATAGTCTCTTTTTTTTGTTTTAAAGAATATTCTGGAGCTATCTATTGTTATTCCTTGTTCTCTTTCTTCTTGGAGATAATCCAAAAAGAAACTAAACTCTAGTTTTTTACCTTTGGCTTTGCATATTTCTTTGATTTCTTCTATTTTATCCTGCGGTATGCTGTTTGTATCATAGAGAAGTCTACCGATTAGTGTTGATTTTCCATGGTCAATATGGCCTACTATGACTATATTCATGTTACTTGGATTTTGGGTTGTTATTTGATTGCGTATGGTTTACATGTAACCTAGCGACCTTAACTTCTGCATCATATAGACAGTTTCTTTGTCTTGCGCTCTTCCTGCTCTTTCAGATATATCTGTCTTTTTCAGCTCTTCAATTATTTTATTGATATCGTCAGCGTTTGAGTCAATAGGACTACAACAACATTTACAGCCAATACTCCTATAGCGTTTTCCATTTCTAGCAAAGTATAGGGGGACAATAGGAATTCTTTCCCTTTTTATGTATTCCCAAACATCTAGTTCTGTCCAGTCTAATAGCGGATGTACTCTTATATGTTCTTCATCATCTTGGTTTGACTTATAGTAGTCCCATAATTCTGGTGGCTGATTTTTATAATCCCATCTGAAGTTAATATCCCTTGGTGAGAAAACTCTTTCTTTGGCTCTAATGCCATGCTCATCTCTCCTGATTCCAAGCAATAGGGCTTTAAACTTATTCTTTGAAATAATCTGTTTTAGGGCTTTTGTTTTTAGTTCATTGCAGCAGCTGAGTTTGTCTTCAGGCGTAATTCCTTTCTTTATTGCTTCTTCGTTTCTTCCGATAATGAGGTTTAAGTGCCATGTTTTTGCGTATCTATCTCTCCATTCAATCATCTCTGGAAATTTATAGCCTGTGTCAATATGCACTACTGGGAAAGGTATCCTTCCAAAGAATGCTTTCCTTACGAGCCATAGCAGTGTTGTAGAATCTTTGCCTATACTCCAAAGCATTGCAATTTTCTTGAATCTATAGTATGCTTCTCTTATAATATATATGCTTCTGTTTTCTAGGGCTGTTAGATGGTCCATTCCAATTATGTGGTTATGTTTATGGTTATTATAAATATCTTTCTATTTAGAAGAAAAAAGGTAAAAGTAATTTAAAAAATGAAACCTATTGTGTCAAATCGTTTGCATGGAATGTAAGCTTTGCTGACTTCTCACTACTGCTTGTTGGCGCGTTAGCTGGTATGCGTAATTTTGCGTACACATAGAGTTTTTTTGTTTTTGTAAGGTTATCACATAGGTTGTATTCTGTGCCTGTGGCACTAACAGTGAACCAATCATCTTGTAATACGCCTACACATCCAGGGTCATCTGTATTGTTATCTGCTGCTAACTCAAATGTTGGGGGGAAGGGGTCATCACCGCCTATTAGGTCAGCACCAGTCTTATCTGATTCAACTGTTACATTAATGAAAATATTTCCATCATTTTTTATTGTTATATTGTCTGGTGGCCCAACTGGTATTGAGGAACATACTCCTGGGGCTCCCCAATCACCAGAAATATTGCTTGTTAGGTTTGATCCAATTGATGCATTAGGACTGCAATCGCCAAAATCAATAATATTATCAATTGTTGCAATGGATCCTACTTCTTCGATTGTGATATTTACATATCCAGTTGCTGTTGATGCTAGCCCAGTTATCGGAACCTGAAGGACTAGGTTTTTTATTCTGCTTACACTAATTATTGTTCCTCCTACTGAGGCTATAATTGCCAAGACAAGCAATATTGTTAATGTTCTGTTTGAAATTTCACTCATTTTTTTTCACCCTTTTTGGTTTTCATTAACTATTTTTATTTTCACAGCAGCATTTGCTGTTACTGGAGTTGGAGGCTTTGCTATCTTTATTTTGACAAAGCCCGTACTTGTTTTTATTTTTGGTTGAGTAGCTTGCTCAACCGTTTGTTCTTTTTCTATTTCTTGTTTTATGACTATTCTGTCCATTGTTATGATTGTGAGCAAAGAAACTACTAGAAAAACTACAGCTAACAGGCCTATTATTATCGGAACCTTATTCAGCATACATCTTTTTTCTGAAGGTTTTCATATATAAATCTTTCTTTTTTTATTGTGTTTTTTATATATACTTTCTAATCTATATTTTTCTTTATATATCTATATGTTTTGATATAATCAATAATTTTTTTATTCTTTAGCCTTTTTGTTATAAGAGCAATGTTTATGAGTATAATTGCTGCTACTATGATTAGCCAATATTTTCTGTGGTTTATAGGAGAAAGTTTTTCTTTGGATTCTTTTTCTATTTCTATTGTTTCTCTGATTTTTATGGGATAATAATATTCTTCTTTTGTATTTTTGTAGAATATTGTAATCTTTAGTTTTCCGGTTTTTATCTTATATCTTTTATTATTGAAATATGCAGACATGGTAATCTCTTCATTCTTTTTTATATCCGTTTTTTCAGTGTAATATTCGTCTATCTTTCTTCCGTCGTTTGTGATTATTTCTGCTTTTGCATATAAGGTTGTGCTATTTCCTATATTGCTTTTTATTGATATCTTTATTTCTGTTTCATTTTCATAGAAGTATGGCATGCTCTTTATGTTTGAAATTATTATTCTTGGTCTTTTGAGGATTGTTGTTTTGTTTATCGTAGTTACCTTATTATCATATATGATTTTGGTTGTTATATTGTAGACTCCTTCTTCATAGCTTTTTGTTCCTTTTATCTTTAGATATTTTGTTTCTCCCTTTTTTAGTTCCCTTACTTTTTCCTCTAGGGATTCAATTTTTTTATTTTCTTTATATACTTCTAATCTTGTTATTATGTTCCTTATATCTTTTGAGCCTATATTTTCTAGTTTTATGATGAATTCTTTTTGCATGCCATCATTTATGTTTAGTTCTGGCTTGATTAATGCTCCTTCGTATGGGACAAATAACCTTATTGTTGATTCATCTTTTGGTGTTTCTCCTGTAAATTCTCCTTTTGGTATATATCTTGCTATAATCTTTGATTTATGTGTACCGGAGTTATTGAATCTGAGCGGCATGTTTATTGTAATTCCTATTTTCTTTGTTCCTTTGCCGAGGGTTATTAGCGATTTTTCTAGTGTTATATATCTTGCAAGTTCTCCTTCTTGATATATAGCAAGTGTAATCTTTTTGTTTTCTTTGTTTGTTATTGAGATATTATACCTTATTACTTTCCCAGGTACAAAGTTTTCTTTTATCTCTTTTGGTATTAACTCAAAATTCAATAGGTTAAATTCTATATACTTTATTTTATCTATTACAAGTTTACTCTTGTTTATTTTGAATATTAGTGTGATATTCCCCCTGATTGGTTTTTCTAGATTGCATGTTTCTATGCATTTGTCCTTAAACAATGTTGTTTTGTTTCTGTTTATCTTTTTATAAACAAGATATGTTTTGTTTTTGTTTTTTAGATATATTTCCACCTCTCCTTTGCCTATTATCTTTCCACTTAGCCTTACTCCTATTATCTCCGGTATGCTTGCTGTGTTAAGATTAAGCTGGTAGCTTTTGTTTATTGTTATTCCTTGTTCTTTTGTTATTTCCTTTGTTTCTGTGAATATCACAAGTCCAGTTATGTTGCTTTGCTTCACTATTAAGCTTGTTGATAGAAGCAGTACTGTTAGGATTATAGTTATTGTTGCTATGCTTTTGATTCTTATAAATTTTAGTTTTTCTTCATATTTGTTTTTTAAATAGGTACAATAGTTGTTATAGTAGTTATAGTAATTTATTATATCCCAGTATGAATAATTTTTTGTCCAGTTTCCAAGTTTTTTCTTATATGATTCTAGAGAAATTTCTTTGTTTCTTAGTTTTTCATCAAGTTTTCTTTTTCTTTTTCTTAGTTCTTGTTTATACCTCTGAGCGAGATTAATATTTCTAGTTAATTCTTCAATTCTTTTCTTTATTTTTTCCTTGCTCATTTCTTGTTTTTTATTGTCCATATTGTCTTGTAGTTTCTTCTAAGCAGTTTTGCAATTTCTTTTGTAGAAAGCCTTTGTATTGTGCTGAGGCTTTGGATTATTGCTGCTAGGGGGCTTAGCTTCCTGTTTCTTAGAATTTCTAAGGATATTGGGATTAGCTCTCCTTCTATAAGAAGCCTTTTCTGATATTTTCTTTTTGCATTGTTATATGTGTGCCAAATATTCTTTTCATTTCTGTTCAATAGCTCTCCGATTGAGTGATAATTCAATCCCAGCTCTTCTTTCATGTATTTTACTATGCTCTCTAGAACTGTTAGTTTGTTTGTGAATATTGATGAAGGGAACAATTCAATATCGTAAAGAATCAGTTTTTGGAGTTCTTTTAAGCTTAGGTTGTATTTGTTTTTTATTCCTATCAGTAGTTCTTTTATTCTTCTTATCCTCTCTTTCTCTTTCTCTATTATTTGCCTCTTTTTCTTATCCATTTCTTGTTTTATACGTATTATATAGGATTAATATTTATATATTTTTCTATATTCATACGTATTATATAAGAAACATCTGGCTTATACATATCTGGCTTATAAATATCCGGCTTATAAGGCATTCTTCTTATCCATTTCTTGTTTTATACGTATTATATAGGATTAATATTTATATATTTTTCTATATTCATACGTATTATATAAGAAATATCCGGCTTATCTTTATTAAAATAGCAGCACTTTTTATTTTTATAGGGTGGTATTTTTTATTAACATATGCGGCCGCTGTTAAGTGAGCTGAGATCTATTGAGATAAATTAGGTTTTAGAGATTTTTCGTCGTTTCTTTCATTCAGAAGACGGAGCGGCCTTTTTCAATAGTTTTATAAAGAAAAGATTAAATCTAGATTTATTATGGCAGAAAGAGAATACAATACAGTAGATGAAAGACAAAGTTATGTCCAAAGGAGTGGGCAAGAATGGGAAAACAAAGTCATGGATTTTGTAAATGAAAGATTGAAAGAATTGGGTTCTGAATTGGTTGTTATAAATGGTAAGAGTGTTAAAAAAGGTTCTAAATTATGGAATAAACTCGCCATACCTGTTGGTAAGCCGGGTTCTACACAAAAAATATGGGGTGATATTGATTTGGTAGTTATTGATAAACAAGAAAACCCAATTGCTGTTATAAGTTGTAAAACTAGTTTGCATGGCAGATTTTCTGAAACACTTTTCTATGCAGTTGTTTTGAAAGATTTGATAGAAGAGTTAAAAGTGGTTTTTGCTACACCGGATAAGGGAAGGCAACAGAAAAAAGGCAAATGGCAATCAGAATGGGGAAGTGAAGAAAAACCAACAAAAGATCGATTATTGGGAAGTCATTATTTAGATGGTGTTTATATATTGAATCCAAATACAAAACTTGGTGGAATGATTAAACATCTGGGAGAATTACCAAAAGACCTTATTAAATGGCACAAATCAATGAACAGAGGGTAATTTTAATTGAGAGGATTTTCTTTTTGCTTCTTTTAATCTTTTTTCAGCCGTTTTACAATATTCTGGAGAAATATCGATATGTATAAAATTTCTTTTTGTTTTGAAAGCAACTACTGCAACCGTTCCAGTTCCACCAAACATATCTAAAACAGTATTTCCTTTGTATGAATAGAATTTTATAAGGCGGTAAATCAGTTCTTCTGGAAATGGTGCAGGATGTCCATTTCTTTGTGTTTCGGGTGCAATATACCACATTCCATCTGAAAATTTCATAAACTCTTCTTTAGATATGTCTGCATTTTTTACAGACCCATCTAACCTTGCTTTATCTTTTGAAAATATCAACACATATTCCCATGAAGGAACGATATGGGGATTTGCAGGACTTTTAAAACTACCCCATGCCGTTCTTTTTAACATTGTTTGTTTATACCAAATAATTTCAGTTCTAAAAATCATTCCAATTCCTCTTAATTGATTTGCGAAATCATGATGGATTGGTGTAAAATTTTTAATTCCTGTTGGGGCAATGTTTAAGGCAAATCTTCCACCGGGGACAAGAACTCTTTTTGTTTCTTTCCAAACTTTCATTAGCCAATCGAGATATTCTTTGTAATCCATCCTATCATTATGGTTATCATAATTTTTTCCAACATTATAAGGTGGCGAAGTAATAGCTAAATGGACAGAATTGTCTGGGATTTTCTTCATCATTTCCAAAACATCTCCACAGACAATTTTATTTAACAGTGGATTCATTTTTAACACCTTTGTTATTTAATTCTTTTAGTTTTTTATAGATAGCACTATTAATAAAGGCTGTTACAGTAGGACACTCATATTTATTTCCATCCCTATTAATCCATTCTTTAATTTCTTCTAAAAGTTTATCATCAATTCTTACCGTGGCCATTTTCACCCCTCTATGTGATAAAATGTGATTATATTTATACAATTAGTCACACCACTATTTAAAGTTTTCTATTTCTTTTTTTGCTAATCAGTAATTTTATTAATATTAACCAATTTAATTATTTTTATGTTAAAATTAGAAGGTTGGAAAATGAAAAAAGTAGGAGATGTCAGTTTTTTACAATGTCCTTACTGCAAATATTGTTTTGAAGGAATTTCAATTAATAAAGACAACACAGTAAAATGTTATAAATGCAAAAGAAGATTTAATAAAAATAAACTAAAAATGGTAACTTTGAAAAAACCTGTTGTTATTTGTAATATATGTGAAACAGAAGTTTCATTAACTCCAGAAAATCTGGGTATGATTGGTGGTTATAGTTATATCTGTCCAAAATGTATGAATCATGTTGCTATCAAATTTAAAAATTATATTTTACAACCACAGACTGTAATGAAATTAGAATGGAACAAGAATATTAAAAAAAGAAAGAAAAAGATTGAAAATAACTTATTCTTTGGTTTATGTAAAGATAAAAAGGATTTTCTTGTCCTCAAGATAATGCAACTAATGGCGAAGGAAGAAGATACCGGTTTTCTTTATATAGGGGAAAAAGAACAAAAAGCCGGTTTAGTTTTTGATGTTGAAAAGGAAAAATACATCGGATTTCTCTGTTGGACTGAGAATAAACACGCAATATTAAGACAAATATTTGTTATGAAGGATGAAAGGAAAAAAGGATATGGAACAAAGCTGTTAAAGTTTTGGGTAGAAAACTTTGCAGATAAAATAAGTAATAAATTTGGAGTGGAAAGTCCTAATGAGAAATCAAAAAAAAATTCTTATAAAATTAGGATACGCTAAAGAAGAAGTGAGTTGTATAAAAGGAATAAAATGTTTTTTTGTAAGTGGTATGTAGCTGTCCCGTTCCATTTAGTTTTTGGAGACGAGAAATCTCTTTATTAATATCCTTTCACCAAAAGCAAGACAATATGTGCCGAAGGCACTCCTGCGACTCATTTTTATTTCGTTTAACCTAACTTAGAAGGGTTTGCTAGGTTTAAATTAATTTTTCATATTATTACCTTATCTGTACTTCCAAATAGGATAGAGCTGTTATGTATTATACTCACCTTTATCGGATATTCTCCTTTTTTTAGCAGATTGTTTATGCCAGCATCCTTTATATTTAGGATATAGCTATTGTTCTTGTATTCTGCTTTTTTCATAAATTCTTGTATGGGCATGGTCTTTGTTTGGTTGCCAAGGCTTATCTTTACATAGGAGTTCTCTGGTATTGTATAGTTATTCTCTAGCTGGAGATTAATCGTTGCATTAACTAAATAAAGTTCTTGCTTTATTGTTGCGAATCCTATTATTGATGGATTTTTTATTATTATTGCTATTAACATTATGCTTACTATTGGCAGTAGTATTGATATTATACTTCTTATTTTCATTTTTTCTTAATGAAGTAAAATATAAACCATGCAATGTTTACTATTACGAGGAGGATTACTAAGAGTATCCATACTTGGTTGCCTTCTGGTGCTGGTTTTTCCTCTTTTATTGCATGGCCCGTTATTCCTAATATTTCTGTTTTTATGCTGTTCTTTGTTACTGTTGTCTTTATCTGTTTTTCATCTGTTTTGCTTTCATAACCTAAAATCAGCTTTCCGAGATACTCTCCTTCTTTTATGTTTTTTGTTTCCCAATATGCATGCATCTCTTTCTTTTCCTTGGCTTTTATGTCTATTGATTCGCTCTTTATGTTTGCAACGCTATTTCCGTCTAAGTCATCTAATAGCATGATGGAAAACGCATCCTTTATATCAATGTTTCCTATATTTTCTACTAGGATATTGAATTCTGCTATCTCTCCCAGCTTAAAGTCTCTTACTGATATATCTAGGGGTATAAGGAAGAAGTCCTTTATAAAGAATACATTTTCTGCTGTTGTTGTTTTTCCATCATATGTTACTGTTGCAATAGCCATGTATATTCCAGCACCATAGTTTGTTATATCAAGTTTTGCACTTAGCTCTGCCCTTCCTTGAGCAGGAACTGGCTTTTCGTTAGTATATATTTTATCAACTATCTTTCCTGATGGTTCTTTTATTGTTATCTCTGCTTTCGCATTATTTATATTCTCTTTTCCGAAATTTATTAGTGGAATATAGAACTGGGCATACTTTTCTACCTTTCCTTTTACTATATCTAGCTTTGCAATAAGATATTTTCCTGGATAAGGTACATATACATAAATCTGGCTTATTACCCCCACCATTGTTCCTATTGCTATTGGTTCTTCTTGGTTAGTGCTTTTAATTTCTCTTATTATTATATCTGCTTTGTGCAGCCCTGGTTCTTTAAAGCTTTCTGGTAATCTTATGGTATAACTTGCTTTTTTACTCTTTTCATTTTTTTCAAATTCTATCTCTGTCTTTTCTAGAGTAATATATTCTGATAGGTCTCCCCTCACATAAATTGCTGCCTTGAAGTCCTTGTTTTCATTGTTGAGGATAGTGAATTCTATTTCTCTTTCTAAATTTGGCTGAAAGTTGATTGTTGTTCTTCCTGGTATTACTCCGATTGAGAATGTTACTGGTGTAAGTAATAAAAACACCATTGTTAGTAGTAAAAGTTGTTTTTTCATTTTATTTTTACATAATAACCTGTTATTATTATTGAGGTGCTCTTATTTCCAGGTGGCTCGTTTGGAGGCACTGTTATGTTTATGTCAAGTTCTGCAGAATCTCTTGCATCAGAGTAATTTAGCTTGTATATCGATGTGTAGTTTATTGATTGATTGAAATATGTCCATGTTGTTGCTGATGCAGAATAGTTAAATGCTCCTTTTTCACTGGACACATTATCTATCTTATACATGAAGTATTTTGATTGTTTTTGTATTGAACTCCATAAGGGGCTGCTTGTTGTTATATTCACATTTATGTAACAGTTCCCATCGTTTTGTATTATTATTGGTGGTGGGTTATCATCAGTAGTATCATTTTGTTGGTTTGGTTCGAGGGTGCCGAACTCTACTTTGTTTGTTGGCAGGCTTACCTGGACTAGCGATTGGATTGAAAAATTAAATTTGGATGAGTTTGGTGCGTATGAGGTATTGTCGTGAGGTACTACCCACCATTCATAGTGGTAATTGTCATCTGAGTAATATTCTAGTGGGGCTTTTGGTGTGTAATTGGTATCTGTTAGGTTATAGATTTCCCTGTTATCTACAGAACAGCCACCAATACATCTTATAAACAAGTCATAGTATATTGTATCATTGTCCGGGTCTGTTGCGTTTGTCCAGTTAAACCTTGGTGTTGTGTTTGTTATTGATGTGCTGTTTTTTGGGTAGGATAAGTTAATGCTTGTTGGTGGGGTGTTGTTTACTTTGAATATATATATTGGTGTAAAGTTTATATTTCCGTCTGAGTCGTTTGCATAGAACATATATCCTATTACATTGTCTCTTGTTAGATTGACTACTTTTGTTATGTTGTGGATGTATATTTTTAGCCCTCCTATTTCCTGAGTGAAATTTTGCCATGTTCCATTAGTACCATTCCAGCTGAATATGCTTGTGTTTAGGGCTTTGTTGTCAGACCAGTTAACAGCAAACCATACTTCATAGTTAATCTTTGTTGAATTAGATGCGTTTGTGCTAATATTCTTCCATGTTGGTGCAATAGTATCCCTTATGCTGAAGTTCCTTGTTTCTGAAACATTAACATTCATAGCATCATCCCAGCATGTTATATTCCATAGGTGGTCACCTTCAGCAAGGTTTGTTATGGTATAGTTTGTCATTGTTCCATTATTGCTCTGGATATTTGATGCTTCTACAATACTGTCAATAGTTAGGTTACATGTTAAGGTAGTATCAATATTATCATAGACAGTCCAGTTAAATGAGATAGTATTGTACGGAATTATCGCATCATCTGATGGATAGTTTAGGTCTATCTTATACGGTGATGAATTGTCAAATGTAAAATTAAATGTGGCTAGTAAGCTGTTTCCATCGTAGCCACTTAGTATGTTTCCATCAGAGTCTGTTAGAGCGACATATGCCCTGTATTTCCCTTCTCCATTTGATAAATTATCAGAACTGTAATTCATGGCATTCCATATAGTGTCAAGCTTTAATAGGCTATCTGTATTAACTCTTCTTATTACTCCGGAAGCAGAATCATTTATTATTATATCCTCTAGATTCCAGGAGGAACCATCCCAGTATTCAGTTTTCATTAGCAGATAGAAGGAAATATTGTTTGTTCCGTTATTCTGTACTTTGCTCTGGTTAGCTTCTGCTGCTGTATAATCACTAAAGCCAGTAACATTGAATGTAACTTGTTTTATTGATGGGTCCCAGCTTATAATTGTGCAGTCACTACATTCAATGTTGTTTTTAAGGATTTTCGGATAACCAACATTAGGTACTTTCATTGTTAGCTCTGCAGAAACATTTAGGGTTGGGTATAAGGATACATCTACGCTTATGTTGTTTGTATCTATCTTAATCGCAGAATCTAGGTTAAAGCTATTGTTTATTGTTACATTTTTCAGGAACTTTATTTTTCCCTTTCCTGTGTTTTCTGCAAGAATCAGATTTGAGATGTTGGTGTTTGTGGTTAGGTTGTATGCTGACAGGTTTGTTGTTTCTTTGTTATTTTTGAATTCATTATAGGTTATACCTGCAGGTGCCGAAGAATAAGTGACTTTTAATTGTATAAAGTCTGTGTAGAGTGAATTATGAGGGTTGTCTTGTTTGCTATCTCTATCATATTTAATATAATAACCTTCTGCTACAATTTTTATTTTTCTTTCAAATCCCTCCTTCAATGCTGGTGCATTTTCAAACTCAACATAAACTTCGTCACCATGATTTGTTATCAAATATCTATCATCAGATTCTGAAATTAAATCTAAATCTCTTGAGCTATCAATTGGTTTTAGAATGGTTTTAATTCTTTCATCTTCACTATAATCAGTAACCTCCAAATAAACCAAATCTATGTAGGATGTCTCAAATTCCTCTTCTTTTATTACTCCTTTTATTATATTGCTAGTATCTAAATAAGAAATATTTCTGTATTGTAAAGTTTCCTTTTCTTTTGAATCAAGTTTGTAGATTATTTGAGTATCATAAACGTATTCAGAGCCATTCCAAGAATAGAAAAATGGGCAGAACCCACAAAATCCCCATGTGCATACACATTCCGTAGTACAATAACAATTACCACTCGCCGGAGGTTTCCCACTACAAACCCCAACACAGGTCCCTCCAACACAAGGATCCCCGTTATCATTACCATTATCACACACTTCATCGCCCTCAATAACACCATTCCCACACTCCGCCCCACCAACATACTTCTTTGTTGTAACCAAAACAGCAACCTGCTTAGTTGAAGAATTAATAAAATCACTTATTCCTGAACTAATTATTCCTGTTATATTCATATCAGTCGCAGAAGTAAAATCAGTTGCATTTACTTCATACCATTCTTCTGCTGTCCAGTTCCAGAAACTAATATTAGTATAATATCCTGATTCTATTTCTCCATAACCTTCCCATGTAATTTTTAACCCTGTTATTGAAGCAATAGTTTCACTTATATTAAATATAAATATCTGGCTATCATATTCTCCATCACTTGTTGCTAAAGTAGTATTCCATCTTGAATTATCACTCGCAGCTAAATTACTATAATCACCACTTGTTGCAGCAGAATCATAATCAGATGGTGAGTTTGGAATTCCTAAATTCTCATATGCTGATTTATCTATTGTAATAGAATAATTATAGTAAGTTATATGACTTGCACTATCCCTCCACCCCACCATCCCCTTACTAACTTTCCCTAATTCGTTTTCAGCTCTAATAATAGTAGTATAATTCTTCTCTAAAGTATCATGAACATTCCAGATATTCTGCCAAGTTCCATTATATTTATCACCTTCAACCAACTCCATATTTAAAACATCAATGCCTTTCTCATGAGGCATCTCAGCAGTAACTTTTCTTATCCCAACAGGGTCATAAATATCAGCACTTACTAACATTTTATCTCCTGGTCTTACATCTGTTGGCTTTACATAGGCATTAGATATGTTTGGTTTGTCTTTGGTGTTTGCTTTGGATAAGTATTTAATCAGATTATCCTCTCCAGGAGGATCAGTCAGATTAATTGTCTGTCCGCTTTTGTATGAGTTTCTCAAGGTTCTGATTTGGACAGTAATGTTGTCGTTATATACTTCAAAGTTATATACTGAACTAAATTCCCAGTGCCCTCCACTGTCATTGGAATATATCTTATAAGTATATGTTCCATTCTTCCAGCCAGTATAATTGTATTCATAAGTATCGCCTATAGTGTTGTTCATTGTATAGTTTGTTGGAGTTCCTCCTGGTGGTGTAATTTCAACTAGGGTAGAGTTTACACCCATCCTATCTGTTGAATTTGCTCTTATTGTGATATTAAAGCCATAGCCTTGTACTGTGGGTGAGGCACTTACATCATTTATTATTGGTCCTGATGTATCCACGCTAAAGTTCCTTGTTTCCGAAACATTAACATTCATAGCATCATCCCAGCATGTTACATTCCAGATATAATCTCCTTCTGAGAAATTATGTACAGTATAATTTGTAAAGCTTCCATTTAGACTTGGTATATTTGAAACATTAACAGTTCCATTAATTGTAATATTACATGTTAGATTTGTATCAAGGTTATCTGTAACAGTCCAGTTGAAGTTTATGTTTGTGTTTACTGTTATTAGGCCATCAGTTGGTTTGTTTAGGGTGACATCTGGCTTTGTGGTGTCTATTGTAAAGTTATAAGTGGCATTTAAGTAGCCCTCTATATCTGCCAAAACATTAGATTCATTATCTAATGCTGCTGCATAGGCTCTATAATAACCCTCACTAGTTCCATTTTTTGTTGTATTCCATTTTCCATTAAATAGTTTGTCAAAGGCAATAATATTCCCAAGAGCTGCAGTATTGTTGATTATTATTGGGGCTGTGCTGTTGTATAATGTCCATGTTTCATTCCAAGCAGAACCATTCCATTTTTGTATTTGTAATAATAAATACAGTGTTGTGTTGGTAGTTCCATTATTCTGCAATTTGCTTTGGTTTGTTTCTGCTGCTGTTATGTTTGTTAGATTGACTATCTCATTTGCTTTGTAGAAGTCCTTTAGTGTTTTTAGCTGCATTGTGAGGTTAACTAGCACATCGAAGTTATAGGTTGAACTACCAATCCAGTTACCTGCTGTGTCATTCGCGTATATTTTGTAGGAGTATGTTCCATTTGTCCATGTGGTATAATTGTAATAATAATCAGTAGAAACATTGTCCATAGTATAGTTCATAGATGAACCATCTGGTTTTGTTATTTCAACTAATACTGTGTCTCTGTCATTGTCATTGACAGTGGCTTTTATTGTAACATTTAATCCATAGCCTTGTGGGTCCGGGGAATCTGTTATAGCACTTATTGTAGGTGCTGTTGTATCTAAACCAAAGCTTATAGAACTATTGCCAGAATAGTCATAACCATCATACGCAGACACATTCAAGACATAATAACCGCTAGAGGCATTCCAGTATGTAATGTTTACAGCAGTGGTAAAGTTAAGTGAGTTGTTAATATAGCCATAGTATGTTATAACATCATTATCTGCATCTATGCTAGAATAATTAATATAATCAATGCTAGAATAAATCTGACCATCAACAGGATAGATAATATTTGGTGCTGAAGGTATAGAGTTAGCAACTGTAAAGCAACTTAGTCCAGTCTGATTAATATTACCACAGCTGTCATTAAACCAGAACTGTCCACAGATATAATTACCTCTAGACAAGGTAACAGTTAAGGTATAATTAGCAAAGTAGTTAGTTCCAGAGATATTAACTAGGCTTACATTAGTCAATGTCCCACTCTGGTTATGAGCAAACCTATAATAGTCTAACCCAGTATTATCCGATAAGTTAATACTCCAGTTAACAACACCATTTATCTTAGTATCTGCAGTAGCATTATTCTGGAAGTTTGAATATGTTGGATTTTGTGTAAGCCCTCTACTGAATGTGTGGATGACATTTCCAGTTTCGTTATACACTGTACCGTTTATTGAGTTGCCAGAAACATTTACTATGATATAGTTGTGTTGTGTTTCCATAAGCCCTGCACAGTAGTCTGAGTAAAGTGGAGCACCTCCACCACCCGTTGTTATGTGGAGCATATCTCCATTGTGGGTTGTATTGTAGCAATAGTTGTGGTTATGGCCATAGAATGCTGCTGTTACCCCACTATTGTACATTAAGTTATCGAGTGTTTCTGACCATGTTTTGTCTTCTATTGGTAATGTTCCACTTCTGTTTGAACCTACTAGTGGCCTGTGGGCAAAGACAAACTTATGTGTATAACATCCTTGTCTTAGGGTTTGATTGAACCAATGGAATTGGTTTCCACTAATATTTCCTGTGTTGGTGGTTTCTTCTGTGTTTAGGAATATGAATAAGGAATTGCCATATCTCCAGTAGAATGTTGTCTCGTTCCATTCATCTTGTGTTCCATTTCCGTTTACTGGATGTATCCAGTACTTCCTCCATGATATTCTTGCTGCACTCCTGCTGGGGTCTTCATGATTTCCGATTGCCGAGAGCATTGATGTATTTTTTCTAGTGGTCTTTGTTATATTGTGGAAGTTTTCCCAGTAAAGGTCATCGTTGCTACAGCTAATATCTGCTCTTATATCATCACCTAACATAACAATAAAGTCAACACCTTTCTTTGAGATTTCATCAATTAAGGTCTTGAACTTTGGAGCTAGTTCACCACAGGCATCCCCTCTTGTGTCTCCTAAAATAGCAAAGCTAAAGCTTGTTTTTGAGTTGTCTGCTGTTTTGAATGTTGAATTGAATGTATCATTCTTTAGTATTGTGCCGTTGGACATTAGATGTTGGACTATAACCTTGTAATAGTATTGAGTGTTTGCTGTAAGGCCAGTTATAGTTAATTCATGTTCCTTTTTTAGTGTAGATTCTTCTACTTTGGAGCCATAACTTTGGGTTAAGCCATACTCAATTGTAACATTCACAACCAGATTTGTTCTTAGGTGTATCTTTTCTGCTGTTTCATTCCATGCCATAACATATGGTTCAAGAAGATATTCTAATACAACCGGAGTTACTGGCTCTTTACCACTTGCAGATTTTGCATAGTGGAATCCTATGTCCACTATACCAGAATCCTGCTTTTCTCCAGTAAAGAAGAGGTCTAATCCTGCTTCTGAGGCATTCCTGCTCCCATTGTCAACAGCGTATGAACTTTGGTTTAGGAAATATAAACCATATGTTGCTGATCTATTATATGGATTGTAGCTTAGATTGGTTGAGTTTATGCCTTGTGTTATGTTTATTGTGTTGTTTGTAACATTATAATAAGCATTAAAGTTTGTTTCTGGTGGTTTTTGACTTGATAGGCTTTTATTATATATTCCTACACCTAGGTTTGTGAATAGGTTATCTGTTATGTTTAGTGCTCCGTTATTAATTGTAGCATTTATGTATATTCCTATTGTATCATTCTTGTTTGCAATTCCATAACCATAACCATAACCGAGGTTATCAAATGTATTTTGTTTTATGAATAAGTTTCCAGAGATATCTCCTATTATTTTTACACCATATCTTAGGAAGTTAGTTATTAGGTTATTGAATATTGATGTGTTTTCATTTAATAATATGCTTGTGTTTGTATTGTTAAACCAGCTGTTTCTTACTTCTTTGCTTAGCGAGGCAGATATATTTAAGCCAGTGTCAGCATAGAATATCTTTGTGAAGTTGATAATTGAGTTAACAGCTGCTGAGCCGGTAATTCTTATCGCAGTTTTGTAGTCTCCGACAGATGCATTTCTGGAGGCAGTTGGTATTTTTGCTCCAGAGGAATTGTCATTCTTTGAAGTGAATATAATAAAGCAGCTGCTATTGCCATCTGCGAATATGTTTCCAGAGTCCTTTACTATAATTTCATCATCAGAGTCATTGAACTTGATTGTTACACCTGGTTCTATTGTTAGATTTCCTGTCACTATCAGGTCCTGATATAACATTACTGTGAATGCTGTATTATTTGTTTCATTAAGGCAGCCATAATTGGTATCATTAGAGGCTTCAAATGTCATGTTGCAATAGATGTAGGTGGGTATCTTGAAGCTGAATAATCTTAAAGTGTCTGAGTAGTTTACCCTTGTTTTGTACCTTTCCTTTGTAAAGACAGAGACAAGGGTTGCGTTGCACATGGTTACATTAATGAATGCTGTGTTTATTGTTATATTCCTCCACTCACTTGAATTCTCGTTCCCAAATATGTCGGTACAGTTTATTGACCAATTATAGTTTCCAGAGATTAGATTTGTTGTTATGCTCTGTGTTGTGTCTCTTTCTGGTGTTTGTGCTGTTTTATTTATTTTGTTGTTTATAATTAAGCTACAGTTTACTATTTCATTTAAGTCACTAACATTATAATAGAAGTCTATATCTCCTGGTAAGTCGTTTAATGTATTATTTGCAGGACTGATTAAATTTATTGTTGGTGCTTGTGTATCTGTTGGTGCATTTATACTTATATTTCTGGTTTCACTTTCTCCAGTATTTCCAAATGTATCAGTACAGTTTATTGACCAATTATAGTTGTCGTTTTCTAGGAATACTGTTATACTTTGTGTTGTGTCTTTAGTTATGCTTGTGTCTGTTTTGTTTATCTTGTTGTTTATAATCAGGCTACAATTATCTACATTATTTTGGTCTGTGACATTATAGTAGAAATCAATAGTGTTTGTTGTTGTATTCAGCGTGTTGTTTGCTGGTGCTATTAGGGTTATAGTTGGTGGGGTGTAGTCTGGTATGGTTAGAGGCAAGTAATCAACGTTATCATTAGCAAGGGTAAGTGGGTCATCACAGAAATCATCATTGTCTGTATTATTGCATGTATCGGAATAGCCTGTATTATTTAGATAGCCCCAATAATTACCTCCAAGATAACTACCACCAATAATATTTGTTCCTGCAGTCTTTGTTGTGTTCCATGTATTATTGTAAACTGCTCCAAAATAAACAAAATCTCCTGAAGTAATATTGAATATGTTATCGTAGAAGGTGTTGTCTTTAATAACACTTATTACTATGTGTATAGCAGGGGTTGATTCATTATTTATTTTTATTCTGTTACTCTTTATTGTGTTATTCCAACTGAAACCACCAAAATAAATTCCATAACTGTTGTTGCCATAAGTTGTTATGTTGTTTTGTGTTATATTAGTATAATCTACCTCACTATCTAAATATAAGCCGTATGAATAATCCTCCAAGGTTGTAATTGTATTATTCTCTACATTTAGGTTAGAAGTCCAATAGAAGTAAATACCATAACCAGAAACATTAATATCACACTCTGCTATTGTTGAATTTTGTGTTAATCCAAGTAAGATTCCTGAAACATTCAAAGTTATATTTTTTATTGTTACATTATTAGAGGCTGTTACAAGAAGTTCTCCCCAGCTATTGTTATTTTCTATAAGCTGGTTTGAAATATTAAAGTAGTATTTAATTGGTTTTCCTTTTGCTAAATTGCTTTCATCTATGTTATGATTATAGTAAGATGAAGAACTTCCACTAACAACTAAACTCATTGCCGAGGTTTCAAACGAATTATTTGTTAAAGTGTTGTTTGAGCTTAAGGCAAGATAAATTCCAAAACTAGAATCAATTCCAAACCTAGAACTTCCTGAAGTTGTGATTGTGTTGTTGTTTAAATTGTTGTTGTCTGAATGTGAAGAAAGATAAATTCCCTCAGCAGAGCTTCCTGAAGTTGTGATTGTATTATTATTGAAGCTGTTGTTTGAACTTGAACGAAGATAGATTCCATAACCAAAATCTCCAGAAGTTGTGATTGTGTTGTTGTTTAAATTGTTGTTGTCTGAGTTTGAATAAAGCAAAATCCCATGACCACCATATCCTGAAGTTGTGATTGTATTAGTATTTAAGGTGTTGTTTGAGCTTGAATAAAGATGGATTCCGTAACCCCAATATCCTGAAGTTGTAATTGTGTTGTTGTTTATGTTAGAATTTGAACTTGAAAAAAGATAAATTCCCTCAGCAGAGCTTCCTGAAGTTGTAATTGTGTTGTTGTTTATGTTGGAGTTTGAGCTTGAAGAAAGCCGGATTCCGTAACCCCAATATCCTGAAGTTGTAATTGTGTTATTATTTATGTTATTGTTATTTGAATTTGAATCAAAGTCAATCCCATAACCCGTACACCCAAATGTTATAATGTTGTTATTATTTATGTTATTGTTATTTGAATTTGAATTAAGATAAACCCCATGACCAATATTTCCTAAAGTTATAATTGTATTATTTTCAACTATACCATTATTAGCACCATCAAAGTATATGGCAAAATCATAATCTCCTAAAGTTAATCCTTCTACTATATTGCAGTTTTTGATTATAGTATAGTTTTGGTCTGAATAAACTCCATATTCATAATTTCCCCCGTCATAAGAGTAATTTATCCAATGACCTTGACAATCAAGGGTTACATTATAGGCTGTGATATTGAAGCATGTTCCTGTAGTTGAAACATTTTGAGTTAAAGTATAAATAGTATTAGCTTGATTCAACTCCTGGCATGAGTCTATATTTTGTGATTGAGAGAAAATTTCAATATCATCGCTGGCATTTAAAGGTTCATATCCTAAAGATGAACCATTACAACTAACATTCCAATTAAATATTCCTCCAGAACTAAAGCTTCTATTATACTCGTATAAAAGAGATGTTGAATTAAATATCATTTCAAAAGGTCCATAAGGGGTAACATCAAAACTTATGTTACAATAAACTCCAGTCCCATTTATGCTTTTTCCTGAAGTAAGATTTGTATAGTTAGCATAGAAATATATCTTTTCATCTGTATATTTATCCGTGGAATCAGTATCGTCCCAAATTGTTAAGTTAGAGTTGGATGAAGAAGAATATGAAGTAAAGGAACTTACATTAAAGGAAAGATTTCCAGAATTATAACTATTTATCTTGCATATATCTGAAGTGCAAACTTCACCATTTCTTAAAATTATTGGAGTTTGTAAGTAAGTTAAACCATAAAACTCTATTGTAGCTGATTTATTGAGTTGAGGCAGGGCCGAAGAATTGATTTCTACATAGTTATGGGTTATATTTACATAAGTGTCTATATCAGCACCACTTGATAAATCTATTGAGTCTGTAAAATTAATTTTTGCAGTATTTGGTTTTTCTATGTAGAAATTTGTTATATTGGAGATATTCGCATTTGATAAGTTAGTGCCGTTAAATCCAGTGAGCTTTATTATGGTGATTGTGCGCGCTAAACTTGAGTTTTCATTTCCGGCACCGTCACTACAATTTATTTGCCAAGTGTAGCGTCCTGCGGTGAGGACTATATTAAGTGTTTGTGTCATGTCTTTTGTTATAGTTTTATCTGTCTTGTTTATCTTGTTGTTTATGACTAAACTACAGTTGTCTATATCTCTATCATCAGTTGTATTATACTTGAAAGTTATATTTCCGTCAGTATCTATATACTCATCTGCTGGTGCTATTGCTGTTATATTGGGTGGACTTGTATCAGGAGAGCACCACCAGGCATTTCCTGTAGAGGTCTCAAACTTGAATAAATAAACCCCAGAACCATTAGAAGCAACCCATAATAACTCATCGGAGTCACAAGATTGGAATCTTTCAATACAATGTGGGGAATCAAAACCATCTTCAGGGTCTCCATAATAATAATTTAAAGTTCTAAATGGCGGTGTTTCCCTATTGTTATATTGTCTTGCTACTCCTGTATGCTGACTTCCAAGAATTATAATATAACCATCAGGAGTCGCTCCCCATAAACCGCCATTACTCCTAATAAAATCAACGATTAGGTCATGTCCGGAGTTGTCATCAGTCCCTTCCTGCCAACCAGAAACATTTTTCCAATTAACTGTATCTAAATAATTTCCACCTCCGTCACATAAAACATAAACATTATTGTTTTTGCCGACACTTATAATGCCCATACCAAAATTTTGTGATTTATTGCAAATGATGGTTCCACTTCCCCAACCAGATGAACTTTTTGCATTTTCCCATGTAGTGTTGAAATAATAAATGTCTCCACCCATTTCACAAGCCACATGAACCATATCATTTCCATCAACTACAATACTACCATAATTATAAGAACCAGGACATAAGCTATAATAGCTGTCCCAATCGGTACCATTCCACCTCGTAATTCTATTGTATATTGTGGAAATGACTATCGGGTTATTATTTGAGTTTGCTGATACAAAACCAGGCTCAAGACTATTTGGAAGCGTATCGTAACCCTGTGTCCCGTCTGCTTTTTTCCAGTTTGAAGTTGTGGCAATTGCTGACATATCATCGCTTACATTGCACCAAGAATATGCCGCTTTTCTCTCTCTTTTATTCCAAGCAAAATGTAAAATATCATTCCTAATAAAAACATCATGATGATAACTAAATAAACCGACATTTGCTATAATCCCGTCTGTATCAGAAGTGTTTCCTATCAGCTTGATATGATACCAATCATTCTCGCTCGTTGGTAAGCCACTCCCATTGTAATAAGCAGCCCATATTTGTCCATACTTATGATAAAAGACAGCAATGTGACCTTTTGAGTTTCTTACAATAGCGTTTTCTGTTACATATGGTGTTCCGCCTCCAGGCAAGGTTCCATAGGATACTACTCTCACAGTAGGTTTTGAACTAAAGTAATGTGCTTTACCAAACCTGATATTGTAAGGAGAAGAGGAACCTTCAACCCATGCTACTAATACCTCACCATTACTATCAACAGTTCTGCTTGTTGTTATTGATTGAAGAGTGTTACTATCTGCTCCCTTCAGAACATTTTCATTTCCCCAGTTGCTTCCATCATATATCCTATAATAAATTCCGTTATCCCCTTTGTCATAAAATAAATAAATATTGCCACTGTTATCGCTTGTAACACTTAACATTGTGTGAGAAGTTAAACCAGTAACATCAGAACTTATTGTTGACCATACAGGAGGAGTTGCGGCTGTGCCTTTTTTGTGGTTTATGTTTCCACTTAAATCAATATAAAGTAAGTGTAAATTTCCAGAGTTATCTCTCGCTACATCATAGGTTTTATAAGGCGGGTGAATGTTTTTTAAATCGTCGTCTACAATAGTTTCCCAGCCTTCCCAGCTGTCTGTTGAAGCATCATAAGTATTTATTTGGATATCTTTACTATCGCTCCTGCCTGTATGAACAAAACCAGCAAAAACAGAAAAGTCTCCATCACTATCTCCGCTTTTTATTATTGTTGGACTTCTTGCTGGTGAGGAAGTATAAGGAGGAGCAGATGGGGGTGCTGATGGTGTTTCTTCGCTGAAAGAAGGAGAATCAGTTATACTGCTTCCTACATATACTCTCGGAGCTACATTATTGTAACCATGTAATCCTCCTATAAGGGGTTTACTCCCAGAAATTTCTGCAAAATTATACTGATCAGCAGACCCATCACAATCAACCTGTTGCTCGCTTCCCCAACTTACTGTTCCATCATTATTTAGAGTTCCGTGTCTATAGTATATTAAGTTAGCACTATTATCTCCTATTGATACAATAATGTCTGTATTATCAAAAGCAACTGCCCAGCTTTGTTCTGTATCAATTAAACTTGATACTACTCCCTGGCTTGTCCAGCTTGTGCCATCAATGGAAGAATAAATAACGACATCATTCCCATTATGGAAAACAATCCAGTAATAACCATTGGCATAGTGAAGTGAGTGGGTTTTTGTTGTCCATAGGGCATTTGTTGTTGTTGAGGTTGATATTACAGAAGGATCAACCACATAATCAATCTCTACCCCGCCCAAAACCTTCAAATCAAATGTATCTTGTTCATGGGTTAAGTTAGTGAGATAAACTTTATACCAGCCTTCCTTATTTATATTTTCAAACCTTGCTATAGTTTCATTACCATCCCTTACATAAACCTCAATGCTTGCTGTTTCATTTGAACGAGCATATATTGTTATGTCCCTGTCTGATGTTAAATTTTTATAAAAAGTAACTCTTAAATAATGTCCAGAAGGTATTAATGTGTAGTTATTATCTCTACTTTTAACATAATCATAAACATCTTCTATAAAAGTCCTGTTCTCATCTAAATGCTCTGCTTTACTAATCTCTATAATCAACTCATAAGTTTGATTGCTAAGATGAGGAACAATCCATTCAATATAGTCAATTAGGCCATTATTGTTTTTATCATAATAGTTAATGTCCTTTACCCTTGTTCTTGTTCCGTTTGTTATCTGGTAAAGCCTAATCTTGTTTCTTGGTGTATCATTTATGTAAGTATATGCTGTAATGTTCTCATAATGAACATCAGAGTAGATAGTAATCCTCTTGCCGTTTGTTATGTTTTCTTCTTCAGAAATTGGGGCTTCTGTGTAATATTCTATGGCAACATAATCAACTATGTCTTCTATGATTACTGATGTTGTGTTTGTTTTATTTTCAGTTTTTTCTAATATGCTTAATCCTGTTATCTTCTCAAACCATTTGCCAAACAAGGAAAATAAGCTACTTCTTTTCTTGGGAGCAATGACATACCCTGTTAGTTTATTTTTTTCGTTCTTTAATTTAACAAGTTTTTTATTTATTTCTTTTAGCTTGATGTTATCTAGTTGATATTCTTTCTTTTTCTTTTTTAACCTGTCTTCTATTTTTTCTATTTGTTTTATCCTTTTTTCTGATTCAAACACAATTAAGTCCTTCAGTTCTCCTTTGTCATTTACCTTGATTTTTTCTTTGTCAATTGTTTTGTTTACAATTCCTATCTCTTTTACACTTACATTTAAGGCATTATTGCTTATGTTTACAGTTAGATTAATGACTTTGGTAGAAACATTGATTATTTTAACCCATTTTACAGGTTTGTTGATTATAATTTTTGGTTTTATTAGTTTCTCGGATATATTTGCTTTAGTTACATCAGTGCCTTTTTCTGTGATTTCTATTTTAAAGACATTTGATACAGCAAAAAAGAATGAATCGTTTGCTCTGATGAATGTGTATTCTGTGCCTGTGAAATTCTCTTTTGGTATGATTGTTGCAATATCTTTATTAAAGATTATCTCTGCGTTCTCCATTGGATTATACCAATAGGATAATGAATCGTTGTCTCTGTCTTTGAAATATTCTTTGAGGTCTAATCCATATTCTCTATTCTTTTCTATTGTTATATCTGGTATCTCTTTAATCAGCTCTGGCGGAATGTCTTTCTTTGTAGTTTCTTTCTCTATCGTGTATGTTATATTTTTTATCTTAATTCTGCTATTGTTAATCTCAAATATTATCTTATATGTTGTTTCATCTAGCTTTGGTAGGTTCCATGTTTCCATACATTCTTCTCTGAATTTTATGGTTTCTTTTTGGAATGTTATATTCAATTTTTCAATATTGCTGGTTATGATATCTATGAATGGGTTTTCTGGGTTTAGGCTATAATTGACAAAGATTATTTTGGCACTGATTATGTTGTTAAAGGTGGTTCCATATCTTCCGTAGTTTAGATAGAATGTGTTGTTCCATTTATCTGAGATTGGTTTAAGTTCTATAAATTTACAACAATATTCACTTCCCTGACACACAATATTTGTATTCTGCTTTTCTTTAGAGTAGATTTCAAACTTTGTACAAAGATTGTTTTGGCTGGCATTCCAGTTGAATTTTGTTTTTACTTCAATTGCTTTTATTTTGGGTGTTGTTGTTTCTTTTTGATTTAGATTTAGTTCTATTTCTCTTGTCGTGTTGGATTTTTCTGTAATATTATCCTCTGTAGAGATGTTTAATTCTGATATAACAAGCCCGATTGGTATTTTTTCTTCTTCTGTTGGTTTTTTGTTATTGAATATTAGGTATGTTTTATTGGTTACCAGATAAACTTTGACACTGCCTTCTGGACTTACTTCACCACTAATACACATACTTGTTATAGTTCCTTTGTTTTTTGGTATCCAATAGTATTCTCCTGATTTAGAAAACTCAATGTTGAGCTCATCTGTATATTTGTGCTGTTCAGTCTTTGTTACATATCCTACAAAGGTTATGTTGTTAAGTATCGTTATGGTTATTATTAGGAAGACTGATAAAACAAGAGAAATGTATATTGGAGGTCTAAGGTCTGGCCCAAGCGTCCTAACCAATTGAGTATTTGATTTTATGTTTTGATTACATACCTCAATCCATTCTTTTCTGCTTCTTCCATTTATTTCTTCTCTTAAAAAGTTTTGAAAATCCTTTCTTTTTATAGCACCATACCTAAGCTGTTTTTCTTTTAGTTTTATATCTTTTTGTAACTCTCTCTTTATTGATTTCCAAAATCTTATATTCCTTTTTCCTTCTTTTCTAAGCAGCTTTTTTGTATGTTTTTGCATTTTTTTGTTTTGCCCTTCTGTATGCTGTCCAGATTGTTTGTTCTTTTCTGTTTAGCAGTGATGCAATTTCTTTGCAGGAATGAATCTGTTTGAGATATGAGACAAGGCTTTCTAGTATGCTTAGTTCTCTGTTGTTAATCTGGTTTAGGGGTATTAATTCCCCATAGAATGGAAGTTCTTTTGGAAATTTTCTTTTTGAGTTATTGTATGTTGTCCAGATTGTGGAATCATCCCTGTTTAGTGTTTTTGCAATTTTATGGAGACTCATGTTTTTGTTTTCTCTTAGAAACTTTACAACTGACTCAAGAGGGCTTAATTCTGTAGAGAATATGCTGATTGGTAATCGTATTTCTTGTTCTAATGGTTCGGATACGAGTCTTATTAGGGTGGTATCAGAAAAACCTGTTTTCTTTTTTATTTTTTCAAACTCTTTTTTTAGATGGGTTATTAATTTGTAGTGTTTAGGGGAGAGCTTTTTTTCTAGCTTAGAATTCTGTGTCTTCTGTCTTTTTTCACCCTTTTTCATAATTTTTACCTAATATGTAATAAAATTACCTATTATGTAATAAAAATATTTATGTGCAGGCTTATTTTCCTAATATGTAATATTTTTATATATAAATCTTTCTTTTTTAGTTTGTTATTTTACTTAATATGTAATATGAGAATGGATTTATTACTTAATATGTAATAATTTTATCTTAATATGTAATAAAAGAATTATTATTTGCTTAGGATTATAGCGTAGATATCTTCTAGTAGCCTGTGGTATTCTTTTTCTAGTGCTTCTGGTATATCTTGGTAGATTGCTTTAAGTGTAGAGTAATGGTATTTTAACTTAGTTGTATTTCCTCTTAGAAGGTCTTTTTCTATTGTAGTTAGAATTCTTTCAAGTTTTTTTATTGTGTCTATTTCCTTATTCTTTTCGGATATTGTTTCCCTGTATTTTCTTTTTGCTTCTTTTTTTCTTTTTCTTAGTTCTTTTAATCTTTCTTTTTCTAATTTTTTGAGTTCCTTTATCTTTAATTTTTCTTCAATCCTTTTTCTTCTTAATCTTTCTTTTTCTATTTTTTTTGTTTCTTTCTCTTTAATCCTCTTCTGTTTTAGTTTTTCTTTTCTTCTTTTCTCTTCTTCTGTTTTTATAAGTCCTACTTTATGAAAGAATGAAGAGAATGAGTTTTTAATTTTGCTATAAGCTTCTTTTCTTCTTTTTCTTTTTATTTTTTTTATAATTTCTTTTTCTTCTTGTCTTATTTTTCTTATCCTTTCTTTCAGTCTTATCGCTTTTATTCTCTCAATACTCTCTTCCTCAAGTTTGGCAGCTTTCTTTTTTTCTTCTTCTTTAATCCTTCTGAAGATGTTTTCAATCTCTTTTTTTTCTTCCTCTTCAATCCTCTTGAGAAGCTCTTTCTTTTCTTTTTTTTTCTTTTTTGAAAAATTTAATTCCTTTATTTCTTTGTTTTTCTCTGTATGTTTACCTATCACCCCTTTTTTCCCTTTCATTTTATACGCTCTCTTTGATTATTTGTTTATTTTTTATTTTAGGTATATAAATTTTTGCTTACTCGTGGTTTTTAAGTAAGACGCCAGGAGCAGGATTTGAACCTGCGTGTCCTTGCGGACATTCGCTTTCTTTCTTTTTACCTAAAGTCTCGAGGCGAACGCGTTAAACCAGACTCCGCCATCCTGGCGCTTTATTATACCTTAGAATTCTTTTCATATAAAAATGTTAATGCCCCCAGCGGGATTTGAACCCACGTCTTCGGCTCGAAAAGCCGAAATGATTCTCCAGTAATCAAGTTTTCACTTGCATTATGACCGGACTACACCATGGGGGCAGTGGGTCTGTAGGGATTTGAACCCCAGACCTACGGCTCTCTTAGTTATGCTTAGAGCGTGGACATATAAGACCGTCGCTCTAACCAGGCTGAGCTACAGACCCATTTCGGCTTAAAAGAGAAACGAACCCTTTTATAAATATTTTTGTTTTGTAAAGTAAAGTTATTAAGTATACAATTCACAAGGAATAGCATTAATC
>CAZNZT010000005.1:0-74000 GCA_964577685.1 uncultured Methanosarcinales archaeon | reverse complement strand
GATACATGCAATAATAATCCAGACAACAATCCATTTACAAGAGATTACTCACCTGCATTCACATCAGTATGTGATGAAGAAAACGACATCTGCACTTCAGGATTGCCAAGGGAATTTACACATACCTGTGACAAAGACTGCGGAGCAGAATGCGAGACAGATTTAGACTGTAGTTGTGAAGAGGACGGATGTATAGATGCAGATAATGATGGGAGGGCAGATGATTATGCCGACTATCCAGAATATGGCGCTTGCTTAGATGATTGTACTTGTAGCATAAATACATCTCAGGGAGGATATTGCGAACCCACAATAACTTTTGATGATAAAACCCATTGTGGCAAATGCTTTAGTGATGAGGATTGTGGGATAGATAGCTATATTGGAGGATACTACTGTGTTGGTTTGAATATAACTCGTATGTTTAGAAATTATATATGTAATAATAAGGGAACAGCACAAAGCTTTTGTAGTTTTATAGATCAACCAAGGGTTGTAGAAATATGTGCTGAAGCTTGTGCAAATGGCATTTGTGTAGATATTATTTGCTTTGAAAATGAAGATTGTAATGACCTAAATCCATACACATTAGATCTGTGTATCAATCCTGCTACTCTTGAAAGTTATTGTACTTATAAATCAATTATTTGTCTTACTGATGCTGATTGTGATGATTTTAATCCTAAAACTAGAGATAAATGTATCAATCCTGCTACTATAAATAGTTATTGTATTAATAAGCCTCCATCTATAGATAAAATCCCAAGAAAAAAATTCTTTATAGAAAAGATAAGAACAAATCAACTAGTTTATGATGAAGTTAAACCAGGAGAACTCTTATTTGTAGATTTAACATTTAAGAATGTAGGAAGATATGATACAAAATGGGCCACTATTAGGATTACTCAAGCTGAGCTAGGGATATCCAAGAAATTAGGTCCTTTTAGGGGGCCAGAAATTAATGATATAATGACCCATGGCTTATACCTAAAAATACCAAACTGGGCCAAGCCCGGCGTTTATACACTGAGAATCTCCCTTTCAGATTTAAAAGGAATAAAGAGGGTAAGACATAGGGACTTTATGGTCATAAAATAACGACTATATAATAGTTAATAAGAGTAACTACTCTTATATACTAAAACACCGAAATATTTAAATATGAGTTGTGTTTAACAACAGATTACTTCATTTATGTGGGGGTTTGTTTAGTCCACCTATCTAATATTAAAAACAAAAGCAGTTTGGAGGTATGAAAAATGAAAAATATTTTTGGTTTGATTGTTGTTTTTTTGATGAGCATTCTTGTGTGCTCTTTTGTTAGTGCAGGGTCAATAACAATGCCAATAAATGGAGAAGATGGAGCCGAAGCTACAATATACTCTGTTGAAGTAAATGATGTTGACCTCAATAGTATAGGGGGAGATAAAGACCTAAGAAAAACAGATACCTTGGATATCCTTGTAGTTTTTAGTATTAATAAGAGTATAGATGATGTTACAATAGAGGCAGAATTAACAGGATATGATAAAAGTGATAGGGATAAGGTAACAGATACAACAGATACTTTTGATGTAAAAGCAAATGATGTTTATGATAAAAGATTAAAGCTTGAATTACCTCCAAGATTTAGACAAGGAACATATTCTTTAAAAATTAGGATTGATACACCAAAAGGAACATTAACAAAGCTTTATGATGTTAAGATTAACACAAAAGAACATCTAATTGAAATAAGAGACATAATCCTAAGTCCAGAAAATGAAGTTAAAGCTGGAAGAGCTTTACTTGCCTCTGTAAGAGTTAAAAACAGGGGCGAAAGAAAAGAAGAAGATATCAAGGTTAAGGTAAGTATACCTGCCCTTGGTATAAGTGCTTCAGATTACATAGATGAATTAGACTCAGAATGTAATGATGAGGATGAGGATTGTGATGACTCAACCACAAGCGAAGAGTTATACATGAGAATTCCAGATTGTGCGGACCCAGGTGAGTATACCCTAAAAGCAGTAGTTGAATATGATGATGGCGATGAAGAAGTGGTGGATACTAGAAAGATAACAGTAATCAAGAGCGATACATGTGTTGTACCAGAGAAGGAAAAACCAGCAACTGGAAGAACAATAATAGCAATTGGTCCAGAAACACAGGAGATACAAAAAGGAAGTTCAGTAGTTTATCCGATTACAATAACAAATGATGGAACTGAGTCGAGGGTTTATTCAATCTCTTTGGATTACGCAGATTGGGCAACATTTTCAATTACTCCTACCAATACATTAGTGATCGATCCAGGAGAATCAAAAACAGCATATATCAATGTTGTTCCAAAGGCTACAGCAGTTGTAGGGCAGCAAGTATTCTCAGTCACAGTAAAAAGTGGAGAGAATATATTGAAGCAAGTACCCCTAAAAGCAACAATCACAGAAGCAGCAGGAAGAATCGGAATAAGCACAGTAAAAAAAGCCCTAGAGATTGGATTAGTCATTTTAGTAATCTTGCTAGTAATATTAGGTTTGATAATTGGTTTCAGCAAAATAAAAGGAAGCAAAGAAGAAGAGTCAAAAGAAGAACAAACCTACTATTAAATTTTTTATTTTTAATCTATTTCTTTCTTTGTTTGTTGAGTCTTAAATACTCTCCCTAGGAGGGGTATTGATGAAAAACAACCTGATAACAATTTTAGTATTTTTTTTATGTTTTTTGCCTGTTGTTAGTTCTGAAGTAAGTATCCAGTTAGGGGAAGATTATACAGATATAGAAAATATATCTTTAATCAAGTTTATACCCCACCCTAATTATTATGACATATGTGCTGAAGAGAAAACAACAATACCAATATTGATAAAAAATCTAAATTTATTTACAGATATATTTCATTTTAGTATAGATAAGAATTACGCATCCTTGTCATCAAAAAACACAATTCTAAAAACAAAAGAAAGTGGAATCTTATTATTAAGTTTAGATCCCCCAGATGAAACTGAAGAAAATACAACCATCTCATTTACTATAATTACAGAAAAAGAAGCAATAAAAAGAGTCTTGAAGATAAGGACTAATATAAGGAAATGTTACTCTTTTAATGTTTCTTTTGAAAAAAATTTTGATGAGCTTTGTCCTTGTGAAGAGAAGTTATATAATCTCATAATAGAAAACAAAATAAATAAAGAACTCAAATTAAATCTTAGTGTAGATGCTCCCATTTGGGCTAACCTCAGTTTGAATGATACTATCTCTGTCCTACCGAATAAAAAAATAGAGGTACCAATAAATATTGTTATTCCATGTAGCCTTGAGGGAGAGTATAACATCTTAATCAAAACAAGACCACTAGAAAATAAAATAACAAAAACAACAAAATTATACCTAGATGTTCTACCAAAGGATAAATGCTATAATGCAGTAATATCTGTTAAGAATGTAGACTTATCATACTATGGAAAGAGCATACCAATAAAAATAGAAAACAAAGGTACAAAAGGAGCTGTTTTCCATTTAAGCATTAAAGGAATAGATTGGTATTCTTTAACTCAAGAGTATTTTTTTATTGAATCAAAACAAAAGAAAATAGTAAACCTAAATCTTATTCCAAATAATAGCATAATCCCTGGGGAATACTATGCAGACATAATTCTTTCAACAAATCATTACAATCTTAGTAAAACATTAAGGATTAGATTAAGGAATGAAAGTACAATTCTTAATAAAACAATATCCTATATAAACTACTATAGATACTACCTTGCTTTATTCTTTGTTTTGTTTCTCTTAATTTTATTGTTTATTTTTATAAAAAGAAAATCTCCAAGGTTAAAGAAAGAAGCTAAGTCAAAAAAAGAGAGAGTAATGCCTAAGGAAATAAAAAGAATTATTAAATTAGAAAATAAAAGGCAGATATTCATCTTCTTGTTATTCCTGTTATTTTTTCTCCTAGTTCTATTTTCACTTCTTAGATATAGGACGTTTTATAATAGAATATTAAACTTGATATCATCTTTTTTTATTGAAAGAATTCTTCCTTATGGGGTATACATAAGATATGTTTTTGTGTCTTTTTGCATATTAATGATACTACTCCTAATTTTTGATTTTCTTAAAAAAACAAAAAAGAAACCAAAAAAGGCAAGAAGCAAAATAATAGAGATAAAGAGGGTTACTAATAAAAAGTTATCAAAAAAGAAAATAAAATTACTCACATTAGTATATGTAACAGCAGTTATCATCTTATTCTTGTTAATCATAGGATATACTATTTATAAGTTCAAAACTATAAGAGATCTAATAGTTTATCTTGGGATTCCACTATCAGCTTTAGGTATAATAGCTATACTTATGGCCTCTATAAGAAAAAAGAAAATAAAATTCTTGTCAATAGCAGCAACCTTGATTATCATAAGCGGAATTATTTATGCTTTGTTCTATTATAACCTTATATCATCTTTAAAGCAATTTATTGTTCTTTACTACTTTTATTTTGTTCTTGGATTTATAATCCTTGTTATTACTATCTTTGTAATAAGATTTTATTATTCTAGAAAAAAATAATTTAGGAAATGGGGACGCTGGGATTTGAATTTCTGAAGTACAGTATTACTTGTACTTTCCCAGATTTGGTGGTCTCTTCATCGCCTAGACAGACCATCCTTCAATTCATAGGCAGTAAGCCTCATAGCTCCACTACTGGAGCCACCTGTTTGCTAGGTTAAAACTTCTAGCCAGATTATACTACGTCCCCATCCCTAATCAATAAGTCAAGGAATTAAATATTATTTAATAAATCTTTTCATTTGATCTTATATAAAATCGTTTGTTAACATTAAGAAAATATCACCTATTTAACATATTTAATAAACTATATTTTCTTTTTACATAATATTTAAATATAAGCTCTCCTTAATCTATTCTGTTTGTAATAACTTTGAAGTTAAAATATAATGTTACTTTAACCAAGTAAAAGTACTGCTATGCGGTAAAAAACCGTAATATATTAATAGTAGTGCTATTTTTTTACCCCAAGAAGAAGTAAAAAATACTTCTTCAAAAAAGGGGGTGAATTTAAATGATTGTGAAGGAAGAGTTTTTAAGCAAGCTAAGGAGATATTTCTCATTGAACCTCTATGAGGTTAAGATTTGGACAGCCTTGCTTTCTAGAGGGGTTTCTACTGCTGGAGAACTCTCAGATATAGCAGATGTACCAAGGAGCAGAAGTTATGATGTTCTTGAAAGTTTGGAAAAGAAGGGATTTGTCGTGATGAAGTTAGGTAAACCTATCAAATATCTGGCAGTCCCACCACAGGAAGTTTTGGAAAGAGTAAAAAAGAATGTTAAAGAAGAAGCAAAAGAAAGAATAAAAAGGCTAGAAGAGCTAAAAGGAACAGATGTTATCGATGAATTAAACCTTTTACATAAACAAGGCGTTGAATTGGTAGAGCCTGCAGATTTAAGTGGTAGTCTGAGAGGAAGGCATAATCTTTACAATCATTTGGAGTTAACAATAAGAAATGCTGAGAATAAAGTAACCTTAATGACAACTACTCAAGGATTCATTAGAAAGGTTGAAGGACTAAAACCAACCTTTGAAAAAATAAAGAAAAGAGGCGTAAAAATAAGGATTGCAGCACCAATTACAAATGATGCAATGCAAGCAGTTAAGGAACTAAAAGGAATTGCCGAGGTAAGGAACACAGATAGTAAAGCAAGATTCTGCATTGTTGATGGTAAAGAACTTGTGTTTATGCTATTAGATGATAAGGATGTACATCCGACCTACGATGTGGGTGTTTGGGTTAATACTCCATTTTTTGCAAAAGCATTAGATAATCTGTTTGAAGTAGCCTGGAAGAATATGAAGCCCGTTAAGTAACCTAAAAATGCCTAAACACCAGAGTTGGTTTGTTTTTAAGGAATTCTTTATGTTCTTGTTTTTTTACTTTATTTACTAAATACTATCTCATTTTTCCTTTTTGGTTCTTTTTAAATGCTCTAAAAATTTTTAAGACACAAAGTTTAAAAATAATGAATGATTAAAAAAACCAAAGAAATGAGAAAAAATATAATAAAAAAGCTTGAAAAGATAGCACTAGAAGTAAGAAGGGATATCTTAGAGATGACTACAGAAGCAGGTTCAGGACATCCAGGAGGTAGTTTGTCTGCTACTGATATTCTCGTAACATTATATTTTTATAAATTAAGGCACAACCCCAAAAGGCCAGATTGGCCCAATAGGGATAGGTTCATCCTGAGCAAGGGTCATGCATGTCCAGCTCTCTATTCATGCTTAGCAAGAAGTGGTTATTTTCCTATTAGTAAATTAAAGAGTCTAAGAAAACTGGGTTCTTTTTTGCAAGGTCATCCAGAAAGTACGAGATGTCCAGGTGTAGAAGCTTCCACCGGACCACTTGGTCAAGGACTAAGTTTTGCCAGTGGTATAGCATTAGCAGGTAAGTTAGATAAAAGAAACTACAAAGTTTATGTTCTGCTTGGCGATGGTGAGGTACAAGAGGGTAACATTTGGGAAGCTGCTATGTTTTCATCTCACTATAAGCTAGATAATTTAATAACTATTCTTGATAAGAATAAATTGCAAATAGATGGTACGACAAAAGAAGTTATGGACATAGAGCCAATAAGAGATAAATTCAAATCTTTTGGTTGGTACACAATAGAAATAGATGGACATAACTTTAATGAAATAATAACAGCCTTTGAAGAGGTAGAACTCGTAAAAGAAAAACCAAAGGTGATCATTGCAAACACAATAAAATGTAAGGGAGTCCCTTCTATGGAAAATAAACTTGAATGGCATGGTAAAGCTCTAACAAGAGAACAATTAAAGGAGGTACTTAGAACTCTGAAATGAACGAGTTAAAAGCAACAAGAGATGGCTATGGAGAGGCGTTACTAGAACTTGGAGAAGATAAAAGGGTTGTGGTCCTTGATGCAGATTTATCAAAATCAACAAGGTCCGAAAAGTTCAAGAAAAAATATCCAGAGCGATTTTTTAATGTTGGAATAGCAGAACAAAATTTAATAGCTACTGCAGCAGGTTTGGCAGCATCAGGAAAAATACCTTTTGCTTCAAGCTTTGCGGTATTTATAACAGGAAGAGCATATGGTCAGATTAGATTAAACGCTGGAATCTCAAATTTAAATATAAAGATAGTAGGCTCTCATGCAGGGCTATTAACAGGAGAGGATGGTGCATCTCATCAGTCGTTAGAGGATATTTCTTTGATGAGGGGAATCCCTGGAATGACTGTAATACAACCTTGCGATTTTATAGAGGCAAAGAAAGCAACCAAATCAATAGCAAAACACAAAGGTCCGGTTTATCTACGCTTATTAAGGGAGAAATTACCAATAATCAATAAAGAAGACTACGTATTCAAGATAGGTAAGGGGGTTCTTTTGAAGCCAGGAAATGATGTTGCAATAATCGCTTCAGGAGCTTTAGTTCATGAAGCATTAAAAGCCCATGATGAGTTAAAAAGAGAGAACATTTCAGCTAGGGTTATAAATATCCATACAATAAAACCAATAGACCAAGAAATAATAATTAAAGCCGCAAAAGAAACCAAGGCAATAATAACCGCTGAAGACCACAATATAATAGGGGGCCTTGGTTCTGCAGTTGCAGAAGTTCTTATTAAGAATTATCCTATAAGAATCTGTATGATTGGGGTTAATGATAGATTTGGTGAATCTGGAAAACCAAAAGAACTTTATAAAAAATATGGTTTAACCAAGGACAACATAATTGCTAAAGTAAAATCTCTATTAAGATATAAGGATAAGGAGGTTCAAAAATGATAGTTGTGCTAAAAGCCAAAGCAACCAAGAAAGATATAGACCTTGTTGTACAAAAAATAAAAAAGATGGGCCTTAAACCACATATTTCAAGGGGTATAGAGAGAACAATTGTTGGTGCTATAGGTGATGAGTCATTATTAAAAGCAGATCAGCTTAAGGCAATGCCTGTTGTTGAAAAGGTCCTACCAATCCTTAAACCCTATAAACTTGTTTCTAGGGAGTTTAAAAAGGAAGATACTATTATAAAAGTTAGAGGCGTGAAGATAGGCGGTAATGAAATAATAATCATGGCTGGTCCTTGTGCTATTGAAAGTGAAAAACAGATTATTGAAACAGCTAAAGCTGTTAAAAAAGCTGGAGCAAAACTTCTTAGGGGTGGCGCCTTTAAACCAAGAACCTCTCCATATTCATTTCAGGGAATGGGAGAGGAGGGCCTTAAATTAATGGCAAAAGCAAGGAAAATTACTGGATTGCCTATTGTAACCGAAGTAATGGATACAGCAGATGTTCCACTTGTATCTGATTATGCAGATATCTTGCAGATAGGAACAAGAAATATGCAGAACTTTGATCTACTAAGAGCTGTTGGTAAAGTCAACACCCCTGTTTTATTAAAGAGAGGATTAGCAGCAACCCTCAAAGAATTCCTAATGGCAGCAGAATACATAATGGCTGAAGGAAACCACAACATTATTCTATGTGAGAGAGGTATACGCACTTTTTGTGAGTACACAAGGAATACACTTGACCTAAACATAGTCCCTGCTCTAAAGAGAGAAACACATTTGCCGGTTATCGTTGATCCAAGTCACGGAACAGGCAGGTATGATTTGGTTGCTCCAATGAGTAAAGCAGCTATTGCTGCTGGTGCAGATGGCTTATTGGTAGAAGTACATCCCAAACCAGAGGAAGCAGCGTCAGATGGAGCTCAGAGCCTTACACCAAAAAACTTTTTGAAATTAATGGAAGAATTAAAACTAATTGCAAGAGCTGTTGGAAGGAGATTATAAATATGGAAAAAGTTCATTTGAATTTAAAAAAACAGATAGACAATTCATATGATATTTTAATAGATAATGGTATACTCAATAGGATTCCATTAGACCTAAAAAAGAATGAATTAGGTAATAAATATGTGATAATAACCGATTCTAATACTAAGAAATTATTTGGAGAAACATTTCTTAGATTGATGAAAAAAAAGGGGATTAATTCGTATCTTCTATCAATTGAATCTGGAGAAAAAAACAAGAATCTACTGGTTTTTAAGAAGCTTATGAGAAAAATTGTCTCTTTTGGGTTAGACAGAAAATCAGCGATTATCTCCTTAGGTGGGGGGGTTGTAGGTGACATTTCGGGATTTATAGCAGCCACATATATGCGGGGCATTAACTATGTGCACATTCCTACCTCTCTTTTAGCCATGGTAGATAGCTCTATAGGGGGCAAGGTAGCCATTGATTTGCCAGAAGGAAAGAATCTAGTCGGTGCTTTTTATCAGCCGAAGAGGGTTTACATAGATATTTGCCTTTTAGGACCATTACCAATAAAAGAAATGAGGAATGGACTGACTGAAATAATAAAGCATGCCCTCATAAAAGATAAAAAACTATTTGACTTTATAGAAAAAAATCTTGATAGGATACTAAATAAAGATAAAAACATCTTAATCCGATTAATAAAGAGAAGTTGTGAGATAAAGGCAGATATTGTAATGAAAGATGAAAAAGAAAAAGGCTTTAGAAAAGTGTTAAATTATGGTCATACAATAGGACATGCACTGGAAACATTAACGCATTATAAAAAGTATTCTCATGGAGAAGCAGTTGCTATTGGTATGCTAGTAGAAGGGCTTATATCAAACAAAATTGGATCGCTATCCAAAAAAGAATTGCACAGACAGAATAACCTCTTATTTAGGGCAGGATTAGTTAAAAAATTACCTAATATTGATATCAGGGAATTCATTGAACAGTTAAAAAAAGACAAAAAAAACGTTGGTAGAGAAATAGAGTTTGTGTTATTAGAAAAAATAGGAAAAGCAAAATTTGGCATAAAGGTACCAAAAAAAATAATTTGGGGGGCACTAAAGGAAAGCAGATGATTGCAGTACCCATAATAGCTTATAACTTAAAACAAGCAGTTAAATCTATAAAAAAAGCAAGCAGGTACGCAGATATAATAGAGCTAAGACTTGATTATTTGAAGAACCTTACTCCTAATATTCTAGAAAAATTGATACTAAATAAAACAAAACCGCTTATAGTCACAATAAGAAAAAAAGAAGAAGGCGGAAAGCACAAAATAATGGAGAGTAAGAGGATAGAATTTTTTAAAAAAGCGATGGACCTTAATGTGGATTTTATTGATATGGAATTATCAACAGGAACTGAAACAATCAAGCAATTAATAAAATCAAAGAGAAAAACAAAGATAATAGTGTCTTACCATAACTTCAGAAATACAAATAGAGAAGAAATACTAACCAAATACAGAAAAATAAAATCCTTGAATCCAGATATTATAAAGATAGTAACATTTGCGAACTCAATAGATGACAACAAAAATATGTTTGACTTAATAAGAAAAGCAAATAGTGATAACACAAAGATAATCTCTTTTTGTATGGGCAAACTGGGGGAGATAAGCAGAATTCTGAGTGTACCTATGGGTGCATATTTAACTTTTGCTTCATTGGAGAAAGGAATGGAATCAGCACCTGGACAAGTTGATGTTAACACTTTAAAGAATATTTACAGAGTAAAAAAATTGAAAGACCCAAAAATATTTGGTTTGGTTGGAAATCCAGTAGAACATAGCAAAGGCTTTATACTCCACAATACAAGATTTAAAAAGCTTCATTTGAATTATATTTATTTAAATTTTTTAGTTGATAATCTCAATTCTTTCCTTAAAAATTACAAATCTATGGTTAGTGGTCTAAGTATTACTATCCCATTTAAAAGTAGAATAATAAGGTATCTGGACAAAATAGAACCAACAGCTAAGAAGATTGGAGCAGTTAATACCGTGATTAAAAAAAATAATAAGCTTATCGGTTATAATACTGACATGATAGGAGCAATAAAAGCAATTCTCTCAAAAACCAAAATAGAAGACAAGAACATTTTGATAATTGGGGCTGGAGGTGTAGCCAGAGCAATAGCCTATGGTATTGTTAAGAATAAAGGTAATCTCATTATTTTGAACAGAACAGTTAGCAAAGCAAAGAAGCTTGCTAAAGAGTTAAATTGTTTATGGGGTAGCTTGGATGATTTAATATCTCTAAGGGAGATTGATGTTGTAATAAATGCAACCTCTTTGGGAATGTTCCCAAAAATTGAAGAAACACCTATAAATAAAAAAATTCTGAGAAAAATAACAAAAAGAGGTTCTGTCATATTTGATTCCGTTTATAACCCTAAAAAAACAAAACTTTTAAAAGACGCTGAAAAACTAGGTCTAATTACAATAAGTGGCTATAGCATGTTCATAAACCAAGCCAAAGAACAATTTAGGCTCTTTTTGGAGGCTGATTGATATGAAGCTGTGCGTTGAAAAAACAGACAGGTTAGAAGGAGAAATTACTGTCCCTTCCTCTAAATCGCATACTATTAGGGCTGTTATAATAGCCTCTCTTGCCGAAGGAAGATCCGGGATAATAAATCCACTGAATTCAAAAGACACAATGGCTGCTGTAAACGCTTGTAGAACATTAGGAGCAAAGATAAATACAGATAATAATAAGGAATGGATTGTTGAAGGGTTTGACAATAAGCCAAGGTATGTTGATGAGCCAATCAATATGCTTAATTCTGGAACATCTTTAAGGCTATTATCAGGAATTATTGCTGCTTTATGTGACTTCGAAGTTGAATTAGATGGTGATAGCTCGTTGAGAACAAGGCCTATACAACCATTATTAAAATCTCTCAACCAGCTTGGTGCAGAGGCACTTTCTATAAATAATAATGGATACTGTCCAATAAAAATAAGGGGAAAAATGAAAGGAGGGAGAACCGAGATTAATAGTTTCACTTCACAATATGTTTCAAGTCTTCTTCTTGCCTGCCCCCTACTTGAGGAAGATAGTATAATCACAGTAATAAACCCTAATGAGATACCTTACATAAAAATGACCCTAAGCTGGTTAGATGAACAAGGAATCAAATATGAAGCAAAAGAAGATTTTACAGAATTTAGGGTTTTTGGAAATCAAAGATATAAAAGCTTTGAAAAAAAGATACCTGCAGACTGGAGCAGTGCAGCATTCCCTATCGTTGGAGCTGCTATTACCAATTCAAATGTTTTAGTTAAAGGTCTAGATACGGATGATGTCCAAGGAGATAAAGCGATTTTGGATTATCTCAAAAAGATGGATGCTGAGATATTAATTGAAGAAAATGGAATAAGGATAATGGGAAAAAAACTTTATGGATGTGAATTAGACCTAAATAATACCCCAGATGCTCTGCCCTCAATGGCTGTTGCAGGATGTTTTGCAGAAGGAACAACGACCCTAGTCAATGTACCTCAAGCAAGAGTAAAGGAAACTGATAGAATAAAAGTCATGGCTGAAGAATTATCTAAGTTGAATGCAGATATCAAAGAAAGGGAAGAAGGTCTTGTTATTAATAAAAGCATCCTAAAAGGAAGTAAGGTAAGGGGACACGGTGACCACAGAGTTGTGATGGCTCTTAGTCTAGCAGGTTTAATAGCAGAAGGAAAGACAGAGATAACAACAGCTGAGGCAATCAATATTACTTATCCGAATTATGTAGAATCAATGCGTGCATTAGGAGCAAAAATGGAGGTGATTTAAAATTTTAGGAAACACATTTGGAAGGATATTTAGGATAACTACTTGTGGTGAATCCTACGGTAAAGGAAAAGGCTCAGGGTTGGTAGTAATAATAGATGGTGTTCCCCCAGGATTAAAGATAACAAAAGAAATAATCCAAAAAGAATTAGATAAAAGAAGACCTGGCGTGGGTAAACTTAATAGTCCAAGAAAGGAAACAGACCAATGTGAAATCTTTGCTGGTATCGGGCAGGATGGTGTAACAACAGGAGCACCACTTGGGATTATAGTTTATAATGTTGATACAAAAAAAATACATATAGACCAATACAGGGAATATAAAGACCTTTTTAGACCAGGTCATGCAACCTATCCGTTCTACCTTAAGTATGGAGAATATCAAGACTGGTGTGGGGCTGGCAGAGCTTCTGGGAGAGAAACAGTAGCTAGAGTTGCTGGTGGAGCAGTTGCTAAATTCATATTAGCAAGGGAAGGGATAGAAATAATAGCCTACACAAGAGAGTGTATGGGTATTAAAGCGAAAGAGATGACTTATGAAGAGATAAAGAAGAATTATAGAAAAAACGAGATTAATTGTCCAGATTTAGAAGCAGTTAAAGAGATGGAAAAGAAAGTTCTAGAAATAAAAGAGCAAGGGGATACAGCAGGTGGTATAATAGAGGTAATAGCCCATAATGTGCCACCTGGTTTGGGTGAGCCTGTATTTGATAAACTAAATGCCACAATCGCCCATGCACTATGTTCCATCGGTGCTGTTAAAGGTATAGAGTTTGGATCAGGATTTAGAGTGGCTAATATGAAAGGTTCTGAAAATAATGACCAACCATACCTAACAGAAGATGGGAAAGTAAGATTTAGGACTAATAATGCTGGAGGATTTTTGGGAGGCATAACAAATGGTGAAGACATTGTGGTTAGGATAGCTGTAAAACCAACACCAACAATCTCTGTAGAACAAACATCAATTAATATGAGGACAATGAAAGAAGAAAGACTAAGCCCAATAACAAGAAGAGATCCAACCTTACTCGGAAGGATATATGTTGTTGCAGAGGCAATGATGGCAATAGCGATATTGGATGCATTATATCTTGCTAGAGCATACGATGCCCTAGCTAAATTGGATAAAAAATGGATGGAACTAAAAAGAAGATAACTATTGGAATTATAGGAGGAACTGGCCAAATTGGTCAGTGGTTTAAAAATTTTTTTGAAAAAAATAACTGTCATGTTCTAATAGCAAGCAGAAGAACAAAGTTGAAGATAGAAGAATGTGCTAAAAAAAGCGATGTTGTGGTTATCTCAGTTCCTATTCATGTCACCATTGATGTTATAAAAAAGATAGCACCTTTAGTTAAAGAAGACGGTTTATTGATGGATTTAACTTCACTAAAAGTAGAGCCAATAAAAGCGATGCTCAAATACTCAAAATCCGCAGTAATAGGAGCACATCCTGTTTTTGGTCCTTCTGTTAGTACAATCAAAAACCAAACAGTTATCCTATGTCCGGCTAGGCCAAAGAAATGGTTACTTTGGATAAAAGATATTTTGGAGAAAAATGGGGCTTTAGTTAGAATAACAACCCCTGAGAAACATGATAAGATGATGTCTATCATACAGGGTGTTACTCACTTTTCTACTATCTGCATAGCACACACATTGAAGAAATTAGGCATAGATGTAAAAGAAAGTTTGCATTATACTTCCCCTATCTACAAGTTAAGGATGGATATGGTTGGAAGATTGCTCAACCAAGACCCCATACTATATGCTGATATTGAGATGCTAAATCCTTATAATAAAAAAGCAATAGAGGAATACATAAAATCCACAAGGGAATTGATAGGGATAATAAAAAGAAAAAATAGAAGCGAATTCATTAAATTTTTTAATGAGGGTTCAGATTTTTTGGGGGATTTCAAACAAGAAGCTACAGAATATTCAGATTATATAATAGAACAATTAGTCAAAAAAGGAAAATTAAAATGAAAATAGCAACCCTTGGTCCCAAAGGCACATTCAGTCATGAAGCGGCATTGAAAAGAAACAAAAATGCTACCATTGTTTTTAAAGATACAGTATGGGATATTTTTGAATCAGTTTCTGTTAATGAAGTAGATGAAGGGGTAGTTCCATTAGAAAATTCTGTTTCTGGAACTGTTGGTCTAACCTTAGATGCTTTGATGGAATTTGATTTGAACATTATTGCAGAAATAATATTGCCAATAAAACACAATCTCGTTGGATATGGAAAAATCTCAGAAATCAAAGAACTTTATGTTCATCCTTCAACTTACGACCAATGTGAAAAATTCATCAGAAAGTTCTTACCACACATAAAGACAATCCTAACAAGCTCTAATGCAGTTTCTGCAAAGATAATATCTATTCAAAAAGATAAAAATAAGGGAGCGATTGTACCAGAAAAGGCAATAGAAATTTATAATCTTAAAGTAATTAAAAAAGATGTTCAGGATAATAAATTTAATGTTACAAGATTTATTGTTGTGAGTAAAAAAGAAGCTAAAAGGACAAGCAGGGACAGAACATCAATCGCCATATACCCTCAAGTTGATAAACCAGGGTTGCTTTATAATCTTCTGGGAGAATTTGCTAAGAGGAATATAAACTTAACAAAGATTGAATCAAGACCATCAAAGGGAAGACTGGGCGATTATATATTTTTTATTGATATGCAAGGAAGTAAAGAGGATGAAAAAATAAAAGAAGCTCTTAGCTCAATAGAAGAATCTTTTTTCCTTAAGATTTTAGGAAGTTATCCAAGAGAGTATTAGGTAATTAAGTAATCAAACAAAAATGGAAAAAGAAAAATTAATCCAAAGCTTACATACCTATGAAAGAAAAGTATTGCTAGTTTTGGATAAGGCAGATACCGTACAAGAGATAGCAAAAAAAACAGGACTGAGGGAAGTAGAAGTCATGAGGGGTCTACAGTGGTTAGAAAATAAAGGTCTTGTCAAAATAAGGGAGGATACTAAAAAAATAATTGACCTAAATGTTAATGGGAATAAATATCTCAAAAAAGGATTGCCAGAAAGAAGATTTCTGGATGCAATTGAAGATGAAACAACTATTTCAGAAATAATAAAAAAAGCGAGTTTGTCTAAAGAAGAAGTTAATGTATGTTTGGGAATCTTAAGAAATAAAAATGCTATTACAATAAAGAAAGGTAAAGAATTAATAATAAACATCCTCCCTCAAGGAAAAAAATTATTAGAAAAACAGAGTCTTGAAGAGAAATTTTTAAACAAAAAATTTCCAATTGATTACAATGACCTCAGTGCTGAAGAGAGATTTGCATTTGAAAGTTTAAGTAAAAGGAAAGATATTGTTAAAGCTGAGATAAAAAAAATAAAAAAAATAGAACTTACAGATCTTGGTAGGGCAATTTTAAAAAAAGGAATCAAAATTGAAGACCTTGTAGATAGACTAACCCCATCAATGCTAAAATCTAATAACTGGAGGGATAAAAAGTTTAGAAGGTATGATATAAAAAGCAAGGTTCCTAAGATATTCGGAGGAAAAAAACAACACTATCGGAGATTTCTAGATGAAGTCAGAGTAAAGTTTTTGTCTTTAGGATTTAAGGAGATGTTCGGACCCATTGTAGAAACAGAGTTCTGGAATATGGATGCTTTATTCATGCCACAATTTCATTCTGCTAGGGATATACACTCTGCATATTACATTAAAGAACCAAAATATGGGGATGTGGATACTAATCTAATTGAAAAAGTAAAAGCTTCTCACGAAAGAGGCGAGGGAACTATAAGCAAGGGATGGGGGTATAAGTTTGATATTAAAAAAACAAGGAGATTAATTATGAGAACACAAGGAACAGCACTAAGTGCTAGGACCCTTGCTTCAAAAAAGCTCAAAATTCCAGGAAAATACTTTGCAATTGCAAGATGCTTTAGACCTGATGTCATAGATGCAACCCATAATGTTGATTTTAATCAAGTGGAAGGAATAGTCGTAGAAGAGGGCCTAGATTTTAGACATCTGAAAGGTTTGCTCAAGATGTTCGCTAAGGAGTTTGCAAATACAGACCAAATAAAAATAAAACCAGCATATTTCCCATTTACAGAACCATCAGCAGAGCTGTTAGCAAAACATCCAGAACTTGGTTGGATAGAGCTAGCTGGTTCTGGACTATTCAGGCCCGAATTAGTAAAACCACTTGTGGGAAAGGAGATACCTGTCTTGGCATGGGGCATCGGTATAGATAGGATTGCAATGTTTAAACTAGGGATTACAGATATTAGAGACTTGTTTTCACACGATTTAGGATTTTTAAGAGAAGAAAAGGTGATATAGCAATGCCAACGATAACATTCTCGCTAAGGGACTTAAACAACTTGATAGGAAAGAAACTAAGTATTGGGGAATTATCTAAATTAATAGAATATGGAAAGGGCGAGCTAGAGAGCTATAATAGTGGAAGTGATGAAGTAATAGTTAACTTTGATGATACCAACCTACCATACCTTTGGTCAGTAGAAGGAGTGGCAAGGCTAATAAAAGGAATACTAAAAAAAACAAAGGGAATCCCACCAATTAAAATAAAAAATGGAGATTATAAGATACTAGTTGATAAGTCTGTATCCTCAGTAAGGCCTTATATCTCTGCCTTTGTAGCAAAGGGATACAAGGTTGATGATTATCTTATCAAACAAATAATTCAACTACAAGAAAAATTATGTGAGAATTATGGAAAAAGAAGACTAAAAGTTGCTATTGGGGTTTATTCTTATGAAAAAATAGAGTTCCCTATCTACTACAAAGCCACAGACCCAGAATCTATAAAATTTGTTCCTTTAGATTTTAAGAAGGAAATGACCCAACAGGAGATTTTAGAAGAACATCCAAAAGGAAAGGAATATAAGTGGATTATAGAGCAATACAAAAAATATCCTATCCTCATTGATAGTAATAATAATGTTTTAAGTTTCCCTCCCATAATTAACTCTGCTCTTACAGGGAAAGTTGTTGAAGGGGAAGAGCATTTGTTTGTGGAAGCGACAGGCACTGAATTGGAACCAATAATTCTAGCTACTAATATAATGGCTTATGCTCTCTATGAAAGGGGATTTGATATTTATTCTGTGGAGATTAAGTATCCAAATAAATTAATTAAAACTCCACTCCTCTCTAAAGATAAGATCAGGATAAAAAAGGAACAAATCAAAAGACTTCTTGGATTAGAACTTGATAATTCCAAAATCAAAGAATTATTAGAAATGGCTGGATATAATGTAGTAAATAATCTCCAAGTTGAGGTCCCTCCCTACAGAAAAGATATTCTTCATCCTTGTGATATTGTAGAAGACATTGGTATTATGTATGGATTTGACAATATAGAAGAATTACCTATGAGGTCATACACAATAGGAGAAACCTCCGATTTAGTTGACTTTATAGATAAAGTAAGAGAGATAGTAATAGGGCTAAATTTTCAAGAAGTTTTTAGTCCAGTTCTAACCAACAAAAGGATTCTTTATGATATGATGAATATTAAAGATTTCGGCACTATTGAGATTGAAAATTTTATGTCAGAAACTTATAGCTGTGTAAGAAGTTGGTTGTTACCAATATTGATAAATTTTCTATCAAAGAATAAACATGTAGGTTATCCACAAAGAATTTTTGAACAAGGCTTAGTTAGTGTAAGAAAAGGAAAAGAGATAAAGGAATATGAAAGAATAGCTATCGTTTCTGCAAACGAGAAAGCAGATTACACTGAAATAAAACAAATATTGGACTACATTATGAGGATGCTAAATATAGATTATAGCGTTGAGGAAGTTGAGCATGATAGTTTTATCCCAGGGAGGGTAGGTAGAGTCATTGTTAAAGGAAAAAATATAGCCTTCATTGGGGAAATCTCACCTGTTGTTTTAACAAATTTTGGGTTAGAAGTCCCAGTAGTTGGTTTAGAACTAAATCTAAGTGATTTATTTAATCTAATTTATAAGTGCGGTGACTAATAACTGAGTTTAAATCTGATTATTGCTGCTATCCCTCCAAGTCCATTCAACTTTCTTCCGCCTTCGTGCTCGGAGGAGATAATAAAGACCTTTCCTTTCGTTTTTTCTACAGATTTCATAATATTCTCTAGTTTTTCGTAGTTTCCTTCTTCTCTTTTATCCTTTATGATGGTGTCAGTTAGTATTAAATTTTCTATTGCTCCAACAACCGCCGCTCTTTCTACATCTTTTAAACCATAAACAGCAAGATTATTTTTTGATATCTCTTTCAATACCTCTTCAACTAAGCTAATCTCTTTTGTTATTCTTTCTTGTCTTAGAGCTTCTTTTATTTCAGGTCTTCTTAGAACCTCATTAATCCCATTTTTTCCAGTTGCATTACAACTAGCAAGTATTATCTTCTTTTTTAGTTCCTCATCTTTTATTTCTTTTATTAGCTCTTCTTTCCAGAATGCAGGACTAGCCAAAATTACATTTTTTATATCATATCTGTCTATGTATTCACTAAGCTTTCTAATAATTTCAAAATAGAAGTTTTCTTTTATTTTCTCTTTAAATCCCTTCTTACTGACATCCCCTGTTATATGGGTTAAAATCTCATAACCATATTTCTTTAATAAAGCAAAATATGCTTCGTCTCTATCCATTACACATATTAATATCTCGTATTTTTTTTCTTTACAAGCTTCTTTCAATCTATCTATTTGATATCCAAGCCATCTTTCTTTTATAATCTTTACAGTAGAATTTATCCCTAAATTAAATGTATGGTAAACCCCTTTTTGTATCTCATCCGGTGCCTCAACAATCTTGCCAGAAACTCTTAGGACATCAGATGTTTTACTGAATTCTATTTTTTCTACTTGAATCCTTAAAAATACAGGCTTTTTTATTATAGCTTGCTTTCTATCTTGCTCTTTTCCGATTTTTATCTTCCTTATTGTTTTTCCTTCAATGAGATCACCATTCTCAATAATCTGACTTAGATACCATAGGTCATCTAAATTGCCAATTTTCAGTTTTGCTTTTCCTTTTTTCTTATCAAAATATATTTGTTTCATTCAATTCGAAAATAACAACATTTATATATAAATCTATTTATTATTTGAATAAGGTAGATGTTACTCTAAAAGGTGATATTTATGAAAAAAGACAGACTTTTTCATAAAAAAGCACAAGGAGGGTTAAATGCAGCTATATTAGTAGCTATAATCTCTGTTTTGATTATAGCATATATATTATTTCTTCCGACAGAAGAAAGAAGAGAGCTATTAGAAGAAAAGAAGACCTCTGTTTCTTCTCGTGAATCAACAAACGAGGAGGAAATTGTGTTATTGTCTGAGGGAATAGGGAGACTTGATCCAGCTCAGAGGATAGAAGACAAAACTCTACCCAATGTAAACATATTTGAAACAACCAACTCAAAAATATTAGCTAGGATAAACCCCATTTATGTGAGAAACGGGTGGTTTGATAAGAAGACTAAGATAGTAGAATTTAAGATTGATGATTTAGAAAATACAGATAATGTACTATTAAGTTTTTCTGCTCCTAAAAGGAAAGGAATCTTAACAATAAAACTTAATGGACAGGTTATTTATGAATACTCAATAACTTCTGTGAATGTAGAACCTATAAGGTTAGATAAAAGGCTATTGAAGGAAGATAATATCCTTGAATTCAGCGTTTCTAGTGTTGGTATTAAATTTTGGAAAACAAATGAATATAGTCTTGATAATGTAAAGATTCTTGGTGATATAACAGACCTTAGCAAACAAGAAAGCAAAAATATATTCACCCTAACAAGCACAGAGTATCAAAATCTAGAAAAAGCAGAGATTAGATTTATCCCGTATTGCACCGCTGAGAGAAGTGTAGGCATCTTGGATTTATTCATTAACAATAGGAACATATTTTCATCTGTTCCTGTTTGTGGTGACCTGTATAGGCAGGAAATACCCATTGGCATATTAAGAGAGGGGCAGAACAAGGTTATCTTCAGGACAAATAAAGGCTCTTATTCTATTGAACAGGTAAAGCTCATATTTGATTCAAAGGACATAATAACAAATGCTTATTATTTTACTATTAATGATACCCTGTATAGCGAGATTTTAGATACCGGAGATGATAAGTATGATTTGTTTCTAAAAATAAAGTTTGTTGATGATGGAAAGACAAAAAAGGCAGACATTAAAGTGAATGGTGCCAATCTACCAAGAATCGACCAAGACAGAGCAGACTATAGCAAAAAGATTGATAACTATATCGAAGAGGGAAATAATGTTATAGAGCTAAAACCATTGACAGTACTAAACATAATAACCCTAGAGGCTGTAGCAGAAAAGAAATGACTCAAGCCCAAATTTTTACTCTAAAATGGCTACCGGAGAAGATGTTTCCGACTATAAAAAAATTATTGAAAGGATTAGGGAAATTCTAGACAAACAATTTGAGGGAGGACTTCCACCTATGGGTTCGGAAAGTATTGATGCAAGAAACGAAGCAAGTAATGAACCACACACTAGAGGGGAAGATGAAGCTAGTGAACCAAAAAAAGATGAATCAAACGAAGTAAGTAATGAACAACCTACTAAAAAAGGAATAGCCAAAATAGCAACAGGTGCTGGATTAGGTATTGGTACTGGTCTTGGAGTTACAAGCAATCTTACAAAATCAAAAGAAAAAAATGCTACGCCTTCATTTTTGATTTTTTTGATTTTTTTTATTATAACTCTCTTTTTTTATTTTATAGATTTATTTTATTTACATTTTGGAGGTTTAGATTTTAGAGTTTTTTTTGATTTAATCAAATCTGGTAACCTTTTAATGTTACTTCGGATATTATTTCCTATATACAGCCTTGTAATATTCCTCATTCTTCTTTTATTCCTTTCTATAGAGGAGCATAAGTTGGCATATTATCTTGTTGTTGTCTTTGTTTCGTTGTTAGTAGCTAATATTCTTTCAACAAGACTGTCTCTAGGCTACACCTTATTTAGCATGTCTCTACCAGTAATAGCCCTTCTTGTTTCTATGTTCATTGTTGCATCAAAGTTAGAAAACAATACTCTTTTTTTTTCATGGGTTCTTCTTATAGTAACAGTATCAACAATACTTTCAATGGGCGGTACTGATTTTGCAAGTGTTCTACACTTAGTTATTGCTATGATGATATGGTTATTCCTTGTAAACCCCACCAATAACTTAGAAACATCAAACTACATCATAAGTATATTGCTTATAATAGATTTCTTTTTCTTTAATATACTCCGAACATATGTACCATCTCTTTCACTGGTAAATAGATTCATATTTCCAGTATGGCCCTTGTTTGTAGTTTTTTATGGAGCATATAAGGGAATAAAATCTGCTCAGGTTTTAGGCATTATAATAGTATCAGCCTATATTCTTGTCTTCTTGGGAGGGACTTATGGGTGGAGTTCCATCAGGACGCAAATGGAAGCAAGCCCAGAAGAGATAGATGAAGCATCAAGTTTTTTTAATAATCTTTTAACCAGAATTAAGGAAATACCCATCGGAATTAAAAAAACATTTATCAGAAGCCTTGATGAAGCAACAGGTGGTTATTATACAGGGAGGGAAAAGGATACAGGCGAAACCACCACTTATGGTGTTTATATAACAGAGTTTGAGCCAATGACTAAAACCTTCTACCAAGATGAAGATGTTGTATTATGGGGTACAATAAAAGCAAAAGCCCTAAACAAACCAATAAGGCTTACAGTAAGTTGTAGTGCTGATGATGTCAAGGGAAAAATAACAAGGGAAGACCTAAGCAATGAGCAAGGATATGAGGTATATCAATATGAAGAGATACCCTTTGACTGCATATTTGAAAAAGGAAAATTAAAAACAGGAGTAAACAAAATTACATTAAATGTGAAATTTAACTATGAAACCTCTGCATCAATAATGACTTATTTTATGGACCTAGATAGGATGAGGTCTCTAAGAAAAAGAAACATAGATCCATTAAAAGAGGCAGGAATTACAGATAGAAACCCGAGAGCTGAATATGATCCTGGACCAATAGAATTAGGAATCGGAACACCAAGTCCGCCAATAGGTCTCTCAAAAGATAAAAATGGATTTAGTCGCATAGGATTAACAATGAAACCAAAATGGATAGGAGAAGTAATAAAGATAAATAAACTTCAAATAAAACTTCCAGAAGGTATAGAACTGAAGGATAACTGTAGGGGAGACTTCATGATAGAAAATGAAACCTATATCTTAAAAAAAGAAGCAATAGACAAAATTGAGCTTCCAATAGATACATATAAAACCTGGGAATGTCCAATAATAATAAGAAAAGAGAACATTGAGAGCGTATTAGAGAAAATGGCACATAAATATGAAATCAGGATAGATTATGTATATCAAATTGATAGGTCAACATCCTTAATTATATTGAAATCAAAAAATCAACAAAATGGGACAATGAACCTTGCTAATACAACACCAAAGAATCTAACAAAACCAACCTCACCACAAACAACACCAGAACCAATGGAAGATACAAAAAATACCTCAAACGGAACTTCCAATAAAGAACCATCGCTATGGCCAACGATGCCGTGAACATATAAAAATGAATTACAAAAAGTTAATCTTGGTTTTTTTATTATTCTTTGTTATGAGTTGTGGTAAAACTAAAGAGAGGGAACATGGACCATCATTCACAACAGAAGACATCTACAAGGGAACACAAGGAATCATCGTAGAGTTCATAAAAGATACACCCCCCGATAATTCTATTGAGAATAAATTCTTACCAATCGCCTTCAAAATATCAAATAAGGGTGCTTGTTATGTTGGTGTAAATGATGCAGAAAATAACCTCTTAGTTCCATCTATGGCTTATATCACCATTAAACCTATAGAAATTAAAATCAATAAAGGTTCTCTCACTTCAATTAAAGGTGAGGATATAGAAACCCTAGACGAAAAAAAATTTAGGATAGCCCTTGAAGGTAAAAGCATAGAAAATCCAGACGGGGATTATAGTATAATAACCTTCACAGTAGATTCAACAATAGATGATATTGTAAAAACAAAAAATGCACAAATAATTGTAAACTATTGTTATGGTTACAAGACAAGGGCAATAGCTACTGCATGTATAGACCCCGATCCATATGGCATTAAAATAAAAAATAAACCTTGTAATATAAGGCCAATAGTATTGGATAGTCAAGGAGCACCTATAGCAGTAACTAAGATAGAGACAACAATGGTCCCAGACCAAAAGAATAAAGAGCTTATGAAACCAAGATTTATTGTTTATATAGCTAATAAAGGAACAGGCAGGGTAGTTAGTTATAGTACTGATGAAGAAACCCTAGAGAGAGAATGCAGTACAACTCCCAATACAAATGAATGGGACAAAATTAAGATTGAGGCATCCTTAAGAGGCAAACCACTTAAATGCGAGAATAATGGAATTATAACTCTCAAAGATAATAAAGGTACAATACTATGTGAATCTGAAGTAGGCTATAGCTCAGAAACTCAAACATTCTCTTCTCCATTGGTAGTTACACTTGAATATGCATATAAAGATAAAACATTAAGAAGCATAAAAATAACAAAAATATGATATTTTTATGAATATATCATAAAAATCAAAAAATCGAAAAGTTTATATAATCATATACCAAGAGTTAATATTCAAGAGTGATTAAGAATGCGTAAAAAGGAGTTTTTGATTTTTATTCTAATAGTTTTTCTTCTAACTAGTCTTGGTTGTAACAGAACAAAAAAACAAGAACCACGGGAGATTAGCTATAGAACAGGAACACAGGGACTAGTTTTGAACTTTCCAGCAGACACACCCACAAAGATATATGAACATGATAACTCTGTGAGTTTTATTGTGGAGGTAAGAAATAAAGGAGCATTCCCGCAACCAGACGAAATAGAAAATTTTGAGGCATATCTCTGGATAGGCGGGTTTGATAACAATATATTGGAAATATTGCCTAAAGATTCAACACCAATTGGTGGAGGAGGAATTCAATTAAAAAATGATGAACTAGAGGGGAAAACTTCTTATAATCCTCAAGGAGGCTACTCTGCTGTTGAGTTTGAGATGAGTGTAATGGATTTACCTCAAGGAATGCCTTTTTACAGACCAAAGATTATAGTAACAGCTACATACAAATACCAAACCATTGCCAGCCCGATGATATGCGTTGACCCAGAACCAAGAAGCACAAGAATAAGGGAAAAAGTCTGTGATATGGATGAATCAGTAAGCCCAGGGAGTCAAGGAGCACCTATAGCGGTAACCAAGATAGAGCAAGATGTGACATCAGATAATATCCTGTTTAAGATTTTCATAAGAAATATGGGTAATGGTATAGTAATACCTGATTATGAAATAGATAAAAACCCAAACAAAGGATACGATTGGAGGGATTTGAACAAAGTATTCTTGGATGAAGTAACCCTTGGGAATATACCAATGACAGAATGTAGGCCTAGGATTGGCAGTGAGGTAAATCTAATAAACGGTGAGGGGTATATATTCTGTAGAATAAATAAAGACAATTTACCAAACGAGGCATATCAAACACCCATAAACATAATATTGTCATATGGTTATGCTAATTCAATAGAGAGGGAAATAGAAATTTTTGAGGAAGTTTCATTCGATTAAATATTTAAGTGAAAGGAGGTTATATAAAGATGAATAAAAAAACAATTGTTTTTTTAGGACTATTGCTTCTCGTTGTTGGTTGTAAACAAGGTACAGAGGAAACAACAACACAAAGACCATTTGTCGGAGGTACAGAGTCAATAGAGTTTAACTTTTTAGAAGGTAGTCCTCCATCGGAAGTCTATGATGGTGGGAATTATCCATTCGAAGTCACCTTAAACCTGGAGAATAAAGGGGAATATGATGTTCCAAAAGAGAAGCTAAAGATAAATCTTGTAGGGTTCTACCCACCTGACTTCGGTAATCCAAATACAACAAAGAACCCAGATGAAGACTTGAAGAAATCTTATATAGATTCAGAGGGAAACATAATCCCCGGGACAATAACATATGTTAATTTCCCAGGATTTAACTTTAAATCTAATCTATCAGCTAACAATAGATATACAATAAGAGCAGACCTTTGTTATCTTTACGGAACAATAGCAGAAGCTGACTTATGTATATTAGATGATTTAACAGAAACAAATGATAAAGTTTGCGTTGTCAATGAGAGAAAAACAGTTTATTCCTCATCAGCACCAATTCAAATAGAAAATTTCCAAGAAAGCGTAGCAGGAACAGATAAAATAACATTCTCATTTGAGATAGTACATAGGGGTTCTGGAGCGATATCAAAGAAAGATAGTGGTTGTTCTGATGAGATTCCAGAAAAAGATAAGGTTTGGGTAGAAGTAGAGTCAGGGTTGCCTGGGCTTGAATGTTCTGGATTGTCAGATGGGACTAAAACATCAGGATATATTACTCTCTATGGCGGCAAGAGGCTGGTAAGATGTACCCAAGATACATCTGCACCAGAAGTGAATGGAAGAGATTTTGAGAAGAAGGTTCATATCAAGGTAATATATGATTATAAGACACATAAAGAAGTTAGCGTTCTAGTAAAACACACAACCTAAATTTTGTTTTAAATTTTATTTTTTTATTATTTTTTTACCAGAGCAAATTTGGCTAGTAATGCTTCTAATTGAATAAACTCATCAGAACCCTCTGTCATTCTAAACTCTATTTCTCCACACTTTTCAATTAGATTCATTTTCTCTCTATTATCTACATCAAGCTCTATGACTTGTTTTTGTATCTGTTTTATTATATCAAGACCAGATAATCCATAATTAAGCATGAGATCAAGCAATTTATTCCTTGCTTCTATGAACCTATTATTTATAGCTAATTCTAATATCTCTTTTACTTCCTTTGGCTTTGCAACAGAAGCTAAGCTATAAACGAGCTCTTCCGTAATATTTTTGCTTATAGCTGCACAACTTTGCATTATATTTTCTAATCTCCTACAATCACCATCTGATATATCCACTAATGCATCTTTTGCCTTATCGCTTATTTTGAGCTTTTCTTCTTTTGCTATCCTGTCTATTATTTGTACCAAATCCTTTTTTTCTAACGGCTTAAATCTGAAAATAGCACATCTTGATTGTATAGGGTCTATAATCTTACTAGAATAATTACAGCTTAAAATAAACCTACAGGTTGTTGTATAATTCTCCATTATCCTTCTTAAGGCCTGTTGAGCCTCTCTTGTCAGAGCATCGCACTCATCAAGGAATATGATCTTAAAAGGAACATTGCCAATAGCTCTTGTTCTTGCAAAATCTTTTACGTTTACCCTGATTGTATCTATTCCCCTTGAGTCGCTTGCATTTAGTTCCAAGAAATTCTCTCTCCAGCCACTTCCAAACAACTTTTTTGCTACTACTATGGCCAATGTTGATTTTCCAACCCCAGCTGGACCAGCATATAATTGGTGTGGCATGTTTTTTTGTTCAACAAATGCTTTAACCCTCTTCACTATTTCTTTCTGTCCTTTAATCTCTGAAAAATCCTTTGGCCTATATTTTTCTATCCAAATAGCATGCTCTTCTTTTTCTGGCATAAGAATATAGAAAGATAGCTAGTTTAAAAATCTTTTTATATTATGTCTTCTTCTGCAATAACCATGAAATCCCCTATAGCTATCACAGCAGAAAATGGTATTAATATATTTCCTTCTTTGTCCTTTTCAAGCTCTAGTTTTTCAGCATAAGATGTGGGATTTTTAAGCATCATATGAATCAATTCACCAGATCTTGTCTCGAATATGATATCACCTACTTCTCCAAAACGCTTTCCTGTTTTAGAAACGACTGTCTTACCTATCAATTGCTTTGAAAATTTCTTTTCATCCCCAGCCATAAAAACCACTCTTACCTAATATCTTGTATTAGTGATAGGTTAAGTAATATATAAACTTTTTGTTTTTTGATTTTATAAACTTTTTATCAATGCAGTACGGAATTTAACGAAGCCATTCTGAAGATATTTATATATTTGAACAGTATGAAAAAGAAAATTAAACCATTAAAAGCCTTAAGGGACGAGATTCTAATAAAAATAGTTTATCTGAACGCACTACGCCTTGCCCCTATTCGTATTAAACCTTTTCTTGCTGTAATACATTCAGGGTCTAAATTCAATGCTTTTTCAAAGTACTTCTGCGCCTTTTCAAGACAATCATCAATGTAGGTAGGCCCCTTTGATTTTCTTAATTCGAATTCAGGCCCCTCTACTTCTTTTAGATACCAAACACCAAGATTAGCATAGGCCAGTGCATAAGACTGGTCAATTCTAATAGCTTGTTCTAGATTTTGTTTTGCATCTTCTTTCATTCCATTTTGATATAATGCTGTAGCTAGTTCACAGTATATGGCCGCATCATCAGGTTTTAATTCTATGGCTCTCCTAAAATGTTGTATAGACAAATCAAACTGTCCCCTATCTCTATAAAGAATGCCAAGATTATAATGGACATCAGGAATCTGGTCGTTACAACCCAGAATCCTTTTTAACATATGCTCTGCTTCATCCAGTCTTCCCCCCTCATATGCTTCTGTTGCTTTATGAAATAATCCATTCAAATCAGGAAATACAAATCCCCCAAACTGGTCGTCCCATTGTATTCCACCGTTATCGTACGCTTTTTTTACTTCCTTAGATAACCCCTCTTCTGGATTAGGTTTTTTCTTTTTCATATTCTTAATATAAATAAGGAAGGCTTTAAAAGTTTTCTTGTTTTTTTACTTTTGAAATCTTCTCTTTATTAGTCTTATTTTTAAAACAGGCATAGGTCTTGCAACTAAAGAAACACATTCATAAACCCAAAAAACTAAATTTACAGAACCTGTTTTTGATTTTTTCTTTCTTCTATCAATTCATCTAGCTTTTTTTCATCATAGCATATCTCTTTCAAACCACAAGCCACACACTTATTCTGATTTTTTTCAAAACCTGGAATGGTGTCAGAGGTTATAGTTTCCTTTGCTTTCTTTATTAATTCAACTATCTCTAATTTCATAAATGGGTTTATAGGAATTTGTCTTTTTTCTTTTTCATCTATATAATAGACCCACCCCTCGTTTACCTTTAATTTTAGCTCTTCTTCTAACAACAATGCATAAGCAATAAGCTGTATCTTATGGGAAGGCCAAACACCTTCCTTTGGACATTTTCCTGTTTTTATCTCTACTGGCACAATCCTCTCATCATAGATTCTTATTTGGTCAATTACACCTCTCAATCCTAATACACCTGACTCTATCTTCATTTCTGACTTTATTTTTGGAGTTAGCCTAAGCCAAAGCTCCTCCCCATATATATTGTACTTTTTAATAAAATCATATACTATCTTTGCCCTTATTTCTGATTCATAAACTATTAATGGAAATAAATACCTAAGAATATCAACTGGCTCTATTTTTAGACTTTCTAATTTTGCTTTGTAATCTTTAATAATACTTGTTAAAATCCCTATATAACCTTTATTGTATTTTTCTTTTATCTCAGATAAGGTAGCCCCCTTCTTTATATTGATTACTAATTCCTTGTCGATTTTATTTATCTTTTCATACACTTTATGACACAAACTTCCTTTAATTATTACCTTGCTTGGTGGTTCTTTTATTCCTAAAACATACTGGAGATAAAGCTTCCTTTTACAATACGCATAAGTAGATAATGATGTTACAGATAGCATTATTCTAAATAACTGATCCTAGTTTATATATTTTTTTCTTTCAATTTTCATAAAGCTTTTAAATATCTAAATATCTTACTCAGAAAATATGGATGTAAAAAAAAGACTTTGTTTAATAGAAGAGGTAGGTGAAGAAATCATAACAAAAGAAGAGCTAGAATTGCTTCTAGAAAATAAGAGACAACCCATAGCTTATGATGGATTTGAACCATCTGGAAAGATTCACATTGCTCAGGGGATTCTCAGGTCAATAAACATTAATAAGATGATAAATGCAGGATGCAAGTTTAAAATCCTCATAGCAGATTGGCATGCATGGGCAAATAATAAACTTGGTGGTAACCTTGATAACATAAAAACGGCTGGAGATTATTTTATGGAGGTATGGAAGGCAGCAGGAGTTGATTTCTCAAAGGTTGAAATTATATGGGCCTCAGATTTAGTTAGGGAGGAATCGTATTGGATGAAGGTCATGCAGGTAGCAAGAAACAATACCATAAATAGAATAATAAGATGTAGTCAAATTATGGGTAGAAGTGAAAAAGAGACCTTACAGGCTTCACAGATACTTTATCCTTGTATGCAAGCAGCGGATATATTTCATTTAGAAGTTGATATTGCACAGTTAGGCCTTGACCAAAGAAAGGTTAATGTCCTTGCCAGAGAAATAGCACCAAAACTAGGTTTTTCTAAACCTATAGCTGTCCATCACCATATGCTTATGGGGTTAGGTAAGCCACCGAAATCAGGATTAAGCGGTGTTGAAAGGGGAATAGAAATGAAAATGTCAAAATCAAAGCCAGATACTGCTATATTTATGACTGATTCTGAAGAAGACATTAAAAGAAAGATAAATAAAGCATACTGCCCCGAAAAAGAAATCAAAGAAAATCCAGTAATTGAGTATTGTAAGTATATCTTGTTTGAGAAATTTAAGGAGATAAAAATAGAAAGACCTAAAAAATTTGGTGGAGATATTCTTCTCCACAATTTTGACGAATTGGTAAAAGTTTATTCAACAGGAGAATTGCATCCAATGGATCTAAAGAATGCTGTTTCTTTTTATATTAACAAACTTATTGAACCAATAAGAAAACATTTTGAGAAAGGAAAACCAAGAGAGCTGTTGGATAAAATAAACGCTTTTGAAATTACACGATAGTCTTCCCAAATAAAAATTTTTAAAATATTAACTGTATTTTTTATTCTATTTTTCTTGTTCTATTATTGTAAGAACATATTTTTCTGTTAAATATTTCTTTGCTATCCTTTTTATATCATTAACTTTTATTTCTTTTATCTTTCTTATATACTCATCAGATAATCTCGCATCTTTTATACCTTCCCAAAACCCTAGCTCATCAGCCCTTTCTTTTGTGTCTTCATTTTTTAAGATGTGTTGGCCTATGAGGAATCCTTTAGCTTCTTTTATTTCTTTATCTGTAATATTCTCCAATTTTTTGAATTCATTTGTTATTATTCTGACGACTTCTTTGATGTTTCTTTTGTCTGTATTCAAATAAACAGCAAAAAAACCATAGCGAGAACAAACTTCGTGGTGGACCCCAACCTCGTAAGCCAAACCTTTCTTATTTCTAATTTCATCGAATATTTTCCCAGATTGGCCTCTTCCAAGAATAGCCTTTATTATATCCAGGACATAAGAATCTCTGTTTGTTCTTGGTACTGTTTTATATCCTAGGACCAAATAAGAACTAAAAATCTTCCGTTTCTCTCTTTTTATAACTTTCTTCTGTTTTGGCTCTTTTATTAACCTATTTTCTATTAATTTTTTCTTTTTGAAATATTTGAATTTCTCTTCTACAATACCTACTATATTTCCTACTTTTCCAACAATAGAGATTACCATATTATTCGGTAAATAGTACTTATCGTAATAGTCCAGTAATTCTTTTTTTGTTATGGATTTTACATTATTTACTGTACCATACACAGGCATTCTTGCTGGTAGTTTTTCAAATAATGTGCTTTGGAATAATATCCACTGGTAAAAGCGTGGTTCATCCATATGCAATTTTATTTCCTTTAGAACTATTTTCCTTTCCTTTTCTATTTTTCTATTATCAAATATTGGATTTTGTATAATATCCGATATTATATCTATCCCCCTATTGAAATGGTTTTTTGGAACCCTAACATAAAAACAAGTACGCTCATTGGAAGTATAAGCATTAAGCTCCCCACCAATACTTTCAATTTCATTTGATATGACCCTAGCATCTGGTCTTTTTTTTGTGCCTTCAAAAAGCATATGTTCTACAAAGTGTGATATACCATTATTATCTGGTGTCTCATTGTTAGACCCAACATTAACACTAACATGTATTGTAACAGTTTCTACTGGTTTTTTCTCTATAATGACCTTTAATCCATTCTTGAATGTTTTTCTTATCATTCCATATCCAACTCCTACCCACCTATTTAAATTTTTTTTGATAATCAAAAGGAAAACTTTTAATATCTCTCAAATAAACCTTAAAACAATGAGGATTAAAGAACTTCAGAAATTTTTAAAAAAGAAAAAAATAAACTTTGCTCTTTTCATAAATCTTGGTTTTGATGAGACAAGTTATAATTCTGCTTACTTTTCAGGATACAACGGTGTTGGAGCTCTTATTATTCCAAGTAAGGAGAAACCATTCCTAATAGTACCAAAAATGGAGCTTGAAAAGGCTAGGAAGTGTGGTTTTAGGGTATATACACCAGAAAAAACTAGATTTTTTGATTTTATGAGGGAGAAAGCCAGAGAAAACAAAATAGGAAAAAAAAGAATTGCTGTAGATAAAGAAGAACTTAGCTTGTTATACAAGGATTATATAAAAAAAAGCTTTAGAAATTCTAGATTAGTAGATATCAGAAAATATCTATATAAACTGAGAGAGCAAAAAACTGAAATAGAAATAAAAACCATAAAGGAGGCATATAGGATTTCAGATAGAATACTAAAAAATTGCTTTTCTAGATTTAAGAGCTTCAAGACAGAATCGGATGTAAGTGCATTTTTGGAGTTTGAAGCAAGAAAGTATGGATGCGAGACTTCATTTCCCCCCATAGTTGCTTCAGGAAAGCATAGTTCCCAACCACATTATTGGGTTGAAAATAAAAAGCTGAGGAAGGGATTTTGTCTTATAGATTTTGGCATAAGATACAAGAACTATTGTACTGATACCACAAGAATGGTCTACTTAGGAGAACCCTCTGAGGAAGAAATAAGAATATACAACTTCTTATTAAAAGTACAAAAGAATATAATAAGAAACCTAAGGGTAGGAAAAAGATGTGAAAGAATATATAAAGAAGCTGTCGGGTATTTGGGAAATTACTCAAAGTATTTTACACATGGTCTTGGTCATGGATTTGGAATAAAGATTCACGAACTTCCAAATATAACAGAGAAATCAAAAGACAAAATCAAAGAAAACACGGTGTTTACAATAGAACCAGGGATATATCTAAAAAATTTTGGTATAAGAATAGAAGACGGATTACTTTCTAATAAAAATAAAATAGAGATTCTGAGTAAATTACCAAAAGATTTATTAATAGTCAACTGAAATTCTAGTATCCATATGAAATATAACACAAGGATATTTAATGAAGAAGTAAGACATTATACAAATCTCCTAGAAGGCAAGGTAAAAAATAATGTTGTTTTTATTACTTTAGGCTTAAAACAGAAAAATGCATTCTATTCTTTAGCTCCACTTTCAAGAGCTATCCATAATCTTGGTGGAGATTTACATGTTATCGTAACAAGAGAAGATGACCCAAACATAGGGATACTAGAAACTATCTGGTCTGTTTATGATGATTGGACAAAAAAGAAGCTTGAAACAGAAAAGGTCAAGGCATTAAAGGGTTTTATATCTGCAGTAAATAAGAGAACAAAAACAAGAAAATTTAAAGAAATCTTCAGGAGCCCAGAAATAGTACTAAGGGCAGAAGAGAATGGTTTTACTGGGACCTTGGATTTGCCATACAACTGTAAATGGCATAGAAGATATAGGTGGAGAGAATTAACAGAAACTTCAAATAGAATATGGAAAGAGGGATATAACTTACAGAAGGGGGAGATAATCAATATTTCTTTTGTATTGATACCGTCAGAAAAACATACAGAGTTACCATTAGAGGACTACCTTGATTCTTATTCAATAGCACTTTCTATGGCTCTGGTAGCAGAAAAGTTTAAGGCAAAAGTAAAAATGACATCCATATCTGACAGATTCTCATTGTTAGCTAAACCTGTAAGAACAGCAGAACTTATTAAGACCATAAAGGGATGTGAATTATGCAAAAATGTTGATGAAGAAGTTTTTAAAAAATATAAGCATTTTTCAAAACTTTTAAAGATAGATAGGATGGAATATATACGAGCAGGTTTTGGCATTCATGCAAAGGGCTATTATGGTAAACATTTTTTTGGAGAATCTATTGGTTATCCATCCCTAGATAAAAAAACAAGATGGACATCCCCGGGACAGATGATGTTAAAAGATCCATATGAGCCTCAAACAGCCATAGACAAGAGAGACCCTATGATGAGATATGCTGTAACAGAAACACTACCAATAGACATATTTATTGAAACCTGCAATATCAATTATTATAGGTTAAGAAAAAGAAGTGAGAGGATAAGAGATATATTTAATAAGTGTGATTATGTTAGGGTGGTAGGGCAGACTATAGATGGATATAAAACAGACTTTAAGGTTATTCTAGTAAAAGATGGGAAAAGGAGACTATTTACAGCTCAGGACTCTGATGTGAGGTCTATAATTGATAAAGAATATTATAAGAGGACAGGAATAAAAGCAGGTTCTTATGCAAATTTTCCCTCTGGAGAAACATTTGTAACACCAGAGGAGATTTATGGTGTGATGATAGGCGATGTCGTTATAAACATAGATAGAAGTTATGTGATACCAGAGAAAAGACCTATAGTTGTTGAATTTTCTGGAAACAGATACAAAATAGTAAAAGCCCCACGCCACATATTAAACGCTATGAAGCGTGAAAGAAAGGAAGCATGGCAAAAAATTAGGGAGATAGAAAAAAGCAAAAGTCTACCAAAAGAGATAATAAATATCTACAAAAGAAATTTCTATAATATCGGAGAGTTTGCTGTTAATACAAACCCCAAAGCAAAATTATGCAATTATCTTATTGTCAATGAAAAAATAGCTAGAATGATACATGTTGCTCTTGGGTTAGGTTTTGAACCAGATAGGAAAACAATGTACCATTGGGATATAGTTGTCAATGCCCCAAGGCAGAAGTTGGATATCTATGGAGTGAACAAAGAAAAAAAGATATTTTGGGTTCTCAAAAAAGGAGAATTTCTAGTTTGAAAATGAGGAAATTAGAAGAAGCTGCTGATACAATTCTAAATACATGTATGGGATTGAATAAAGATGAAAGATTTCTTGTTATATATGATAGGAGTAAAGAGGATATAGCAAATGTTTTACTAGAAAGGGCAAGAAGGATATCTAACTATACAGATAAGGTAAAAATTCCAATTGCTAAAATCCATGGGGAAGAACCACCAAGTAAAGTAGCTAAAATAATGAAAGAATATGATGTTATTGTAATAGTAACTAAAATGTCCCTAAGCCATACAAAGGCAAGAAGAGACGCTTCTAGACTTGGCGTTAGGATAGTAACAATGCCAGGTATTACAAAAGCTATAATGATTAGGACACTAACCGCAAATTATTATAGAATAAATAAAACTTGTCAATTTCTTTATAATTTGCTAAAAAACAGGAGAAAACTCAGATTGATAACTGCCTTAGGCACTGATGTTATTTTTCATATTAATAAACCTTTCAAAGACACTGGACTATATCGTAAAAAAGGTTCTTTTGGAAATCTTCCAGCTGGGGAGGTTGGATTTGCTCCAGTAGAAAATAAAACAAATGGTACTATAGTAATAGATAAAACAATGGCAGGAATAGGAAAACTAAGGGCTCCTATAAGGCTTGAGATAGAGGGAGGATTTGTAAAAAGAATAAGTGGAAAGAAAGAGGCTAACAGACTCATTAGATTGTTAAAAAAATTCAACAATAGGAATGTCTACAACATTGCTGAATTTGCCATAGGGACTAACTACAAAGCTAAAGTAACAGGGATAACTCTAGAGGATGAGAAAGCCTATGGTACAGTTCATATAGCCCTAGGAGATAACACTAGTTTTCCTGGAGGAAAAACAAAGGCCCCTATCCATTTGGATGGCATAATCTCAAAACCGACAATTTTGCTAGGAAGTAAGGCCATAATCAAAAATGGAATTCTTAACCCAAAAGTTTTTAAATAGCATATCAATTATTAAGCCTTATGACAAATAATGATATAAAAGGAGATGAGCTTTTGGATAGTGCAGTGTATAAGTATTCTACTTCAGTTAACAGCTCTCATCATGAAAATAAGATTCTAAGGGAAACAATAAAAAAATTACAAGAGGAACTTAACAGGTTTAAGACTCCTCCTTTAATGGTTTGCGAAGTCTCAGATGTCTATGACAATAATGCTATTGTCAAAATACCGAATGGTAATAAATTCTATGTCCAAATCTCTGGCTCATGTAAAAAACTTAAACCAGGAGATATTGTTTTAGCAGACCAGAAGAATCTTACCATAATAAAAAAAATTAAGGCGTCAAAAAGCTTCAATGTAGAAAGATTTGTGATTGTAGAGAAACCAAATATAACATGGGAAGATATAGGTGGTTTAGACCAACAAATAAAGGAAATACAAGAAGTTGTGGAGTTACCATTAAAGAAACCACAGCTCTTCAAGAAAGTTGGTATCAAACCACCGAAAGGGATATTACTTTACGGACCACCAGGAACAGGAAAGACTTTACTTGCAAAAGCCGTTGCTAATTCCACTCATTCCACATTTATAGAAATAGTTGCTTCAGAACTTGTTCAAAAGTTCATTGGAGAAGGAGCTAAACTTGTTAAAGAAATATTTGAAATGGCGAGGAGAAAAGCTCCGGCAATAATATTTATAGATGAGATTGATGCATTAGCGGCAAAGAGGGTTGAGTTAGGCACTTCTGGGGAAAGAGAGGTGAACAGGACATTTATGCAACTATTGGCAGAACTAGATGGCTTTGAACCATTAGGTAATGTTAAAGTGATAGGTGCAACTAATAGAAAAGATATTTTAGATCCTGCGGTTATAAGACCCGGTAGATTAGATAGACTGATTAAGATAGACTTACCAAACAAAAGAGCCAGAGAACAGATATTCAAGATTCATACAAGGGATATGAATCTAGATAAAGATATAAACCTTCCAACCCTCATATCAAAAATGGAAGGGTTCTCAGGTGCAGAGATACATGCTGTTTGTACAGAAGCAGGATATTTCGCTATAAGAGAAAACAGAACAAAAATAAAAAAAGAAGACATTATATTAGCCATAAATAAAGTTAGGCAAACAGAAAAGCTTGAGGGAGAAGATTATTTAAGAATGTTTGGATAACTAGTATCTTTTTCTTTTATAAAGAAGGCGTGTGCTCCCAAGTTACTTTCCGTTAATCATCAGCATTGCTTCAGTGGGTGTTCACTAGGTCATTGCACACGCAATAATAAGAATGCTCTTCTTCTATTTAAATATTTATCAATCAATATAATGTAAAATTAACATATCTTAAAATCAACACAAATCCTAAATATCCCAGGACCAAACTGCCCACATTTTACTAGATTTACTATCTTATATTTTCTATTCATCTTTTTACAGACTTTTTTTATTTTTTCTTCAGCATTTTCAAACTCATTCTCATTTAGAAAATCATAGAAATGTATCATTGTCCCTTTTTTTGCAACCCCAAGAGCAATATCCAAGTAATCTTCAGCCCCTTTTGGAAGCGGCATGATTATTCTATCAAATTTTTTCTTTATTTTTGGGACAATATCTCTAACATCTCCTTTGTATAGCTTTATATTGTTAATTTTGTTTAGGGCTATATTTTCTTTTTGGTATTCACAAGCAATAGGATTCAATTCTATAGAATATATCTCATCTACTTTCTTATTTTTAGCAATACTTATAGGATAAGGACCAATACCTGAAAACATAACCAAAATAACCTCATTTTCCTTTATTTGCTCTATTATTCTCTTTCTTTCGTTTGCCAATCTTACAGAAAAATACACTCTCTCTGGATTAAGCTTCAATCTTATTCCATTCTCTTTTAACTCTGTTTCTTTTCTTCTTTCTCCAGCAATTATCTTTAATTTTGGAGTTCTGAACTCTCCTGAGTATTTTCCCACTTTTTTGAGAACAACTTTCACATTCTTATGAAGTTTTAATAGAGTTTCACCTACAATCTTATCTTTCTTATCAAGCTCTTTTGGAAAATCAGAGAATATAACCAAATCACCTACTATGTCAAATGAACTTGGGACTAACTTGAGTTCTTTTTTTGTTAACTTTCCTTTTAGTGCCTCTTTCAATGTAACCATTTTTTTGAGCTATGAATTATATTTTCCAACTTATTTGAAGAACTCTTGTAATCCTTTTTGCTTTCTTTTTTCTTTCTCTTCAATCAGTTTTTTTAGAGCATTGTTTACCCTCTCTTCAGAGAAATCATGCTCATCAACTAATATCTTTAGGATTTTTTCTTTATCTAACCCTTCCCATTCTAATGAGTAATTATCATTAACTGGCATTTTTTTAATCAAATAGAAAACATCTGTCCAAGGAAATTCAAAGTTTTCATCCCATCTTACTTCTTTAAATAACCCATCAAAATTTGATTTATATCTTTTAACTAATTTCAATGCACTTTTTTGGCCTATTCCTCTTATTCCTCCAACATTATAATCAGTCCCAACCAACATACATAGGGCTATTAACTGATCATTGTCTATTCCTAAATTATTGAGATTTTCTGAGAGTTCAATAAGCTCTGGTTTTATTGTCTCATATGCAAGTTTATTTGTTCTTTTTCTTTTTCCAGCTATATTTAAATTTCTTACTATCCTAAGTGCAGAGAACATCAAGCAATCAGCATCATTTGTACCAACTGCGAATGCATCTCCTTTTTTAACTATATGCGACGCTTGTGCTTCAGCTTCAGAGGGAGCTTCTATTACAGGTATTCCCAAAGCATTTAAAAGTTTTTTTGATTCTTTTATCATGTCTTCTGTTAGTCTTGAAGTTCTTGATGCATATTTTTTCATTTCTTTTATATCCTCTTTTTTGAGAGCCTCTTTATATCTTAACTCTGCTTCTTCTTTTAACTCTGCTCTTCTTTTTTGTTCTTGTTTTTTTAATTCCGGAGGCTTTCCATCAAAACAATAAGCAAGTCTTATTCCCCTCTCCATTAATTTTATTGACCTATTAAACAAACCAGAAAGATGTGATGTAACATTTCCTTTGCTATCCATTAACGGACTTCCATCAACCTGTCTAATAGAACTCAAGAACTGATATAACCAAAGAGGAGCATCTACTACTATTATCTTGTTATTGAGTTCTCTTATTTCTATTTCTTTCCTTATGAGTAACTCAGTTATAGCAACCCCCATTTTATATCCTCTTTACATACATTCCTTTGAATTCCTTTTCAAGCATGCTTCTTGCTTTTTTTGTTAATTCTCCACTAGTCAAAAACAATACTGGCAATTTTTTTTGTTGTCCTTGTATAAATGCAGACGCCAAATCCCCATCATTAATTCTTTTTTTATTTTTTGCTTTACAATAATACTCTAATTTGCCTACAGCCGAGGGGATTTGAATAATAAAGTCAATCTCATTTTTTTTAATAATGTCTTTGCTTAGTATGTCCATCTTATTCTTGTTTAAGTACTTTATGACTTCATCTAGGAATCTATTATTGTCTATTCTCTTGCTTTCTATTTTTTTTTGCTCAAATGTCTCTACTTCATTTTTGTTCTTTTCAAATTTAGTTTTCTTTTCTCCAAAAAGAACCTTTATTAACTCTTCGACCTCTTTGTTTGTCAGCAAATACCATTTCCAAAATAACCCCTTCTTATCTTTGTAATTTACTTCTAAAGGGATTGCAAAATCCCTAAGATTTCTTATAGCAACTCTTATTGCTGGCTCCAATTTTGAATCATCTAAAACCTTGTTTTCTTTGAGTAATAAATATGCCTCTTTTTCTCTCTCATGCAGATTATCTGAAAATTTTTGTAATTCTGCTTCCTGTCCAGGTAAATAGTACAGAGGAGAACCACCTACCTTTAAGTGCGAGATTTTTATTTGCTTAGTTGAACATAATTCAGATAAAAGAGCAGAAGCCATTATAATATTAGAGCCTACGCTCTTTGCAACTTCTACTGGTAGAACAGGTCCTTTTTGCTTTATAAACTGGATAATTCTTTCTTTGTTATTTTCCATATTTTACAAAAAAGGAATCTTTGTTTATATAATTTTTTATATATTTACTAAGGCCTCTTCCAAGCAATCTCGTAATAAGTGCAAGAGTTCTCCTCATCTACTATGCCCAATAGTAATCTTTTTCTTGTAGAATGAGCAACCCTATTCTTAGCAGCAAATTCATACCATGTTAGAGTATCTGCTTCGTGGACTGGATATACTATCCATTTAGCATGATCTTCTCCGGGTTTTACCCCTCTGTCATAGACTCTAAAATCTGCACCAAATTTTAACGCTGTTTTTATTATATAACCTCTATTCCTAATATCCTTAAACACGCAATACCTTATCCAAAAATTTGGTTCTATCTTCTGGGCTTTTTTTATAAATTTTTCAAAACTAATAGGCTTATTTTTTCCATCTAGAATCTCTAGTTTCCCTTTTTCTAGCAAATAAAGTGCCTCAAGTAATGAGAGCTGTACCTTTCCATTCTCTAACATAGTACCATATCTGCTCTTATTATATAGTTCTCTTGCCAAATCAGAGCTTTCTGTTATGACTCTCTCTCTTGCAAACATTGCCTTTATTTTATTCTTTTCTTCCTTTATTTCTTTTTTCTCTTCATTCATATTGGCTCTTAAAATATCTTTTTATCCTTTTGGATAAAGTGGTATATAAACAAACATATTTAAATATTACTTATTCTTATTTTAGTGAGATGGAAATAATCTTTTTAGGAACATCCTCTATGGTACCAACAAAAGATAGGAATCAGAGTTCAATTTTTATTAGATATAGGAATGAAGGCATATTAGTAGATTGTGGAGAAGGAACCCAAAGACAATTCAAAAAGAAAGGAATACCAATAACAAAAATAACTAAAATTCTAATTACTCATTGGCATGGCGACCATGTATTTGGTTTACCAGGTATCATATCTACCCTAGGTGCCTCAGAGTATTCTGGTAAATTACAAATATACGGTCCAGTTGGAACAAAAAAACACTTCGATGCTATGTTCAAAGCATTTGTCTTTGATAAAAGAATAAAGCTAGAAGTTAATGAAATAAATAAAGAAGGAAAATTTTTTGAAAATGATTATTTTTGTCTAGAAACAATGAAGCTAGAACACGGTATTATTACATTAGGATATAATTTTATTGAAAAAGATATAAGGCATATTGATACAAAAAAAGTAAAAAAGTTTGGTATTCCTCAGGGACCTTTACTTGGTAAATTACAAAGTAACAAACCAATATTCTATAAAGGCAAAAAAATAAACCCAAATGATGTAACCTACATAGAAAAAGGAAAAAAGATTACAATAATATCAGACACAGTTCCATGTAAAAATGCTCTAAAATTAGCAAAGAATGCAGATATCCTAATTTGTGAATCTACATATACATCTGAACTAGAAAAAAAAGGAGAAGAATATGGTCATATGACTGCAAAACAAGCAGGTTTGCTTGCGAATAGAGCGAATGTTAAGAAACTCATCCTTACCCACTTCAGTGCAAGATATAAGAATACCCAAGAGATTGAGGAAGATGCAAGAGCTGTATTTGATAATACAATAGTAGCAGAAGACTTCATGGTGGTGAAGATATGAGTAGGAAAACAAAAGGAATAAATGCTGAAAGGGAACTTGTACACAAATTCTGGGGCAGTGACTCATGGTCAGCAGTAAGGATAGCTGGCTCTGGTTCAATGAAATACCCTTCTGCAGACATATTAGCAACAAACAAGATAAGAAAATTAGCTATAGAATGTAAAACAGCAAAGAAACCATGGAAGTATATAAGCAAAGAAGAGATTGAACAACTCAAAACATTCTCTGAAATATTTGGAGCTGAACCATATATAGCTATAAAATTCAGAAAGAAAGATTGGCTTTTTTTGTCTTTGGATGATTTAGAAGAAACAGACAAAGCATATATGACAAATATAGAAATAGCGGAAAAAAAGGGACTCCTATTTGAGGAGCTAATAAGATAATTATCTTTTCTTAAGCTTTTTTTCTATTTTCAGTTCTTCTTTCATTACTCTCTCAACAACCCTCTCAATGTGCATCTCTATTCTAGCGATTCTTCTCTCCATAAGAACAAGTATCCTCAGGGAGTATATTATTGCTGCTAATGTTCCTACAATTATGGCAAGGGTAACTTCTTGGATTGTTAACATTTTGGTTTGCACCTCTTTTTTGTTATAGCTTTAAATAAAATTAAAGTAATATTTAAATCTTTTGAATTTATGTTTGTTAGATAACATACAAAACAAAAAAAGAGCCATCTTCGATTTTAGTTATCTCTTTAAGTAACTATCTATGGCTCCCTCTAAAGCCCTAGCAAAGAAAGGTGTGTTAATCCATACTCCTACATCATAGCTTGGATGTATCTTCTCATCATCAATTGGCATAATTAATATTTCTTCTCCGTCTATAATACAGAATCTCGCCCTTATATTTGTTTTTTTTATTTCTGCTATTCTATATAATTCTGATAGTTCTCTCTTTGCCTTATTATCAATCGGTGCAGCAATTCTTATCTTTACGCCTCTTTCTTTTGCTTTTTTTAGATACCTTAGCATAATATCTTTCTTCCTTATAATGCCTTCTGATGTAGTGAACAATGTAATTGATTTTTTTGAGTTCTTAATCATTGATATAAGGTGATTGTATATATTCCTCCTATTTGTTATTGCTCCACTTAAATCCGATGCTTTAATAGATGCTAGTCCTCTGTTATGCATTAAATTCAGTTCTTCAAATACATCAGCAGACTTTAAGCTCTCTATTAATTCCAAGCGAAGCTTTGTTTCTTCTTCAATCTTTTTCTTTATCCTTTCTATGGCCTCTTCAGGTTTGATTGCGATATATTTTATTGGCTTTCCCATCTTTTTTATTATAAATCCCTTCTTCTCCAAACTTTCAAGAACATCATAACTTCTGCTCCTTGGTACATCTGCTATATCTGAGAGTTCTCCAGCAGTAGAAACCCCTCTAGAAAGCAAGGCTGTCCATATTTTACTTTCATAACCATTTAAACCGAATTCTTTTAGCTTATTTAAAAAATCTCTTTGAACTATCATTTTTCATCGTTCTCCTCTAAGTTCTTTAAATTCTTATAGACTTTAGTAGAAATAAAGTATCATATTTAAATCTTTCTTTTTTTGCTACTCTAAAATGGCAAAAATAAAAATGAGTAAAAATGAAAAAATTTAAATATCCAATAAAACCCTCACAGAGATATGTCTTACAGTAATCATAAACCAATGAAGAATATTGTTTCTATTATATTAGTTGTCTTTATTATTCCTATTATTATATCTTAGAGACTGCAGTTCTTTTTCTGACTGCAGACAAAAAGATTAAGATGTTAAATAAAGAACCAAAAACGGAAAAATGAAGAAAATAAAAATACTTGACACAACATTAAGGGATGGAACTCAAAGCCCAGATATTAGTTTTTCTATAAGGGACAAGATAGAAATAGCTAAAGCCCTTGATGATTTTGGTATTGATTATATCGAGTTTGGTTGGCCAGCTTCAAATAAGAAGGAGTTAGACTCGTTCTTGGAAATATCAAAAATAAGATTAAAAAAAAGCAAGATAGTGGCATTTGGCTCCACAAGAAGGATGAACATAAAAGCGAATGAAGACAAAAACCTTAATGCAATCATAAAAAGTAAGGCCCCTATTGCTTGTATATTTGGAAAAACTTGGTTACAGCATGTAAAGAGGCAACTAAAGGCAAAAAAAGACGAAAATCTTAAGGCGATAGAAGAAAGTATAAGATTCCTAAAGAGAAAAGGCTTAAAAGTTTTTTATGACTTAGAACACTTTTTTGATGGATTCAAAGATAACAGAGAATATGCCCTTAGGTGTATAAGTTCAGCTAGAGAAGCAGATTGTTTAATTTTTTGCGATACAAATGGTGGGACCCTACCAACTGAAGTAAGAAAAATAATTGGAGATGTAATAACATTCTTAAAAAAAGAAAATATAAAATCTGAAACTGGTTGTCATTTTCATAATGATTCTGGCTGTGCGGTTGCAAATTCCCTTATAGCTGTTGAGTTAGGGATAACACAAATCCACGGAACAATAAACGGGTTTGGAGAAAGAACAGGAAATACAGATTTATGCCAGTTAATTCCAAACCTTGTACTAAAAAAGAAATTCCCTATACAAGTGAAACTTAAGAAATTAACATACCTCAGTAATTTAGTTTACACTTTAGCAAATATTAAACCATCGACACACCAACCCTATGTAGGAAAGAATGCCTTTTCTCATAAAGGAGGAGTTCATGTGGATGCAATATCTAAAGGAGCTTCATATGAGCATATAAAACCAGAGTTAGTAGGAAATAAAAGAAATATAATCTTAAGTGATTTGTCAGGTAAAGCCAATGTTGTAGAAGTCCTAAAAAAATTCAACCTTAAGATAAATAAAAACCATCCAAATGTTACAAAGATTCTTAATAAAGTTGAGGAAATGGAAAGAAAGGGCTATAATATAGGCTCTTTGCCAGCAGAACAATTCCTACTGAAGGAAGAATTCTTTGGTAAAAGGGGAAAAATATTTGAAATAAAAACATGGAAGATACTTTCAGAACAAAGAAATGGTGAGTTCTCTGAATGTATAATTACAGGGACAGTAGACGGAAAAAATAGGGAGGTAGTAGCCCCAGTAAATGGAGGACCAGTAGATGCTGCATATAGTGCCTTAAAAAAAATGATAGCAACTAATTACAAAGAAATAAAGAAAGTTTCTCTAATAAACTACAAGGTAATGATAGCAGAAGATAAAGGTGCTGAAAGTTCTGTTAGGGTTTATATAGAATTTAAAAATGGAAAAGAAGAATTCGGAACAGTTGGAGTTTCTACTAATATACTAGAAGCAAGCCTAGAAGCTATTGAAAAGGGATTTAGATATTTTTTATTGAGAAACACATAAATAACAATACATTTAAATACTCATCCCTCTTTCTGAAGAATATTACACATATATCTTGTGTAAGATTGTGATTGTGCTATAAAAACACAATCATAAGAAATTAGTAAGGTGGAAATAAATATGGGAAAAGGTTTTTTTTCAGGTAGGAGTTCTGTTGCTCCTATTAGTGTTGGGGAAGAGCTTGATGTGAAAATAGAGGCAGTTGGACAGAAAGGAGATGGCATAGCAAAGAAGAATGGATTTGTTTTGTTTGTACCGAATACAAAAAAAGGAGATGAAGTTAGAGTAAAAGTGACAAGAGTATTAAGAAGAATGGGTTTTGCAGAAGTGGTTAGTAACTCAAAAGGAAAAGACGAGTCCATTCAAAAGGAAGAACAGGATACAAAGACTGAAGGAGCCCCAGTTGATACTGAGGATTTCGGTGAGGATTTAAAGTAAATCCTGAATAAAAAACTTGTTTTTTTATTTTATAATAATTTTTATACGGCATAGGCCTATCACTAAGAAGATGAGATTGTTCATTGCTCTAGATTTTAATCCATTAAAAAATAATCTCAGTTCAATACAAAAAAGGCTTGATAGAAATATCGCCAAGATAAAACTAACTTCTGATTATCATCTAACCCTAAAATTCCTTGGAGAGGTTTCTAATAATCTAGTCAATCAAATAGAAGAAAGGTTGAATAAAATAAACTTTAGTCAATTTTCCTTGACCTTAGATAATATTGGTGTATTTCCTAATGAGAGTTATATAAGGGTTATTTGGATTGGTGTAAGGCCAAAAGAAGAACCTACAAGGTTAAAGGAAGATATAGACAATATTTTGTTTGAGCTTGGTTTCAAGAAGGAACCAAACTTCTATCCACATATAACAATAGGCAGAGTTAAGTCCATCAAAGATAAAGAAGGATTTATAAAGAACCTAAAGAGTATAAAAGTGGATGAAGAAGAATTGAAAATAGACTCATTCAAGTTAATGGAAAGTACACTAACAAGAGAAGGACCAATATATCGCGAAATCTCTATATTCAAAGCTAAAGAATAAATTTTCGTAACCTTTTTAAATAATAGCATAACCCTATTAATCAATACCAACCCTCTGGCTCGGCTATGGGTCAAGAGGATTGCTGCTTGAGGTTATAAAAATAGCAGACAGCAATTAAATGGTTTAAATACAATAAAATGGCAGAATCACAAGAATTTTTAGTACCTACAGATGTGTATCTAAAGTCTGGAATACATATAGGTACAAAGTTCAAAACAAAATATATGGAAGATTTTATTTATAAAACCAGACCAGATGGGTTGAGTGTTCTGAACTTACAAAAAATAGATGAACGAATAAGAATAGCTACAAAATTTCTTTCAAGATATAAGCCAGATGAGATACTAGTTGTCAGTAGGAGAGAGAATGGATGGAAACCAGTTAGAATGTTGGGTAAGGTTACAGGTATTAAAGTCGTAGCCGGAAGATACCCCCCAGGTATGTTGACAAATCCAAATTTGGACATCTACCATGAAGCGAAGGTTATATTAATTACAGACTCGTGGCCAGATAGAAATGCTTTAATGGATGCAATAAATGTTGGAATCCCGGTTGTAGCGCTATGTGACACAAACAATCAAACAAATAATATTGATTTAGTAATCCCTTGTAATAATAAAGGAAAAAAGAGTTTGGGCTTATTCTTTTGGATATTAGCAAGAGAATATCTCAGGAACAGAGGGATATTAAAACCAAATGAAGAGTTAAAAGAAACAATTGAAGATTTCACAGAAGAATAAAACTTGTTTGTCATGTTACTATATTAATTCTATTAAATCCTTTATTGCACTTTTTAACTCTTTTTTTTCATATAAAACTTTATAGACCTGATTTGTTAAAGGTAAATCCATATTCTCCTTCTTTGATAACTCATAGACAGCTTTTGTTGTTTTTACTCCTTCTGCAATCATACCATGCATTTCTTTTTTTATTTCATCAAGACTCTTGCCTTCAGCTATCTTTTCTCCTACGAATCTATTCCTTGAATATTTTGACATGCATGTAGCTACTAAATCACCTACTCCTGCTAGACCATAAAAAGTACTTCTCCTTGCTCCAAAAAATCTACCTACTTTGCTCATCTCCATTAAACCAAGAGTGATTATAGAAGCCTTTGAATTATTCCCTAAGCCAAGACCATCACAAACGCCTGTAGCAATAGCGCTTATATTCTTTATCGCTCCACATATTTCCACTCCAATTATATCATCATGTGGATAAACCTTGAAGTACTCTACTTCTAAGAGTTCCTTTATTTTTGTTAATATTTCAGAATGCTTTGAAGCTATTACTGTAGCCGTTGGTATCTTTCTACTTACCTCCTCCGCATGGTTCGGTCCAGATAGAGCAATTATTCTCACTCCAGAAGGTAACTCCTCTTCTAGTATTTGGGACATCCTCTTGAATGTTCCTTCTTCTATCCCTTTTGCTACATCTACTACAATAGCATCTGTTTTGATATATCCTGTTATTTTTTTTGCCATGACTCTTAAAAACTGTGATGGAATAGCCATAATTATGATTTTCTTGTCTCTTACAGCATTCTCTAGATTGTTTGTTGGCTTTATTTTAATAGAAAGTTTAACTCCTGGTAAAAATTGATTATTTGTTCTATTTTCTTCTATTTCCCTAACTACTTCTGGTTCTCTGGCCCACAATATAGTTTCTATTCCTTTTTCTGCTAACAGATTTGCTAAGGTTGTCCCCCAGCCACCTGCGCCTATTACAGAAACCTCCATTTTAATCAAAAATGTATCTTTTTTTACATAGTCTTCCTATCTCTTTCATAAGCCTTGTAGTCAGAAGCCTTAATGTTTTTTTATCAATCTTCTTGCCATAGTATTTATCAAAATGCATAACTTTCCCTATATTAACCTTTGCCCTTTTAAATCTTGGTATTATCTTGCCCTTTGGTAACATCTCAAATGTTCCTATTATACCTACAGGTAATATTGGGACCCTAGAAGCTAAGGCTAGCCTAATAGCACCTGTTTTGCCCTTTTGAAGTTTTCCGGTTAATGTTCTAGTGCCTTCGGGGTATATACCAATAACTTCTCCTCTTTTAAGTAGACTAACAGCTTTCCTTAAGGCTGTTTTTCCTCCTCTTTTTCTGTCTATTGGTATAGCTTTAAAGTGTTTGTGCCATATCTTCTGTAAGCCTACAAAGTGTTCTTTCTTAGCAAGAAAATGCAGGACCAAATTAAACTTTCTTGCCCATATATTTTGTAAAATTAAATGGTCCATATAGCTAGAATGATTTGCTGCAACTATGTAGGGACCTCTCCTTGGAACATTCTCTAGCCCCCTTATCTCTTTCACATAAAGATTTACAATCAAACCAAGTGTATTTTTTGATATTTCATACACCATTTTTGTATTTCTGTCCTATTAATTTTCCGATTTCTCTCATTATTTTATTTGTGGCCTTTATTAATATTTTTTTACTTGCTCCTTTTTCGTAGTATTCTTTAAAATAAATAGGCTTACCAATCTTTACAGTTATAACCTTCTTTATTTTTGGTATTATTTTTCCTTTAGGTAATACTTCTCTTGTTCCAATTATGCCAATAGGTAACACTGGAACCCTTGCTGTTATCGCCAATCTTGCTGCACCAAGTTTTCCAATTTGTAATTTCCCATCCCTACTTCTATGTCCCTCTGGGTATATACATATTGGCTCATTCTTTTCCAAATATTGCATAGCCATCCAAAATGCCTTCTCATTTACTTCTTTTTTATCTTTACTATTATATACTTCTACAGGTATGCACTTATGATGGTTAAGATACCATCTAAACAAGGGATTTCTAAAATATTTTCTGTTGACATACATATGAAGTTCTCTATTGAGGTAAACTGCTATTATACTTGGTACAATCCAATCATCAAAGAAACTTTGATGATTCGGAGTAGCAACGAATTTACCATCTAAGGGTATATTTTTTATTCCCTCTATTTTTTTGATCCATACTAATTTAAGTAGAGGGGGAATTATTATCCTTTGTATTGGATGTAACATAAAAGAAAAAAATAGCTTTTTAATTATAAAATTTATTGTTTCAATTGCTTAATCATTTCTGGAACAATCTTAAACAAGTCATCTACGATGCCATAGTCCGCTATTTGGAATATAGGTGCTTCTGGGTCTTTATTAATGGCAATGATTAAATCAGAATTTTGCATCCCTGCTTTGTGCTGTATAGAACCAGATATCCCTATAGCAAGGTAAAGTTTTGGCCTTACTGTTTTTCCGGTTTGTCCAACTTGATGTTCTTTAGAAATCCAACCCGCATCGACAGCAGCCCTTGAAGCCCCTACTTCAGCATTTAACAGAGAAGCTAATTCTTCTATAAGTTTGAAATTTTCTTTTTTTCCTAATCCTCTGCCACCTGAGACTATTATCTTCGCTTCTTCTAAGTTAACTTTTTTCTTTGTTTCTCTAATTATTTTTATGATCTCTGTTTTTTTGTCTTTTTCTGATATTTTCACTTCAACTCTGATTGTTTCCCCATTTCTTTTTTTGTCTTTTTCCTTTGCTTTCATTACACCAGGTCTTATTGTAGCCATTTGTGGTCTATGCTTTGGACAAACAATCTGTGCCATAATGTTTCCACCAAAAGCAGGCCTTGTTTGTAGAAGTAAACCTTCTTCTGTAATATCCAATCCTGTGCAATCAGCAGTTAGTCCAGTAGTTATTCTTTGTGCAATTCTTGGAGCCAAATCACGCCCAATATTAGTTGCACCATATATTACTATTTGTGGTTTTGTTTTTTTAATATGTTCAACAATGACTTTGGTATACAACTCAGTTTGATAGTTCTTAAGTAAGGAGTTCTCCGCTAAATAAACCCTATCAGCACCATATTGGATTAATTGGTTAGATAATCCGTTGTCTTTCTCTGTCAATAGAATTGTAGCTAGTTTCACATTTAATTTATCTGCAAGTTCCCTCGCCTTTCCTAAAAGTTCAAAAACAACCCTAGCAATTTTATTATTTCTTTGTTCTGCAAACACCAATACCTCGCTACCTTCTTTTTTCACACTTTTTGTTTTTTTCTTCTCTTCTTTTAGTACCTCTAAGTACCCCTTATCAACAGCATTCCTGACTTCAGGAATATCTGGAACTTCTTTGAAGTCTTCTCCCCTTATTAATATAACACCACCTAGGTTAAGACTTGATTCAGGACATATTGGAGATATTTTTACTTTCATCTAAAACGCCCGTATTAGTTCTTTCTCTTTTAGCAGATTAACAATTTTTTTCACTACCTCTTTTGTTGGGCCTCTAAGAAGTTGACCTTGACCCCTTGGTTGAGGTGTGAATATTCTTTTTACCCTTGTAGGGCTGTTTAGCAAACCTATTTTTGATTTATTTGCTTTTATATCATCTGCACTCCATACCTTTACTTTTTTATTTCTGTAGGCTTGCTTTATCCCTCTTAATGTTGGGTATTCTATTTCATTAATATCTGAAGTACAGGTTATTAAGCAAGGTAAGTTACCTCTTATAATCTCATAGCCATCTTCCATTTGCCTTTCTACTATCACACTATTGTCTTTAATCTCAATTTTTCTGGCATAAGTTATCTGAGGGATACTAAGAAATTCTGCTGTTTGCGGACCTACCTGGGCTGTATCACCATCAATAGCCTGTCTGCCAAACAGCAGCAAATCATAGTTGCCTATCTTTTCTATAGCTGTTCCCAAAGCATTAGCTGTAGCCCATGTGTCAGAACCAGCAAAAGCTCTATCACAAAGCAATATTGCTTCATCTGCACCTAAAGCTAGAGCCTCTCTTAATACTTCCTCTGCTTGTGGAGGCCCCATTGAGAGTGCTATGACCTTACCTTTTGTTTTATTCTTAATCTCTATTGCTTCCAACAATGCATGTTTATCTTCAGGATTCATAATCGTAGGGATACCCTCTCTAATTAGCGTACCTTTTTTTGGGTCAATTTTAACTTCATTAGTATCTGGAACTTGTTTAATACACACTATTATTCTCATCTTCAGAAACCTCTTCCCAACAGTTCTGCAGCTATAACTAGCCTTTGGATTTCGGATGTGCCTTCATATATTTCCGTAATTTTTGCATCTCTATAGAATCGTTCTACAGGATAATCCTTAGTAAATCCGTATCCTCCATGTATCTGTATAGCCTTTCTTGTTACTTCCATTGCTACCTCACTACCAAACAACTTTGCCATGGCAGCCTCTTTAACATACCTTTTTCCTTTTTCTTTCATATCTGCTGCTCTTAGGCATAATAACCTTGCAGCATCTATTTTCATTGCCATGTCAGAAAGCATGAATTGTATGGCTTGGAATTTGAACAGTTTTCTTCCAAATTGTTCTCTTTCTTTCACATATTTTAGTGATTCATCAAAAGCAGCTTGTGCAATACCAACCCCTTGGGCGCCTATACCGATTCTACCAGAGTCCAATGTCCACATAGTTTGTTTGAAACCCTGCCCCTCTATTCCTCCTAATAAGTTTTCTTTTGGAACTCTCATATCCTTGAATACAAGTTCTGCTGTACAAGAACCGCATAGTCCTAACTTATCCTCAATCTTTCCTACTTCAAAACCAGGAGTCTTTGTTTCAACAATAAAAATAGAAATCCCATTATGTTTTTTTGCTTTGTCTGTCATTGCAACAACATTTACTAGATCTGCCTTTGCACCATTTGTTATAAATATTTTAGAACCATTTATGATATATTCATCCCCGTCCCTTATAGCCGTTGTTTGTATATTTGCTGCGTCAGAACCAGCACTTGGCTCTGTTAAAGAGAAAGCACCAAGATACTTCCCAGAAGCAAGTAATGGTAGGTATTTCTCCTTTTGTTCTTTTGTCCCATAGTTTGTTATTGGGTTACATGCCAAACTTGTGTGAGCACCAAAAGAAACAGCAGTTGAGTTACAAACCCTGCTTAACTCTTCCATTATTATTGTTTGTGATACACAATCTATTTGGCTTCCACCGTATTCCTCTGGGATTGTCATTCCCATTATCCCTAGCTTAGCTAGTTTTTTTAATTGTTTTTCAGGAAACTTCTTTTCCTTGTCAATCTCTTCCGCGTATGGTTTTATCTCTGATTCAGCGAATTCTCTAATCATTTTTTTTATTGCCAATTGTTCTGGTGTAAAATCAAAATTCATGATATCCCCTAAAATCACAAATTTTAATTGCTTTATAAATATTGCTTTAACTTTCTTATGTTACAAAGCAATTCCTCCATCAACCCTTAATACAGTGCCAGATATGTATCTTGCTTCATCTGAAGCAAGAAACTTTACAGCATTAGCAACATCTTCCGGTTGCCCCATTTCTTTCAATGGTATTAGTTCAATAATATTTGCTAATAACTCTACTGGTATTTTATCAGTCATAGGTGACTTAATAAAACCAGGTGCAACAGCATTGACAGTAATCTTTTTTTTGCCTACTTCTTTTGCTAACGATTTTGTAAATCCAATCACCCCCGCTTTTGTTGCTGCATAATTCGTTTGTCCAAAATTTCCTGCTATACCTGCTACCGAACTTATATTGATTATTCTCCCTCCTTCTGGTATTAGTTCCAATATATTATGGGTTACATTGTATAGGCTATTTAGATTTACATTAATCACTGGGTACCATTCATCCGGGACCATCTTTTTTAATGTTCTGTCTTTCGTTATGCCTGCATTGTTTATCAGTATGTCAACTTTTTCAAATTTTTGCTTTACTGTTTCAGCCATCTTTTTACAACTCTCAAAATCAGATACATCTGCAGGAACAAAATCAGACTCTACACCTAGTTTTTTTATCTCTTCCACTGTTTTTATCGCTTCTTCTTTCATATCTTCCAAGTCATTAACTATTATATTACAACCTTCCTTTGCTAATGTTAGAGCCATTTCTTTTCCCAATCCCCTTGCAGAACCTGTTATTAAAGCATTTTTTCCTTTTAAACCCATTTTTATCACCTTTAATTTTTAACCACAGATTTTCTTTAGGATATGACAAGTAACAGTTCCTCCTGCCCCACCGATATTATGGGCTAGCCCTATCTTCGCTTTTGAAACCTGCCTATCCTTAGCCTCCCCCCTAAGCTGTTTTACTATTTCATATATCTGGGCTAATCCGGTTGCAGAGACAGGATGTCCCTTTGCTTTTAATCCCCCAGATGTATTTACAGGCATCTTTCCATCAAGATTAAAATAACCCTCTTCAATTTTTTTATAAGCCTCTCCCTTCTTACAGAATCCAAGGTCTTCATAAGCTATCAGCTCAACAATTGTAAACGCATCATGGATTTCTGCCACATCTATATCACTTGGTTCTACTCCTGCTTGGTTGAACGCATTTTTGGAGCTAATAATTGTTCCCTCCCATCTAAGGCTATCTTCCCTTTCCCATGTTGGTAGGTATTCAGCACATAAATCAGAACCAATTATTTTGATATCTGTTTTTTCATTTGTAACAACACATGCAGCTGCTCCATCAACAGATATTGAACAATCATAGAGTCTTAACGGGGAACATATTATTGGAGAATTTTTTATTTCTTCTAGAGTTACCTTTCTACCATAAAATCTCGCTTTTGGATTTAGTAATGCGTTTGAGTGATTCTTAAAAGAGATTAAAGCCAAATGTTCTGTAGTCGTTTTTTTATATTTTTCCAAATATTGTTGAGCAACTAGTGCGTTTTGCCCAGGAAAATTAAGCCCCTCTACTTGCTCCCATTTGCTCTCAGCAGCCATCATAAATTCATCTGTTATACTTTCCGATTTGCATGTCATCAGTTTTTCTACTCCAACAACTAATACATTGTCGTAACCTAATTGTTGTGCTACCCATAAGGCAGCGCCACCACCAGCACAGGCAGCAGGCACTCGAATTATTGGCTTATGGGTTTTGAAAACAGAAGCCAACAAAGCTGCAAAGTGCCTCTGTTTTTCTATTGAGAAGAACCACTCTAAACTAGAGCAAACAACAGCATCTATATCCTTAAAGTTAATATCCGCATCATTTAATGCTTCTAATGTAGCTTCATATGCTAACATCTGTGAGAACTTGCCAGAAATACCAAATTTGGTCATACCAACTCCTTTTATGTACATCTTAGTCCTTTTTAATTAGCTTTGAGCCTATTGGTTGTTTTATATCCCTCCTAACAGCATCTAACTCATTTCCAATAACTTTTATCTTTGATACTTCATATTCACCAATACCAAGTTTTCCTGCTAACTCAACATAAGGTAGTCTTCTTAAACATAATACCTCCTGTACAATTTTATCATGTACAACTGGATTTCTCGCTGCAAATATCATATTATAGAATCCTGGCTCACCATGTTCTGCTGGACCATTACCCTGCATACCTATGGTTCCATCCCCTATCGTGATAAACCTTGGTAATATGTTAGGTAAAACAGCAAGAGCACCTATAGCTTTTTTAATATCCCTTACAAACTCATTAAAGTTTTCCTTAGATAAAAATCTCGTTAGATTTTCAAACGCCCCGTCTATACCAAGCAACATATCTGTTTTAATAACAGGCACATTAAAAATCAAATCAAAATCATAAACTATCTTAGACACCCTAAATACAAATTCCCTCTCTTTTTTCTCTATGAACTCTGTTTTACTTAAATCAACCAGGTTGACACCAAACTCCTTTACTATTTGATTGATTCTTGATTTTGCAATAGCCTTATCAAATGGAAAGAAGAAGCTTTGCTCAGCTATTGTTATATTCTTTGGATTAGCTCCTCTTTCAATTAAGTATCGCAATAAACCCCTCATTACTTCTGGATGCGTTCCAATACCAAGATATGGATACCCAGGAATACTCAAATTTGGTTTAATAAGTATTTTGTTTGTCCTATCTACTTCAATATCCCCTATCAGCTCTAATGCTTCTTTAACAGCTTCATAAACATCATATTTTATCTTTGTTATTGCTATTGCATTTTCTTCCTTAGATGGAATATCTTCGTATGTATCCCCTATATTGTAATCCTTTATTGTTTTTTTTGGCATTCTATTCCCATATTCATCTTCCAGAAGAAGAACATTGTAGGGTACTATTGGATGTGGAGGGCACGGAATGTGAATCCTTGTGAATCCTATAACCTTTATTTTCATACCTATCTGCTTTTTTATTTCCCCATTGCAATATAGACACCTACTTATTGGATAAATCCATTTCTTATTACATTTCTCGCATATCCACCTTATTATCTTTGCCATCTTTATCATCCCGCTATTTTTCTAAAAATATGAACAGTTGCTGTACCTCCAGCCCCACCTATATTTTGGGTTAAACCTATTTTTGGATTATTAACTTGACGGTCACCACATCTGTCCCTTAACTGGTCAACAATCTCAACAATTTGGGCAACTCCAGTAGGAGATATGGGGTGGCCTCTTGCCTTTAATCCCCCAGATGTATTTACAGGCATTTTTCCATCAAGGTTTACATAACCATCTCTTACCAGTTTTCCGCCTTCTCCTTTCTTACAAAATCCAAGGTCTTCATATGATATAAGTTCAACAATTGTAAACGCATCATGGATTTCTGCCACATCTATATCGCTTGGTTCTACTCCTGCTTCCTTAAATGCCTTTTTTCCAGCTTCTACGCTTGATTGCCATGTGGTTATATCAGGCCTCTCAAATGGAGGTAAATAATCCGTAGCTAGGGCAGACCCTATAACCTTAATGTCTGTTTTATCCCTTGATACTACAACAGCTGCAGCCCCATTTACAGATATTGAACAATCATATAAATTGAATGGTGAAGCTATGATTGGTGCCTTCTTTATTTCTTCTAGAGTTACCTTTTTACCATAAAATCTTGCTTTAGGATTCATGCTACCATGAAGGTGGTTTTTATAGGATATTAAAGCCAAGTCATCATGCGTAGTTCCGTATTTTAACATATGTTGCTGAGCAACTAGTGCATTTTGTCCAGGAAAATTAAGCCCCTCTTCTTGTTCCCAGAGATTTTCTCCAGCGTTCATAATCTCTTTTGTGATTATTGGTGTAGGCCCTGCTAACACATTATCAACACCTATAACAAGGATATTATTGTATTTTAGTCTTAATGCTGTCCAAAATGCAGCACCACCCCCACCACAAACAGCTGGAACCCTGATAATAGGCATCTTTCTCTTTAGCAGACTTGAAAGAACAGCAGGATAATGTCTCTGCCTTTCAGTATTTACTTTTGTGTCGACTGTTGAAACAACAACAGCTTCAATATCATTTATGTTAAGGTTAGAATCATCTAAAGCAAGACTTATGGCTTCAATAGCCATGTCTTGTGTAGTTCTTGATTCTACACTGAATTTAGTCATACCAACGCCCTTTACATACCTCTTCATGATTAATCACTTATAAACAGGAGATGCTTTTATTCTAAACTCCCGCCTATCAACTACCGCCAACATCATTGTTGCCTCTGCCACAACTTTTTCATTAACTATGGCCTTCCCAGAAAGTAAAGCACCCCTGTCATCCTTACCAAGAAGTGTTATCTCATATTTTATTGTATCTCCAGGGAATGTTGGAGCCGAGAATTTAGCATCTTTTATCCTGTATGCCAGTACCTCTTTTTCCCAGTGATTTTCTATGTTATATCTTACAAGCAATGTTGCTGCTTGACCCATTCCTTCCACTATCAAAGCACCAGGCATAATAGGAAAACCTGCAAAATGCCCCTTAAAGTAATATTCATTCGCGGATGTGTTCTTTATCGCAACTATCTTTGTCTTATCTAAACTCAATACCTTGTCTATCATAAGGAATGGCGTGTCATATGGTATTATATATTTTATAGCATTTGAATCAAGCTGTCCTTGCTCATTCTTTAATTCATCTATTGTTTTCATTTTTACACCTCATAACCCTATTTGAATCATTAAAACAAAGAAAACAAAACTATTTAAAAAAGTTTTGGTGTTTAAAATATAGTTGTCTTATTATTTTTTTATCCTCGTCAAGTTCAAAAATCTTACCTAGAAATTGTTCACATGTATAAATATTTGTTAATGTATGGGGCGTTATTTTGCTTACCTTTATTCTACCCCCAAATAAAGCCAAAAAGGGTATTAGGTTATCGGCCAAATGGGAATCAACAGGAGCTTTAGAATTGATTTCCTGAATCAGTTTATCTGCTGCCTCTTTTCCGACATCCTCGGCCCTTTTACCTCTCTCACCTAAGGCATCAGCACCAATCCTTATTGGATTAAAAATGTCTATCTCATCTAGGTCCTTTGAGAATATAGCCCAAAGAGTAATTCCACTTCCAGTTGATAGGGTTTCACGGTATTCAGTTCTAATATTAATCGGACAATTGAATCTACCTAAAGCAATTCTTGCTGATCTTGCTTGTCTTTCAGCTACTTGTGCTTTTTGTAAATCTAGACTTGCATGGGAGATTCCTTTTATTTGAATTAAATTATATTGTTCTATAAGATTAATCTGAGGTGCTTCTTTTATTTTTTCTAAACTAAATTTTGGTTTGATTTTTATATCTACCTTACCACCACCTTTTGGATAATAGCCCCTCTTTACTAGAGATATTTCTATCATCTCACTAAATCTTTGTAATTGAGGAATGACCACATTCGCAAAATAGTCAAACTGTGGGCTCCATTGAACATCTGTCCCTCCGCTAATCTTAAATCTAACCTTTGAATTAGAAAAAAAAGCTGGTAAGAGCAACGATTGTAACAATAAGGTTACAGAACCAGCAGTACCAATATCAATAGAAATAGTTTGACCTTTAATCTTTCCTGGAACATATTTCAGTTTCATAGAACCAAGCTCTGCTCCTTCTGTCTTTGCATTACATAGCTTCTCTAAAGCCTTAATGCAATAGAGATGTTGATTTTTTAAACCTGATTTAGGCCTTCCTTTCCTTATATTAAAAACACAAAATGGCTTTTGAATAACAGTAGAGATAGCTAAGGCTGTCCTTACTATCTGCCCTCCACCTTCTAAGAATGAACCATCTATTTCTATCATAAAAAGAAGATAATTTTTTGTTATATAAATATTACCAATTTATTTCTTCAAGCTCTTTATCAATATTCTCTAGCTCTCCTAAATCTAACTCTTTTTCAACATTGCTAACATCACTAATCTCTTCTTCTACACCTAGTTTGGTCTTCTCTTCTTCTGATTCTATCTGCTTTTCCCTTTCTACACTAGCTTTCTTACACCCAAACAAAAACATTATCAATAAAAAACCTAATATTAAACTCAAAAAAACCTCTTTTTTCATCATTTTTCTCTCTTTTGATTAAAATTATTTAAATTTTTCTATGAAAACAAAAACAAAACAAGGTAGGTTATTCTGTCGTCTCTTCCTCTCTAGAGATTTCCTTTTCTATCTCTCCTGTGCCAATTGATGTTTTCTCTAGTACATCCTCTCTTCCTATATTCTTTATTTTGATTATAATATCTCTTAATGTTTTCTGTGCTTCATTTAAAGCCCTTTGTGCTCCCTTCATAGCTTCATGTCCTGCAGAAGACAACTCTTTTATTTTTTCTATTTCTTCCTCTGTTTTCTCACCCGCTTCCCTCTTTAATAAAGCAGCCTCTTTGAAACTTTTCCGTGCCTTTTCATATAATTTCTTTGCCTCTTCTATCTTGGCATTGAATTTGTCTACTAGTGTTTCTATCTCTGATATATCTACTCCATCTTCGGCTAGTCTGTCTAGTATTCTGTTTAATTTAATCTCTAAATATTTTGACCTTATTATTATGCCCCCTATTCTCGCATTTACAATCCTAGCTGCCTTTATTTCTAGTCTATATTTTATTCTTTTCCAGTATTCACTTAGTTTTTTTGCTGCCTCTTTTATGTCCTCTTTGTCCTCGGCGCCCTCTATTTTAACTTTTAGCTCCTCAACTTCCTTAGCCCATTCGTCTAGGTTTTCAATAATTTGATTAACTTCTTCCTCTGACAAATCATCATTAGACTCAACCTTGGCCTCTATCTTGTTTATATACTCAATCATCTGGTCAGCGATTCCGATTAAATACTCTTTAGAGTCTTCTATAATCTCTTCTTTTGCTTTTTTACATTCATCAGATTCATTATCCTTGCATGCTCCTATTAACTTCTTTTTTTCTAAGAATCTTTTTCTAGCGTCTAGATATCTTGTCTTCGCTCTTTCAAACCTTTTCTTTGCTTCAATAAAATTCTTTTTTGCCTTTTCTAACATGATATTATTAATAGCTCTTGCTTTTAAATTTAGAGTTCCCCTAAACTTTGAAAACCCTTCTTTTTCTTTTAGTTCTTTAATCTCATTTAATTTTTCTAGTCTTTTTTCTTCTATCCTATTAAAAATAGGTCCTAATTTTTTATCCAATTTCTCAATTTTCCCGAGTCTATCCTCCAGTTTTTTCTTACATTCTTCATCTTTGCATTCCTTAATTTTTTCTTCTATCTCTCCTTTTTTGATATCAAGAAAATTATCAACTTTCCTTACAACTCTTATCCTTTCTTTGATTGGTTTTGCTCTAAGAATCCTATACCTGCACCTTCTATATGCTTCCTCTTTTTTTATACCCTCCTTTTCAACCAATCTAGTAATACAATTATCTATCTTCCCTAGACTGGTGATTCCTTTGTTCCTCCTAGAAATTATTGCCTTTATTGGCCCTTTCTTTTCTTCTATTGATCCTACTCCTTTCTTTATATTTTCTTTTTCAACATTTCTAATAATAGGCTTTGCTTCTTCTCCACTATTGGTACTTTTAAGAATTGGTTTTTCTGGTACAGAACTAACTATTTCTTCAGCATAAACAAAACTTGTTAAGAATAAACAAATCACAATCAAGCTAGTAATACCTTTCATTGTTATTTCACCTCCTGTTATTTATATTGTTTATTTTTAATTTTGAAATTTTAATTTAATAATCTTTTAGACACTTCTTATTTATAAATAAACTTTTTTTACGAAAAAATTAAAGCTTTATTATGCTTTCTAACCCTTTATAAGAGTCATTTTGCTTGTTTTATACTTTATAAACCCCTCTCTCGGTATGTTTTAAAAAAATAAACTTTTTATATAAGATTACTAAAATTAATGAGTATGAAGGTTGTACTATATTTGTTTATATTTGTCATATTAACAAACTTTGTCTTTGGAGCCACAATACATGGGAGCATATATGATTTATCCCTGACCAAAGCAAATAATGTAGTTGTTACTATAAACACTCAACCAAGGCAAAAGTATATAGCAAAGAATGGAACTTATTCTTTTACTGTCCCCATAGGTGACTATAAAATAGAAGCGAAAAAAATCCTTCAAGGAACCACACTTGCTGCAACTGAAAATATCTCTGTAGAACAGGATGGAGACTTTGTCTTAGACCTTGTCCTTTTTCCCTCCATAGAATCTGATATCATTGAGGAGGCAAAATTTGAAATAGATGAGGATTATTTCAAGGAAGAGTCAAATTTTGGTTTAATCCTCAATATTATTATTACTTTTATTACTTTCCTAGTGATCTTGATAATTGTGGGCTATTTTTTTATCAAAAGAAAAACCAAAAAGATAGAACAGTCCGATGAGTACCTTAGGACAGTATTAAAGATAATAAAAGATAATAAAAGAATCACTCAGAAAGAGATAAGAAAACAATTGCCTTTGTCTGAAGCAAAGGTCTCTTTAATTATATCCGAATTAGAGACCAAAGGTTTAGTTAAAAAGATTAAGAAAGGAAGAGGGAATATCATTATTTATAAGAAGAATCATCCTTAAAAAAGAAAAAAATATGAAAATAAAGTTCTTCCTATGTAAAGATAGCCAATTCGCCAGTTTTTGATGAACTGACTAGATAAGCAATAAAAAACTACAATATTTAAAGTTTTCGAGAATCTGTATATACTCTCTAGAGGTTAATTCTAATTTACTACTTAAATATCGTCTGTATCTTTTTTGTATAAGAAGCAGGATCCTTTTCTTTTAGTTTTTTTATCAAATAAAAATATGGCTCTACTTGTTTGTTTATTTCATTATAAACCTTTTTACCTTTGTTAGTTAGGTTTAACTCCTTATTTTTATATTCAATCAATTTTTTCTTTTCAAGTATCTCAAGATTTTTATATAAAGCCCGCTCTTGTTTTTTTGTTAATTTTGCCTTTTTCATTAAATCTATAAAGATGCTTTTTGAGATACTAACCTGTAATGGTTTATCTTTAATCTTTTTGTTTGCTTCTTCAAACCATTTTCCAAGTGCATACAGGATATATCCTTGGACCCTTGTTGTTTTCATTATATTTTATTTTTCATTGTCTCTATAAAAAATTTTCTAAAAATTTAGAAAGATATTTATATCCCTTCCTCTAAAAATGGGAAACATGGGAGCAAAAATAAGGAGAATACCTACATATATAGAAGGGCTTGATGAGGAAATAGAGGGAGGAATACCTGAGGGCTTCGTCAACCTAATCAGCGGGGTTACAGGAACTATGAAGTCCTCTATAGCATTTAATATTATCTATAATGAAGCCCTGAAAGGAAAGAATTCACTTTATATTTCTATTGAACAACCTTTTAATAACTTCTCAATGCAATTATCTAGTTTGAATATAGATTTGTCAAAGATTAATGTTGCTATTGCCCACTTCAGTGGTACAAGATTAAATTATATTAGCAAAGGAAAGAAAAGTATGGGCACAATTGTTTTCCTAGATGTTCCCTCAGCAAGATATAGAATTATGAAAGCAAAAAAATTTGGAGACCTAGTAACAACAATATCAACACTAATAAACGAATTACAAAAGCGCCTATATTGCCAATATCTTGTTTTGGATTCACTAAATGCTCTTTATGCGATTTCTAATATTAAAAATCCTAGGGAAACACTATTTAACATGTTTGAATTCTTTAGATCAAAGAATCTAACTTCTTACCTTATCCTAGAGGTTTCTTCTGATAAAAGAACACACGACCAATACATAGTTGAGAATTATCTGGCAGATTCAATTATATTCCTAGATCTAGCAAGGTATGGGAGAATAGTCCAGAGAGAGATATCAATAGCAAAGATGAGAGCCACAAAATCTAATGTAAATATATTCACATTAACCTTTGAAGATGGCAGATTCAAAGCTATATTAGGTGGAAAAACACCTATTGTTGAATTTGATGAACGTTCACTTTAGTCTTCTAATCATCTTTAGGGCGGACTCTACACTTCTTTTTGCATAACTTTCTATTCTTTTTACGCCATCTGCTCTACTCATACCAGGACCAGAAACTCCTAGTGCAACAGGCTTTTTAAATTTAATACTCAAATCAACTATCTTCCTGGCTGCATTGTGGGCAACAATCTGGTCATGGTCAGTATCTCCCTCGACCACAGCACCTAAGCAAACAACACCATCTATATCATTTTTCTCTAATAGATAGTTTACAGCTAGGGGCATATCAAACGCGCCAGGAACCTTTATCGTCTCAATCACTTTCGCGCCTAGGAACTGGGCATGTTCTTCCCCAACTTTGCTCATTAGGTATGTTATATCTGCATTATATTCAGATACAACAAAACCAAGTTTTTCATTCATTTTACCACCCCTTAGTTTATTCTTATTATCTCTCCTTTTATTTTATCACCAATATATAACAAACCAACAGAGTTTACAGAGGTAAAGACAGTATCACAAGCAGAACCAGGATTAAATAATAGAATCCCATCTACTAACTCATTAAATGCTCTATGGCTATGTCCAAACACAATACAATCAACATCCCTAAACTCTTTCTTCACTCTTACAGGAAGACTAAATGGATCCCCTGAGCCATGTATTATCCCGATCTTAAATTTGTTGTTGACCTTTATAATCCTCTTCTCAGGAAGACTATCTATAAATCTGTCCATGTTTCCCTTTACAGCAACTACTGGTGCAATCTTCTCAAGTTCTTCTATCACATACAGCTCTACTAAGTCACCGGCATGTAAAATCAAGTCAACGCTTTCAAATATTTTAAAAACCTTTTCTGGTATATTCTTTGCTCTTATCGGTATATGTGTATCAGATATAATTCCGATCTTCTTTATTTCAAAAAATTCATCCTTCATTTTTATTTTCCCTTTATTTGTCCAACATTCTCTTTTCCTTGTCTTATTCCCCTTCCAGCCATTCTTGATAATTCTTCTTTGCCTTTTAATAGACCAATAGCATTGAGTGTATGCTTATATGTTCTATCCTCTACTATTTCAAATAATTCTTTTTCATTTCTACCTTCGTCAGCATGTACAAAGACCTCAATAACATGCTTGTTAGTTATCAATTGAACCTGTATTATTCCTAGAGATGCCTCATGAGCACAAGTTTTATCTATTGGCTTATCCCCCGGCATACCCAAAGCCATACATATGTCACATTTATACTCTTCAATTAATTTTTTACATGCAACTGGAAGGTCTTTTATTCCCGGTACAGTATATCTCTCTAGCTTTATATCCGATTCCATACTATCATCTAATGCTTTTTTTACAATCTTAAACATATCCACTCTAGCAAACATCGTATCCGCAATCCCAATCTTCTTTGCCATTTTTATCTACCTCAAAACTACTTTGTCTCCATCTTTAAGTCTTAAAAAACTACGCAATCTCATAGGAGCTATAATCTCTATTATATTTTCACTATGTCTTGTTCTTTCTGGTATGACCATTGCACATCTGACATTGTTTATCTTTGCCTTATAACAAGTCAGTGAGCCAAAACTTCTTTTTTTTGTCTTAAACCCCTTTATCAGGATTGCTTTTTTGGTGATAATCAGTTGTGCTAGTTTAGCTTTATTCACCATCAAATTCAATGTCCCAGGAAAAGCCCTGAAGCCAATCTTTTTTTCAAATTGTCTTTGATACTTTTCCTTTGAAACATAATATGCACCTTCTCCAATACCGCTTTTGACTATTCCAAAAATCTCTTTCTCTTTTCTCTCAAAAAGACCTTCTAACTTCTTGTATATCTCAAATAGTAGTTCTTGCCCCTTCTTGTCTATACCTACACTAATACCCCTAGGACTAACCTTTCTTTTGATAAACCCCTCTTTTTCCATTTCCCTAAGTTTCCTGCTTACTGTTTGTTGTGAGATTCCTATCTCTTTGGATATCTTTGTTGTAGAGCTTTTCAAATCTCCAAAGAGCCCACCTCTTTTTGCAATGTACATCAACAATTCAAAATATTCGTATATATCCATATTTAAAAGAAAATGAGTAGTTACTTATAAATTTTACGCTACTTAAAAATAAGTAATAAATAGCAAAACAGAAAAATTTTTTTAGACAAAAAAACTTCTAATTAATAGATGAAGAAATCATTGTTAATAGTTGGTATTGACCCAGGCACAACTTTGGGCTATGCAGCAATAGATTTTGAAGGGAATGTCATTAAAGTCTACTCAAAGAAAGATTTTGATATAAGTAGCTTAATATCAGACCTAATAAATTTAGGAAAACCATTGATTATTGCTAGCGATAAGGAGCATAACCCAGATTTTGTAGATAAACTAGCAACAAAACTTGGAGCAAGAATAATAACCCCTGACTATGACCTCAAGATAATGGAAAAGAGGCAATTAGTAAGAGAACATGAAACAAAAAATCAACACGAGTTAGATGCGCTAGCATCCGCCCTTTTTGCCTTTAAGAGATTATCCCCCAAACTCAAGAAAATAAACATATTTGTAGAACATTACCAAAAAGAGCAAATAAAGGATGAACTGATAGAGTTTGTAGTGGGAAAGGATATAAGTATAAAAGACGCTATAGAGATTATAGAAGAGCCAGAAACCAAAGAAACAAAAATAATTAGAGATGTCGTAGAAGAAAAAAAGCTGTCAGAAAAAGATTTTATTCGTCTTTACAAAGAACTAAAGGAAGCGAAAAGAAGCATAGAATTGCTAAGAAAACAAAATAAAAAACTAAAAGACAAGATAGCAATAATCAAGAGGGATTACGAGTATGTTCTAAGGCAAATAAATAAATCCCAAATTAATAGAAAAACACAAGCCCTTTTACAATTCAAAGAAAAAAGAATAAGGATTCTTGACAAAAAACTAAAGAAAAAACAAGAAGAAATAGAATCAATGAAAAACGAGGTTACCACCCTGTTATATTTTTTGGCTAATATGAACTCAAGTGTTCTATTAAAAAAATTAGATAATCTTGGAATAACGGAATTTGAGAAGAAAAGAACATTATTAAATATTCAGGAAGGAGATATACTCCTAGTTAAAGACCCAGATATAATCTCAAAAAAGACAATAGAAAAAATAAAGGGCAAAATACATGTTATATTCTATAAAAAACAAATCAGTAGAAAACTAGAATCAAGCTTACCTTTTGTTTTTATAGACATAAATGAACTTCCCATTGAGGAAAATAAATATTTTGGGATAATAAGCAAAAGTGACTTTGAAAAGGTAAAAAACAAAAAGAAGTTCTTAGAAAAAATACTAGAAGATTATAAAAAAGAGAGGCTAAGTCAATCTGAATAGAACAGTTACCCTATAAACCCTCTTACTTGTTATCCTATCCCTTGTATAAAGTTTTCTTGATGTCTTCAACTCACCCCTAAAAGATTTTTTTAATTTTCTTCCTAATGATAATAAGAACCTTTGAGAAGAGATATAGTAGTCTACTCCATTCTTTTGCGTTACTTCTTTAGCTATAAAAACATCCCCTTTCTTTTTTATCTGGTTTTTCACACATCTTATTACCTCTTCACTTGGATTTCTTAGCTGCAATATCCCTTCATAATAATCCTTATGCAATATCTTGGTTTTTCCCATTTTATTCATAAACTTTAAATATATAATCGCAAATTTTTAGGTTATTAAAGCAATTTCATTTATAATCTTTTTGTCAACAAAATGAAAAAAGAGGTAAAAGGTTCTTTTTTATTACTACTCTTTCTACTAGTTTCGCTTATTTCATCTATGATGACAGAAGCAACCTATCAAGAGAATATTATCCAAATTGATATCAAAAAGGCTATCTCAAGGTATTTTGCAAACATAGAAGCAAATAGTCTAACAAAGTGGGATATAGATACAGATAATCTTCCATTCACTAGGATTTACTTTAATGTAAATAAGAATCTAACAAAGGCTACAATAAAACTTGAACTACTAAATACAAATCCTTCTTCAAAAACAGACCATACTATAACATTCTACAATTTCTTTAGGTTATCTTCTAGCGGATTTTTGGATAGCCTATCAAATGCTTCTATATATTTCAAAATTGAAAAGAGTTGGTTGATTAAAAACAACCTATCTAGTAGGGACATTAGGATGTACGCTTTGGTTAATAATTCTTGGATAGAGAAAGAAACAAGGTTTATAGGTTCAGATAACCACAATCTCATTTTTGTTTCTAGCTTTGATAGATTTGGTTTTTATGCTCTAGGAGCAAAACACAAGATTATAAAATCAAAAAATAAAGCAATAAAAGAAAATAAACCTGTGCGAACCACAACAGAGAATAAAAAAGCAATAATAAAACCTAGAGAAGATTATACAAAGAAATATCAAGAAAAATCCAGCCCACCTGGATTAAAAATATGGAGAAGCACATTAATCTTTTTAGTGCTTATCTTTATAATCCTCTTTATTCTTTTCATAGGAACATTCCTAAAACAAACCCAAAAACGATAGTTTTTTAATGTTTTTCTTATCCTTCTCCTGAGGTATGGACAAAGACAAGGTTAGAGTTATATTAAAGAAGATATGGCATTTTATTTGGAAGGATGATAGCATATGGAGTTGGATAGTGAATGTTATACTTGCGTTTGTTTTAATAAAGTTTATAGTCTATCCCGGTCTAGGCTTAATCTTGTCCACTAAATACCCAATAGTAGCTGTTGTTTCTGGCTCTATGGAGCATGATAAAATCTTTGATGAGTGGTGGGATTCCCAAAAAGGATGGTATCTCTCCTACAATATAACTAAAGACCAGTTTCTAAACTTTGACTTCAAAAACGGGTTCAACAAAGGGGATATAATGATTCTTTATGGAACAAACCCGTCTCGTATAGAAATAGGAGATGTTATTGTCTTTAGAACTTATAGGCCAGATCCAATCATCCATAGGGTGGTAAGAAAATGGAAAAATAATGATAAATACTATTTTCAAACAAAAGGGGATCACAATATTGATTCAATAGGGTTTGAAAAAAGTATTAGCGAGAAAAGCGTTTTAGGAAAGGCCTATGTGAGGATACCTCTCCTTGGATATATAAAAATCTGGTTTGTGGAGTTAATAAGTTTATTTAGATAGAAAATGTTTTGTCCAAAGTGTGGTTCAATACTAGTACCTAAGAAAGAGGGAGAGAAAAGAATACTTGTTTGCTCTTGTGGTTATAGGAGCGATAATACAGATATTGCTAAACTAAAAGAAAAAGTTGAGTCTAAGAAAAAAGGAATTGAAGTAGTTGAGAAGCATAATAAAATAGATATATTGCCAACAATAGATGTAGAATGTCCAAAATGTGGCCACAGAAAAGCAAAGTTTTGGACTGTGCAAACAAGAGCAGGAGACGAACCAGAAACAAAGTTCCTTAAATGTAAAAAATGCGGTCATACTTGGAGAGATTATACTTAATTTCCTTTTCTTTCTTTACCCCTATCTTTCATATAAAGCATACGACCTCCTGTAGGGGACGGGGTTAAAGGAATTTCTACACCGTTTTTTCCATTTTCTACTATTATCTGCAATGAAGCAACCACATCTCTTATATCACCACATGCTTTTGTCATTTCATTTATTATTTCATCTGTAATTCCCACCCCATTTCTTATCTCTTGTAGCCATCCATATATAATCGTCAGTGGGTTGTTTACACCATCCATAATAGCACGCGATGCTTCATCAAGAGCCTCAGTTTTTACATTCAATAATAGTCCCCTCCTTTTTCCAATAGCAGCCCGAATTCTGTCCTCAAGGTATTCTGGCTTTATTTCTCCATCCTTGTCTGGTAATATAAGGTCATAAGCACCCATCCTCATATATTCTAAGGCCTCATTAATACCTACATCAAAGGAATTTGCAACAACCAAAACAGCAGATGTAGGATCATTCTTCTTTGCCCTAGACAAAAACTCTAGGCTTTTGTCATACGATGAAGCATTAACTAAGATGCAGTCATAATTATACCTTCCAGAACCAAGAGAGTCATTTGCTCTGGTTCTATGTTCAATAGAGTATTTATCCCCCAAGGCATCAATAATATCACAAATACCTCCTCTCTCATCAACAACCAGAATCCTATACTGCCTAGCTTTTTCCATACTAGGTAGGTTTAAACCCAAATATAAAAATCTTTCCTTTTTAACTATAGCATAGTGATAACAAATGTTACAAAAGACATTGAAAATAAAAAACCAAAACTTTATAAATAAGTATGTATAAAACAAAATATAAAAAAGGGGTGGTAGAGATTAGCTTTGAATTGCCTAGTTCTAATGACAAAGATAGCCCTAAAAATAAACCAAATGAAGGACTAAACAAAGTTCCATTGCCACCCAACCATACTAAGAATTCTGTTACATTAAGAAAACGAAGCTTTCTTGAGAGAATAAGCCAGAGAATAAAAGAAAGAAGAAGAGAGAAAAAAATAAGAAGAGGGCTAAAGGAGCTAGAAAAACTGAAGAAACTAAGCGAACTCGCACTAGAAAAAGCAGAGAGAAAAAAGAGAAAACTTGAGCAAAAATTAAACAAGAGAAGGCTAAAAGAGTTGTTGAGGAAGAGAAAACAAAGGGAAAAGGAAAAACGAATTAGAGAGCTTTTAATGGCAGAGAGAAGAAAAGAGTTGGAAGAAATGCAAAGGTTGGAGGAGGAAGAGAAGAAAGAACAGGAAAAAATAAGACAAGCATTGTTAGAGAAAAAAAGAAAACAGAGAATTAAAGAAGAACTAAAAAGAAAGAAGAAAGAAGAAAAGTTAAGAAAAAAACAATTATTGAAAAAACAAAAAGAAGAAGCAAAAAAAAGAAAACTAGCAGAAAAACTAGAAAAGAAAAAAGAAAAAGAGAGAAAGAAAAAACTAAAAGAAGAACTAAAAAGAAAGAAAAAGGAAGAAAAACTAAGAAAGAAAGAAGAAAAAAGAAGAAAAAAACTCCTAGAGAAAAGAAGAAGACAAAGAGAGAAAGAAAAAAAGAAAAAACTAAGGGAAGAATTAAAGAAAAAGAAAAGAGAAGAAAAACTAAAAAAGAAGCAAGAAAAATTAAAACTAAAAGAAGAACTAAAAAGAAAAAAAGAAGAAGCAAGAAAACAAAAATTAGAAGAAGAGTCAAGAAAGAAAAAGGAAAAAACAACATCTGCAGTTAAAAAACCAAAGGAATCCGAGGAAGAAATACCCCCGCCGCCTCCACCAGAACTTATTTCTGAGTTAGAGAAAGAAAAAATTTACAAGGAAGAGTCAACTATTAAGGAGTTATTCAAAGAACTTGAAAAAGAAAAACCTGTTGAAGAAAAAACTAAAGAAGAACTAAAAAGAAAAAAAGAAGAAGCAAGAAAAAGAAAGCTAGAAGAAAAGTTAAGAAAGAAAAAGGAAGAAAAACTAAGAAAGAAAAGAGAAGAAAGAAGAAAAAAACTCCTAGAGAAAAGAAGAAGACAAAGAGAGAAAGAAAAAAAGAAAAAACTAAGGGAAGAATTAAAGAAAAAGAAAAGAGAAGAAAAACTAAAAAAGAAGCAAGAAAAATTAAAACTAAAAGAAGAACTAAAAAGAAAAAAAGAAGAAGCAAGAAAACAAAAGTTAGAAGAAAAGCTAAGAAAGAAACTTGAGAAGGTAAAGAAAAAAGAAGAACTAAAAAAATTAAAACTAGAAGGAAAGGAAAAGAAAAAGATAGAAAAAGCAATAGAGTCTATTAAGAAACCTGTTAGAAAAAGACCTATAATAGAACAAATACCAGAAATGGAAATAGATATTGATTTAAAGAAAGTTAAAGTTGAGGAAGAGAAAGAATTTGATGAATTAAGGTTTATCAAAAAGAGATTATATGATGCAAGAAATGCCTTGTTAAAGTTTGATTTCAAGATGGCAAGGAGTATATACTGTGAGATAATGTATATTTACAAAAAACTTTCAGAAGAAGATAAAGCAAAGATTTATGAAGACCTAAAAGAATTATATGAAGACAGAAAAAATGCGGAGAGATTATTTATGAAATAGACTCTAAGATTTTGTCTATTTCTTTTTTAAGGTCTTCTATAGATTTATTGTTGAATATGATGTAATCAGCCATCCTTAAGCATTTGTTTATCTCCTGCCCCTCTGTTTTCCCCCTATTCTCCATATTATCTAGCTTTTTAAATTCTCCAAATGTCTTTGGGTCTCCTTCCCTATTTCTCTTTCTAATCCGCATATACCTAACCCTTTGTGGAGCATTTATACCAATCAGGTAAAAATCCTTTCTTTTTCTAAGCTCTTTTACCTCATCAACAGTCCTTATACCATCAACAACTGCCTTGTCTTTTTTCATCCTTTCTATAATTTTTTTTGATAGTATTCCCAAATCATTTGTTCTTCTTTTGATTTCTGAGCCAAGCCTTTGGAGATTCTCCCTTGTGGGTTGGATATTCCTAGTTTTTGCTATCTCTCTTAGGATGTCAGAATAAACAAAGTATTCAAAGCCTTTGCTCTTTAGATATCTTGCTACCTCGCTCTTTCCTGCTCCCATTGTCCCAGTAAGCCCAATTATCATTCTAAACCACTATATTGTAGCCCTATTTAAAAATCTTATTTAAAATTATTCTAGTAATATTACTAAAATTTATAAAAAACTATATAAACAATTTCATCTTACAAACTACTCAGTGGTCTTCATGGTAAAAAGGAGAATTTATACTTTGACAGGGCTCTCTCCAGAGGTCGTAGCAGTAGCATTTGCAAAGTGTAGCAGAAGTCCAGAACCATTTGATAAGATAGCAGCAGAACTCAACGCTGATAAATCAAGAAAATTCCATGAGAAATGGGTAATAGGATACGGTCATTCTAGTGTAGCTGAACATGCTGTTCTGTCTTTGGCTATAGAGAACATCTCTATTTTGGCTACTAAAGTAATAGAAGACAATAGATTAGCATCTTATACTGAGAAATCCACAAGATATCAGCTCTACGATAAAGAACACTATTATAAACCAAGAAGAATCCTAGAATCAAAATTTTCTAAGACATACTTAGAAACATGCGATTTTATTATGAATACTTATACGGATTTATTCTCTAAGATGATGTTATTTTTTAAGAAAAAGTTTCCAAATGCAAAAGAACTTGAACTCAAAAATAAGACCTGCGATATAGTTAGGTATCTTCTTCCAGTTGCTTCATTGACAAATCTTGGTATGACGATAAACGCCAGAAACTTAGAATATGCCATAGTCAAACTATTGACACATCCATTAGAGGAGATGCAAGAGATTGGCAAGGAAATAAAAGAAGCAGCGTTGAAAGTTGTACCGACATTGATTAAATATACGCAATATAATAAATATCTTGGTGAAACCCTGAATGAAATGGAGAAATTAGCTAAAGAAAAACTAGCTGACAAGAAAGCCTTAAACAAAGATGGTGTTACTCTTGTTGAATACGATTCTGATGCAGAAAATAAACTTGTTACTGCTTTGCTGTATAGGTTCTCAAAATTGCCCTATAACCAAATTAAAAAAATAGTAGAGGATATGAATCCAGATGAGAAAGTGAAAATAATAGATGAATCCTTAAAAAGGCTGGGTAAGTTTGACAGACCATTGAGAGAACTTGAGCATATCTCTTATACTTTTGACATCTTAATTGATTACGGTGCCTTTAGAGACATTCAAAGGCATAGAATGGTTACTCAGACAAACCAGGAGTTTACAGTTGAACATGGATATAGCATACCTGATGAACTAATTGAAGCTGGATTTAAGGATTTGTTTGTAGAGTGTATGGAGAAAGCAAAAAAAGCATTTCTTGAAATTTCAAAAGAGCTTCCAAAAGAAGCCCAATATGTAATTCCCTTGGCATATAAAAAACGGGTTTTAATGAAGATGGACCTAAGAGAGCTGTTTCATATTATCAAATTAAGAAGTTCAAAACAGGGACACATTAGCTATAGGAAGATAGCATGGCAAATGTATGACGCCATAAAAGAAAAACAACCTCTTCTAGCCAAGTATATAGAAGTAGATAAATCATAGTATCTCTATTTTATCCCCAACCTTTACTTTTAGTTTTTTTATTGCAGAATCATTTTTCAAAGAAATCTCTAGGGTACCACTACTTCCTTTAATCAAAAATAATCTGTCACTTGGAGCTTCACCATATGTTTTAAAAAAGTCAATATACATCTCTTTATTTTTTATTATTAATTTGTATCTCTTCTTGTTTAGGCTTTCTAGATTTGTTATTATATTGCCGAACTCATCTATTCTCACAATTTCACCCCTTCTTCCTAGTTTATAGAAGTTTAATCCCTTGATTCTTTTTATCTCCTTACCCAAAGATTCTATTTTTTCACCTCTTTCTAACAATACTGCTGCTTTTGCAAATACATCCCTACCATGAAATGTTTTTGATGCCTGTTTTGTTGGTAAATTTACTACCTTTTTTATTCCATTCTCTTTCGCTGCTGGAAACATAAGCCCATTATCTGGACCAACAAAGAAATAATCCTTTGTTTTTATTCCGATACATTTTCTTTTAGTGCCGACTCCTGGATCAACAACACACAAGAAAATAGTCCCCTTCTTAAAGTACTTATATGAGTTAAGCAGAATCCAAGCCCCTTCCTTTATGTTCTGGGGGCTTACTTTATTGTACAAATCAACAATCTTGGCATTTTCATCTATATCATATATAACAGCCTTCATTACTCCTAGATATTCACTATCCCCAAAGTCAGATAATATTGCTATCATATGATTTTAATTAATCTCTAGTCAAGTAAGTTTTAAAAAACTTTCTTTATATTCGTACCGTTCACCCTGTGGATGTTAAGAGGGAGCTGTTCAGTTAAGGATGTTTATAAATAGATTCCCTATTATGGAGTGGTTTTGAAAAGCGAGCAGTCAAGGTTGCAGAATCCGTACCCTTAAGCAAAACATTCTCTTTAAAGAATAGGTTTCATTGTTGTAGTGCTTTTAGCAAAAGGTCTTTCCATTCTGGTTTTTGATTTATACCTGCTTTTTGTGCCGGCGTTGTTCTTAGTGCCATGTGGGTTTTGATGAAGTTGTAGTATGTTTGGAAATTTTGGGCAAACTGTTTCTGATTGCCTTCAAATCCCTTCATTACCTTGTCTCTTTGCCTGAATGTGCCATGAAATCGTTCTAGTTTGTTATTGCTACAATTTTTATTTCTTAGGCTAACGTATCTTTTGTGTGGCTTGGGATTTTTGTAGGTTGCGAATTCTTTTCTTACAGCTTTTTCATAGCTAAAAGCTCCGTCTGTGATTACTGTTTTTGCTTTCTTTTGTGCTATGTTTTTCGCTATCTGGAAGGTTGTTCTTGCTTCTTTGTAGGTTCTTGTTGGGCTTGCATGGCTTGCCAGTAAGAACCTTGTTTCTGTATCCAGCACATTCCAGACGTATTGTATTCTTCCTTTTACTTTAATGAATTGTTCATCTGCATGCCATTGATCACTCACTTCTGGATGTAGTGTTTTGACGTATTCGTTGATTATTTTCATGAATTTGTTTATCCAGTTCATGACTGTGATATGGCTTACTTTTAGGCCATAGAATTGTTTGAGCGAATCTGCTATTCCTCTGTAGCTGACTCCTTTCAGGTAGAGGTCTATTGCTAGTATTACTGTGTTTTCGTCTCCTTTAATGTTTGGGGTGGGTGTTTCTGTGAATCTTTTATGGCAGTCTTTGCAGTACCATCTTTGCTTGTAGCCTGTGCTTGTTTTTCTTTTGCTATCTTTTCTCGTATTGTTTGATTGGCATATTGGGCATTTCATCTTAACCACTTACTTTTATAAGTATATGTTTAGAAAGTCTTTTTTGTATATAAATCTTGTCATTTCTTACGTATAAAAGTATATGTTTCAAAACATTTAAATAGAAAGTAAACACTCCGTTACTTATGGCCAAAGTTCAGTTAAAAGTCTGGGGTTATCGTTGTGAACGATGCGGACATGAATGGATACCAAGAATCAAAAAACAAGAACCAATAATCTGTCCAAAATGCAAAA
>CAZNZT010000004.1:0-74562 GCA_964577685.1 uncultured Methanosarcinales archaeon | reverse complement strand
GTTGTTTGGTTGATTCTGACTGTATAAGCAATTATTGTAACCCTAGTAAGATATGCTCAACACCTTCATGTTATGATGGGATAAAAAATGGAGATGAAACAGATGTAGATTGTGGTGGTTCTTGTCAGCCTTGTAGCAATGGTAAAAGTTGTTTGGTTGATTCTGACTGTATAAGCAATTATTGTAACCCTAGTAAGATATGCTCAACACCTTCATGTTATGATGGGATAAAAAATGGAGATGAAACAGATGTAGATTGTGGTGGTTCTTGTCAGCCTTGTAGCAATGGTAAAAGTTGTTTGGTTGATTCTGACTGTATAAGCAATTATTGTAACCCTAGTAAGATATGTTCAGCCCACCCATGCTCAAATGGCATAAAGGACGGAGACGAAACAGATGTAGATTGTGGTGGTTCTTGCCAGCCTTGTGAAGTGAAAAAAAGCTGCCTTACTAACTCCGATTGTAAGACAGGATACTGTGAAAACCTAATTTGTGCCTATCTAACTGAAACCATAGCTGTTATTCCATCTGCAAAATACAATAGAAAAACCCACATGCTATATATTGAAGCATATGCCTATAACAAAGAAACTGGAAGCCTGATAACACAAGGTTCTGGCTCATATAGGATATTGAAAGATTCTACAGAAATAACAAGGGGAATATTAAACTACAACCAAAGAAGATGGAAAGGAGAAAAAAATCTAGAACCCCTAAGCATAGGTTATGGAAGATATGATATAGAAATTGAAATTAATGGAAACAAAGCAACAGCTCATTTCACAGAGTATAGAGGGTATAGCACAATAACAGGTAGAGTATTATTAGATGAACAACCAATAGAAGATGTAACAGTTAGACTATATACAACAAAAAGTTTCCACAAAGGAGAACCACCCTTAATGGAAACAACAACAAACCATCTTGGAGAGTACTCATTCACAAGTGTGGGTCCAGATTACTATATAATCAAGGCAATAAAAAATGAAAGAACAGGGGAAACACTACCATTTGAAACTAGCGGGTTGGGAGAAACAATAAGCAAAGACATTTACCTAGGCACAACTGGTTTTCTAACAAAGCTAAATCATGAAATGAAAATGCTTTATAACTCAATCAAAGAGTTAATGGACTATGAAACTGACTTAGTCTCAAAAGTTTCTCAGAGAATAGGGGATGATGTAGGAACAGAGTATGGATGGGAACTCGTAGGATTTATAGGAAACATAGTAACAGGCACACTATCAAGCATACCAAGTGAGATGATTATAAATGGGGTAGATATATTTGGGAATGTATTCAAAGAAGCTCTAAAGTTGCAGCTCATAAATAGCCTAACAACATATATTCCAAGAAGAATGGCAGAGGAGGTAGTTCTGTGGGCAATAACTAAAGACTACACCCCACACACAAAAGAAGAATTCAAAAACCTAGAATTATATACAACAAGCATAGGATATCTTGACAACCTTTATGCCTCATTTAAAGATGAATCAAAATCAATAGCCCTCAGAGATAACTTTGATATTGACAGAGCAAAATCATCTATTACATCCATTGTATCCCAAATAAAGAAATCACCAGAAAAATCATCAACAATCATAAAACTAAACCCCAATGAAAACCCATTATATCTTACAGAACCAAAAAGTTACAGCTCATATCAGATAAACACAGCATTACTCAGAGCAAGAAAATCAACAGAAAAGATACTAACAATTATCCAAATATCCTCGAATCTAATAACTGTTGCTTCAGGTGGCACATTAGGGGCGTTCACACAAGTGATAGCAGTAGGCTCAAAAATAACAAAAACAAAGGTAACAATAGGAAATATTGAGTTAAAGACAAAAATGATATCAGACTATAAAGATTGTGTGATGGGATGGATTAATGACATAGGAAAGGCACCAACATTATTCAAAAGTGCATATGACCTCATAAAAGATGAGGCATCAAATCCATATTACTACAATAAAAACAACAAGTTCTCTACCTCCACTCGAATTTACCTTAATCCAAGCACCACAATCATGGGCAAAAAAATCCTCTACATCAATCCCTCAGCACCATATGGAGAAAAGGATGCTACTGTTTATGTGACAAATAACGGAAATGTTGATTCAAAGATAAGAATAGTAGGTGAGTCCTTCTGGGACTACAAAATACCGAATATAAAAATACCTCTAATTGGAGGGCTCCTAGCTGGTTCTAGAGTAATAACCACTACAACAACAGTTGACTACAAATCAGCTATAGCAAGTCCTAATGATAGGGTTAAAGAGAGCATAAGATACAGAGGCTATTACACTGATCCAATAAACATGTTAAGACCCCATATCCTAAATCTTAGAGTATTCTCTGGACCATTTCTCACAAACACAATGCAAGAGTTCTATTATCCAATAAAACCCACACAAATATCTACAATGGAAGCTAGTAGTGAAGAAGAGGATGTAGCTAATACATTTATAAAAGCAAGCTATACTACAAACAACCAAGCAAAACAAATGTCTGTCCTTGACTTCTCAAGTTTTGCTCCGGACATTATTGAAGTAATCAATGCAAACCTCTCTCCAGAGAATCCATATGTAGAAAAAGATTTCACAGTCCCACAAGATTATTATTCAGTAGAATTCAATATGTTCTACAACCCTTTAGCCGAGATTGATTTACATGTCTATGATGAAGAAGGAAGGCATGTAGGATATGACATAAATATATCAAACAGCACAATAGAGTTCCCTGCATCCTACAACGGCAGAAACTCCAACCCAGAGGTTATAACCATAGAGGATGCGACCAACAAGAGATACAGGATTAGAGTTTCTTACGACAAAATAAGTTCAAATGAAAAACAGGAAGTGAGGGTTTATGCATTATTAACCCCATTCAGGCCAGCAATCCTGGGGGTTAGCCCAAACTCTGTATTTGAGAAAAGCAAAACAAATACGAATGTATCCTTTTTTGTTATAATAGGGGAAGCAGGACATCAACACCCTCTTGAGAATGTAGTAATAAAAATCACAAACATAAGCAAGGGTACAAGAGACCTTACATTAATCTCGGAAAGAGAAAGAAACTTTAGTATTATCCCCGCAGGTACAAGCCTTGTTATGCCATACACATTATTCGTAAACGAAAGTATTCCTCTTGGAAACTATACGGGAAAGATATATGTAAACTCATCAAACGCAGGACACCAAGAATTAAATGTGACTATATCAATAATTGCAAAGGATAACAGCACCTTAGAATTAACCGTTGAAGATAATAACGTATCAATTGAAGATGAAACCAAGATTATCGCAACAGTTAAGGATAAAAGAGGAAATCCAATAAAGAATGTACCAATACGGGCTGAGCTATCAAATGAATCGGTATTGTATCCTATAAAAGATGAAATATATACTGACTCTAAAGGGAAAGCAGAAATAACAATAAGGGGAAAATTAGCAGGAATAGTAAACATATCAGTAATAGAACCAGCAGGAGCGTATTCAAGAATAAAACAAAGCATTTTCTTTGACAATAGAAGTGTCCTTAACCAATACAAAAATCTTACAATTCAACTCAATGAGAAAAAAAAGATATTATTCATAAAAATCCCAAAAAATAAAAAATTAAAAAAAGCATTCTTCAATATAAATTTTTCAAATATAAACAACAAAGGAGAACAAATAAGCTTAAATGAATTCTCAATGGTAACTAGACTAGAAGAAGAACAAGGAAGCATAACAGGGTTCCAAAAATCAAAGGAAAAAAATAAATTCAGAATCCCAGATTACAACGAAATTCCAGAACTCAACAGGCCAATTATAAACCAGCTTATAGGAAATAGCATAAACTACCAACTTGACAAATCAAAAATAACAATCAATGAATCTGGGAACTATTCTGAAATATTTGTAAAAGAAGATGGTTTTTATTACACCATAACCCCTGGCAACCCAATACTGCCATACAAGTACTTTGAAATTCCAATCCCAAATGATGTAAAAGAAATTAGTGTAAGCATAAACAATACAGAACATGATACTATTAAGGTTAGTAAGAAAATAAAGCCATCTATACTTAAAATCAACAATATCTGTAAGAGAGAAGGATACAACATATATGAAGAATACAACTCAACTCCTGGCAGGATAACAATAGACTTTGGTTATAGGGGAAAGCAAAAATATGCCTTATTGAAATACTATCCATTCGGCTATGATTCTAAAGAAGGAAAGATTAAATTCACAACAAAAGCCACTATAAAAATCAGCTATGGAAGGGAAGATACGCAAACTTTAGCAATTAAAACAGCTAGTATAAAAACAACTGGAGAGGATTCTGGTATTGAATGGGAAAAGACTTTTGGTGGAAGCGACTATGATATACTTTACTCCGTAGAACAAACAAATGATAATGGCTATATAGTTACTGGTGGTACTTTTTCTTTTGGTGTTGGCGGTGATGTTTATTTAGTAAAAATAAATACTGCAGGAGATATTGAATGGCAAAAGACCTTCGGTGACAGCGGGTTTGAAGAAGCATACTCAGTCCAGCAAACAACTGATGGTGGTTATATCATTGCTGGTTATACTGACTCATTCGGTAGTAATGGTAATGTATATCTAATAAAAACAGATGTTGATGGGAATCTTCAGTGGCAGAAGACTTTTGGTGGAAGTGATGATGATGGGGCATATTCAGTTCAGCAAACAGCAGATAATGGTTATATTATTGCTGGTGGTACAAAATCATTTGGGGCTGGTTATGAAGATGGTTATTTAATAAAAACAGATGTTAATGGGAATTTTCAATGGCAGAAGACTTTTGGTGGAAGTAGCAATGATGAAATACGCTCAGTCCAGCAAACAACTGATGGGGGGTATATTGTTGCTGGTTCTACAGGCTCATTTGGTTCTAGTGGAATTGATGCCTACTTGGTTAAAACAGATTCTAACGGGAATGTTCAGTGGCAGAAGACATTTGGTGGGAACGATTGGGATGTGGCTTACTCAGTCCAGCAAACAGCAGATAATGGTTACATTATTACTGGTCCTACTGACTCATTCGGTAGGAGCGGTGATGTTTACCTAGTAAAGACAGATTCTAGTGGGAACCTTGAATGGCAGAAGACATTTATGGGGGGTGGTGATATTAGTGCTTCTTCAGTCCAGCAAACAGCAGATGATGGTTATATTATTGCTGGTTGTAGTGTTTACCTTGGCACAAAAGGATTCAATTGGCCTGAGTGTAACGCCTATCTAATAAAAACAGATGCTAATGGGAATTTTGAGTGGGACTGGGCTTTCGGTGGGTCTGCTTGGGATGAAGCTAGATCAGTTCAGCAGACAGCAGATAATGGTTATATTGTTGCTGGTTATACAGAATCTCTTGACATTAACGGTGATGCTTACCTCATAAAAACAAAAAATACAGCAATCCCTCCGTGCTACGATGGTATAAAAGACAAAACTGAGACAGATATAGACTGTGGTGGTGAATGTCATCCATGCAGCAATGGAAAGTCATGTCTAGTCAACTACGACTGCATAAGCAACTATTGTAACCAAAACAAAAAGTGTTCAAGAACAAACATTGAATGGGAAAAAACCCTGATAGAAAAACATAACTATTTAGCCGACCCATTTTATATTGGAGCCCTCTCTATACAACCAACAAATGACAATAACTACATTATTACTGGGACATGCAACATACCAGGAAATGCTTTCTTTGATATTTGTTTAGTAAAAATGGACGGCAATGGAGAAGTAAAGTGGTATAAGAGTCTCAGTAGTAGTGGAGGACCAATTGAATGGGGCTATTCAGTCCAACAAACAAACGACAATGGTTATATTATCGCTGGTTTTGATAGTATATTAAACTTAAACGAAAATGCTGGTGCTCACTTAATAAAAACAGACTCTGAAGGCAATATCCAGTGGGACAAAAAAATAGGAGACTCTGGAGAGGAGGTTTACTCAGTACAACAAACACTAAGCTCAGAATATATAGTTGTTGGCTCTAAATTGATTAAAACAGACTCTAATGGAAATATTCAATGGGAGAAAACACTTGATGGCAAGGGATACTCAATCCAGAAAACAACAGACAGAAAGTACATTATCGCTGGTACTACCAGTTCATTCGGTGCTGGTGGCAAAGATGTCTATTTAATAAAAACAGATGTTAATGGGAATTTTCAATGGCAGAAGACTTTTGGTGGGGGTAGCAATGATGAAGCATACTCAGTTCAACAAACGAATGATGGTGGCTATATTATTGCTGGTTATACTAGCTCATTTGGTTCCGGTGGAAATGATATCTACTTGATTAAAACAGATTCTAACGGGAATGTTCAATGGGAGAAAACATTTGGTGGTGATGACAATGATAAGGGGTATTCAGTTCAACAAACGAATGATGGTGGCTATATTGTCGTTGGTTCTACCAACCAAACTGATGCCAAAGGAAGTGATATCTACCTAATAAAAACAGATCCAAACGGCAATTTAGAAAGATATATGTTCATAGGTGGGCTTTATGACTTAGATGACGCTCGTTCAGTCCAACAAACACCGGATGGGGGGTACATTATTGCTGGGAGAAAAGAATTTATGATGTATATAGCAAAGGTATCCAAAGATATTAACAATCTATTGCTGATAGACATACTAAACAACCATGAAATAGAGCATAGCATAGAAACTGGAGAAAAAAAGCATATCAATCTTACCTACCTAGCTCGATTCTATAATACTAGTAATCAGGATAGATACATCCCAATAGCCCTAAAACAACTCTCCCCTGAAGGAAAAATTGACATAACCAATATCACAATAGAATTCACTGGAACAACTCAAATTGAAATCAACAAAAGCTGGAATCTAATATCGCTACCAGTAGAACCAGTAAACAACTCACTAAAAGAAATATTCAGACAGCTAGATTATACCTCAATATATTCCTTTGACAATACAAATAAGAAGTACTTGTTCTATACAAATGACAAGAACAACTTTGAAACAATAGAAAAAGAGAACGGCTTATGGATAAATTCCCTAGAAGACAAAAAATTAAACATTATAGGTCATACCTATAACTACCCGATAAACATAAACCTTGTTGAAGGATGGAATCTGATAGGCTACCCATCAACAACAGAGAAGGCAATTGAAGATATTCTAAACCTCAGCGAAGTGGAGGCTGTATTAGGATATGCAAATGGAAAATGGCTCTATTTCAATCCAGAACAACCTGTTGAACTAAATACACTAAAAAAATTAAATCCAGGAAAGGCGTATTGGGTTAAGGTAAAGAAAAACACAAGTATTACGATAGAAAACTAGCTAAGCCATAAATTATAAATAATAGTTCAATCTAAAGGTTACTAAAATGGTTGTTGACAAAAAAAATATGATAGAGGTTCTGGACAATTTCCCTATTCAGTGCAGAGAAGCCCTAACACTAGCAAAGGGAATAACAGTACATGGTGAAGTAACCTCAATAGTTGTCTGTGGTATGGGTGGTAGTGCTATTGGTGGGGACTTGTTAAAAGCATATACAAACAACACTAAGTTACCAGTATTCATCAACAGAAATTATAATGTACCAGAATGGGTTGACGAATATACCCTTGTATTTGTGGTAAGCTATTCTGGGAACACAGAGGAAACTATCTCCTCATTCCACGATGCACAGAAAAAGAATGCAAAAATAATAGGTATTACATCAGGAGGAAAACTAGCAGAAGAATGTAACAAAAAAATAATAATTCCATCTGGCCTACAACCAAGATGTGCCCTTGGTTACTTGTTCTTTCCAATGCTTGGTGTTTTATATAACTCCAACCTAATTGAGGTCAAAAACCCAGATTTAAATGAGATGCTTGCATTATTGAAAGATAAAGAAAAAACAAAGGAATATGCAGAGAAGCTAGCAAAGAAAATCCAAGGAAAGCTTCCCATAATATACTCATCAGAACTATTAAAACCAGTAGCATATAGGTGGCAGACACAAATAAATGAGAACGCAAAATATCCAGCATATCATTCAGTCTTCCCTGAAATGAACCATAATGAGATTAATGCCTTTAGAGGAATGCAGAGGGACAGATTTATAGCAATCATGCTGAGGGATGAAAAAGACCATCCAAGAATAAAAAAGAGGATGGATGTATGTGCAGAGATTATGGAGGAAAGAATAGATGTTGAAGAAGTATTTGTAAGAGGGGACTCGCTATTAGCAAGAATGTTCTCTACAATCCAGTTAGGAGATTACACATCATATTATCTCGCCTTAAGAGAAAGGGTTGATCCAACACCAGTAGAGGTTATTGAATGGCTAAAGAAAAAGTTAAACGAATAACTATTTTAGCACCCTAATCTTCCCGCCTTCTTCAATCAGCTCCCCTCTGCTAATTAAATCATCAACAGCAGCCTCACCAAACCTTTTTATTAACTCCAAGGAATCAACCACCCTCTTCTTTTCAACATAACCTATTATCCTCCCATATGTCTTTACATCCCTTCTTTCAACCATATCCTTAACAGCTTGAATATGTTTGCAAAGGCCATGTACTTTTTTCATCCTCAAAAGGAAATGAGGGCAGGTACATGTCTGCTTTTTTAGGTCAACAATATAGAATTTCCCTTTCCTTGAACTACTCTCTACCTTATAGCTACCATCTTTTTGTTTTATTATTTTCATAAGATACATTAAAACAACAGAAATATAAAATCTTTTCCATAAAAATCCAAAAAAGAAAAATCTTAAATACAGAGGAATAATTCTCTCCTATAGAGTGATAAAAAAAACCAGAATATTAAATGGAATTGGATATATAGCCATAGCCATATCCACAGCACTAAATGGATGTGGAAGAGGACTAACAGAAAGAGCCGATAATGCACAAACAATTTCTGATATTATTCCAAGACCAGATGAACTTACAGCCCCAGATTTGGCAATCACACTACCATACTTACAAAGACCTACAAAAGCATGGAAAAAAAGCGAAGGAAGAACAATAGAAGACCCAAGGCTAAGGAAATACAGAGAAGAACTTGATTCTATAGAGCACAGAATATTCTCAATGAGAAGGACAATCGCAGACTATAATGACAATGATGGGGGTTATAAATACTGGTACACTGAAGAAGCAATAGAAGAAAACAGAAAACTAAGAAGGCTATATCAAAAACTAAGACCATACGGAAGAAATCCTATTGCTGAAGAGATGAGGGCTGAGATAGTCCAGCTAATAAAAAGGAATAAGGGCTATATTTTAAACGCTCAAAAAAACAAAAGACAAAGGGCAAAAAGAATAATTGACAAATGGGAGCAACAATTCAGAAGACTAAGCCCCTACCATCAGAGAAGAGAAATAATGAGGTTAATAGAAACCTACACACTAGTAGCCAGAACCCAAGAACAAGGCACTAGGAAAAAGTTGTTAGAGTATCTAAATCAGAAAAAAAGAAGATACTTTACTCATAGAAGAAGATAATTTTTTATATGCGCCTTTCTTACTTCAAAAATTAGGATGTTTATAAAATCCATAAAGCTTAGAAATATAAGAAGCTATGAAAATCAAGCAATAGAATTCCCACCGGGTTCAACTCTTCTCGCAGGAGACATTGGTTCCGGAAAAAGCACAATCCTGCTAGCAATAGAATTTGCATTATTTGGTATAAGAAGAAAACAGCTAAGTGGTTCCTCTCTGCTAAGGCATGGAAAAAAGCATGGAGAAGTTGAACTTAAGTTTGAGCTGGAAGGTAAAGAAATAACAATAAAAAGAACATTAAAGAGAGGAAAAGAAGACATAAAACAAGAAACAGGATACATAATAATAGATGGAATAAAAAAAGAAGGAACCCATATTGAACTAAAAAGCAAGATATTTGACTTACTAGGTTATCCAAAAGAACTCATAAGCAAAAGCAAAGACATCATATACAGATATACTGTTTATACGCCGCAAGAACAAATGAAGCAAATACTTCTAGAAGACAAGGACATTAGGCTAGACACACTAAGAAAGCTATTCAACATAGACAAATATAAGAGAATAAGAGAAAACGCCCAGATATACATAAAGGAACTAAGAGAAAAAAAGAAATGCTTTGAAGGGCAGATAGAAGATTTGGAAGAAAAGAAAAGAGAGAAAGCAGAAAATGAAAGCAGATTAAAAGAAGTCAATGAAAACCTGAAAAAACTGCTGCCAAAGATTCAACATATAAAAGAACAAGTCAATGAAAAAAAAAGGCTAGTTGAAAAAAAAGAAGAACAGATTAACAGATTAAATCAACTAAAAAAACAATTTGAACTAGAAGAAATAAAGCTAAGAAACAATGTTGAGAAAAGAAACAAGAACAGAGAGGAGTTGGAAAAATTATTAAAAGAGATAAACCTAATAAAAGAGGAGTTAGAAAAGTTTGGGATAAAGGACATCAAAAACTTCTTTGAAAAAATAAAAGAAAAAGAAAAAGAACTAGAAAAACTCAGGGAAAAAAAGGTTGAAATAAATAAAAAACTTTCAGAGATTGAAACAAAGATAAACCACTCAAAAGAAACTGTTGAAAAGATAAGAAAAATAAAAAAATGTCCAACCTGTTTGCAGGATGTTAGAGAGGAACACAAAAAAAGCATAGAAGAAGCTGAAGAGGAAAAGATAAAAGAGCTGAGAAAAAAACAGGAGGTCATAAAAAAAGAAGAGGAAGAAAACAAAAAAAGGTTGCTACAGATTGAAGAAGGATTAAAAGAGCTGAGAAAAAAACAGATAGAAGTAAAAGCCATAGAAGTTAAGAAAAGAACGCTACAAGAAAAGGAAGAGAAGGTAAAGCTAATTGAAAAAGAACAAAACGAAATTAAAAAGAGAATAGGAGAAATAAACACAAAGAAAATAAAACTAAATGAAGAGATTGAAAGAATAAAAGATGTAGAGCAAGAGTATAGAAAAATCAAAACAGAACTGGACTCAACATTAGAGAAAGAAAAAAAAGTAGAGATAGAAAAGAGGGAATTAGAAGTAAAAATAAATGAAATCACCAGAATCGTGAAGAAGATTGAAGAAGAGATAGAAAGAAAACTGAAGATTAAATCCTTATTAAAGGTTGTTTCTCAATATAAAAACTGGATAGAGGAACATTTTATTAAACTGATGGAAAATATAGAAAAACATGTTATGCTGCAAGTCTACATGGAATTCAATCAGCTGTTCCAACAATGGTTTAATATTCTAATAGAAGATGAAAGCCTAAATGTAAGATTAGACAATGATTTTACACCAATTATAGAACAAAATGGATATGAAACATCCATTGAAAACCTCTCTGGAGGAGAAAGAACAGCAGTAGCCCTAGCATACAGGTTAGCGTTAAACAAAGTGGTAAATGATGTTGTTTCACAGATAAAAACAAAAGATATTCTGATGCTTGATGAACCTACAGATGGATTCTCATCAGAACAGCTAGACAAGATAAGAACAGTTCTTGAGCAACTAGGTATAAGGCAAATTATAATCGTGTCCCACGAGCCAAAGATAGAAAGCTTTGTAGACAATGTAATAAGAATAAGCAAAAACGAGCATATGAGTATAGTAGATTAATTTAGAACTATTGTTATAATTTTTATTACGATAGTTATAATAAAGTAATTCTATGTAATAATTTATTAAATTCCTATTAAAAAAATTATTGTTTTTGATATAAAAAATGAAATTTATGTAAAAATTTATATAACAAAAAATAGAAAAATTTAAATAATTGCTCTAATAAAGTATAAAACGATGGAGTCAATAAGCAAAAATGGCTTTAGACTAATCTCTTTTCTAATCAGGAATTTCTCAAGAAAACTAACTATAAGGGGTATTGCATCAGAGCTAAAAACAAGCCCTACAGGAATCCATGCTGTCCTAAAAAAATTGGAAAAAGACAATATAGTAAAGGCTGAAAAGTTAGGAACTGGGCTTTTCTATCAGATAAACCTTGAAAACAGCGTGGCTAAGCATCTAGCAGCAATAGCCCTGATTGACTTTTATAATCAAAAAATAGAAACAAATAAAATAAAAAAAGAAAGTAAATCAGCTATATTTGATGGTAAGAATCTTCTTGTTATAACAAGTGACAAGGAAGCTGTAAGGGATATATGTATGAGGGAGCTCAACAATATAAACCTAACCTGCATTTATGAAGAAGAATTTGTAGGAGCATTGAAAAGCAAAGAAGAGATAAGGGAAATAATAAGAAAAGGTGATGTACTGTTTGGAGAAGATATTGTAATTAACGCTATAGAGGAAGCTATAAAATGAGAAAAAAACAGATAACTCTGTTAATCATTTTAACAATGTTGCTGCTCAGTATTCTTCCACTAAGTGTAAACGCTGGGAGGATAAGCAATGCGTTTGCGAATAGCTTAAGGGGGTTTGAAAACTTACTCAGGGGTGGATTAGGTTCCTACGAGAAAACATTGCTCTTCTTTATATTCTTCCTATTGTTCTTTTCAGCATATCTGATAGGAATGAAGAAAGCATTTAACAAACTCACAAGACCACATATGACTTTTGCCTTTGCTGCTGCTTTATTGTCATCAATTGCAATAGTATATAGTAAAAGATTTTCCTTTATTAATCTCAGCTATATCCTATGGTTCTTGATATTTGTTGTGATACTAGCAATACTTTACTCAATAATCTCAAAAATAATAAAAAACAAGTTATTAGCACTGATTCTGGGGATACTAATTATAATAACCTCATTCTGGCTTCTAAGAAACCTAGCTGAAGAAGGAAAGCCACTTGAGGTCTTAGGAGACTTTAGTGATTGGGTAGGGGGCATAAGCAGTATTGAAAAACCATGGCCCACAGAACCAGGAACAATACCAAGAAAGCAAGCAGCAGGAAAACCGAAAGAAGAACAACCTGAATCTAGAGAACCAACAGAGGAAAAACCCCCTCCTCCAAGCAGAAAACCAAAGAAAGCAAGTAAGCTCAACTTAGAAATCCTAAAATACATAGGGCTAGCTATAGTCGCTGTAGCTGCAATAGTTATTGGGCGGGCCTACAAAAAATCAGGAATGAAAGAACGCCAGAAATCCAAAAAAAAGCTACTTGAAAAGCTAATAAAAATCTACAAGGCTCTAAAAGATGAAGGAGTATTCGAAGAGGGAAAACAGGCTTACATAGATACAGAAAAAAATAAAAAGAGACGCAAGAATCTTGAAGAGGTTCTTAAAAAGTTAAAAGAGATAAATGAAAGAATAATGGAAAATATTGGAAACACAACAGAAGTCCAAGATTATAAGGCATTACTAAAAGAGCAAAATAGGATTATAGAGGAGTTGTTAGGAATACTAGATGCAATAAAAAGCAACAGGAAGATTGTACCTGAATTGGAAAAAAAGATATTAGAACTATATGGATGCATATTGAAGGAAGATAGGAAAAAGATAGAAATTATAATAAAAATATATAATAAAAAAAGAGATGCAATCAAAGCTATAGCAAACTACTTACAAAAAAAAGGTGCTCAAAGAGTAGTTCTAACTTGGTTATTAAATGTTTCAAGAGAGTATATAAGTAGATACAACACTATACTCATCAAAACTATATCCTTATTACTAAAAGACAGAGGAAACAAACTAATAGAGGCATTAAACCAAGAGAATCAAATTATTGAAGAAATCACAAATGCTATTAAAACACAAGAAATTGGTAAGATATTAGATGGTATAGGTTCTTTATTCAGTAAAATAGCATTGAAAGAAATACCAGCAGCATGGGAACAATTTGGAGGTATTGCTGACCTTGCTGAGATATTAAAAGAAATCAAAAATAATGCAGAAGGAATAAGAAAAAAGCTAGAAAATGAGATAAGGGAACTAAAGGAACAGATAAGAAACATATATAGTGGCAAAAAAACCGCAATCAGAACCATAGCAACACACCTCCAGAGGAATGATGCTCAAACCTTGCTTCCTGCTTTCAGAAATAAACAAGCCTTAAATTGGCTATTAAATCTCCTAAAGGTGTATATAGTTAAATACAACAGTGAACTAACTGGAAACATCTCCTCATTATTAGGAGATAGGGGAAATACACTAATAGGAATACTAGAGCAAGAAAATCAAGCAATTAAAGCAATTATAAGCGCTATTGAAACACAAGAAACTGATAAGGGATTACAAGATAAGGTTTATAGACATATGCCTTATCTGTTTAGATTAATATCAGAGGGAGAAATACCTGCAGCACAAGAACAACTTAGGGGTATAGCTGGTCTTGCTCAGATATTAGGAAAAATTGGAGAGGAGGCAGAAGGAATAAGAAAAAAGCTAGAAGCAATAAGGAAAGAGTTAAAAAGGATTGAAAGATCAGAAGAAATAAAAAACAACTATGATGACAAAAAAACCGCAATCAGAACCATAGCAAACTACCTACAAGAAAAAGATGCTCAAAGCTTAGTTCTTGATTTCAGAGATAATAACTTTCTAGAAAATTGGTTAAAGCGTCTAAGTGAATATATAAAATACTACAATACAAAACTCATTAAAAACATCTCCCCATTATTAGGAGATAGAGGAAATGCACTAATAGGAATACTAGAGGAAGAAAATCAAGCAATTAGAGCAATTATAAGCGCTATTGAAACACAAGAAATTGGTAAGATATTAGATGGTATAGGTTCTTTATTCAGTAAAATAGCATTGAAAGAAATACCAGCAGCATGGGAACAATTTGGAGGTATTGCTGACCTTGCTGAGATATTAAAAGAAATCAAAAATAATGCAGAAGGAATAAGAAAAAAGCTAGAAAATGAGATAAGGGAACTAAAGGAACAGATAAGAAACATATATAGTGGCAAAAAAACCGCAATCAGAACCATAGCAAACTACTTACAAGAAAAAGATACTCAAAGCTTAGTTCTTGCTTTAAAGAAAAAGGACTTTCTAGAAAGATGGGTAAATGCCCTAACTAGAGGTATAAAAGAGTATAACAAAGCCCTCATCAACATCATTTCCTCATTATTAGGAAATAGAGGAAACACTCTGATAATGATACTAGAGCAAGAAAATCAGGTAATTGAAGAAGGAATCATAAATCCTGATAAAGGAAAAGATATAGATATAGTGTTAGGACACATGATTTATTTATTTGAGCGAATAATTACAGAAATAAAAGAAGCAAAAAGACAACTTGGAGGTATAATCGGTAAGGATAAAAAAGGTAATGATATATTAATCAAGATTGAAACAGATGCAGAAAGGATAATAAAGAAGCTAGAAGCAATAAGGAAAGAGTCAAAAAGGATTAGAGATATACTAGAAGCAATAAAAAAGAACTATGATAGCAAAAAAACCGCAATACTTAATATAGCACATCAGTTTAGAGAAAAAGGCGTTCAAATCTTACTTCCTGGTTCTGGGAATACGGTGTCCCGAACTAACATAATAAATCTCATAGGGAGGTTGATTCCATACAATAATACATTAATTAGCCTCGTCAACTCATTATTAGGAGATAGAGGAAATACACTAATAGGAATACTAGACCAAGAGAATCAAGCAATTAGAGCAATTATAAGCGCTATTGAAACACAAGAAACTGGCAAGATATTAGATGGTATAGGTTCTTTATTCAGTAAAATAGCAGAGGATGAAATACCAGCAGCATGGGAACAATTTGGAGGTATTGCTGACCTTGCTCAGATATTAGAAGAGATTGGAAAGGATGCAAAAGGAATAAGAGAAAAGATAGAAGCAATAATAAATGATATAGGGAAGTCAGAAGAAGAGCAAATAAGAGAGAATTATGAAGTTAAAAAAGAAGCAATTGGGAAGATAGCAGAATCCCTCAGTGAAGAGAGAAGAGACAAAACCATAAAAGGTATTACAAAAGAAGGTTCTGAGTTCCATAAGAATTTAAGTTCAATAAGAGGAGCAAATGAAGTGCTAATCCACTGGATTAAACTTCTTCTAGGAGAAAGAAATCCACTAATAAAAAGATTAAAAAAAGAAAATAAAATAATTAAGCATATTAATAAACTTCTAACTAAGCAACCAAATAGAAAATTTAAGAACATGCTTAAAAAGATAATTAAGCTGTTCAACTCAGTAGCAGATGGAGAAATACCAGCAGCACGGGAGCAACTTGGAGGTATTGCTGGTCTTGCTAAGATATTAGGACAAATTGAAAGTAATACAGCAACAATAATACCCGTTCTGCAAGAAGAGTTGAAAAGAACTCCTTAATCTAGTCCACTTGCCACTTGACAGGGGCATGCGTGAGATATATAAATACCCTAAAACAGATTACTATTGTTTTTTTGGTTTTTAGTATTCGGCAGGAAGAAGTAACACACCCCCTGTGCTTTCCTGCCTACCTTTTTAAATCTTCATACGGAGGTGATTAACAATGGTTGACCTAAGCAAGAAGAAGATAAAGGAACTATTTTATCAGCAGATAAAAAAGCTAACATTAAGCAAAATTGAAAGCTTTGATTTACAATTTAGTGATGCATGGTTATAACGAAAGGTGATGGCAATGCTCTTCAGAAACAGATATATTGACTGGGAGACATATAAAAGAAAGATTGAATTTCTTGATAGATTTTATTTCCAACAAAGATGTAGAAAAGAAAGCATAAGAAACATGCAGTCTTTATAGAAAGACAAAAACTATATAAACAAAAACTAATTAACCATTCTTATGAAAATTCTCACAAAAGAAGAAGCGCTCATAAACAAAGAAGTAATACTTGAGGTTATAAAAAATGGCACGATATTCATCCATCCAACAGATACAATATATGGACTAGGATGTAATGCCACCTCGGATGAAGCCGTAGAAATGCTAAGGGAAATAAAAGGAAGGCCAAAGACGCCATTCTCTGTAATTGCTCCCTCAAAAGAATGGATAAGAAAAAATTGTGTAATAAACAAGGAAGCAGAAAAATGGTTAGATAAATTACCAGGACCATACACCCTAATCCTAAAGTCGAAAGGTGGTGTTGCAAAAAATGTTGCTCCAGGATTAGACACGATTGGCGTAAGAATACCCAGACATTGGTTTAGTGACCTTGTTAGAGAATTAAACATCCCTATCGTAACCACTTCAGCAAACAAGGTTGGCGAGGACTTTATGACATCCCTTGAAAACCTTGATGATGAAATAAAAAATAAAATAGAATTCATAATCTATGAAGATGAAAAAAATGGAAGACCCTCAACTATTGTTGACCTAACAGAAAAAAAAGCAAAGATAAAAGAAAGATAAACATGATTTACCTTGTAACAGGGGGTGCAGGCTTCATAGGAAGCCACATAGTAGAAGAGATTGTGAGAAATGGTGGAAAGGTAATAATCCTTGATGATTTCTCAAAAGGAACTATAGAAAACCTAAAAGGAGTAATAAAAAGAGTAAAAATAATAAAAGGAAGCATAACAAACAAAAATGCCATAAAAGAGGCAATGAAAAACATTGACTACATAATCCACCTAGCTGCAGTATCTTCTGCCCCAGATGCATCAAAGAACCCAGAGAGAACATATAAAATAAATGTTGAAGGAACCAGAAATATTTTAGAAGCAGTACCTTATAAAGGAATAAGAAGGTTCATTTTTATAAGCTCCGCAAGCGTCTATAAAGAAAACAAAAACAAGGTATACAAAGAAGAGGACAAAAAAGAACCAAAAACAATATATGGAAAATCAAAACTAAAAGCAGAAGAAATCTGTCTTAATTATGCTTCAAAGAAGAGAATAAGCCTAATAATCCTAAGGTATTTTAATGTATTTGGTCCGAGGGATATAAAGAAATCTGGCAGAATAATTCCTTCTTGGCTAGACAATATAAAGAAAGGCAAAGAAATAGAAATCTACGGAGACGGAAAACAAACAAGGGATTTTATATATATAAAAGACATTGTAGAAGCCACATTATTATCCTGTAAAAAGGAGGGAATAAACAAAGAAATACTAAATATTGGAACAGGAAAGCCATATTCTATTCTTGAGCTAAAAATGAAGATAGAAGAAATAATGGGCTATAAGCTTAAAGTAAGGTCTAAGAAAAAAAGGAGAAATGACATTAAACACCTAATAGCAGACATATCAAAAGCAGAGAGCATACTTGGATTCAAACCAAAAACAAGCCTTAGCAATGGACTAAGAGAAACGATAGCCAAAGAATTAGGCATCCTACAATAATCTTTTAATTCTCTGAATCTGATTAAACCTCTTGATTGCTAAATTTCCTGCAGAAGCCATACTATCCCCCAATGAAAGAAAGCCATGATTTTTGATAATAATAAAATTATTATTATCCAAGACCTTAACAACCTCCCTCATAAGCTCTATAGAACCAGCCTCCTTTTCTTCGGATGTTGAAACAATACCAATCCTATTGCCATACTTTAAAATATCCTCACTATGCCCATGGAACACGGCATTGATATCCTTTCTCTTCTTATATATCTCGCTGTGCATTATAGTTTCGGAAGAAGGAACCTTAACACCATTAACATAAACTGCCTTTGCATCCAAATCAACAGCCAATACCTCACAAAAATCTTCAACACTAAGATTATAGAAATCTGCCATAGAAGAAGTTATTATAAAACCATTCCGAGTTCTAAAACTGAGATTACCTGCACAGCCATTATACTTAGGTGTGAACCCCATCTTACAAAACTCCTTACACCAGCCTGATAGCTCAATAAGACCACTATTATCTACTACACACCTATTCTCAAAAATTGTCTTGAATTTAACACCACAGTACTTCTCACTCATTTTAGTTTCTTCAACAATCTCTTAAAAAAATTTAAGGAATAAATATAGTCCCCCTTAACAATATCCTTTGCTTTCTTTGTTGACAACCCTCTAAACTGCAACAGAGTACTTTTTAATCCATCCTTAACTGCATGCCTTAAAGAAAAGCCACATAGTGCTTGGTGCATAAAATGTCTTGCAATACCAAAAGGACCAAAAACATCAAGCTTATCAGCATCAAACAAAACTCTTGCTTCTGGGGTTTTCCTTTTGGACAAAGGATAAACAGCATCATGATATTTTATAGCCTCTAATACCCTATTTATTTTATTCTTAGGAAAGCCAATCTTCCTTAATATTTTTTCAGCATGTTTAGCGCTGCTAAGACCATGTGGCCCACTCATTGACCGCTTATCAAACCTTCCCAAATCATGTAAGAACACAGCTGCCATCAATACCTCCATATCGCAATCATCACTAGCTAACAATCTCGCATTCCTCCAAACACTCCTTATATGGCTTATATCATGTGTAGGATCCACTATTTTTGATTTTTTTATAAATGTTATCAGTTCATTTTCCAAAATCTTTTTTAGCTCCACCTTAATCACCCCCATACAACACATAAGCCACCAAAACACCTACTATAGTTACAGTCACGATAACCCCTTGGTAAATAGGATCCTCTAACCACAAGGGCAAACCTTCAAACCAACCCTTCGCAACGCCAAAGAAATAAAAAACAGCTATAAAACATAGTAGTGTCACAACCGCTTGAACCCAATTAAATCCTTCCTGCTTCCCACTAAACGCAACAGCAATCAAAAGTATAATGCCAATAGCAAAAATCATAGGACTTAAAGTCGGATAAACAAAGACAATATAAATCATAGCAGCCGCAACTATCACTCCACCAGTAATATATGCAGGCCTCTGAACAATCCTCCCACCAAACAAACCAATTATAAAAAGGGAGGATATAGCAGCTATAACAACAATGGTAATGTTAGGTATAGCCTCATTCATAATATCAACAGGATCCATATCGGGAGGATATTTATCCAATACATGAGGTATAACAACTAACAAGGCTACAACTAAAGCAACAACAAGATTAAACTTTTTTTTATCCTCACCAAAAATTCTTATCTTAGAGAGTAACGCAAAGAATATAACAAAGATAAAGAGAAAAGGCAACATAACATCCCTCAAGCCCCAACTATCTAAAATTCTAATAAACTCCTGCAAACGATACGCCCTCATAATAGACTACACTTTAATAAAAGTATATAAAACTTATCATAATAACTACATCCTATTTATTTAGGTATTCATAAGCAGAATAAGCTGCACTAACTCCTTCTGCAACACCTGTAATAGCCTGCTTAAACTTTGTATCTACGACATCACCAGCTGCAAATACCCCTGGAATATTTGTCTTTGATTCCCTATCTATGATTATCTCGCCCTTCTCATTAATTTTCACACCAATAGATTTTGCCAAATCAGACAAAGGAATATGCCCTATATCAATAAACAAAGCATCAAGCTTAAGTTCCTTAGAACCTTTATAAGGCCTATCAAGAATCACGCTCCTAACAAACTTATCGCCCTTTATTTCAGTAACATTAGTATTTGTAATCACCTCTATTTTCTTGTTCATCTCAACCTTTCTCCTATTAATAGGCTCTGCCCTTAGTTTATCCCTTCTATAGATAATATAAACCTTCTTCCCATATTCCGCCAACAACAAAGCCTCGCTAGCAGCAGAATCAGAACCACCAACAACCCCTATTACCTTATCCTTGTACAAAGCACCATCACATAGTGCACAATAGTGGACACCCTTATTAGTGAACTCATTCTCACCGACTACCCCAAGTTTCCTTACCTTTGTTCCAGTAGCAAATATTATTGTCCTAGTATGAAACTTTTCCTTATTTGTATGAACAATAAATCCATCACCAAGCTTTTCAATACTAACAACCTTATCCTCAATAATATTGATGTTATACTCTTCTGCATGCTTTCTAATTCTATCTGCAAGTTCAATTCCCTTTATCCTGTTAAAGCCAGGATAATTAGAAATCTCATCTGTCAACATTATTGTCCCACCAATCTTCTCAGCTATAACAAGAGTGTTCATCTCAAATCTACCACAATATAAAGCCGCACCAAAACCAGAAACACCTCCCCCGATTATAACAACATCATACATCTTATTCATCTTGCTTTGCCTTTTGTTTTCTTACTCTCATAATCCTCTATCGCCTTCCTCAAGCCCTCCTGTGCTAGAACAGAGCAATGCCTTTTGATGGGTGGTAAATCTCCTAAAGCCTTTATGATATCATCCCTAGATATCATTTTCGCTTCCTTGAGTGTCTTTCCTTTTGCTAACTCAGTAGTTATAGAGCTAGAAGCTATAGCTGCAACACAACCAAAGGTCTTAACCCCTATATCCTCTATAATCTCCTCCCCCTTGCTATTCTTTCCTACCTTTATATAGACCCACATCAAATCTCCGCATGTAGGATTACCTACCTTGCCTATACCATCAGCATTCGGAATCTCTTTAAGATTTTTTGGATTCCTAAAAAGCTTCATAACCTTCTCTGAATACATTTTATCTCCTCCAAAGAGGGCTTAACTCTCTAAGCTCCCTAACTGCACTTTTTAAGGTTTCTATCGTATAATCAAGCTCCTCTTTTGTTGTGAACCTAGACAATGTAAACCTTATTGAACCATGTGCAACAGATGGATGTAAGCCAATAGCTATAAGCACATGTGAAGGTTTTAGCTCCCTGGAACTGCAAGCAGAACCAGTTGAAACAGCAATACCTTTATCATTCAACTTAAGCAATAGAGATTCTCCTTCTATATACTTAAATACAAAATTGATATTATTACAAAGCCTTCTATCCCTAGGACCATTAAGCTTTACTTCAGGAATCTCCTTTTCTACCCTTTCAATAAAGTAGTCCCTCAATGCACAAACCCTTTTATAGTCTTCCTCCTCTGATAGCTCAACAGCTTTAGCAAAACCGACAATCCCAGCAACATTCTCTGTCCCAGCCCTCAAGCCAAACTCCTGAGGCCCACCATCTATTAATTTACTAATCTTGACACCCTTCCGCACAAACAGAGCTCCAACTCCTTTAGGTCCATGTATCTTGTGAGCTGAAAACGAGGCCAAATCTATATTTTGTTTCTTTATATCTATCCGCTCTTTAGTAAAGCTTTGTACAGCATCTATATGAAAATATACATTATTTTTTCTACAAATCTTTCCTATTTCTTCTATATTCTGAACGGTCCCAATCTCGTTATTTCCATGGATTACCGACACAACAAGGGTTTTATCAGTTATTTTATTCTTCAATTCATTAATGTCCACAAAGCCCTCATTATCAACGCCAATCCTTGTCACCTCAAAACCTTCCTTCTCAAGACGCTTACATGTACTATCAACAGAATGATGCTCTATCTTAGTTGTTATAATGTGATTTCCTCTTTCTCTATTTGCATACACAACACCCTTTATAGCAAGATTATTAGATTCGGAACCACCAGAGGTGAATATTATTTCATCAGGAAAAGCATTTATCTTGCCAGATATTATTTTCCTACTTCTCCATAGAGCATCCTTAGCTTCTTCTCCAAAACTATGTAACGATGAAGCATTCCCAAACTTAACCTTAAAATAAGGCAGCATTGCTTCTACTACCCTATCATCAACTTGAGTTGTTGCTCCATTATCAAGATAAACCCTCATTTTCTTGTACACCTACCCCTACAATATTGTTTAACATGCCTCTCAACCAACCTTAACATTGGTTTTATTGTAGCCCTATTTAAATGGTAAATCCTGTTTTTACCTTTTCTTTCAACATCCAAAAAGTGACATAGCATAAGCTTCTTTAGATTATGGCTTATCTTACTTTGTTCCTCACCAGTATCACTACATATCTCACCAACAGATTTTGGACCAGATAAAAGAGAATTTATAATCTTCATCCTAGTTCTATTCGAAAATACTTCAAAAAAAAGTTCGTATGATTTATAATTCATATGAAAAAGAAATCATATATAGTATTTAAATCTTTTGTTTTAACCGAGGCCTAGTGCCTCTTCTATGGCCTCTTTATCAAACCCAATTATTATTTTCCCATCTATATCCAAGACAGGAACACCAAGCTGCCCGGACTTCTCTATTAATTCTGCCCTAGCTTCTTCATCAACAGACACATCTTTCTCCTCAAACTCAATATTATGTTGCTTCAAAAAATCCTTTGCCCGATTACACCATGGACAAGTTGGAGTTGAATAAACTATCACTTTCACCATTCTCCCACCTCAATAATAATATTCAAACAATAAACAACAGCAATAATAAATAACAAACCCCTATCTATTTTTAAATGTTTTTAATAAAAACAAAAACCTTTAAAGTTTCCAAAACTCAGACATCTTTTTCTCTAGTCTATTAATTCTTGTAAGATACTCCTCTTTCACCCACTTACTTGAGACTGTTTGTTCTTCCTTAAATCTAATTCCCCTATTATTAATACCATCAACAAAATTAAGAACGCAATACGGAAAAACCCTAAGATTATAACCACCCTCCAAAGTCGCGAATATGTTCCTAAAATTTTTACTCAAAATCCTCCCAAGTTTATAGTAAGCTCCCATACTCAATCTTAGGTCAACAAGAGGATCATTCTTATGGGCATCAAAACCTGCAGAAACTGCTACTACGTCTGGCTTAAACTGTTTGGCAATAGGCATTATTCTCCCTACAGCGTCCATATAAACATCATCTCCACTACCTGCAGGTAATGGAACATTTATAGTATAACCTCTTCCACTCCCTTCACCAATATCATCAACCACACCACCACCTGGAAAAGCAGGATACTGGTGCAAAGACAAATACAACACCATATCATCCCTATAAAAAAACTCAAGAGTGCCATCGCCGAGATGAGCATCAAAATCAAATATAAGAACCCTTTTCCCTTCATTCACAAGCTTTTTTGTAGCTATTGAAATATTATTAAAAATACAAAACCCGCTGGAGTATGATGGATGGGCATGATGCCCGGGGGGCCTTACTAAGGCAAAATCATTAGTTTTAGACGCCATTATTGTTGCTCCAACAGCATAAACTGCAACCTCATAACTTTTCTCTGAAACAGCAGTATCAGGGTCAAGAAAACTAAGAGTCTTACATCCCTCCCTAACAGATTTAATGTAATCCTCAGTATGGAATAACCCAAGATAAGCCTCACCACTCTCAACTCTTGTCTCTTTTATCTCAGAAAAAAGTTCAAGCCTCTTTCTATTTTCAGGATGCTCTCCAGTATCATGTTCCAAAAAAATTTTGTTATAAATAAAATCCATTATTAGCCCCTCCTCTTAGCAAGGGTTTTTATATCACTAACACCAATAATGCCTACCTCTGTGATATACCCCGTGATATAGTTCGCAGGAGTAATATCAAAAGCAGGATTTCTTGCTTTACTTTTCGCAGGAGCTATTCTAACCCTAGAAAACCTTCCATTCAAGAACCCAGAAACACTTAAAACCTCATCCTCTTCTCTTTCCTCTATTGGAGTATCATCCCCAAATTTACAGTTAAAATCAAATGTTGAAATCGGAGCAGCAACATAAAAAGGAATATTATTCTCCTTAGCTAACACAGCCTTCTCGTAAGTGCCAATCTTGTTTGCAACATCCCCATTAACAGCAATCCTATCTGCACCTACAATAACCAAGCCAATCTCACCATTTCTCATATAATAACCAGCTGCGTTATCGGGTATTATTGCATAGGGTATGCCCTCCACAGATAACTCCCATGCTGTTAGCCTGCTACCCTGTAACCTGGGTCTTGTTTCATCAACAAAAACAAAAATCTTTTTGTTATTATAGTAAGCCATCCTTATAGGAGCCAACGCGGTTCCATAATCCACTGTCGCTAAAGCCCCAGCATTACAGTGGGTTAGTATCCTCATACCATCTTTTATTACTCTCTCCCCAAACTTACCTATTCGCCTACAAGCATCAATAAGAGAACTAACATAACTCTCAGCTGCCTCAATTGCAGCCTCCTTAGGATTCTTTGAATAAATAGCAATATTAAAAACAAAATCCAAAGCATATTTTAAATCATAACCAGTCGGTCTTGTACTCTGCAAAATATCCTTTATTCTCTTAACCTCATCAACATCAAACTTATCAAGCTGGTTAATCGCCTGGGCTAATCCATAAGCCCCAACAGCACCAATAGAAGGAGCCCCTCTGACAACCATAGAGCTTATTGCATTAACAACACCATTATAATTTTCTATAGAGACAATCTCAAACTTATATGGTAACAAAGTCTGATTTATTACCTTGATTACACCATTCTCAAACCAAACAGCCCTATAATCTTTATTTTTTATCAACATTCTGCTCTAAAAAACCAATATAGTCTAGCTCCCTATATTTTCCATCAAAATCAACACCATAACCAACAACAAACTTATTTGGTACTTCATAACCAACATAATCTAACTCCACATTAACTTTCCTTCTTGATGGTTTATCCAGCAAAGTGCATATTCTAACAGAGCCAGCCTTTTTGTTATTCAACAGATAGCTTCTAAGAAAGTTTATAGTAATTCCCGTATCAACTATATCTTCCACAATCAACAAATCCTTACCCTCAAGATTCTCTTTTATGTCTTTTTCTACTATAACCTTACCAGATGAACTTGTACCTGAACCATAACTTGATAACTTGATATAAAAAATATTAATTTTTATGCTCTTTATTTTTAGTATTTCATCAACCAAATCAAGAGCAAATCTTCTAGCCCCTTCAAGAACAACAACTAGATTTAATTCGCTATTATAATAATTAACTATGTTCTTTGCTAATCTCCTTATTATAGAAAGAATCTCCTCTTTATCCAAAAGTTTTCTTACCCTCATTTCTTAAATTTGTACAAATAAACAACCCTTCTACCAGCAGGTTCAACTATTTGGTACGCCTTCTTGAATAATATAATGCCAGCCTTTCTTAACCTCTTCAGATTCCCAACAACTGTATTAAAAGAAGCGCCCAACAAATTTGCTATTTCTCTTGCGTTTAACCATTTATCCTTATATTTCTTCAGTAAATCATAAACCTCCTGCTGCCCCATAGCTAAAATAAGTTTAAAGCAAGATTTAAAAATTTTACTAAAAAAGAATAGTATTTATACAACCATACTACAATAGCAAACAAAATCAGAAAAATATCTTAAACAAAAGAAAAATTAAAAAATTAAAAATTTGAATTTAACCATGTTTATACTATAATAGCTGTTGTTTTTTCATCCTTCTCCTCATCAAAATCTGTTACTAATGCTTCTGTTGTCAATACCATTCCACTAATAGAAGCAGAATTTTGTAATGTGTTCCTTACAACCTTTGTAGGATCTATCACTCCACCCTTAAACAAATCTTCATAACAATCTTTTTTAGCATTATAACCAACCTTTGGATCTTTCTCCGCCTTGAGCCTTGAAACAACTTCTGCACCCTCTTTTCCAGCATTCTCTGCGATTTGTCTAATAGGCTCTTCTAACGCTCTTTTAACTATGTTAACACCAACCTTTTGGTCGCCATCAACCTTTAGTTCATCAAGAGCAACCGCTGCCTTAAGCAAAGTAATCCCTCCACCAGCAACAACTCCTTCCTCAACAGCTGCTTTAGTGGCATTTAAGGCATCTTCTATTCTCATCTTCTTTTCTTTCATTTCAGTTTCTGTTGCTGCACCAACCTTGATTACTGCTACACCTCCCCCAAGCTTAGCAAGCCTTTTCTTTAAGTCTGTCTTTTTGGTTTCACTATCCTCCAACTTAATCTGGGACTCTATCATCTTTTTTCTGTCCTCTATTGCTTTCTTACTCCCTTTTCCCTCTACAATTATTGTCTTCTCATTATCCACTTGCACCCTTCTTGCAGTTCCGAACCATTTCTCGTCAAACTCCCCTAGTTTCATACCTTTGTCCTCTGAAACAACCTCTGCTCCAGTTAAGACAGCAATATCTTCAAGGATTTCCTTTTTCTCATCACCAAAACCAGGAGCCTTAACAGCACATACTTTTATTACACCTCTAATGAGGTTAAGTATCAAAGCAGCTTGTGCTTCACCCTCTATGTCATCCGCAACAATCAACAGGGGTTTATTATCTGAAGCAACCTTCTCTAAAAGAGGAACAAGTTCCTTCATGCTACTAAGTTTCTTATCTGTCAACAGAATATAAGGGTCCTCAAATTCACAAATCATCTTCTCATGGTCTGTTGCCATATAAGGGCTCACAAAGCCCTCATCAAATTGCATCCCCTCAACAACCTCAAGTTCTGTTTCTATGCTCTTTCCTTCCTCAACTGTTATAACTCCCTCACTCCCAACTTTCTCCATAGCATCAGCTATAAGCTTACCTATAACCTCATCATTATTTGCTGATATTGTTGCTACCTGTTTTATTTTTTCCTTGTCTTTTACTTCCATACTATTCTTCTTCAAAAACTCAACAACCTTTTCTGTAGCTTTATCAATGCCCCTCTTTACCTCAATAGGATTAGCTCCAGCTGTTATATTTTTTAGTCCCTCGCTTACCATAGCTTGGGTCAAAAGTATAGCAGTAGTTGTTCCATCCCCAGCATTATCCTGCGTCTTAGAAGCAACCTCTTTAATAAGCTTAGCTCCCATATTCTCAAACTTATCCTTTAGCTCAATCTCTTTAGCGATAGTAACCCCATCATTAGTAATGACAGGGGAACTGCTCCTATCTAAGACCACATTCCTACCAGTTGGTCCGAGTGTTATCTTCACAGTATTAGCAACCTTACTCATGCCTTTTAACAAAGCCTGTCTTGCATTCTCGTCAAACATAATTTGTTTTACCATTTTTAATCACCTTCCTCAATTTTAGCCAAAATATCTTTAAAATCAACAAAAAGATATTTCTCGCCATCTATCTCAATCTCATCGGAACTATAGCCTCCATAAATTACCTTATCTCCTTTTTTGAGTGGAAGTTCTTTCCCATCCTTATATCTTCCAACAGCGATAACCTCCCCTTCTTTCTTTTCCTCTTTCGCAGATTCTGGTATATAAATGCCGCCTTTTGTCTTTTCTTCTTGCTTAGTAGGTTTTATCAAAACCCTCTCTCCAATAGGACTTATTTTCATTTTTTACACCTCCATAAAATCCACAATAAAACAATCCACCAAACAAAGTTAAACAGACAACTAAACGAAAGACAAAAAATAACTTATATTTAAATTTTATTGTTTTTAGAAATATAAATTATATAAAATAAAAATAATATTAATAATATACCGAAAAACTTAAATATGAGATAAACCAAATAATTTAAAGAAAATGCAACAGATAGTCCTAAAAAAGATAGAAAAACCATTAGAAAAAGACATAGTAAAAGACATAAATTGGGTATGCGATAGTTTTGCTCTATCATCCGGTAGGGATACTAGTTCAATAGCAAACAAAATAGTTGCAGGGGTAATAGAAAAACTTTCAAGAAATATAAGAATATCATCTGACATGCTTGCTAACGATTTAAAAATAACAAAAGCAACAGTAAACCATCATCTAAGAAACCTGATAAGTTCAGGATTAATCTACAGAGAGAAGAGGCTTATCTATATAAGGGGTGGAAGCCTAAAGGCAGCAGTAGAAGAAATAAGAAAAGATGCAAATAGGATTCTTGATGAAATTGAAAGTATTGCAGAGGAAATAGACAACAGATTCGGACTGAGGCACAGGGATTAAATCCCTAACCCTATTAATCCAAACCAGCCTCTTTCCTAAGCACATCAGCCTTATCTGTTCTCTCCCATGTGAAGTCAGGATCATTCCTTCCAAAATGGCCATAGGCTGCTGTCTTCCTATAAATAGGTCTTCTCAGCCTTAGGGTTTCAATAATATCCCTTGGTTTCAATGGAAAATGCTTTTTTACAAGCTCAACTATCCTTTCCTCAGGAATCTTATTTGTGCCAAAGCAATCTACATTTATTGATGTGGGTTCTGCTATACCTATACAATAACTAAGCTGAACCTCGCATCTATCAGCCAAACCAGCTGCCACTATGTTCTTTGCTATATATCTTGCTGCATAGGCCCCACTTCTGTCAACCTTGGAAGGATCCTTACCAGAAAAACAACCACCACCATGCCTACCAACACCACCATAAGTATCAACCATAATTTTCCTACCTGTTACACCAGTATCCCCCTCAGGACCACCAATAACAAACGAGCCAGTTGCATTTACGAATATCTTTGTATCCTCATCAATATAATCTTTACAGATTGGTTTTATCACATGCTCAATAATCTGTTTTTTCAATTCTTCCTCAGAAATATCATCTGTATGCTGTTGTGCAATAACAACAGCTGTTATCTTCTTTGGTTTGTCATCCTCATACATAACACTCACCTGACTTTTTCCGTCAGGGCCTAAATTAGGTATCACTCCTTGTTTTCTAACATAAGCTAATCTCCTCGTAAGCTTGTGAGCAATAACAATAGGAAAAGGCATAAGCTCAGGGGTTTCATTAGAAGCATAACCATACATCATTCCTTGATCCCCAGCTCCTTGCTCCTTACCCCCGCTTTCTATTACACCCTTGCCTATATCTGGACTTTGTTCGTGGATACTCACCCAAACACCTGCATCTTCACAGTCAATTCCAAACTTAGGGTTAGTATATCCTATTCCCCTCAAAGTATTTCTAACAACCTTCTGAACATCTACATACCCATTAGTTGTAACCTCACCAGCCACATGCACAGTACCAGTTGTAGTTAAGCATTCAACAGCAACTCTTGAATTTGGATCTTGCTTATAAAGCTCATCAAGTATAGCATCTGAAATCTGGTCACATATTTTATCTGGATGGCCTTCAGTAACACTCTCACTAGTTATATACCTTATCTTTCCCATTTTATATCCCTCCTATTTTTACATTTAGATAGAAAAAGCATTTTGCTACATAAAAAAACAAAAAGAAAAATTCTTTAAAAATATTTCTGATAAAAATATTCCAATAGGAATTACTAAAGCTCACCATTATCCTCACCAAGAAGGAATCCCACAATACCTATCTTGTTTCTTCCCGTGAATATATCATAACAATGAGGATACAAATCGCCATTGGTTCTAATACTAAGCTCTTGTGCTTTACTACATGGATCCCTAGTACCATCTACGGTTATACCAAAAAGAGCAGGATTTGATGTCCCCTCCCTAAGAATGGCTTCCCTTATCTCCTCTTCAAAGGAAGTATCACTCCTAGAACTAAGGGTAAGAACCAAGAATTCCAAATCAAAACCAGCATTCCTAAGTCTTTTAGTATGCTTATCCAATATATCTGCCTTAGCGATAAGTGGTTCTTTTGCTTCAGCAGGACTAGGAATAAAATCTTCTAAATCATAATCACCAGAAGCAAGCCTATTAGTAAGCACCCTATATTGCCTCATATGTTCTTTGCTTACAGTCAAAAACAAATGTGAAGGACGACCTATCTGGTCAACATAATCCCTAAATTTTTCAAAGTCTAAGGGAACAGAACATCCATTAGTTACAACAACCCTAAAGGTTCTATCTAATGAAGCAAAAGCCTTGTTGATTTCCCCAAATCTTTGTGGATTCAACAATGGCTCCCCACCACCATAAAAAAGCCTTCTATAACCAACCGCATTAGGATAATCCCCAGACAAAGCATCAGCCAGACCCTCAACAAACCGCTCTGTTATATAAACACCTCCATCAGACACTATCTCCGTGATTGGAAGATGAACAACCTCATCACCAACGCCACAATGCTTACACCTAAAATTACAATAATCTGTTACTTCCAAATACAGATACTCAGAAGAGTGATACCTCAAATTAGGTTCATCAACAAGCGTACCACGAACAACTCTAGGAGAACCAAGGGGAGTCTCTATAACATAATCCCTATCATCTCTTTTACGCCCTCCTGGAAAATATCTCCAACCCAACATATCACAAGTCTCTCTACTTTCTTCATCTAAAACCACAACGAGCGAATTGTTATCTACCATAACATACCAAACTAAGCACTTATTTAAAAATTATTTTGAAAAAAATATTCCGAAAATAATAAATAGTTGTTCAAAACTTTTAGTTTAATATGCATTGCAGGTTTTACGAGTTGTCTGAAATAAAGGAAATAAGAAAAAAATTTGGACTGACACAATCAGAACTAGCAAAAATATCGGGTGTCTCTCAATCACTAATCGCAAAGATAGAAGCAGGAAGGATAGACCCCACCTACTCAAAAATAAGAAAGATATTTGAAACCATAGAATCAATAGGCAAAAAGCACGAACTAAAAGCAGAAGAAATTATGACAAAAAAAATAATACATGTTAGGCCTCAAGATGATATAAAAGAAGCTATTAAAAAGATGAAAAGGTCAAATATATCACAGATGCCCGTTATAGAAGACAACAAGAGCCTAGGAACTGTTTCAGAGTCAACAATCCTAGAAGCAATATTAAACAAAAAAAGCAATAAGATAAAAGACATAATGGATGATTCAGCCCCCATTGTATCAAAAAACACAACCATAACACTGGTCTCAAATCTATTAAAGTTCTACCCAATGGTGCTAGTCAGTGAGAATGGAGAATTAAAAGGGATAATAACAAAAAGCGATTTACTAAGCAGGATGTATAAATAAATCTTAAAATTTTAAAATAGAAAACAACACTAAAAAAATCTTTAAGAGGTGAACAAATGTTGATGAACAACCTAAAGGAATCAGACCCTGAAGTTTATAAGCTTATATTGAGTGAAGAAGACAGAATAGAAAAAGGAGTTGAGCTAATCCCTTCTGAGAACTTTGTAAGCAAAGCAGTCTTGCAAGCAATGGGTTCTGTTTTCACAAATAAATATTCAGAAGGTTATCCAGGAAAACGCTACTACGGGGGTCAAGAATTTGTGGATGCTATAGAAAACCTAGCTATAGAAAGAGCAAAAAAATTATTTGGGGCAGAACATGTAAATGTCCAGCCTTACTCTGGTTCACCAGCAAACCAAGCGGTATTCTTTGCCTTATTAAACCTAGGTGACAAGTTTATGGGACTAGACCTAAGCTGCGGTGGCCATCTAACCCATGGCAGTCCTGTTAACTTTTCTGGGAAACACTACAAGTGTGTTCCATACTTTGTAGATAAAAAAACAGAATTAATAGACATGGATAAAGTAAGAAAAATAGCAAAAAAGGAAAAACCAAAGATGATAATATCCAGTTTAACAGCCTATCCAAGGATAATAGACTTTAAGGCATTCCAAGAGATTTGTGAAGAGACAGATGCATACCACTTTGCAGATATATCACACATAGCTGGGTTAATATCAGGGGGCGTTCATCCCTCTCCATTCCCATTCACTGATGTTGTCACAACAACTACCCATAAGACACTAAGAGGTCCAAGGGGAGCAATAATAATGTGTAAAATAGAAGACAGACTACATGATAAATACCATCCCAATAGTAAAAAAAACCTAGCACAGCTAATTGATTCCGCAGTATTCCCTGGACTTCAAGGAGGACCTCATGACCATATAGCAGCAGCAAAGGCGGTTGCCTTCGGAGAAGCACTTAAACCAGAGTTCAAGGAATATGCAAAACAAATAGTAAAAAACGCAAAGGCAATGGCAGATGAGCTAATGGCTCAAGGGCTAAAACTAGTCACAAATGGAACAGATAACCACCTAATGCTTATTGATTTGAGGCCAAAAGGATTAACAGGAAAAGGAAAAGAAATCCAAAACGCAATGGATGAAGCAGCGATTACTTTAAATAAAAACACCGTACCATTTGATGAAGCGTCCCCATTCAATCCATCTGGCTTAAGATTAGGAACTCCTGCTGTAACTACAAGAGGAATGAAAGAAAGTGAAATGAAGTTCATTGCCAAGGCAATAGCCAAAGTAATTGAAAACTATAAAGATAAAAACATACTAAAAAAGATAAGAGATGATATAATAGAGCTAACAAAACAATTCCCTCTTTATCCCAATCTAGATGTCTTGGAATAGACATAATAAGAACAAAAACTTTATTAAGACCAAAAAATTAGGATATATCAAGAATCAAGATATAAAAGATGACAGCCAAGATAATTGATGGTAAAAAAATAGCACAAGAAGTTAGAAATGAGATTAAAGAAAAAATAAAGAGTATAGGGAAAACACCGGGCTTAGCATTTATCCTTGTAGGTGACAATCCTGCTTCTCAGGTTTATGTGAAAGGAAAAGACAAGGCATGCAAAGAGGTTGGAATCTATTCAGAAGTATATAATTTAAAAGAAGAAACTACAGAGGAAGAACTTCTAGAACTTATTGATAGATTAAATCAAGAAAGTAAGATAAATGGTATGATAGTGCAGCTACCATTACCAAAGCATATAAACCAGCACTTGGTAATTGATGCTATATTGCCGGAAAAAGATGCAGACGGCTTTACTCCGGTAAACATAGGTGAGATGTTCCTAGGAAGAAACAGAATAGTTCCTGCAACACCAAAGGGAATAATAAAACTAATAGAATCAACTGGGATAGAAATAGAAGGAAAACATGCGGTTATAGTAGGTAGAAGCAATATTGTAGGAAAACCAACTGCTACCTTACTACTACAAAAAAATGCCACAGTAACAATCTGTCATAGTAAAACAGAAAACCTAACAGAAATAACAAAACAAGCAGACATATTAGTTGTTGCTGTAGGAAAGCCAAAATTCTTGAAGAAAAACATGGTAAAAAGAGGAGCAATAGTTATTGATGTTGGAATAAACAGATTAGAAAATAAGCTAGTAGGTGATGTCGACTTTGATGAAGTTAAAGAAGTGGCAGGATATATAACCCCTGTCCCTGGTGGTGTAGGTCCAATGACAATTGCAATGCTATTGGAAAACACACTAACTTGTATGGAATTACAAAAAAGATTGTTGCAACCAGAATAAACAGAAAAATGAAGATGGAATACAAAAATATATTTAACTTTAACATAAGCCTCACATGGAAATCTGTACTACTTCTCTTACTCCTGTCCATATTACCAAACTGGCTAGGCATGTACCACTACACAACTACATTTGGTCTAAGAATACATTTCTTCCAATACCTAATATTCGTAGCAGCAATAATATATGGTCCTATTGGAGGACTAATCTCTGGTGCATTTGGAAGCATATGGACAGCCATAAGCCTAAACAATCCATATATAGTGTTCGGGAATATGATACTAGGTTTTTTTGCAGGTTTATTCCTAAGGTATGGTTTGAATATTATCTTATCTGTCCTAATAGCATACCTAATACAATTACCATGGTTATGGTTTACTGATATATATTTGGCGAATATGCCAATAAGGATAGTAAAGATGGTAGTGGTTGCCCTATTATTCTCTGATATACTTTGTGGGTTTATAGCATGGATAACAGCAAAACCAATAAGAGAGATAATAAAATAAGAATAAAAAAAATAGAGATAATCAGGAAACTAAAGAAAATAAGACTTCCAAAATTTGATATAATAGTAGCAATAGGAAGAGACGGAATAGAACCAGCACACATCTTAAAAAGATTTCTTGGGATACCTGTTTACACCATCTACCTCAACTATAGAGACAAAAATAACAAACCAATACACAAAGAACCAATACTAAAAAAACCAATAAGCAATAGATTAAAAAAAATAAAAAATAAAAATATACTAATAGTAGATGCCATATCAAAAACAGGAAAAACTCTCAAAAAAGCAAAAAGATTACTAAAAGGAAACAAAACAAAAACTTTTGTAATAAACGGAAATGCAGATTATTCCCTTTTCAGATATAAAAAATGTATAAAGTGGCCATGGAATTAAGAAATAAACTCCTTATGTAGAAGCCTTACTGCATTATCTGCATCCTTACCATCAACAATAAATCCAATATTTATTTCTGATGCTCCTTGGCTAATCATTTCAACACTGATATTGTTCTTACCCAATGTACTAAAAACCCTACCGGCAATGCCAGGTGTATTCTTCATTCCTGCACCAACAACACAAACAATTGCCTTGTCCTTACTAACCCTCACATCAGCAATGCTCCTCAAATCCTCTAAGATATCATCAAGGTGTGAATCATTATCAAGAGTCAAACTTACAGAAACCTCGGAAGTAGAAACCATATCTACACTCTTTTTGTAATCCTCAAAAATGTTAAAAATTCTAGCTAAAAAACCATGAGCCAGTAACATCCTAGTAGAGACTATGTTTACAAGATATATGTTCTTCTTACAAGCTATTGCCTTAACAACACCATCTATTTTATTTAACTCGCTAACTATTAATGTTCCAGGATGTTCCGGAGAAAAAGAACTAAGAACCCTCACAGGTATGTTCTTATTTATAGCAGGTAAAATCGTCTTAGGATGCAAAACTCTTGCACCAAAATATGCCAACTCTGAAGCCTCATCAAAGCTTATCTTATCAATAGTTCTAGCACCACTAACAACCTTGGGGTCTGCTGTTAGCACCCCCTCAACATCCGTCCAAATCTGTATCTCCTTAGCTTTTACAGCAGCACCTATAATGCCTGCAGTATAATCAGAACCACCCCTACCGAAAGTTGTTATATTACCAGCAGAATCCTTTCCTATAAAACCAGTAATCACAGGGATAACATCAAGTTTCTTTATGGCTCTGTCTATTTTCTCTTCAGTATCTGGTAATGGCTCAGCACATCCATAGTCAGGTGTGGTTATCATCCCCAAATCATAAGCATCAAAAGCTTTTGCATTTATTCCAATCTTCCTGAGATACGCCGCTAGTATCCTACATGAAATCCTCTCACCAAAACTTTGGATTTCATCCATTAACTCAAGAGTCACCCTCTTCAAAACAAAGATTTTATCTACTAATTCTGAAAGCTCTTTGAGTTCCTTATCAACCAACTTGGAATCAAGACCCAACTGATTAATTATATCATAATGTATTTTTTTTATTTCCTCTAGTTCCTTGCTAACATCCTTGCCCTCTGAACTCTTATTTGCTAACTCTATCAACCTATCAGTAATTCCTCTAACAGCACTAACAACAACAATAGGTTTCTTCTCAAGATTCTTCTTTATTATATCCGAAACATTCTTGATTCTATCTGCATTACCCACAGAAGAGCCACCAAATTTCATTACAATCATTCTCAAACCTAAGAAATAATACCTATTTAAATAATTTTTTGTTAACTTCCCACAGCTTGTCTTAAAAGACCAATAACTCGTTCTCTGCCTATGGCTACTATAAAAGAAGCTAATCTTGGCCCCCTATCCTTATCAATAAGAACCCTATAAACAAGTTTAAAAAAATCTTTTGGATCAATATCAACTTTTCTAGAGATATTATAAAATTCTTCGTACAAAAGATTTGTGTCAAGCTTCTTATTTTCCTCAAGATAATCCAAAAGCAAAGATAATGCATTCTTCTCTTTACTCTTTAGCCCAATATTAACTTTACTTTGAAGACTAAACCTCATAGTCTCGGGAGCATATTTTTTTACCCAATTCCAAGCACACATTGCTCTTGACTTCAATCTTAAGATATCTTCTCTACCAGAAATCTGACTAACATAGTGTTTTTTTACCTCATCAAAGTTATTATTAAATATCTGTACAAGGCTCGTCAAATGCCTAAAGCTAGGCTGCAAAGGAATTCTTTTTGGTGGCTTATCCACGCAACTTAATTCATAGATTCTCTTTTGTTTCAGATACTCCTTCTTTCCCACTTTTTCTTTCCCATAATATATCCTTTCACACTTATCAAAGTCCTCATAAATCTTAAGGACATCCAAATCAAAGCTTATTGAAAACTCTGCATCTGGTCTTGTTGATGCGAATAGATATCTCACAATAGCTGGTTCATAGATTTCTAAGGCATCTTTTAAGGTTATAACATTACCAGAAGAACTAGACATCTTACCGCCAACGCCCTTGAGTATAATAAACTCGTACTTCTGGTAAACAGGGGGTTTCTCATTATACAGTTCCTTTATTATTAATTTTGCTGTTGAATAGCTACCACCTACTGTACTATGCTCCTTTCCTCCAGGTTCAAAGTCAACCTTTTCATAATGCCATCTCATAGGCCAATCAACCCTCCAAGGCAACTTTACTATCCCCTTCTTGCTAAAATCAACAACTCCTGTAAAACCACACTCACAGGAATATCTAATACAATAATTTGAATCATAATCCAGCACCCTAGTCCTATCTGTATTACACTTCTCACAATATACACTCAAGGGATACCAATCATCTGGCAAGGGTTCTTTTCTAAATCTATTCAAAATAGTCTTGATCCTGTCCCTACTATTAAGCACATATTTTATCTCATCTTTGTACTCACAATTCCTGTACTTCTTACTTTGATAAAGAAAAACAGGATTTATCCCAACATTTCCGAGAACATTTTCAATCTCCTTCTCATTATGTTCAGCATAGGAGCTATGACAACCAAAAGTATCTGGGGTATCAACAATTGGTTGCCTCAAGTAACCATGTAGAATATCTTGCTTCGGCATATTTTTTGGAATTTTCCTAAAAACATCATAATCATCCCAAGAATAGATAAACCTCACTTTCTTCTTCAAGTCCTTAAGAGCCCTATTAACAAAATCAACAGTAATTATTTCCCTAAAATTACCAATATGCACAGTACCAGAAGGGGTTATTCCAGCAGCTATAGTATATACATCCTTACGCCCCTTCTCCGTTATAATCCTCTGGGCAATACTGTCAGCCCAATGAATGTATCTTTGATATTCTTGCATAAAGAAAAAAAATAATTTCTTATATTTAATGGTTATGATATTTTTATACCACTCAAAATATTATTAAAAACCAAAGATTATTAAAAACCAAATTAAAGAAATTTAAAAAAATAACAGAATAAAACAATAGATTTATATATGATAGCTCCACTCTATTAAAAAATATATTTCTCTCAGAATAACAAAAGCCAACTAGAGAGAAATAGTACAAAGAAGTTAAAAGACTGATGGGGAAATGATAAAAGAAAAAGATTTCATTGAAATAGAATATACTGGTAAGATAAAAGAAACAAACGAAGTATTTGACACAACCGACGAAGAAATAGCCAAAAAAAATAACATTTACATAGAAAACGCAGAATACAAACCAATTATCATCTGTGTCGGAAAGAGGCAAATAATAAAAGGCTTGGATAAATCGTTAATAAATAAAGAAGTTGGAAAGAAATACATAATTGAAGTAAAAGCAGAAGAAGCTTACGGCAAAAGGAATGCCAAACTCATTCAGTTAATCTCCACATCCAAATTCATAAAGCAAAATGTTCAACCTATCCCTGGACTACAAGTAGAAATTGATGGAATAAGGGGACAAATAAAAACAGTATCTGGTGGAAGGACAATAGTAGACTTCAATCATCCATTAGCTGGTAAGGACTTAGTCTATGAGATAAAGATTAACAGAATAGTAAAAGAAGACAAAGAAAAAATAGCTACAATACTAAAACTAGACCTTAATATAAAAGATGCAGATATATCAATAGAAGAAGGAAAAGCAAAGATATTTACAAAAGAAGAAATTCCAGAAGAGCTAAGAAAAGCACTAAAGGACAAAATAAAAGAATTAATTCCAACTATAAAAGAGGTTGAATTTACTATTCAAAAAGAAGTAAAAAAAAGAGAAAATTTAAATATGAGTGGCAATATTAATAAAACAAAGGGTGGATAAAGTGGAAACCTTTATTAAGGAGGCAACTGACCTATCTCAGAGAAATACTTCTGGAGTGGCTCAAAACGAGAATATAACTAACAAAACAGGTTACAATGTTGATGCAGAACTAGAAGAATTCTTATCAAGACAAAAAGCCACCATAAAGGTCCTTGGAACTGGAGGAGCAGGAAATAACACAATAAATAGGATTTTTGAAGTTGGAATAGCAGGAGCCCAAACAATAGCAATAAATACAGATGCACAAGATTTACTATACACAAAAGCAGACAAAAAGATATTAATAGGCAAAGACACAACAAAAGGACTCGGAGCAGGTTCAAATCCAAAATTGGGAGAAGAAGCGGCTAGAGAGCAGGAGCAAGAAATAAAAAAAAGTCTAGAGAACTCGGACATGGTTTTTATAACCTGTGGTCTTGGTGGTGGAACCGGAACCGGCTCAGCTCCAGTAATAGCAGAAATTGCAAAAAAGATGGGTTCATTAACAGTCGGGGTTGTAACATTGCCATTTGCAATGGAGGGGCAAAGAAGATACGAAAACGCAGTGATGGGTCTAGAAAAACTAGAGCAGATTGTAGATACACTAATAGTAATACCAAATGATAAACTTCTTGAACTAGCACCAGATATTCCACTGCATACGGCATTTAAGGTAGCAGACGAAATACTAACAAACGCTGTTAAAGGTATTGCTGAACTAGTAACAAAAGCAGGATTAATCAACCTAGACTTTGCAGACATAAGAACAGTAATGAAAAGTGGAGGCGTAGCATTAATTGGAGTTGGTGAAAGTGATTCCGAAAACAGGGCAATAGAAGCTGTAGAAAAAGCAATATCAAATCCACTGCTAGATGTTGATATTAATGGCGCAAATGGAGCCCTAATTAATGTTTCTGGTGGCGAAGATATGACACTAGAAGAAGCAAAAAAAGTTGTTGAAACTGTTTCTGAAAGGTTGTCAGAGGATGCAAAGATTATATGGGGTGCACAAATATATAAAGACCTACAAAAAACAATAAGAACAATGCTTATAGTAACTGGAGTAAAATCCCCTCAGATATTTGGAAGCAAAAGAAGAATCGCGGACAAAAGAAAAAGAGAGATAGAAAGAGAGTTAGGCATAGAATTTTTAGATTAAAAATGGACTTTGGTTCTTTTATATTAAAATCCAAAAGTTTTATTAAGGAGTGTATAAGAGTCCTAAAAGTAACAAAAAAACCAGACAAGGAAGAATTCAAAACAATAGTAAAAGTGTCTGGTTTAGGGATACTAATAATAGGGCTTGTCGGTTTTATAATACAAATGATAAAAGCCTTATTTTTCAAATAAAATACAATTAGAATAGAAAACAAATGAAAGAAGAAAAAGAAAAAATGGAAAACGAAACGATTTTTGCACTGAGGACTACAGCAAATAGAGAAGACCAAGTCATGGATTTTGTTACATCCAATGCTAAAAGAAAAAAACTAGAAGTATATGCAGTCATAAGACCACATGGCATGCGATCTTATATATTCATTGAAGCAGCCTCTAGAACAGATGCAGAACAATCAGCATTTAATGTGCCATATGCAAGAGGTATACTTCCAAAACCAATAGAATACAAGGAAATTGAACACATGTTAGAGCAGGTAAAGCGTGAAATGAATATCAAGAAGAATGATATCGTAGAAATAATATCAGGTCCATTCAAAAGAGAGAATGCAAAAGTAACAAGGATAGACAGAACAAAAGAAGAAGTAGTTGTTGAGTTATTGGAAGCAGCTGTCCCAATTCCCATTACTGTAAAGATGGATGCTGTTAAAGTTATTAGAAGGGAAACAGAAGAAGAAAGTGAACAAGAAAAAGAAAAAATGGAATAAACTTATTCTAGATTCCTAAAAGAAAGCTTTATAAATAAATATCCAATTCCTTAACACCATGGCAAAAGAGACTGTAGAAGCACTTATAGAAGGAGGTAAAGCAACAGCAGCACCACCACTCGGACCAGCATTAGGTCCATTGGGGGTTAACATAGGACAAATAGTATCAGAAATAAACAAAAAAACAGAAGTATTTAAAGGAATGAAGGTTCCGGTAAAGGTAATAGTAGATAAAGATACAAAAAAATTTGAAATATCTGTAGGAACCCCACCTGCTTCTCAATTGATTAAAAAAGAAGCCAATATAGAAAAAGGCTCAAGCAACCCAAGAGAAGACAAGGTAGCAGATATATTAATAGAACAATGCATAAAAATAGCAAAGATGAAAGAAAGCTCTCTATCAGGAAAGAGCTTAAAGGAAAAAGTAAAGCAAATCATTGGAACATGCAACTCAATGGGTGTGTTGGTAGAAGGCAAACCAGCAATAGAGGTAATAAAAGAAATCGATGAAGGAAAATATGATGAAGAAATAAAAGCAGAAAAGACAGAATTAACAGCAGAAGAAAAAGCAAAACTAGAAGAAGAAAAGAAAAAGCTTGCACAAGAGATTGAGAAGAAAAGAGCGGAATATGAAAGACTTGCAAAAGAAACTATTGCTGCAATGAGTGGTAAGGAAAAAGGAGCAATTAAAGCCAAACTCAAAGAGCTAAAGATACCAGAAGAAATTATAAAAGAATTATTGCCTACAGAAGAAGGAGCAGGAGAAGCAAAGAAAGAAAAGCCTTCTGAAGAAACGCAAAAGAAGAAAGAATAAAAATTCAAAAATTCTATTATATATCAAATAATTATACATCAAATATTTTCTTACTCTTTTTTTTCTTGGTTTTTTTCCAAACCTGTTTTTTCTTAGACTTCCCAAAGATTAAGAAATAACCAAGAAGACCAAACACCAAAATCAAAGCAATTATTGAAAAACCAACTGAACTGCTTTTACCCCTAACAAAAAGACCTACTACAGCCCCAGTTATTGAGCTTAATCCTGCTCTCTTTGTACTATTAATCTCCTCGGCTTCTTCCGGTATGTTAGAAAAATATGTCTCTAAATTTTCTTCTTCCTGTTTGGTTTCTTCTACAAATTCTGTTTCATCCTCAGAACCTTCCTCAGATTCTTTAGTTGAAGTTGAACCAGTATAGGTACAAGCCACTACTTTTCTATAAGAGCCCTTACCACAAGCTATATCCGTACACACATGTGTTTGTTTTCCATTAGGACTACAAGAGGTAATAGGTTTGCAAACATAATTAGCTTTGCACGAACTACTAGCACCTCCGCCTCCGCCACCTCCTCCTCCACCGCCACCACCTGGTGGAGAGGTTCCACAACTTCTTTGTTCTGTCTTATTGCCAATACCACAATTGCTTATCTCAAAACATATTCTTGTTTGTACATTATTAACACAACTACTCCAACCCGTACAATTCCAGACCTCCTCACAAACAATCTCAACACTATTCTCTACTGTTGGGCCCTCATTACCCACAAAATCAACAGCACTAACTTTATAATAGTAGGTCCCATAATCAAGATTAAAATCATTAAAAGAAGTATTAACCGTTTCACCAATCTTATTAGAACTATTCACAATAAAACCTGCCTCCACACCCCGATAAACATTATATTTAGTAATCTTAAATGTGAAATTACCTTCACATACTATAGGATCTGTTGCCTCAGACCAACTTAGAGTAACATTACCATCATAATCAGGACTATCAGTTATTACCAAAGAAGATGGAGCACTTGGTGGAGTGTTATCAATACATATCTCTCCAGCCCTTGCGTCCAAAAAGGATAGTACAAACAAAGCTAAAACAAAAAATATCTTCTTATTCATTATACTAACCCCCAAAATAAAATCTAAAGATACACCCCTTTTCTATTTTATATGAAAATCCCTGCTTGTATATAAAGCTTATTGTTCTCCTCTTTTTTAAAAAGATAAAAAGAAAAAACAGTTAAGGCTCTTCCTCGTCTTCCTTTTCTTTATCTGCTTCTATCTCGCTCAATAGTACGCAGTGTGGGTCATCATCAACCAATGCATATCTGTTAGGATTTCTTAGAGTATCACAGACCCTTACATCAAAATTAAACTTGCCATCAAGTCCAGTTGAATTGAAGGATGTCTGATAAACACCTGGGGCAATCTCAGGTATATCAATCCACTTAGATGAATAACAATTTATCCCAGGCATGCCTCCAATACAAATCCCCCACATACCTATTTCGCTTATCTTATACTGCACTAGTGAAACTCCTGAATTATCAGAAACACTAACATCTATGTTTATCTCCCCTCCAACAGTAGCCCCTGGTTGCGGCTCGGTCAACAATAGACTTGGTGGAGTGTTATCAATCAAAACCTGCACACTTTCATTCTCAACATTACCCACGCTATCCTGTATTTTCACCATCACATCAACTACACCATCTTCAAGATCTTGTGGAATATCTATGGTTATATCACATCTGCCCACATCAAGATCGGGTAGCTGAGGGTAGTGATGTTCTATGCCCTCCCTATCTATTATTATCGCCTCACAACTAAATAATCCTGCATCATTGTCTGTTGCTTCAACTGTTAGTGTAAAAGAATCCCCCTTTGTCAATGGGTCAAGAGGTGGTTCACTTATATAACCTATATCAGGTGCATCATTGTCAATATTCATAGTTATTGGACTAAGCCATGGGTTCAATGCAAGTTGTAGATTATCTGCTCCATTTCCAGCCTTATCAACATACTTAACACCAAGGAACACTGTATCTGTTAAGCCACTATTTTCTGGAATTGTTACATAACCCTTGCATGTCCCATTCTCATAAGGAACCCTACCAAGATAAACAACTAATGGATTAACACCAATCTGCATAAAATATTTCCATAAATCCTGATAACAATCCTTAATCTCTTCTTGGTCTAAGTTCTCAAATGGAAAATCTATTGCATAAAACTCACAGTAATCAACGCCAGAGGCAGGACAATCCTGTCCATTGCATCCAAACGAACAATAATCCCCACCAAAATCAACCGCTGGAGCATATATTGCAAATGTCTTTCCATCTGCATACCATCCACCAGCATGTGGGTTTAAAACCTCTCCAACTGGATTTACATTGTCAATGATTATCTCAATGCCATCTGTCCAATCACCCATATTACCCAATAAATCAGTTGCTCTAACCTCATAATGCCATTTTCCGCAGGCATCAAGGTCGCCCGTTCCAATCACTTTAACCTTACAATATGCCTGCTCTCCCTCATCCCATAAAAGCTCTTCTGAAGGGTCTTCTAATCCGATAAGTCTATACTCAACCCGAGAAACACCAACACCAGGATCCTCTGTTTGTTTTATATCCTCAACCTCAGCACAGAGCTTAATAATATCTCCGTTTTTAGCAGCAATCCTAACTATTTCCCCCTCACTAGAATAAATCCTCTCTCCATCCTTAACCACAAACTTACTTACTATCCTTGGTGGTTCAGTATCAACCTGGTCATACTCTACTTTTCTTTCCTCCTTATTACCCAAAATATCCTCACAATACCATTCAAGAACATGTAAACAATCCTCTTGTTTTTGTATCTCTGCATAGCCATCCTCTTCTATATTCCATTCTCCTGGGTCTTCCCCATCCTTATAGTCTCTCCAATACAAAGTTACATGGTCAACTGGGTGTGGTTCTAGGTCAGAGCAATCTAATGTAATAATAGTATCCTGAGTTATCCACCAATCAACAGGGTCTTCTCCTTCTACCTTTGGTTCACCTACACTCTTGACTGTTACTGGTGGTTGTGTATCAACAATATCTATTTCTCTATGAAGCTCCTCCTCATTACCCAAAGCATCTACACAATACCATTCAAGAACATGCTCAGAATCTTCATTCTTATATATTGTGACCATATCTCCATCAACCTCTGTAAACTCTGGTGGTTCTTCACCCAAGAAATAGTCCCTATAATATATCTTAACCATATCTACTGGATGTGGCTCTGGATCAGAACAGGTAATGTTTATTTCAGTATTCTGTGTTATATAATAACAACCATCTGGAGGCATCCCATACTCATACCATTCCCCTTCATCACATGGATGCTTTGGTTCACCTACTGACTTTGTAGAAACAGGTGGCACAGTTTCAACAATATCTATCTCTGTTTGCACTTCCTCCTTATTACCCAAAGCATCTACACAATACCACTTTAGTATGTGCCTTGAGTCTTCATCCTTATATATTTCAGCAGACCCATCTTCTTCTATATTCCACTCTTCTGGCTCATCTTCACCTTCTAGCCAATCCTTCCAATACAATACCACATTGTCAACCGGATGGGGTTCCTGGTCAGAACACTCTAAATATATAGGTGTATCTTGTGTAATATAATAGTCACAATCGTTTTGCCCTAAATCTTCACATGCTACCTTTGGTTCACCAACTTCTTTCTCTGTTACTGGTGGCTTATCATCAACAATATCAAGCTCAAAATGATGCTCCTCCTCATTACCACATAAATCTTCTGCCCAATACTCAATCAAATGATAAGAATCTTTATCCAATGTTATATAAACAGGTTCATCCACACCACTGCTGCCTTCTTGGTCTTTTACCCAGTCGTCCGCAGGATATTCTTTGTACCAGACTATATAATGTATGATAACATTTCCAGCATACTCTAAATCATTAGGCTTAAAGTCCTCAGCTGAAAGCACAATAGTAGTTCCTGCCCTAACATAATAACAACCATCAGTTAAGCTTCCAATAGAAGAAACATCTGCCTCTTCTGGCTCATAACCATAACAACTAATAATAACATCATTAGTAGGTTCTATTTCTTTGTCTGTTGATGGTGGTGTTGTGTCTTTTATAAATGAAACATTATCAAAACCACTTAATTTACCCCAATTCTCTGCCCTGTCCTTTCCATGCAACTTAAGATAATGCGTGCCTTCAGTCAAGTTAGTTATATCAACCTCTGCAACAACAAACTCACATTGCTCATCAAATGAGCCATCTTCTGCATCCATAGGAATACCATACCAGTTCGGTTTTGTAAAGTCATCAATAAAATACTCTGCTGCCTGAAGCTTTGATTCATCATCGCATATCTCTGCTCTTAAAATAGGATTATCTCCACAAACAAGCAACTCTTGTGCATTACAAATTCCATTAAGTTCCATTCCATATACAGAACTACTGCATCTAGGATTATTTGGAGCAACCTGGTCTAAATCAAAATACACATGAGCACAATTACTAGGATTTCCTGCAGAATCCCATGCCATTATGTAAAGGCTATGCCTCCCATCCTTGGACCCAAGATTTGCATCATATCTTATCAAATCCTCAATCATCTCATCAAAGGAACCATCTTTTGCATCAAGTGCAACACCGCTATTATTACAATAAGCATCAACATAATAATATGCCTCCGTTATATTACTACAATCATCCTCTGCATGTGCTCCAACATCTGAAAACTCATTCGTAAGCTGAGGGTCAACAAATGGATTTGAAACAACAGGTCCCTGGTTATCATTCAAGGTATGCAAACATTCAGCATCTTCACAGGAATCAATATAACATGGGTCACCTTTATCACAATCCTCCACCATAGTTGTAGAAACTTCACACTCATTATCCTGATTACATACTCCCTCATCATGCATTACCTTATTATCATCACAATAATCATTATCCAAATAATCACAATCAGAATCCTCCACACACTCAACTACTTTTATACCATCCATCAAAGTATACCAAGCACTTGGTCCGCTACCATAACAACCTTGTGTTCCGAAAATCCTAAAGCTAGCATCATACTCCCCATAGCTTAATGGAGCAGTTATAGTAAATGTCCTTACATATGTCCCAGGTACATCTATATCTGGTTCAGGTGTTGTATCACAAACACTACCCTGTCCTTCTATCTCGTATTCAGTATAATACCACCTATTAGACTTCTTACCATAGGTAGTAGCATTTATCTCAACATTTATTGTTGTTCCTGGGGTAACAACAATACTAGACGCTCCATTTAACTTAACCCAATTAACAATCTTACCATCCTTAAATGTTGTTTGGGCAGAATTTACTCCATCTGAAACCTCAACAACATATATGCCTTCATCCCCATCTAAATCATACCTATAATCTAAAAAAGCCCCATTAGAGTCTGATGTAAGCTGTCCATCCAAAAACACACTATCACAATCTGATGTGCTACAAGAATCAACACTACCATCAGGCCTTGTAACACTAACCTCTAAAGGAGAATTTGCCATAAAACCAGAACCAGAAATTAAGACAACCTCTTCTGGCTCGTAATTTTCCTTATCAGTAGTTATTGTTGCTCCAGCTGAAACAACAAAGATGCTATTCAAGATTATTGTTGCCAAAAAAATAGATAGAACCAATAACTTATTTAGGTTTTTCATAATAATCCCCTCACCCAGTTTATATCAACTCAAGGATGATAACACATTTAAATAAATTATCAAGATTCAATATACACAATTAAAAGTATATTACAAAAAATAGGAAAGATTTAATCACTGATTTAAGATAAAAACAATCATCTTCTTCCCAACACATACAACCCAATACCCAACACAGCAAAAAATAAAACAGCAGACAAAAGAGGGGCAAAACCAAAACTCCCATTATTTTGGTTTCCCACAAAAGATTCTTCCTTTTTACTTACTTTGTTATGCTCGCTACTACTAACCCCCAACTCATCCAATCTTCTAGCATCAATAACAAAAGTATATAGAACATCTGCAACAGAATTAACGCATCTATTAACAGCAGCAAAGCTACTTCTAACATACTTTCTAAAATCACCCCCAGAAGCCAATATTTGAACCAAACCTAAATTATTATTTGAGAAGAAGTCATTCATATCTGTACAGCAAAGTATCTTACCATCCCCAAATGAAACAGCTCTAGCAAGCTCTATTGTAGCTTCATAAGGTGTCACCCTCCTAAGTTCACCATCAAAAACAATGTAATGTTCTAAGATTTTATCCAAACTAATCCCATACCTTGCTAATTTTTCCTTATACTTCGGCATGAATGCCTTGTCTACCACTCTTTCAAACCTCCTATGTGCTTCCTGATTTTCTGCTCCAAATCTTGAACATGTGCCCATTACATGAGCCCAAACACCGCAATCACTTATATAGTGGGTCATACACCCAAGATGAAAAGCAGCTAACCTAAAATTCCCTCCTTTGTACGCAGCTAATGCAAGATAATATTCATCTTGTGCCCTCTCTGCTGCAACATCATCAATAGAACCATTGCTCCTAAAGAAAACATGATGGTTTAGCTGATCTCCGTACCCGCTTTTAGTACCTAAATACCTTAATGCAATCTCTTCATTATCCGGTGCTTCCGTTCCAAAAAGGAAATCGTCTTTATGATCATAAAGCCATCCTATATCCTTTTTCGGCACAAAACTAAGAGCTTTTGATGCAATATAATCATGAGTTCCTATCCTGGGCTTATCAGACCTAGAATAACCACCATTACCCCAAGGATAAGCATAAGAACTAACAAAAAGTAATGATGCGAGTCCAGCAGACACAAGCTTCCTTATTCTCATTCTCAAGAGAGAAAAACAAAATGCGAGTTTTAAATTTTTCTAAAATTATATAAATAATATAAAATAAAGCCAATATAAATAAAGCCAAAAACTAAAAATAGAAATTAAAGTTGGTCTGTTCTTCTATATTCTATACCAAGTTCATTTAGCAAATTTACAATCCTCTGTTTCTCCCTACCAAGCCCTTTCCAATCTAAGAGAACAAAGCTAGGCTTTGGGATTGTCTTGGACATAGCCTGTAAAATCATCTCTGAATCAAGTTTCTCAAGCATATATTTAGGACAAATATGCCCTATCGCAATATTTGTCCTAAGCTGAACCTTATTAAAATTATTACAATAATGCAAACCTCCTACCCCAAAGGCAACATCACAATTCATAGAGATAGAATCTTCCTTTACTCTTTTTAAAAACTCAAAAACAACAGAAGCAATAATATTGCCTGCATCTTTGTTATTCCAATATTCATCATTAGAACCAATCTCTATAAAAAAACAAGGCTTTTCCAAGTATGGTCCATGATGAGTGCATTCCATAGTAATCTCGCTATTTATGCCTTTTCCTTTCTCATTTAACAACAAGAATACTTGCTTTAGGTATAGAGCTGGTGCCACACATAACTTCTTATCTATACCACCGAGCATTGCCTTATCCCAATTACCAGGAACATGGCAGCTCAAAGAATGAACGCCCTTTGAGGATTCATGTTTAGTTGTAAATATAAACAAATCTGCATCTATCTTCTTATCTAAGTCATCATGATATATCGTTTCTTCCTCAACCTCATAAATCTTGGCATTAACCCCACCTAGCTCATACTTGCCCAAACACTCAGAAATGTTAACTCCTGCTGGGTCCTTCCTACTGAAAATTATTGCTATATCCATAAAAAAACAAGCATTATAACTAGTATAAAAACATTTCTAATTGTAGTTTATATATCAAAAATATATCTATATGATATATATAATAAAAGACAATATAGACAAGAATAACAAGAAAAATAGTTAAATTTATATATATCCTGAGTATATCAAATAGATATAATCAAAATAAACAGAAAAATGACTAACTTGTTGCACATAAGAGTAGAAAAAAAGATGAAAAAAAGAATGCAGGAACTTATAGATTCTGGACTATTTAATAACCAAGCAGAAATAGCAAGAGAAGCTATCAGGAACTTGCTGTTAAAATATAAAGGAGAAACAAAAGATGAAAATAACAAATAATATTGTTGCTATACTGATAATAATATTCATAATAATCTCAATAATCTGCAATCTGATTGTATATCAAAAAACAAAAGAAAGAATACAGATAGTTGGAAAAGCCACTGCCCTAGGAGAAGTTAAAATCTGTATAAATCATAGACCTAAGCTAAGTAAATTTCAAAAGAATGTTACTGTAAGAGAAGGAGAGACACTATACCTTGATATAAACGCAACAGACATTAATAACGCAACCCAAAACATTACATTTTCAGACAATACCACTTTATTTGAAATTGACCCAATAACAGGAATCATAAATCATACATTCCCAGACAAACCTGGAGATGATGATGTTGGCGTACACCATGTATTAATCACCGCAACAGACAGTTCACCTTGCCTAAACAACGAAGATAGCGAAACCCTGATATTAACTATCAACTCAAAAAACCACAGGCCAACAATAACAAGCTACCATCCAACAACAAACCCAGAAATAAAAGAAGGAGAAAACCAGACATTCAATATAACTTATTCTGATGAAGACGGGGATTCACTAACTATTAGATGGAAGGTAAACAATAAAGTTGTTTCAACATTTTATGATAATAACTCAATTCTAAAAAGCAGCTATGTCTTTACAGCAAACTATACAAGTGCAGGTATTTATACAATCTATGTAGATGTCTCAGATGGAAGTCTTGGAACATCCCATACATGGATACTAAATGTAACAAATGTCAACAGGCCCCCATATTTCTATAGAATAATAAAAAATCAAACCTGGGCTGAAGACACAACCCTATATGGTCTCGACCTAGACGACTATGCTACTGACCCAGACGAAGATGATAACCTAAGCTATAGTGTAAACTACCTAACAAACCCACATTCAATAGTTGTTAGCATAAACAGCAAGAATGTAGTAACATTCTCGCAACCAGCAAACTGGTATGGCTCAGAAAACATATCCTTTAATGTCATTGATAGCTATGGTGCATCAAACACAAGCAACAACATAACCCTAACTGTATATGATGTTCCAGAAGTAGAACCTAGAATCACTGTAATAAGATATGGTGGGGGAGGGGGAGCAAGATGGGAATGCAGAGAAATGTGGGTATGTACATTCTGGAGCATATGCCATCCAAATGGATATATGGAAAGAAAATGTATAGACCTCTCTGACTGTGGAACAAACTACACAAAACCAAAAGAAAGGGAAAAATGTAAATACATACCTTCTTGCTTTAATGGAATAAAAGATAATAATGAAGAAGGTATAGATTGTGGTGGTCCTTGTGCTCCATGCCCAAGTTGCTTTAATGGAATAAAAGATAATAATGAAGAAGGTATAGATTGTGGTGGTCCTTGTGCTCCATGCCCAAGTTGCTTTGATGGCATAATAAACCAAAATGAAACAGGAATAGATTGTGGAGGCCCATGTGAATTAAAGGACTGCTGCTATAATGGCTATATGGATGCCCACCTTGGAGAAGAAGGTATAGATTGTGGGGGTCCATGTAAAAAATGTGAAGTAGAACTTGAGAAAATGGCTCCGAGAAAAATAAATTGGATAAAGTGGACAAAATACGCAGGGATAAGCCTCATTGCCTTAACAACCATATCATTGTTGGTGCTTGCAACAAAGCTAATGTTAATACCCTCAATAATAGCAAAAAAACATAAGAAAAAGAAAGAAGAGACAAAAATAAAACATAAGAAGATAAGCAAAATAATAAAAACAATAATATCAAAAATAAAGCATATGGAAAAAGTTATTGAAAAAGAATCTACTGAAAAGGCTTTAAATAGATTCCTAAAAACACTAAAGGCTGTATTTATTGTGTTGTTTGGATTAAGGTATGAATTCACCTATGAGGACCTAATACCCATAATAAAAGAAAGCAAACTAAGGCAATCAATAAAAAATATACTGATAAGATACATAAAGGGAATCATCCACCTCGTCTATTCAGAGCATAAAATAAAAAAAGAAGAAATCCTTGTTCTTACAAAAGAACTTGAGTTAATACTTGCCCTAATAAGCAAAGAAAAGATATCAAAAGAACCAAAAGAAGTGCTAAAAGAAAGAAAAGTAGAAACCAAGGAAGAACAATTCTATTATGAGCTGTATAAGACACTGTTCATGATTCAAAACAAAAAAACAAAAGAGGCAGAAAAATCCTACTCAGAAGCAAAAAGAGTTCACAAAAAATTAAATGATGATGAAAAAGAAAAAGCTTATGCTTACCTTGAAAGAATAGGAGAAGAGCTAGAATTATTCAGAAAAAAAGAAAAGCACCATAGAGAAATAAAAAAGATAACGATTACATCATTGGTCCTGATAGCAATAATAATGATGACTGGGATGATAAGAATAATAGAACCAAAGATAACAGGACTAGTAATTCAAAGAAAAAACACTGCTCCAATTCTAATGGAGATACCTACCTACAACATAAAGGTTGGAGAACATTTTATTGCCAATATAAACGCGTATGATGCAGATGGAGATGATATAACATTCTCAGATGATACGAGATTATTTAATATATCATCAAATGGGCTTATAGAATTCACTCCTACACATGAAGATGTAGGGCTACACCATGTAACAATAATCGCAAAAGACAATCAATTTCACATGGACTTCCAAGATGTGGTATTCAACATAACAGAAGAACAACAGATAATAATTGAAGGGATAACAACAAATGAAACGATAAATGAAACAACAATCCAAGAACAAGAAATTAACGAATCTACAAACATAACAAACACGACAGAAACAATAGAAAATACTACAATAAACAACACTACTAATGAAACAATAAACACAACAAACCAAACTAAAGCATTAAACCTCTCGACCAATATATCAATTAATGAAACGATAAATGAAACAAACCCAAACATAGAAACAAACCAGAGCATTAATGGAACGATAAATGAAACAACAATCCAAGAGCAAGAAATTAACGAATCTACAAACTCTACAAATACAACCATCCCAGAGATAAATGAAACAATACAACTGAATAATACAATCCCAACAAATAACACAGAAGAAAACAACACAACAAGAAATGAAACCCAACAACAAGAATAAACTAATAGGGGTAAGTATATTTGCTGTATTATTCCTACTCGGAGTAGGTTATGTTCTTAGCCAAGACAATACAGCACCATACTTCATAAACCTTAATAGCACCTTAACGATAGCAGAAGATTCAAACTTCACATACTTTGTTCATGCAGCTGATGCAGAAGAAGATTATCCTCTGATATTCTCGGATGACTCTGAATCAAAGCTTCCTGTTTTTTATATGACAGAATACAACGACACAGCAGCCATAATCAACTTTACACCAACAGAAACAGATGTACTAGATGCAAACTCCAATATATCAAACTACCATATAACAATAATTGTAAAAGACCAACACTACGCCACAACAGTACAAGATGTTCTTGTTAATATTACTAATGTAAACGACCCACCAAATATCACATCATACATACCTGCAGATTTAACACCCTCTGTAGAAGAAAATAACTCACTCGGATTTACATTCAATCACACTAGTTCAGACCCAGACCTTATACACCCAGGAGAAGACTATCTAAACAACACATGGTTATATGATGGCATAGCTGTTTCAACAAATCATTCATGGACATACTTCCCAGGATTCTGTGATGCAGGCGCTCACAATGTAACATTAATTGTAAACGATTCTTACGGACTTGAAGACCGAGTAGAATGGAGTCTTATAGTAAATAATACAAACAGACCACCAACACAAGAAAAAATAATCAAGAACATCACATGGGAGGAAGAAACAAATCTAACAAATAACATAACTATCTCAGAATACTTTAATGATTCAGACAGAGAAGAATGCAGCGGGATAAATAAAGATAACCTAACATTTGGTTATAGGACACTAGAAATAAAGGATTCAATAAATGCTTCTCAGGACATTACTATTGTAATAAATCAAACAACATGGAATGTAAGCTTCTATGTAAAACCAAATTGGTTTGGAATCCAGATAGTTCAATTCTATGCAAATGATTCCTACAATATAACCTATTCCAACAATGTTACCCTAAATGTTACCAATATCAATGACCCCCCAATCCTAGCTCAAATACCATCCCCACAGTATGCTTCTCTCAACAGAACATACCTATATAATGTTATCGCAAATGACCCAGATGGTGATACACTATACTACTACACTAATGACACAAACATAACGATTGACATAAACACGGGCTTGATTAACTTCACACCAAATGAGTCATACTTAGGAACACACATTGTAAATATAACCGTAAATGATTCTCTCCTAATTGATTCGCAGATAGTAACCTTCATAATCTCTAATAATAGCCCACCAGTATTAAACCCAATAGGTAACCAAAACGCTACAGAAGGAACAAGATTCCAGCTAAACCTTACAGCCTTTGACAATGATGGAGACAACCTAACATTTGCGAGTAATAGCACAATCTTCAACATAACATGGTATAACAAAAGTATGAGCACAATAGACTTCACTCCAACAGACGCCGATGTTGGAAATTATTCAATAAAGTTTAATGTTACTGACATATATAAAGAAGCGGATTACGAGATTATAATCTTCTCTGTAATAGATATAAATAATCCACCCATACTTGAACCAGTACCAAACATGACGGTAAAAGTAGGAGACCTATTCACTCTTGATGTAAATGCCACAGATGCTGATTTAAATGATGTACTCCACTACTCAACAAACAATTCAATTTTTGAAATAAACGAAACAACAGGTCTAATAAACTTCACTGTAGAAGTTGCTGATGTAGGTATTTATGATGTCAACATTAGTGTTAATGATACACAACTTTCTGACTCAGTAGTTGCTAAATTTACATTATGGCAAAACAACCCACCAGTATTAAATCCAATAGGTAACCAAAACGCTACAGAAGACATAAGATTTGAACTTAACCTATCTGCTTTTGACCAAGATGGACACAACCTAACCTTCTCAAGCAACACCACCTTATTCAACATAACATGGTATAACAAAAGTATGAGTATAATAAACTTTACACCTACGCTATCACAAATAGGGAACTACTCAATAAACATAACCGTAAGTGATGGGTATGGGGGCTTAGACTATGAAGTAATAACCCTTACTATTTCTACTAGAAATGACCCACCAGAGTTCGTAAATTTAACTAACCTAACAGCAAGAGAAGACAACATGACAATAATTATTATAACCGCCCAAGATGAAGAAGGTGCCAACCTCACCTTTTACGATAACTCAACCCTCTTCAATATAACATGGTATAGCTTCACAATAGGTACAGTTAACATAACAAAAGGAATAATAAACTTTACCCCAACACAAGCAGATGTAGGTAATTATTCAATAAACCTGACAGTAAGCGACTATGTTAATAACATATCACAAATAATAAATCTAGAAATAATAAATGTAAATGATGCTCCCCAAATAACAGACTATATACCTAACAGCACGAATGTAACAATAGAAGAAAACAGTTCTATCCTATTTAATGTCACTGCAATAGATGAAGATGGTGATAACATAACATACAGTTGGTACTACGATAACATACTTATCACAACAAATGAAACATATAACCACACAGCAAACTTTAGTTCCGCTGGTAATCACACAATAAAGATTAATGTTTCAGACATATACAACGCCTATAGTATAATGTCATGGAATCTAACAATAAACAATAAAAATAGACCTCCTGTTTTAAATAAGACTATAGACAATATAACATGGAACCAAGGAAGAAATCTTACAAACAACCTAAGCTTAAACGAGTATTTCTATGACCCTGATGGAGAAAACCTAACATACAATGTTAGTGGAAACAATAACATAATAGTAAACATAAATCAAACAAGTTCTAAGGTAAGCTTTATTGTAAATGTTTCATTTTATGGTGTTGAATATATCAGATTCTATGCCAGTGATGGAACTAACATTACATACTCAAACAACATAACCCTAAATGTAACAAAAAATAATGAACCCCAAATAAACATGATTTACCCCTATGGAAATGGCACAAATAATCTTACGATATATGGATGGGCAAATGCTTCACAATATCCAAACGGAACGAGGATATACATAGAAGAGAACTCAACGATAACATTCATGCACAACACAACAGATGCTGATGGAGACAATTTAACCTATCAATGGTTATTAAACGGAACCCTAGTAAATACATCTAAAAACCTAACATACTATTTTAACTTTACAACAGCAGGCATAAGAAATCTAACGATAAAAATATCAGACGGGGTTGATACAAGCTACTTTTACTGGATTATAAATATAAGCAACAAAAACAGAGCACCAATATTTGGCAGAAAAACATATACAAGCCTAAACGATTTCACAGGAGGCACACTAAACAACACAAACATAACATCCCAACCGGGCAATATAACCCTTACAAGGATTAATAACAAATATGTAAATGGAACATATACTTCCCCAATAATAAACCTTGAAGCAGAATATAATAAAATAAACCTCACATATATAAGATGGACAGCTTACATACCAAACGGAACCAATATCACACTATATACAAGAACAGCATCTACTTCATCCGCCATACAAAGTGCCTCATGGGATGGCCCTTATGAAAGTACCCCTGCACCAATAGAATCATCAAATAACAAATACATACAATTCAGAGCAAACTTTACAACATACAACTCAACAATTACCCCCACCCTAGAGGAAGTAAGCATATCCTATAAAATCCCAAACCAAGAATTGTTAGAAGACTACATATACGAAAACTGGATTGACCTAGATGACTATTTTGAAGAGCTAGATACAGATGACACAATAACATACAATTACTCCGCACCAAGTCAGGTAAACATAAATATAAGTGAAGATGACAACACGGTAAGGCTATCATTCAGCACAAATTGGTATGGTACAGCAGTTATCAGTTTCTCAGCGTATGATGGCTATACTACCACTTATTCCAATAACATCACAATACATGTCTCAAATGTTGAAGATGAAGAAGTTACACAAACAACAATAGTAAGCGGAGGGGGTGGGGGTGGAGGCATAAGTAGGATAACAAAAAAAGTTAAAGAATACAAATACGAGGAACTTGTAACTCCAGGTAAAGTACATGTATTAACACAAAACAAATATAAGATACCCATTTATCTAAGCAACAATATAGACAAAACCCTAGTAGGTATTACCCTATCAGCAGAATCTGATGAGGAAGGAATATCATTCAAATTCAAAGAGCCATATATACCACAGCTTGACATAAATGAACAAAAAGTAGTTGATCTAATCGTAGAGATATTAGACATAAAAAAAGATACATACTCAATAAAAATAAAAGCAAAAGTTGATTCTCCAGAATTAGAAGATAGCACAATTGTAAAGATAAACACAATAAGAAATGTTTCAGAAAAAGTAAATTCCGTTATGGACCTACTAAAGGCTCATCCAGAATGTCTTGAGCTTAACGAATTAGTCACTAAAGCAAGAGAAGCAATCAAGAACAAAGAATACACCAAAGCAGACAAACTATTAGAAGAGGCAGTAAAGGGCTGTAGATTTATAATATCAAAAAAACAAGAACTAGAAAGAGGTATTGAAAAACCATCAGCCCTAGAAAGAAAACCAATAATACTTGCCATAGTATGGATTGGGTTAATCTCAATATCTGCTGTGGGTGTATACCTCTTCATAAAAAGAAAGAAACTCACAAAGTTTCTTAAATCAATAAAAAAGGTAATAAAGAAAATAAAGAAAAAATAAAAAGAAGATGGAAATTGAATTTAGTAATCCAAATTATCTCTGGTTCCTTATTTTAATACCGCTGATTAATATAATAACCCTTCTAATCATATCAAGGGAAAAAAAGCTGATAAAGAAGATAATTTCTTTCAGAGCACTTGAATTTATATTCAAGGGAGACATATTCAAAGGAAAATATGCAAAAAGAAAGATTCTCGTTTCTGCTTTTAGAACCCTGATATATGCTATTATAGTCTTTGCACTGGCTAACCCCACCCTATGGCACAAAGGAAAAGCAAGAGATGTTTCTACTGCTTTATTAATTGATATCTCTGGTTCAATGTTAGGTGAAGACATTAAACCCAACAGACTAGGAGCAATAAAAGAACATGCTAAAGAAATAGTAGATGGAATACCGGGAAATAGAATAGCCCTTATATCATTTTCTGGAAATGCATATACTGAAAAGGATTTCTCAAGCAAGGAGCAGATAATTAAAAAAATAAAATCGCTAGAGATTAGTAAAATCCCGGGCACATCAATAGGCATAGCCTTAAGAGAAGGAGCAAAATTGCTTCTAAAAAAAGAAAAAGATAGGAACAAATTAATAATATTGGTAACAGATGGTGGGGAGAATGTCCTACCAAAACAAACCCTTTACAAAATCATTGAAAGTCTAAAAAACAAACACATAAATCTATTTGTAATAGGGATAGGCAAAACTGAAGGAAAAAAATTCCCAGGCACAGAAGTGCCATCAAGAATTAATGAAGAGTTACTTAGTTCTATCGCAAAAAAGATTGATGGAAACTATATAAGAGTTAGAACAAGCGAGGAAATAAAAGACGCATTTAACAAAATCAATAAAATAAAAGTAAAAAAATCAATTAATCTTAGAGTAGTATTAATAATAATAGCCATAGCACTTCTTATCTTTGATTGGGGATTTATAAGAAGCGAATATGTTATCTGACAAAAGACAAATAATAAAATAATAAATAATGCCGAGGCCGGGATCTGAACCCGGGACCTCTACGTAACCCAGTTAGATTTGAACTAATCATCCTCTTTGAGTCATCGCTCAAACATATGAGCGTAGCGCTCTAACCAGGCTGAGCTACCTCGGCATTGAACAAAAAGAGAAAAAAGGAACATTTTTATAAAACTTTTGTTAGCAGGATTCAGAGAGATTAAGAAACCACTTAAGAGGAGTACTACAACAACAGGTTTATAAACGAATAATAGAAAGGTTACAGACACAACATGATATAAAAAATGGAAACAGAAAAAATTGAATGAAAGAAAATAGTCAAACATCTTAATAATTTACATAAAAGATTAATGCCCCCAACGGGATTTGAACCCGTGTCTTTGCCTCGAGAGGGCAAAATGATTCTCCAGCCTTAAACTCTTAAAGAGTGTCCGGACTACACTATGGGGGCATAGCATTCATAGTATTTTATAATTCATTTTTATTCTTTTTGATTTTATTATCTCTCTAACAACATAAACAGAACCAGTGACCAATATCAAATCCTTCTTTAAAGCTATTCTTTTAGCATATCTCAGAGCATTTTTTGGCTCTTCTATTATCACAAAATCTTTCCTTACCACTTTACTAAGAAGTGATGGATTCAAACTTCTTGGAATTTTTGCTTTTGTAAAAATAAATCTGTAAGTTATTGGTTCTAACTCAGACAACATCTTCCCATAATCTTTATCCGAAAGGATTCCAATTACAACCAACAATCTCCTATACTTTAATTTTGAAATCTCTCTCTTTAGGACCCTAATAGCATCTGGATTATGTGCACAATCTAAAATTATATTTCTTTCTAAAAAATCAAATCTTCCTGGAACCATGGTTTTATAAAGCCCAATCCTAACATTATTCTCAGTTATGCTTAAGCCATAATATTTATTCAATACATCAATTGTCCTTACTGCAATAGAAGAATTCTCAAGCTGGAACTCCCCTTTCATCTGGAGTTTTAATTTTCTATACCCATATAAATCAAACATATGATTTCTCCTCAATGGTTTCTCTATTAAAAAAACCTTAGAACCCTTTTCCTTTGCTACCCTTCTTATCACACCCAGCGCCCTACCTCTTGCCCCTGTTATAACTGGTTTCTTTTTCTTTATTATACCCGCCTTCTCATAGGCAATTTGTTCTATTGTATCTCCAAGATAAGTCGTATGCTCTAGCCCGATATTTGTTATTACCGAAACCAAAGGATTAACAACATTTGTTGCATCTAACCTCCCACCTAAACCAACCTCAAGAACAAGAAAATCAACTTTTTTGTCCCTAAAATATAAAAAGGCCATTGCGGTTATTATCTCAAAAAAGGTATTATCTTTAGAATGCCTGCTTACCTTATTGAAATAATTAACAACATCCTCCTTTGATATTTTCTTTCCATTAATCATAACTCTCTCCCTAAAATCCTTCAGATGAGGACTTATATACTTTCCAACTCTATACCCTGCTTCTTCTAATATAGAAGAGAGAATAGCACAAACAGAGCCTTTCCCATTTGTACCAGCAACATGAATACAATCCAAATCCCTCTCCGGATTACCCAACTTCCTTAATAGGTTTTTCATATTATCTAGGCTCAGATTATATTTTCCCCTATTCTCGGATCCAGGCAAAGAATAAATCCAATCTAAGGTTTCCTTATAGTTCATAATTTAAAGAAAGGTTTAGGAAATCATTAATAAAATTAATGCTTAAAAAGCCTTATACCAGAGAAAACCATCGCCATTTTATGTTGATTTGCTGCTTCTATAATTTCTTCATCCCTTATAGAACCACCCGGCTGGATTATCGCCCTAATTCCAGCCTCTGATGCAGCATCAACAGCATCCCTAAAAGGGAAAAAAGCATCTGAAGACATTACACCTCCCTTTGCTCTGCCCTTTGCCTTCCTTTTTGCAATTATAGAGGCATCAACCCTAGACATCTGACCAACACCAAGTCCATAAGCAGTCTTGTCTTTGCAGAAAACCACAGAATTTGAAGTAGTGTGTTTATTTACCTTCCATGCAAATATCAAATCTTCTAATTCTCTTTTTGTTGGTTTTCTCTTTGTTACAACCCTTAACTCAGTCTTTTCAATATTTGGCCAACTCTTGGTCTGGACCAATAAACCATCTGTTACTCTTTTAAAGCTAATCCCTCTGTTACATTTTCTTAATAGTCCTATCTCCAAAACCCTTATATTCCTTTTATTTGCTCTAATGAACTCTAATGCACTATCTTCAAATTTTGGTGCTATGAGAACTTCTATATATTTCCCCTTTGTCATTTTGGCTATTTCTAAAGTGCAGGTTTTATTCATCGCAATAACACAACCAAAAGCAGACATAGGATCAACATCATAAGCATCCTTAAATGCATCCTCTATTCTTTTTCTAGAAGCAACACCACAAGGATTACAATGCTTAATAACAGCTACTGTTGGTTCTTCAAACTCCTTAACTATTTCAAGAGCGGCATCACCATCAAGGAAATTATTAAAAGAAAGGGGTTTTCCCTCCATTAGAACCCTAGAACTCAACATACTAGTCTCCTTAACAAAAGGGTCTTTGTAAATTGCTCCCTTCTGATGTGGATTTTCGCCATATCTTAATTCCCTAACTTTATCAAAAGTTAAAGTTAATGACTCTGGAAAATCACCATAAGACAACCTTTCCCTAAGATAGCCTGATATTATTGCATCATATCTTGCGGTATGAGAAAATGCTTTTACCGCAAGCCTCTCTCTTGTTCTTTTACTTACCTCATTATTCTTCTCTAATTCGCTTATAACCAAACCATAGTCATTCGGATCAACAACAATTGTAACTGCATTAAAATTCTTTGCAGCAGCCCTCACCATTGAAGGGCCTCCAATATCGATGTTTTCTATGATTTCATCAAACCTAGAATCTTCTTTAACACTATTCTCAAATGGATATAAGTTTACCACGACTAAATCTATCAATTTAATTCCATATCTTTTTGTTGCTTCTATATGCTCTTTATTACTTCTTAACGCTAATATACCACCATGTATCCTTGGATGCAATGTTTTAACTCTGCCATCCATTATTTCAGGGAAATCAGTGTAATCAGAAACATCAACTACATTAATTCCTGCATCCCTAAGTGTCTTAGCTGTGCCTCCGGTTGATAATATCTCAAATCCTAGCTCAGAAAGTCTTTTTGCAAAATCTAATATCCCTCGTTTATCAGATACAGAAATCAAAGCCCTTTTTATCATTCTCAACCCTCTTTGTTTTAATTCATTTCTTTAATATATGCACCCTCCTCCCTTCTACTTTTAATCTTCCTTCATCAAACAGTTTTATTGCCTCAATTAAAGCTTCACCCTCAAGCTTCTGAACCTTTGCCTTCAGGCTATCAACTGTATCATCCTCCTCCACAGGGATAGCCTTCTGTATGATTATTGGTCCGCCGTCAGGTGTTTCATCAACAAAATGTAAAGTACATCCAGTAACCTTACATCCATGCTCCAAAACAGCCCGATGAACATTTTTATCCATCCCGCCCCCAAAAGCAGGCAAAAGAGAGGGATGTATATTCATAACCTTATTACGCCATTTTTCTACAAACTCATTAGAAATAAAACGCATATAGCCTATCAATAAAACCAAATCAACATTCTTCTCATCTAAAATCTTCATTACCTCTCTATCAAACTCCTCCCTTGTTTTGTCTTTTGGATTGATGAATACAGCTTCAATATTATGTTTCCTAGCCCTTTCCAAGATATACGCATCCTCTTTATTGGAAATAACAACAGCTATGTTCGCCTTCAACATCCCAGAATTTATAGCATCAATTATTGCTTGCAAATCAGTCCCCCTTGTAGAACCAAGTACTCCTATCCTAATCATCCAAATCACCCCGAAAAAAGAAAAAAGCCAGAATTTATAAAGGTTATGTAGAATTCTAAAAAGATTTGGTATGGCCCTCTTCTAGTTCCAGCAGCTTCTTTAATGCAAATATTGCAACATCCAATTGCTCTGAAGTTGGCTCTCTTGTGGTTAATTTCTGCACCAATAGACCAGGATAAGATAAAAATCTTAGTATGCTCCTTCTATTTTTAGACCCAATTTTAAGGATTTCATAGGAAAACCCAGCTATTAGAGGCAAAAATAAGATTCTTGAAACAAAAAATACAATTCTCCTAAAAAACCAAGGAAGACTATTAATCTCAGGATAGACATAATTAAGCAATAAAGGGATAAAAGAAAAAAGAAAAATACCAAGGAAGACTACAATCAATAAAAAAGCAGTCCCACACCTTGGATGCAAAGTTCCATATTTACTTGCACTCCTTACATCCAACTTATCCCCTTGCTCATAGCAGAATACAACCTTATGCTCTGCCCCATGATATCTAAAAACATCCTTTATCTCCCCAATAAAAGAAATAAGGTAAATATAGAGCAATAAGATAGCAATCTTAACTGCTCCATCAAAGAGATTAAAAAAAATAGGGTTTCGTTCTTCACTTAATCCAACCAAAAGAGTCAACAGATAAGGCAAAAACAAGAACAGAAATATCGCAAATATAAAGGCAACAAATAATGTCAATATTATATACATATTGCTTATCTCTTCTTCTTTACCAACAGACTGGTTTGCACTCCAATTTAAGCTCCTCACCCCAATGACCAGCATCTCTATTAAATTGACTATTCCCCTAATAAAAAAAAATTCTAAGAATTTTGGCTTTTTCCATAACCTATCTTTTCTATAGATTATTTTATTCCTATCTCTAACAGCAGTAACAACATACCTACTGGACCTCAACATTATCCCATTAATTACAGCCTGGCCCCCAACCTCAATTGTTCTAGTCATTTAAGCAATCTAGATTTAAAAATACCCATCTTCTTTTCAATAAAATCATCAAAAGCAAGCCTTTCAGGTTTACAAGAACCATTAATTAGTCTAGAGGGATATTCCCTACAAACCCTAGGCCTTATCCCATATATCAAACAACTTGTTTTCCACTTCCCCTCCTTATTTCTTCTAAGGAATATACAATAGCCATTCTTCTCCTTCATATATGCGTTTCCAAAATTATCCCTATAAACGAAATCCTCTTCCTTGTACCCAGCCTTTTTTATCCTCTCAATATCCTTTCTACTCAATCTAGGACTAGTGCAACACTCTCCACACCGTTTACACATAAATCCCCTAAGCATAAACAAAAATTTTTATGATAGATATTTAAAATTTTCACTATCGCCATTATCTATTTTCAATCATATAAGTTCATCTATAGAAATATTTATATATAAGTACCAACAAAAAGAATCCTTATATATAGTGTTTTTATATCTAAATTTTTAAATATATAGTGTCAAAAAGCGAAATATTTATATATTAGTGCTATTAGTATATTTAGTGCTTATAAAAAAATAAAACGCTATATATAGTAAGAATGAGGTGTCCATATTGTTATTCTGGAGAGACAAGAGTTATTGAAACAAGAGAAGCTAAAGATAGTGATATAACAAGAAGAAGAAGGGAGTGCTTAAAATGCAAAAAAAGATTTACAACATTTGAGAGGATTGAACTTTTGGATTTAAGAGTCATAAAAAAGAATGGAAACATAGAAAGATTTGACAGAAATAAAATCCTAAGAGGCATATTAAAAGCCTGTGAGAAAAGGCCGATAAGAACAGAGAAAATAGAAAAAATAGTAGATGAGATTGAGTCAGAACTCAGAAAACAAAATTCAACAGAAATCCCATCTAGATTCATAGGGGAACTAGTTATGGACAAGTTAAAAAAACTTGATCATGTTGCATACATAAGATTTGCATCTGTTTATAGAGAATTCAAAGATATAGATGAGTTTGCAAAAGAACTAAAAAAAATAAAAAGAGGGAAGTAAAATGGAAGAGAAAAAATTTAGAATTTCTAAGATAAGGAAAAGAGACGGGAGGATAGTTGAGTTCGTTCCAGAAAAAATCACAAATGCTATATTCAAAGCCGCCCAAGCAGTTGCTATAAAAGAAGGCAGAACCGTGGATAGGAAGACAGCAGAACAACTCACAGACAAAGTAATAACAATTCTAGAATACAAATTCGACCATGGAGAAACCCCAACAGTAGAGGAAATACAGGACATTGTTGAAAAAGTTCTTATAAAGTCAGGACATGCAAAGACAGCGAAAACATATATCCTATACAGACAACAAAGAGCAAAGATAAGAGAAACAAGAGACATGTTCATTGATGTCAATAACACAATCTCAGAGTATCTACAACAAACAGACTGGAGAGTTAAAGAGAATTCAAATGAAGACTACTCTTTCTCAGGATTGATGTTACATACAGCAGGAAAAGTGATAGCAAATTATGCCTTAAATGAGATATACACTCCAGACATCAAAGAAGCTCACAAAAAAGGCTATTTCCATATTCACGATTTATCACATGGTTTTATTGGCTATTGTGCTGGTTGGTCCCTAAAGAACCTACTAAAGATGGGGTTTGGAAATGTTCCAAACAAAGTAGATTGTAAACCTGCAAAACACCTTAACACAGTCATACATCAAATGGTTAATTATATTGGTTGTCTGCAGATGGAATTTGCTGGGGCACAAGCATTCTCATCTGTTGATACGCTATTGGCACCATTCGTCAAGGTGGATAATCTAAGCTACAAAGAAGTAAAGCAATGCATACAACAGCTTGTTTTTTCACTAAACATTCCATCAAGATGGGGCAGTCAATACCCATTCAGCAACCTAACATTCGATATAACAGTACCAGAAGATATGAAAAATGAAAAGGCAATAGTAGGGGGAAAAGAGATGGACTTTACCTATGGAGACTGCCAGAAAGAAATGGACATGATAAACAGAGCATTCCTAGAAGTTATGCTTGAAGGGGATGCTAAAGGAAGGGTCTTCACATTCCCCATACCCACTTACAACCTAACGAAAGACTTTAATTGGGATTCCGAGATATCAAATCTGCTATTTGAGGTTACAGCAAAATACGGTTTACCATACTTCCAAAACTATATTGGTTCTGACTTGGACCCTAGAAGCATAAGAGCCATGTGTTGTAGGCTTAACCTTGACCAAAATCAATTAATAAAAAGACCAGGAGGTATGTGGGGACCAGGAGACTCTACCGGAAGCCTAGGAGTTGTGACAATAAATATGAATAGATTAGGATATGAAGCAAAAACAGAAGAAGAATTTTTTGAAAAATTAGCTTATTACATGAATCTAGCAAAAGAATCACTAGAAATAAAAAGAAAAATTGTAGAGCAAAATCTTAAGAATGGACTAATGCCATACACAAAAACATATCTTGGAACATTCAGAAACCATTTCTCTACAATTGGTTTATGTGGAATGCATGAGTGTTGCCTTAATTTCCTAGGAAAGGGAATACAAACAAAAGAAGGCAAGGAGTTTACCATAAGAGTATTAAAATTCATGAGAAAAAAGCTTGTTGAATTTCAACAGGAAACAGGAAACCTGTATAACCTAGAAGCAACCCCAGCTGAATCAGCATCCTACAGGCTAGCAAGACTTGATAAACAATTATATCCAGATATCATTACATCTGGAGAGGAACACCCATATTTAACAAACTCAACACAGCTACCTGTTGATTTTACAGATGATGTAATTGAAGCGATAGAACACCAAAATGACATTCAACCATTATATACTGGGGGAACAATATTCCATACATTCCTAGGTGAAAGGATGTCCTCTGGAGAAACATGCAAACAGCTAGTAAAAAAGATAGCAAAAAACACAAAGCTGCCATATTTCTCCATAACACCAACATTTAGCATATGCAAGACACATGGCTATATAAGAGGTGAACAATTCAAATGTCCTGAGTGTGGACAAGAAACCGAAGTATATTCAAGAATCGTAGGTTATTTCAGACCTGTACAGAACTGGAATTTCGGTAAAAGAGAGGAGTTCAAACACAGGCAAGAATACAGTGAAAAGAAAGCACTACTGAGAGATATAAAAGTAACAATCATAAAAACCAATAACACAATGGAGGTTGAATCTATTGAAGCTCAGGAGTTAATCTCCAACAATGAAAGGATAATCAAAAGCTTCAAGATACTTGCATTACCAAACTGTGAGAAATGTGCAGAAGCAAAAGAATATCTACTAAGTAAAATGCAGGGAGAGGTTATAAACTTGGGTAGTGATGAAGGCCTTAAGGAATTCAGGGCATTGTATAAGCAACTTAAAGGTAAGATTAGAAGGAATGCGGATGGAAGCCTGCCAATACCAACTATATTATTCTACGACGAAAGAAATAACTTGGTAACTGTTGCTCAAAATATTGAAGATTTAAAACAAATAGTCTGAAATTTTTAAATCTTTTAAAACCTCTTAAATCAAAGATGTCACTAGTAATAAAAGGACTGCAAAAAACAAGTCTTGTGGACTATCCAGGGAAGATAGCATGCACAATATTCCTACCAAACTGCAACTTTAGGTGTGGTTTTTGTCACAATAAAGACTTAGTTATAAATCCAGATAAACTTGAAAGTATAGATGAAAAAAAACTTTTAGACTTTCTCAAAGAAAGAAAAAAATGGATTGAGGGTATATGTATCACTGGAGGAGAACCCCTACTCTATAAAGAGATTACAAACTTCCTTAAAAAAGTTAAAGAATTTGGCTATGCCATAAAGATTGACACAAATGGAACAAATCCAGAACTTATAAGCGAATTGATAAAAGAAAAGCTTGTTGATTTCATCGCCATGGACATAAAAAATTCATTTGAGAGGTATAATGAAACCGCAGGGACAAATGTGAGTATTGAAAAAATAAAAAAGAGTATAGAAATAATAAAAAACAGCAAGATAGACTATGAGTTTAGAACAACAGTAGTTCCTGGACTACACAGAACAGAGGACATAAAAAAAATAGGAGAAATCACAAAAGGTTGTAAAAAATTAGTTATTCAAAATTTTAGAGCTGATGAGAATGTCATTGATGCAAGATATAAAAACCATAAGGCTTTTTCTAGAAAAGAACTAGAGGAATTCAAAGAGATACTAAAGCCATATTCCAAAAGTGTTGAGATTAGGACATAAGACATAATACAAATTAATTTTATTTCATTTTTATTCCATTTATTTAGCTACTGACCAAGAACCATTAAAAAGCAATCTTTAAAAAGCTGTTAATATCTACTAAGAAATTGGTGGTATTCATGGAGTGTAAAAAAGAAACAAACCTAAATAAATGTCCTTGTACCTACCCAGGGTGCTCAAAAAAAGGGATATGCTGTGAATGTTTAAGCTACCATCTGAGTATGAACGAATTGCCGGCATGTTGTTTTCCTCCAGAAATAGAAAAAACATATGATAGGAGCTTTGAAAAGTTTATTGAAGTACAAACAAAGAGCAGATAAAGCAAATAAACAAACAGAAAACAAGAATGGACAAAACAAAAAATAGACCAGCATGGGATATGTACTTTCTTAAGATAGCTATGCTTGTAGCTGAACGTTCAACATGTAGAAGGCATCATGTAGGAGCAGTTATTGTAAAAAATAAAAGAATACTAACAACTGGCTATAATGGAGCTCCTTCTGGAATGAAGGACTGTCTTGAACTCGGTTGTCTAAGAGATGAAAAAAATATACCCTCCGGAGAAAGACATGAAATCTGCAGAGCCATTCATGCTGAACAGAATGCTATTATCCAAGCAGGGCTCCATGGAGTTAATATAGAAGGTGCAACAATATATTGCACTCATCCACCATGCATACTATGTGCAAAAATGCTAGCAAATGCTAAGATTAAGAGATATGTAACTTATGGAGATTACCCAGATGAAGAGGCAAAAAAATTGCTAGAATCAGCAGGGATAGAGTTTGTCAAATTAGCAAAACCAGAAGAAAGAATAAGTACTTTAGAATAACTATTAAATAACTATCATATATTACTACTTGAGAATAGAAATATTTAAATATTAGTTATCTTTCTTTTTTATACCATGGGGGAGAAAAAGATTAGCTTTTTCATTATCGATATTATCCTGCTAGTAGTCCTACTAGGTCTAATAACTACTATATTCAGACTAAGTGGTCTCAAATTTTTACTAGAACTGTTATTCACTATAATAATAATCCTGCTTTCCTTTATAGCATTAATACCAGCCTACAAAGATTCAAGACTTGCATGGATTACCCTCTCCGTCATATTCTTAGCCATTATATTAGACCTATTTGTAGTATCTAGTAGGATAGGCACAGGAAAAATATTTTTCTTAACTTTACTATTCTCTTCATTTGGTTTCCTAGTATCCGTTATAAATATAAAAGAAAAAGAGATAAAAGGGATTGAAGAAACTGAAGAAATAGAAGACATAGAGGCCCCTGAAGAAAAGACTACAAAAAAAATTATCCCTGAGAAATATGTGGCAAGTAAAACAGGCACTACCTACCATATTCCAAATTGTGAATGGGCAGAAAAGATTAAGGAAAAAAACAAGGTCTGGTTTGATAATGAAAAAGAGGCCAAGAAAAAATATAAGCCACATAGTTGTGTAAGAAAAAAATAATCAAAACATTATTTATCTCTTTTTCCGCTATCTCTATAATCCCTATCTCTAGGATATTTCCTATTATGCTTCCTCTTTAGCAGGCCGTAGTATAACATAAGAAAAATACCAATCGTAATACAAGAATCAGCTATGTTGAATGTAGGCCATATCCTAAAATCAATAAAATCCCTTACATAACCAAAGAGAATTCTATCTATCAGATTTCCTATAGCACCTGAAAAAATCAATGAAAATGGAAAACAGAGACCATATTCTAATATTTTATTAAGATAGAACAATATCAAACCAACAACAATCAAAGAAATAAAAATCAAAAGAGTATTCTGGTTCTTAAAAATACCAAAACCTGCACCAGTATTCTTGACATAAGTAATATACAATATTCCTCTAATAAGGGCTACTGAGTTCCCTAGGCCAACTATCTTTGACACAATATACTTAGTACACTGGTCCACCAATAGAATACCAAAAACAATAAGCAAGAAAATCTTAAATTTGCCTTTTAGAGTAGTTTTCATAAAAATAAATCATAAATCAAATATATATAAACCTTACCATCCCTTTTTATTTTGCTCTCTTTCCCAGTTTGCTAACCTCTCAAGGTTTGCTAGTCTCTGGTTTATACTTTCCAAGGTATATCTTATAGAATCAAGCTTTGCAGAAACAAGATCAAGGTCCTTACTATATGAGTCTCTTTCACTCGGCTGTGAGGGTTGTACAGGAGCAGAAAAAGGTTGTTGCATTGGTGCAGGTCTTCCAAGGGGTTCTCTTGTATAACCCTTATCCCTGCTGCCAAACTCCCCACTACCAGACAAACCAAAACTGCTTGCTTGGTTTCCTGAACCAAAATCATTGCCTAAGTGGGATGTTGGTCCCTGAAAGGTCTCTTGCGAAAAACCATGGTCCAATGGAGGCAAACCAAGTTCTCTCTCAAGTTTATCTTGGCTACTTAATCCTAAGTTATCTTTTTTCCAAAACTTTAGCTTATCAAAAAAGGACATAATCTATTACCTCTTTTTTGGGTTTTTGATAGCTTAATCCTTAATTAGCTTTTTACCTAAATCCTTCCCAAAATCTTCAACACTAGCGTTCTCTATTACCACATAAGATGTTATCTTCTCTTTACCTCTCTCTATTACATTTTTAGATGTTCCTAATATAAATTCTTTTCCCTTCTGTATATAACTATTCTCTGGATAGATAAGGGAAGACAACAATAAAAAGACTACAATAACAAGACCAACAAACAAAATGAGCTTTAATCCTTTCCTTAATATATTAACAAGAAGAGACGCTATAATTACTGATATTACAAGCATCAATAATAACTTCAACATAATACAACAAAATAATATTAACCTATATAAATTTTATTAAATTTTAACCTTTAAATTTACAAAAAATAAAGAGTGGACAACACTTACAATCTGGCTTTTTTTTACAATACTCTTTCCCAAGCCTTACAAGTAAAGCATGATATTCTTTAAAGAGAGTGAGATCTTTCTTTAGATTGCTCATAAATAAAATCTGCCAATCACTGTAATCCTTTGCTTTAAATCCTAATCTATTAAATACCCTAACAGTATAGGCATCAATCACAAATATTGGCTTTTCTGCTGCATAAAGTATAATAGAATCAGCTGTTTCTGGACCTATGCCTTTAATTGACAGAAGTTCTTCTCTTAATTTACCTATTTGCTGATTAAGGAACAACCCAATATCACCACCATAATTATCTAAGATGTATCTAGAAAAGACCTTTAACCTCTCTGCCTTCTGATTATAATACCCCGCAGACTTAATCAGTCTAGCAAGCCTCTCCTTTTTTATCTTACAGATCTTTTTAATATCAATAAGATTATTTTTATTCAGATTATAAAGTGCCTTCTCAACATTTTTCCAATTTGTGTTTTGCGTAAGAATTGCTCCAATACATATCTCAAACCTATGCTTCTTATTCCTTGGCCTACCTGAATAATGTTTGCTTTCATAACCCCTTACAGTAAGGGGCCACCATCCTTGCCTACCAAATGCACTATAAAGCTTCTGATAAACCAAATTGAACAAATTCATAGCCCCTAACTGTATCCTTTGATTATTAAATCTTTTGTTTAATTTTAATTTACTTTTAAATAAACTCTCAGGCTAGTTATTATAGTTAGTTATTATATCAACATGAAATAAGTCTAGCACCATAAACTCCAAGCTGACTACTCCTATAAGGCTCCAAAGAAAAGCTCTCCCTTATTGCCTTATCCTGTTTCTTCATACCCTGTCTCACAACCCTATGCAAGTGTCTTTGTTTATTCAAAAATATCTCTGTGCTTCTTCTTATCCCACGATTCTCAGGTAGAAAATCAAGATTTCTTAAATACCACAAATCCCAACAGGGATTTAACCTACACCCAAGAGTTTCCTCATTAAAGGGGATTATCTTTCTCTTTGGAAATTGTCTGAACCAAAATACCTCTATACTATCTGTCTTTGGGTTATAATAGGCAACATCATTTCCACTTAAAGGAATAGCTACACATGTCTCAAAATCAGACAGCAAGAACACAGAATCTCTATAGAAACCTGCTCTAAACTTTTCAAATAGCCTATCATCAAGCCCCTCAAGAAGATTTGCTCTTCTCAGATATGGACAATGGAAAGTTGGATTAGCATTATGGTAATCAAGAGATCTCGGCATAACTATTGCTGTGTATACCATAGCATTTCTTCTTCCCATTAACCTATCTAAAAATAACTTCACACTTGCTTGCCTATCCATTGCTGCAATGACTTCTAGAGAGAAGATATATTCTCTCCTAGCTCCTATCCTTTTCCCAGAGAATAATATGCTTTGTCTTGATGGATTGTATTCAGGGCCCCTCTTATCTTCAAGCTGAAGATTAGCCCTAACAAACTCAACCATTGATTCAAGGACATCATTCCTAGAAAGTTCTGTCATCTTAGAAAAATAATCTTCCCTGCCTCTCTGACCTAAATCTTGCAAGATGTAGCCGAGGGTGGTTTCCTATGTAGCTAGAAAGTTCATTTTTCCTAATAACATGTGGCTCTAAACTGAAGTTACCCAGGGGCTCTGTACGCATCAACTGACAAAAAAAGTTATTAGTCCCACCCTTAAACTCTGCCCTACAAAAAGAGTAGCTACAGCTATGCTCAACTGGCTCTAACCTTACATTCTCCAACAAACATTCACTAGGGTCAAAATAAACAAACTCAGGATATAACCTAGACAAATGTTCAATCTGCCAGTCCCCTAACATCAAATAACCTTGTGGATGGCCCTCTTCCATATTTGGTCTGTAAAGATGTCTGTTCTTCACCTGAATGGTTGCAAGATATACCTTGCCAAGTTCTGTTTCCTCTCCATCCTCATTAACCAGCACCTTCCTTATTCTTGGTTTGCCTTCAAATGTAGTTGTATCATTCAGATATCTAAGAAAGTTAAGATATCTCCTAGAGTTAGGAACCCTATTCAAGACAAGGACAGCATAATTTTTATCATCCCCCTGCATAGATAAAACATAAAAACCATAATTGAAATCTACACTAGCATCAAACCTCAAGGCAGATTCTATATCCCTAAAGACAACAACACCAGCCCTAAAATCATGAAAGCCTTGTCTCTGTAAGATTTCCTCCAGCCTGCTTATTACCTCCCTCCTTTCAGTTCCTATACCTCGCTCTCTAACATTAGATGGATGATAAAAGTGTGCTCTTGCATGGCTTAATAATGTACTATGGCCCTTCCTTGGCTTAATAAGGGTATCTCCTGTTTGTGGATCAATAAAGATTGGTTCTTCCTCTCCACTTTTTCTTGCCCTATCCCTTATCCTTATTGCCTCTTCTGCAGATATTCTCCTCCCATCCTGAGTTAACACACGGGTTATCATAAAGAACCTTAAAACAGCAATCATTTATAAATGTTTCGTCATTGTGAAGTAGTTATGAAGTATTTTCAAAAAAGTGTCATATGACGATGAAGAAGTAAAAAAAAGAATGCAGAAAGAAGCTAAAGAAGAATTATAAAAAGCAAGCAAGAGGTTGAGAAAATCATTTTGGGTTAGGCTTTCTCGGCCTCAGACTCCGTCATTTCAAATTAAACCAAAGATTAATCCAGCAATTGTTGAGTAAATAACAACTAATGTTACATATATAATTGTTTTTTTAGTTCCTAATACTCTCCTTACAACCAACATGTTTGGCAAGCTTAAACTTGGTCCTGCTAACAGCAAAGCTAAGGCCGGCCCGTTAGACATGCCTTTGGAAATTAATGCCTGCAAGATTGGTATTTCAGTTAATGTTGAAAAATACATAAATGCCCCGAAAACAGAAGCAACAAGGTTTGCTATAATTGTGTTTTGCCCGACAATCCCCTCTATTAACTCCTGAGGAAGCAAAGGCATTAAAAATCCAGCAATGAAAACTCCAACAAACAAATAAGGCATCAAAAGTTTTGTAAAATTCCATGTTTCTTTAAACCACTCTTTTGTTGTTTCTTTATGAAATTTAAAAATAACTAATATAGCAGTTGCTAATGTGAAAAACAGCATTAAACCATATTTCAAAAATCTGTTTATTTGCAAGCCATTAACAATCAGCACCATGACCATAGAGAAAAAGAAAATTAAAAAGATTTTCTTGCTTAATTTAACTTCCTTGCTTTCCTGCAAATACAATTCCCCTTTCTCTACTTTCTCTCTAAAAATTAACTCCATTGACAAACCAACAAGGATTGACAAAAGGATAGCAAAAGAAATTCTTGCTAAACCTATATGCAAACCTAAAACACTAATTGTAAGAAACATCGCAGCTATGTTTATTGCAGGTCCTGAAAAAAGAAAAGTTATTGCAGGTCCAAGTCCAGCACCTCTTTTTCTTACTCCTGCAAATAAAGGCAGAATTGTGCATGAACAAACAGCTAAAATACTGCCAGAAACAGAAGCAATTGAATAAGAAATATATTTTTTACTTTTATGGCCGAGATATTTTAGTATCGCTTCTTTCCTGACAAAAACACTTATTGCTCCTGCAATAAAAAAAGCAGGGACTAAACAAGTCAAAACATGCTGTCTTGCATAATCATGCAACAACTTGAATCCACTAAGAATAGCATTATTAAAAATGCCGCTGTTAGTAGGTATGAAATAAAATCCCAAAAACAAACCTATAATTAGCAAAAATATATTTCTTTCTTTCATATTTCTCACTTAGTTAGAATGTTTTTTAATTATTTCAAGAAGTTTTTCATCGCTTTCAGGCATACCAACATGAACTGGCTTGTCATCAATCAGCAATGCAGGACTTCCCATAATACCGCGGTTAATCAACTCGTTTACATCTTTGATATGCTCAATTTCTGCATCTATTTTTCCTTCTTCCTTCAGTTTCTTAACTTTGTTATACAATGCTTCGCATGTTGGACAGCCTGAGCCAATTATGGAAATTTTCATTTTTTAACACCTCCGCTCACATTTGGTTTATCATTAACTATCTTGAGAATTTTCACAACTTTATCATTTACCAGCTTATAATAAACACTTTTTCCTTCTCTTCTTGACTCAACAACCCCAAATCTTCAAGTTTTGCTAATTAAATTGAAACAGTTGATTAGCTTTCTTTGTAAATGGAACAATTTCAGAAACGAACTTTTCCCCATTTAGGAGAAGTTCAACCATCTTTAATCCTGTCTCATCAAGTAATGCTTTGAATATTTTTAGTGATTCTCTCATATTGATATATTGATAAATGTAA
>CAZNZT010000003.1:0-81574 GCA_964577685.1 uncultured Methanosarcinales archaeon | reverse complement strand
CGTTGCGCATTCATTTATTATCAAAAATATTAGAAAAAACTTACGGAGGAAGCAAGGCAATTCATCTCAAAGCTAAAGCTTTGAGTTTCCTTGCCTGAGAGAATGATAAACACGCTATTACTTATTATTGGAATCTTAATTCTCTTGAAAGGTGCTGACTATCTAGTGAAGGGTTCCTCCTCGCTAGCAAAAAAGATAGGGGTTCCTTCATTAGCTATTGGTCTTACCCTACTCGCATTTGGAACCTCAATGCCAGAATTAATAGTAAACATAGTAGCAGCAATAAAAGGTAATGAAAACATAGCATTTGGGAATGTCATAGGAAGCAACATAGCCAATATATTATTGGTTATAGGAACAGCCGCTTTAATAACAAATCTAAAGGTAAAACCTTCTACAACATGGATAGAAATACCAATATCCTTCCTTGCTGTTTGTGTTCTTTTCATTTTTGCCCATACGCTTGCTCTAGGAGGATACAACAAACATGTTGATAGGATTGAAGGCATAATTCTAATAATCTTCTTTATATTGTTTATTTACTATGTGTTCAAACTTGCAAAAAAGAAAAAGGTTAAGCTAGAAGAAGAAATCAAAATTGAAAAATTATCATATAAAACTATTATTCTAATGATAGTATTGGGTATAGCTGGTTTATATTTTGGAGGAAAATGGACTGTAGAGGGTGCAATTGGTCTAGCAAGATTAGTAGGCATAAGTGAATATTTTATTTCTCTAACAATTGTAGCAATAGGAACATCCCTACCTGAACTTATAACATCCATAGTTGCAGCATTGAGAAAAGAGGCAGACTTGGTGCTTGGGAATGTTGTAGGAAGCAATGTCTTCAATGTGTTCTTAGTGCTTGGAATAAGCTCAATAATAATCCCAATAAGAATGCCAACCTTTGCTATCATTGATTTAATCTTTCTCTTGATTATAACCCTGCTTCTGATAGCCTTTATATACCTTGGAAAAAAACATGAAATCGTAAGATGGCAAGGAGTATTTTTTATTATGGCTTACTTTCTTTACTTGATATACCTTGTTTCTAGAAGAAGCTACCTCAAGTTTCTGCTATAAAGCCATAGCAATCATAAATAAAAACATTTTTAAATAAACGGCTTCCTAATAGGGAAAGAAATGAAAATAACAATAAGAAACATAAAAAGGATTCTTGAAAAGCAAGACTCTAAAAAATTGAATCTACTACTTAAAGACAGCTATCCCCATGATTTTGCTATGATTCTTCAAAAATTAACTATTGAACAGATGAGGGATTTATTCTGCTTAATGGAAGATAAAAAAGCTGCTGAAATATTTAGTCTGCTTGATATAGAAATACAAATACAATTAATTGAAGTACTTCCAAGAAAAAAAGTAATTGACATAGTTACCTTAATGGCAAATGATGATAGAGTAGATTTACTTAAGAACATAAAAGAAGAACGTAAGGAGTTAATTCTCAGGGGAATTGCCCAAGCGGAAAGGAATGAAATACTAAATTACTCTAAATACCCTGAAGACACAGCAGGCTCAATTATGACTTCAGAATACACGACAATTCCACCAGACATGACAGTCAGGGAAGCTATTAATCATCTAAGAGAAGTTGCCCCAGAAAAAGAAACAATCTACTACTCATATGTCGTAGATAAAGATAGAAAATTATTAGGCTTCATATCACTAAAAGACCTTATCTTATCAAAACCAGATGAACTTGTAAGAGACATAATGCATAAGGAGGTTATATCAGCAAAGGCTAGTGAGCACAGAGAGGATGTAGCAAGAAGAATACAAAAGTATGATCTTATTGCTTTGCCTGTTACAGATGACGAAGGCAAACTGCTAGGAATCATTACCTATGATGATGCAATGGATGTAATTACAGAAGAGTACACTGAAGACTTTCAGAAATTCGGAGCTGTTTCTGGAAGATATGACACAAACTATCTAAGAACGCCTGTGTGGGTTCATTTTAAGAACAGGGTTGTTTGGATAGTAATCCTAGCAATACTAGGGCTGTTTTCTGGTTATGTAGTAAGTAGTTTTAAGGATGTTCTATCAAGTCTTATTGTCCTAGCGTTCTATATGCCAATGTTAGCAGATACTGGAGGAAACACAGGAAGCCAAGCAGCAACAGTTATTGTTAGGGCTATAGCTCTTGGCCAGATATCAGACAAAGCAAAAGACATTATAAAGGTGTTAGTAAAAGAGCTAATAATATCACTCTTGTTGGCTCTTGTCCTTGGCTTGTTGTCTTTCGCAAGAGTTCTGTTCTTTACTAAGGATACGATGCTTCCTGGAGGGCTAACCATTACAAAAGTTGCTCTAGTAATAGCAATAGCTCTTTCAGTGCAAGTAATAACCGCAACAGTGATAGGTGCTATGTTGCCTCTCCTAGCTGCAAAGCTTAAAAAAGACCCTGCAGTTATAGCCAGTCCTGCTTTAACTACATTCGTAGATATCACTGGGCTGCTAATTTATTTCACAACAGCAAAGATATTGCTTGGGTTATAGGCTATTTTCTTAATAACACCTAGAGAAGTTTTTTAAATACAGTAAGACTACCTCATTGTTATGATAAAGGCCGTCTTATTTGATTTAGACAATACCTTAATTGATTTTATGAGAATGAAAAGAAATAGTTGTGAATCTGCTATTTCAGCTATGATAGACGCAGGTCTTAAAGTAAATAAAGAAAAGGCATTAAAGCTATTATTCCAGCTCTATGACAAATATGGGCTGGAAGACAAAAAGATATTCCAGAAGTTCTTAATGAAAGTTACTGGAAAAATAGATTACAGAATCCTAGCGAATGCTATAGTAGCCTACAGAAATGTTAGGTCTTCGTACATGCACCCATACCCTCATACCGATTATGTACTTATAAAACTAAAAAGCAAAGGAATAAAGCTTGCAATAATCAGTGATGCTCCAAAGCTTAAGGCATGGATAAGGCTTATGGCTATGAGGATAGGCAATTTTTTTGATGTCGTTGTTGCATATGAAGACACAGGCCAACTAAAACCATCCTCACTACCATTTGAAGCAGCATTGAGGAAACTAAAAGTAAAGCCAGAGGAATGCCTAATGGTAGGAGACCTCCCACAAAGAGATATAAAAGGAGCAAAAAAGTTAGGGATAAAAACATGCTTTGCAAGATACGGCAACCCAAAAGAAAAAAGTAATGCTGACTATGAGATTAATGATATTGAAGAGCTACTAGAACTTATCAAATAATATCTTGATTTCTTAAAATTACTACTAGACAGAAAAAAATCAAAAGGTTTAAATAGTAGTATATGAATTACAAATATATAAATTATATAAATTCAATGTAAGAAGGGTGGTATTAAAAATGATATCTGAACAAAATAGGGAAGATTTAAGAAAATATCTAAATGAAGTCTATCCGATTCTAGAAGATACGGCAAGAAATTGGGGTTTTGGAAGTGAACCAGCAAAAGATTTAGTTCAACAGGCATATGTAGAGCTTCTTAGCTCAAGAGACCCAACCTTGCTTTTAGAATTCCCACCCGAAAGCAGATTAGAGATATTAGCAACTATGATGAGTGAGATAGCTGATAGGCTTCCTCTTCATTCATTTGCTGGAACAACATCTCTAGAAGAATATCTAGGAATATCAGGAGAGGAACTACCACCAGAAGCACAAAGGGTAACAGAATTTTTAAGCTCCTCTACAGAAGCGGTAAGACCACAAAAATCCAAATGGAGAGAACCAGCAGTTTATCAAACATACATTCCTACAGGATACACACTAGAAGAAATAAGCATGATTGTCCAAAAAGGAAAAGGCCCAGATTATAAAGAAGTAGTTCAAAAAGCAATAAAAAGAGGAGGTCCTCTTTTAGCCTTAGTCATGGAGCAAGCACTACTTGCTAATCCTAATCCAACAACAGAACAAAGAGCTATAGGCACTACCAATACTAGCTATGGACCAATAATGCCCTACACCACAGAAACACAAAGAGATTATGGAGTATTAGAATTAGCACCAAATAGATGGCCTCTTACAAAACCATTGAGAATAGGAAGAGCATAAACCCACAAAAAAGTTTATAAATAATTATTTTCTCTTTCTTTACTATGAGAATTGAGCAAGCTGAGAGACTAAAGAAGATAGGTGACTATGCCTTTGCAGAAGTAGACAAAGAAGTAGAAAAACTAAAACAACAAGGAATAAGTGTAATAGACTTTGGGGTAGGGGATCCAAAAATACCAACACCTGCAATTGTAAGAAATTATTGCAAAAGAGCAATTGACAAGAGAAAAGAGGAGGGTTATCCAAGCTACATTGGTACACTAGAATACAGAGAAACAATAGCAAGATGGGTAAAAGAAAGATTTAATGTAAGCCTTGACCCAAAAACAGAGATATGCTCAAACATAGGAGCAAAGGAGGCTATCTTCAACTTTCACGAAGGAATAATAAATCCTGATGACTATGTAATTATGCCAAACCCTTGTTATCCTCCATACGAGAGGGGAACTATATTCGCAGAAGGCAAACCTTATTTTTATCCTTTACTAAAAGAGAATGATTTTCTTCCAAAACTAGAAGACATTCCCAAGGAAATAGCAAAAAAAGCAAAGCTTATGTGGATTAATTATCCAAACAATCCAACCGGAGCAACAATACCAAAAGAAAAACTTAAAGAAATAATAGACTTCGGCATAGATAATGAGATTATAATAGGCTCTGACGAATGTTACTCTGAAATATACTTTGAAAAACCACCAATATCAATCCTAGAGCTAACAAAAGAAAATGTTTTTGTTGTCCAAAGCCTAAGTAAAAGAAGTGCAATGACTGGTTATAGGGTTGGTTGGCTGATGGGAGACCACAAAATCATAGAAATCTTCAAGAAGGTAAAAACAAACATAGACTCAGGCACACCAACATTTATTCAAGATGCCGCCTCAGCAGCATTATTAGATGAAAGGCATGTAGAGGAATTCAGAAACCAATATAAGAACAAGATGAAGATTATAATTGACGCACTAACCTCAGTAGGGCTGGAAGAATGTAAACCAAAAGCAACAATATATGTCTGGCAGAAATGCCCCGAGGGTATGGCAAGCCTAGAATTTTCAAAAAAGCTACTAGAAGTAGGCCTTGTCACCACACCAGGCTCATGGCTTTCAAGAGAAATAAACTCAATAAACCCGGGAGAAGGCTATGTAAGATTTGCTCTTGTATCCACAGTAAAAGAATGCAAAGAAGCTGCTGAAAGAATAAGAAAACTAAGATTCTAATCCAGATATTCTAATTATCTCCGGACTGGAAGTCCTAAGTTGAATACAGCATCAGCAACCGCCCTATAGTATTGCGAAGAAGAATCATATTGAGCAGTATTCAATCTCTGCATAGTCTCTTCTGGAGAACTAGTAATAGCTCCTGTCCTACTTGCCCTCACTAACTCAGCAATATTAAGGATTGTACTAGGAGAGGTTGTAAATCTATAGTCTGGTTTCAGCAAGTATATAGCCTTTTTCACATCATCAAAACTCAGTCCTTCTTCACTATTCGCAGAATCCCTAACTGCCTCATACAACGGAATTACAACCATATCAAGATTTGCTTTGGTTACTGTAGGACTCTTCCATGGAATCAACCCAAGTAACCTTGTTTTTTTTCTAAAAGCCCTCCTTACTGCATTACTTAACAGCATATAAAGAGGATCTCCAACTTCATTTCTTCTTGAAAACATTTTATTAATCCCAGAAAAAAGATTAATACAACCAAATTTAAATAAGTTTCCATAATTCCTATTCATAAGACCTAAAGAAATCTGTTAAAACCTTATGAAGCTCTTCAACATCAGATGCTATCTTATCATCATACCTATGAGTCCACAGCTTATAGATAAACTTATCAACCAGAGTTCTTAGAAAATAATAAATGGGTTTCTGCTGCCATCTTGCAGCAATATCTGTCTCTAAGATTCCATCAAGTATTATCAATACTTCTCCTCTGTGCATTATTTTATAGCTCTTACCTGCCTTCACCTTAACCTCCCTAACATTTTTAAACAATGCATCAAGCCTGACTATTGTCTTAGCCCAATCAGCAACCTGTTCCCATATCTCAACAAACCACTCTATACCCTTACCACCCTTACCAACATGCTCTAACTTTTTCTTAATCTCTTTCTCCTTACCTTTTTTCCTAATCCAATCCTCAACCACCTTATAAAATTCAATAATATCAAATGTCCCCCTATGCTCAAGCTTCATTCCTTCAACAACAAATTTTTTTTCAACCATCTTAATGTGAAAAGTGTGGAACTTTACTTACTATCCTCCAATACCTATATGTATTCAGAAAGGATTCAATTGTATGGTAAAGATCATGAACATCTTGGGTTAATCTTTGCTCAAACCTTTCTGTATAAGCCTTATAAATAAACTTATCATACAAGGTTCTTATGAAAATAAACAAAGGCCTATCATCCCACCTATGTTCATGGTCATGTTCTATAATACCATCAAAATACATTAAAACCTTTCCCTCATCTGTAGTTATCCTCTTATCATTATGAACCAATTGCACCCTTTTTAACTCAGAAAAAAGAGCCCTTAGTTTGATTATATATCTAGTGTAATAGGATATTTTTTTCCAATATGATATTTCATATTCTATTGACTTACCGGAAGGAAGGTCTTGCTCAAAATTTTTATCCTCCTTTTTTTGCAGTCCCTTTTCCTTGTGCCATGCTCCAATCAGTTTAAATAGTTCTTTAACCTTTAATGGTCCCTTGTACTCCAATCTTAGATGATCAACAATTATTCTTGTTTCAGACATTTTTAATATTTCCTATAGACACCAGAAAAGTATCTATGCTCATACTCTTCTGACTCCATCTTCAGTTTTCTTTTTATCATTGCATGCAAATCATACATCTCATACCTTAATTTTGGTCCCCAACCCATTGTAAAATTCTTCTTTATGATGTATTTGTTATAAAAGCTCTTTAAGTGAGTTAAAAAAAGACTCTCATCAAATCTCTTTTCCCAATCACTTACAAGATTAGCCTTTATCTCAATCCATATCCTTCCCTTTGTAAAGGTTTTTCTAGAACCATCAGGCATAGCTACTTCTACATCATGTGCATCGTAAGTATGTATATAGATATCATAATGGATTTTAACATACTCAGTTTCATATCTCTCTGCCTGCCAGATATATTGCCTCTCCACTCCAAACGGACTAGGATGTTTATGTTTGTAAACCCTCTCATGAAATTTATACTTCCTCCTTCTAAACCACTCGGCTATAGATTCATACAAATCCTGCATATCCCAAACTCCCTTATACCTAATATAAACAACAGGCTCTGCAAAATCATCCCACAATCCTTCAGCCATACTCAGTTTACTAATAACTATTGTATATAAACTTTTTGATTTGGTTTTGATTTAAAATAAAAATAAAAAAACCAATTAATTTAATCAAAAATTATTCAACAAGTTTACAAACAAAAAAGAAATCTTTAAATATAAGTTTTCTAATTTTTTAATGCGATTATCTCATGAACATAGCACTGACTTTTAATCTGAAACCTTCTTTAATCAAAAAAAACGAAGAAGACCTTCATATAGAATATGACTCCATAGAAACAATAAATAATCTAAAAGAAGCAATAGAAGCAAATGGACATAAATGCATACTAATTGAAGCAAACGAAGAAGCTTATATTAACCTAAAAAAAAATAGAGAAAAGATTGATTTTGTATTTAATTTTGCAGAAGGAATAGAAGGAAGAAGCAGAGAATCACAAATACCCATTTTCTGTGAGATGTTAAAGATACCATACCTTGGTCCGGATCCACTTACATCTGGAATAATCCTAAACAAAGCAAGAACAAAAGAGATTTTAGGATACTATAATATACCCACTCCAAGGTTCCAGATTATGAAGAATGAAAACGAAAACCTATTGTTAGAATTTCCAGTTCTTGTAAAGGCGATAGCTGAGGGTTCATCAAAGGGATTAAACAACAAGAACCTAGTGAACAATGAAAATGAATTAAGAAATGTTGTCAGGAGAATAATAAAAAGATACAAGCAAGAAGCTATTGTTGAAGAGTTTCTAGATGGAGAAGAATTTACAGTATCTATAATAGGAAACGAAAATCCCATTATACTGCCAATAGTAGAGATTAGGTTCCACCATTTACCAGACCATCTAAACAATTTTGATTCCTATGAAGCAAAGTGGATATATGATAACCCAAAAAACAATAAGGAAGCAGACCCGCTAATATGTCCAGCAGAAATTGATAGAGACCTTGAAGAAAAAATAAAAGAAGTGTCCCTAAAAACATTCAGGGTTCTTGACTGTAAAGACTGGGCAAGAATAGATATAAGGCTAGACAAAAACAAAATTCCAAATGTCCTAGAGGTTAATACTCCAGTTGGCTTGATTAAAGACCCAAAAGAAAACTCAAGAATGCCCAGAGCAGCATATACTCTTGGCTGGAGTTATGAAAAGCTTGTTGGAGAGATATTAAACGCTGGTTTAAAGAGATGGAAAATCAAAACAAAGCTAGCAATAGGTAGATGATTGGTTTTTATGAAAATAGCAGTTGTATTTACGAGAAGAGAAGACGATTCAAAAAGCTACGAACCTATTGATTGGGAAGGTAGAGATACAAATGATGATGCTTTTTCTGTCATGAATGTGTTAAAAGAACTAGGACATGAAGTATTGCAATATTATGTAGACCTAGACCTATTTGAAACTTTACGAAACAATAAAAAAAATATTGATATGGTATTCAACTTGTGTGATGATGGTTTTTTTTCAGACCCCACCCTAGAACCACACTTACCCGCAATACTTGATATTCTTGGAATACCTTATACTGGCTCAGGTTACTTAACCTTAGCGATGTGCTTAAACAAAGCAAGAGCCAAAAAAATACTGATGTACCACAAAATACCAACTCCAAAATTCCAAGTCTTTGAGAATAGCAAAGAAAATATCAAGAAAGGCCTAAGATTTCCACTAATAGTGAAACCAGTTCGTGAGGATGCATCTATTGGGATAAGAGACGACTCTGTTGTAAAGGATGAAAAAGAGCTAAGAAAAAAAATAAGTGACATCATAGCCAAATACAAACAACCAGCACTAGTAGAGGAGTTTATTGAAGGCAGGGAATTCAATGTAGGGATTGTAGGAAATGAGGTATTACCTATTTCTGAGATAACTTTTGATGGACTACCAAAAGATAAGCCAAGAATCGTTAACTATAATGCAAAGTGGAAAGAGAATACCATTGACTACAAGGAGACAAAAAGAAGCTGCCCAGCGAAGATTGATGAGAAACTAAAAAGAAAACTAATCAATTTAGCATTAAAGGCTTCAAGGCTTATGATGTGTGAGGATTATTATAGGGTTGATTTTAGGGTAGACAAAGAAAACAACCCATATGTCCTAGAAATCAATCCGAATCCTGACATCTCAGAAGATGCTGGACTAGCAGCAATGGCAAAAGCAAAAGGATACACATACAAAGAGCTAATAGCAAAAATAATAGAAAGTGCCTTATCAAGATGGAAATAAAAAGCAGATTGTTAAAAACAGGCTTCTCTATAAATCTTCAAAAAAACTTTAAAATTGAATACCCAAGGGCTGTTTGGGAATCCATCAGTAAAGAAACAAAAAAAACTATAGCTGAAAACATAATTTACCTTAAAACATCACCATATTCATTGTTCCTAGAAGAAGAAATACACTACAATTTCTCTGTTCCATATATGAGGAGACTAGCTGACAAAGGAATGGAACTAGACATCCCAAGAATAGCCGAAGAAGACAACATCTCTTCCAAAGAATTAATTGAAAAATTTAAAAAAAGAAAAATTAGGTTTAAGTATAACTATACAAAGAAGATTAAAAACATTTCCACAGAAGGCTCTAGCATAGTTAGTATCTCCTTTGGCAAAGACAGCCTATTATCTTATGCTATTGCAAAAGAACTAAATCTAAATCCCAAACTAGTCTTAGTACAAGATTTTTGGGACCTTGAAGCATATCATAAACTCAGGTTAGTAAAAAAATTTAAAAAAGAGTTCAAAGAAAAGATAAGCATAGTGTATGACTATATAGACGATATTTCTACTCACAAAAGGATAAACAAAACAAACTCAAAAGGGATTGTAGCTACAAATGCCATGAGCTCATATATGGCTATATTGCTTCCATTTGCAATATACAACAAATCTGAATACATAATATTTGGGAATGAACAGAACTTTAATGATTACTTTACCAACAAAGAAGGATTCAATGTATATCCATCACACGAACAAAATAGTAACTGGATGCTAGAGCAAAGCAAATCCTTAAGAGGATTCACCAATAACAAAATAAGACTGTGTAGCCTTGTAGAACCTCTATATAACATAGCAGAAATAAAAGTTCTTTTTAACAGATATCCTGCTATCGCAAAATATCAGATGTCCTGTTCCCAGGAAATAGGGAATAAAAAAAGTAGATGGTGTTACAATTGCCCCATGTGTGCAAAAGCCTTCTTATATCTTGTAGCAAACAACATAAATCCAAAGATTATAGACTTCAAAATTAATTTTTTTAATAAAGAATACAAAAGATTATACCCTCTTTTTAATAAGCCATTTAGAATATATGAAAAGCCAAAAGCTGTAAGGGATGAGCAATTACTTGCATTCTATTTGGCTTACAGGAACAAAAAGAATGGCTACCTAATAAAAAAATTCAAGGAAAACTTCTTAGCAGAAGCAAAGGAAAGAGAAGACGAACTCTACAACAGATTTTTTAAGATACATACTGCAGTTTCCATACCAAAAAAAATAAAGACACAAGTAAAATCAATCTACAAAGAAGAACTAAACAAATGAGATGGAGAGAAATATCAAAAATAATAAAAAAAGCATGGGAGGAAAAGATAAAAACAGATGACGGAAGCTATTACAAGAACCATATAGCAGATATAACAAATAAGAAAAAAATTCTTCTTAAAGCAACAAGAACTTTTGACACCCCATTATACATACTTGATGAAAAAAAGCTAAAAAAAGATGCTATATTCTTTATCAACACTTTCAGAAAATATGTAGCAAACTCTGAATTTTTCTATGCCTTTAAATCAAATGATTTGCCATACCTAATAAAAACACTACAAAAGGAAGGATATAACGCGGATGTTGGTAGTCTTTTTGAGTTACAATTGGCTCTGAAGTTGAAATTCAAGAAGATAATATTCACAAGTCCAGGCAAAACTATAAATGAAATAAAGGCAGCTATAAAAAACAAAAGCAAAGTGATAATAAATATTGACAATCAAGACGAGTTAGAGAAAATAATAAAGCTGACTAAAAACAAAAGAATAAAAGCCAGTATAAGGATAAACACAGACAAAAAGATAATGAGAAAGTGGTCAAAGTTTGGGGTGGATTTAAAGGATTTAGGAGGAACAATAAAAAAAGCCAAAAAGAACAATATAAAAATTATTGGATTGCATTTCCATTCCTCATGGAATGAAACAGCAGAAAGATATTGCAGAAATATTAAACTGATTGGTTCTTATCTAAAAAATAATTTTTCAAAAGAAGATATATCAAAGATAGAATTCTTGGACATAGGTGGTGGGTTTTACCAAAAAGATACAGCGTTATTATTAAAGTTTAGTCACAAATTCTCTTTAATAGAGATGATAAGAGATTTCTCAAACAAAGATGCTAACTTTGACCCATATAGGTTCTACATTGACGAAGTTGACCCATTGGAAAAGTTTGCAAAAGACATATCAAAATACCTTAAGAGATATATCTTTACTCTAAAAAAAGATATTAAAATCTTCTTTGAACCCGGTAGATACATCAATACAAACTCAACTCACATCCTAGTAAAGGTTATTGCTAGAAAGAAGAATAGCATAATAGTTGATGGTGGGATTAACTTAATAGGTGGGTCTGATTTTTCAGAGTATCTATTCGCCCCAATAATTAATTTATCAAATCCTTCGTTCAGATTAAGGAGGGAAATAGTATATGGTCCCTTATGCACACCAAACGATTTATGGGGCTACTCATATTACGGAAGAAAAGCAAAAAGAGGAGATATCTTAGCAATACTGAATCAGGGGTCATACAACTTTTCAAGAGCTTGGCGTTTTTTAAAAGAAACTGCACCATATGTTGTTATAAAAAACAAGAGGTTAATCTTAGCAAAAGAAAAAGAAAAATTTGAAGACAGATATGCAAGATGTAAACTATAATTCTCGCCGATTAAATAAAAAAAATTTAATTTTTTATTGCTTTACTTTGCAAAATTCTTTAAAATTTTTTAAGATTTATAGACGAGAAATTAAAAAAATAATAAGATTTAAATATAAGTAATTTCAAAAAAATAATAAAAAAATAGGAGGTAAAACTAAAAAAATTGGTGGAAAGAGATGATAGATGAAAAGGAAAAAGATTTCTTTTATTTTACTAAAAAACAAATCTATAATAATACTATAAAAACGAAAGAGTGAATGCAAATGATAGAACAACAATATGAAACCCTGTTGAAAAAAAATGTTGTTCAAGAAATAAAAAATATTTCTGTATGGAAAGAGTTACTAGGAAAAAGTGTTGTAAATGAAGAACAGTTAGATTTAATCTGTAAAGGAAATATTGACAAAGAAAAGATAAGGGCTGTAATAAAAAGATATCCTATGAGAATCAACCCATATTATCTAAGTCTAATAAAGAAAAAAGATGATCCTATATGGAAGCAATGTATCCCTGACATAAGAGAATTAGAAGATCCAGAAGGATTTGAAGACCCATTATGCGAAGAGAGAGATTCGCCTGTTCCTGGACTAACCCACAGATATCCTGACAGGGTATTATTTCTTGTTTGCAATCAATGTGCAATGTATTGTAGGTTCTGTACAAGAAAAAGAAAGGTAGGGGATCCGTTTAAAAGAATAACAAAAAAACAGATTATGCAAGGCATTGAATATATAAGAAAACACAAAGAAATCAGAGATGTTTTGCTATCTGGTGGAGATCCACTTTTGCTTTCTGATGCATATCTAGAATGGATTCTAAAAGAACTAAGAAAGATACCGCATGTAAAGATTATAAGAATAGGCACAAGAATACCATGTGCCTTACCTCATAGAATAACTCCAGAGCTGTGTGAAATGCTAAAAAAGTATCATCCCCTTTACATCAATGTCCACTTTGAGCATCCAGATGAAATCACTGAACTAAGTGCTAAAGCTTGTGAAATGTTATCAGATGCAGGAATTCCATTAAGTAGCCAGACTGTTTTACTGAAAGGGGTTAATGACGACCCCAAGGTTATGAAAGAACTAATGCAGAAACTATTAGAGATTAGGGTAAGACCATACTACATCTACCAAGCTGATATGACAAAGGGGATAAACCATTTCAGAACAAAGGTTGAAAAGGGGATTGAGATAATAAAAGCCATACAGGGCTGGACATCTGGCTTAGCTGTTCCTCATTTTGTTATAGATTCCCCCGGAGGAGGAGGAAAAATCCCTCTATTACCAAACTATGTAGTGGAAAGGGATGACAAGAAGATAGTTCTAAAAAACTACAAGGGGAATATGTATACATATATTGAACACTGCTAAGAGATTAGAAAAGTTTATTAAGAATTCTCCCCTATCATTTTATATTATGAAAAGAACAAACATCATTTCAATCCTAGGAATTTTTTTAGTTGCTATGTTGATTGGTTGTATCAAACAGGAGGTTGTTGAAAAAGAAATTCATAGAACAACAACCATAAAAGAAGAAAAACAAATAGGGGGTGGTAGCATGAAATTAACAAGTGATGATTTCAAAGAAGGAGAGATGATTCCAAGAAAATTCACTTGCCAAGGAGAGGATATAAACCCACATCTAAAATGGGAGGATGTTCCAGAGGGAACAAAAAGTTTTGCTTTGATTGTTGATGACCCAGATGCACCAATGGGAACATGGGTACATTGGCTAGTAAAGGATATCCCACCAGAGGTAAGGGAAATTCCACAGAATAGCGTTCCTGGGAAGCAAGTTATAAATGACTTTGGTAAAGAAGATTATGGAGGGCCATGTCCTCCATCAGGAGTGCACAGATACTTCTTTAAGCTATATGCCTTGGATGTAGAAAAACTTGAAGCAGAAAACAAGGAAGATTTCTACAGGGAAGTTGAAAAGCATGCTATTGCAAAAGCAGAGTTAATGGGCAGATACCAAAAAAGCTAGATTGAAAAGCCCTTAGGCAATCTGCCTTGAAACCTTTTCATTAATTTGTTTATATCTCCCTTCCCTCCCATCATCTTTATCAATTTCTTAGACTGCCTATACTGTTTTATCAGCAGCCTAATGTCAGATATTGGAACACCAGAACCCTTTGAAATCCTCTCAATCCTACCTAGATTAATAATCTCAGGATTTTCCAGCTCTTCCCTAGTCATTGATTGTATAGCATATTTCCATTTCTTAAGCTTATCTTCTTGAACCTGTAATAGTTCCTTGGGCAATTTTAATTGACCGAATCCCGGAATCATCTCAATCAGCTTAGAAAGAGGTCCCATCTTACTCATTGCCTCCATCTGTTCATACAAATCAATCAGGGTAAATTCCCCTTTAAGCAAGCGTTTTCCTAAATCCTCTGCCTCTTCCTCTGTTATTGCCTCCTTTGCCTTCTCCAAGAGTGCCTCCAAATCACCCATCCCAAGCAACCTGCCAACAAAACCAGGTGGATTAAACTGTTCCAAATCATCAAGTTTCTCTCCCACACCAATAAACTTTATAGGTGCTTTGGTTACAGCACATGCACTTAAGGCACCACCCGCCTTAGCACTGCCATCCATCTTTGTTGCTATCACACCAGTAACATGACAAGATTCATGGAACTGCTGTGCTTGTTTTTGGGCTGCCTGTCCAATGTCTGCAGAAATAACAAGAAGATTTTCATTCGGCTTTATTTCCTTGTTTAGTTTTTCAATCTCTTGGATTAGCTCTTTAGACAATGCATCTCTCCCAGCGGTATCAATAATCAGGATATCATATTTTTTATACTCATCCTTGAATCTGTTCCATATCTTAACAGCATCCCTTTCCTTTTTATCAAAATAAGCAGGAACATTTGCTTGCTTACCAATCTGGGCAATCTGCTCCATGGCTGCCGGTCTATGAGTATCTAAGCCTACAAGAGCCACCTTGTATCCTCTTTTTGAGAAGTATCTTGCTAGTTTGCCTGCTGTTGTTGTTTTTCCAGAGCCGAACAAACCAACGAGCATAATTTTGAATGGTCTTTCCCTTATTTCTATCCTGTATGCCTCCTTTCCTAAGAAATTCACAAGTTCTTCATAAACAATATTAATAAGGTGTTCCTTCTTTGTTAATCCCTTTGGTGTTTCCTCTTTTTTTATCCTTTCTTTGATTTTATTGGTTAAATCAAAAACAAGCTTAACATTAACATCAGCCTGTAATAATGCTCTTTGTATATCCTTGATTAGTTCGTTTATCAGTTTTTCATCTACAAATAGGGATTTTGCTATTCTACTTAATGTGTTTCTTAGGCTTGAACCCAATTTTTCTAGGACCATAGTAAAAGGAACCCCTCTTGCATTTATAAAGATTATCCAAAAACTTTTAAAGTATTTGTTTTTGATATATTAAATATAATGGTAAGATTGGTAATTTTGGGCTTAGGAGCGGCTGGGTTTGGTGCGGTCCTATCTGCAAAGAAACAAAGAAGGGACATAGAAATAACAATAATAGACAACAAAGATTTTGATTTGATGCATTCATGTGGGTTGCCTTTCTTTCTTGAAGGGACTATTGACAACATAGAAAAACTGAAACACTCTATAAATGCAGAAAGGATGGGTGTAAGGCTCTGTCTGAATTCTCATGTGACAGGCATCAATATAAAAGATAAAACAGTAGAATATGAAAAAGATGGAAAAAGAGAAAAGATAAAGTACGACAAACTAATAATAGCCACTGGTTCTAAGCCATTCATACCACCAATAAAAACAAACAACAAAGTATTCACTATAAACAGGATAGAAGATGTGGAGAAACTAGAGACAAATATTGAAAAAGGAAAAAAAGCGATAATAATTGGTGCTGGTGCTATTGGGCTAGAGTGTGCTGTTGCACTAAACAAAAGAGGGATAGATGTAGAAGTAATAGACATGTTACCATCAACATTTCCGAAGGCTATTGATAAGGATATTTCTGAAATCCTAGAAGAAAAGCTAAAGAGGAAAGGGATTAAACTAAGGCTTGGAGAGAAAATAGATGAAATCAAAGAAAAAGCTGTTGTCATAATGGCTACGGGAGTGAGGCCAAATATTGATTTTCTGCCAGATGAAATAGAAACAAACAAGTTTGGGATTAAGGTTAATGAGGAAATGCAGACCAATGTTAAGGATATTTATGCTGCCGGGGATTGCTGTTGTGTTTTTTCATTAATAAACAAAGAAGAGATGCCATCCCAACTAGCGAACAATGCTTACAAAGAAGGAACTGTTGCTGGTTCTAATGCTGTTGGTGGAAATCAAAAGTATGATGGAATCCTTAACACATTTGTTTCTCTTATTGATGACATAGAAATAGCATCAACTGGTTTTAATTCATTCTTTGCTGATTACTTTAAGATTAAAACAATAACAAGCAAAGCAAAAGGTCTGAATAGACCAAGATGGTTTGGCGAAAGTAAAGAGATTGTAGTCAAATTAATCGCAGATGAAAAAGAAAGACTCATAGGAGGGCAAGCAATTGGCACAGGAGCAAAGGAAAGGATAAACATCATAGCAACCGCAATAAAGTCAGGATTCACCCTGAAGGATGTTTTTAATCTGGAACTAGCATACTGCCCAGCCCTCTCTGACTATTATGATGTCCTCAACATGGCCGCAGAGTACGGTCTAAGAAAGCTAAATAAAAGCTGAAGATAAGAGTTTAAGAGTATTAGATATTTCAATCCTACTATAGTTCTATTTGAATTAAAAAATCCCCGTTCGTTAAATCCTGCCTTCTGCATTTCAATCCTACTATAGTTCTATTTGAATGTTCTTTATTATCTTCCATCCTTCTGTTTCTTTTTCAATTTCAATCCTACTATAGTTCTATTTGAATATAATAAGATTAAAAACATGGTGGGCAGAGAGATATAGATTTCAATCCTACTATAGTTCTATTTGAATCTGATTATATGTTTTTGGGAACATTCACAGGAGACCCAATTTCAATCCTACTATAGTTCTATTTGAATTTACAATGTTAAGTTCGCAAAAATTGATTTGACTTCATTTCAATCCTACTATAGTTCTATTTGAATTTGGTTTTGAATTGAACTAAACATTTTTATAGTTTTATTTCAATCCTACTATAGTTCTATTTGAATCTATTACTAACATTTTATCACCCCTTTTCAATCTTATTTCAATCCTACTATAGTTCTATTTGAATTTTTCTTCTTCTCTTTCTTTTCTCTTTCTTTCTCTATTTCAATCCTACTATAGTTCTATTTGAATCAGATGATGATTCAGAAGTTCCTGATGACATCACTATATTTCAATCCTACTATAGTTCTATTTGAATCACAGCAGGGAGAACACAAACCCCCCTTTAATAGAGCATTTCAATCCTACTATAGTTCTATTTGAATTTATAGTTAGTAAAGAGGGTTACGATGGAGTAGCCCTATTTCAATCCTACTATAGTTCTATTTGAATACAGAGGAGTTAGAAGTAAAATATATATACGCATACTTATTTCAATCCTACTATAGTTCTATTTGAATGCGAAAAAGGTTTTTGTCTGGCTAGCTGTAGTACCATTTCAATCCTACTATAGTTCTATTTGAATTGTGCTGCATCTCGGAATGCTCGCCACGGTTCTAGTAATTTCAATCCTACTATAGTTCTATTTGAATGACGAAGCACTTGAACATATCTTTACTGCTTCTGCTGATTTCAATCCTACTATAGTTCTATTTGAATGTTTGTAAATTCTTCTAAGTAAGCCTTAACTGCCCATATTTCAATCCTACTATAGTTCTATTTGAATGCATAAAAAAAATAATAAATTTTATAATAAATCCTCTATTTCAATCCTACTATAGTTCTATTTGAATTTGTGTGTTTGCTCTTTCCCATTTCTTGCTCTGTACATTTCAATCCTACTATAGTTCTATTTGAATGAACTGTAGCAGATTACAACACCCAATCAGCATTACCATTTCAATCCTACTATAGTTCTATTTGAATTGATGAAAAAAGGAAGCTTATAGACCAGCATTTTATATTTCAATCCTACTATAGTTCTATTTGAATACTAATTGCTGGAGCAATAGCAGGACTAATTAGTCCATTTCAATCCTACTATAGTTCTATTTGAATGTTAATTGCGAACACAAATACACAATTCCAGACGAAATTTCAATCCTACTATAGTTCTATTTGAATAATATCCGCTGTTATTTACTGCGTTTTGTATGTCTTTATTTCAATCCTACTATAGTTCTATTTGAATAAATTGTTCGCTCTTCTTTAAGGAATTCTTTCACTCTATTTCAATCCTACTATAGTTCTATTTGAATGTACTTCTTGAGCTAAATGGATACCAAACTACAACAGGATTTCAATCCTACTATAGTTCTATTTGAATGTAATTATGGAAGTAGCATATTCCTAAAGGTAACAGTATTTCAATCCTACTATAGTTCTATTTGAATATGTGTAACCTTGCAGGCAATAAGGGCATTGTATCCGTAATTTCAATCCTACTATAGTTCTATTTGAATACTATATCAGATGTCCTGAAATATATAAATTTTGAGGTTCTGTAAGTCCTTTGGAAGTCATGTTTTAATCTTGTACTTTATTTATAAAGGCTGACTTTGATTTGTTAGATTATTGATGAAACAGGATTTTTCTCTTTTCCAAGAATTTCTCTGCTTAACCACTTTTTACCTATATCAAATATTATTACTGAATCATCTTCTTTTATCATCTTCTTTAATTTTTCTTTTATAAAGAAAAATTGAGATTCAGAAACCTCTCCTTCAAACACGCTATTCTGAATCCAATGTAGATATTGCCTTAAAAATTTACAAAATTTACTAACTCTTTTCTGATTAACATCATAAACAATTATTATATACATTTTACCACCATACCCTAAATGCCTTATATTCCTTATCTCCTAATAGGTGTTTTATTAATTTATAACATTCAATTCTTATTAAATGTTGATATGAAACATTTCTCTTTAGATGTTTATGTTTGATTGTTGTTTTTAGTCTAGAATCAAATTCCTGTAAAAATAATCTTTTCCCATTGTCTTTAAGATAACAAAAGTTAAGTTGCCTATCAAAGTGTTGTTTATTTATCATTTGATTATTAATGAGCCTAAAAATAACCTTATCTACAATAACTGGTTTGAAAATTTCTGCCAAATCCAAAGAGAGACTAAACCTCCTCTCTGAAGGTTCATGCAAATAACTAATAGTAGGATTAAGCTGAGTATGGTAAATCTCAGTTAGGCAAACAGTATAAAGCAAGGAGTTTCCAAAACTAATCATTGCATTTAGCATATTTTTTGGTGGCTGTCTTGTTCTCTTTTCAAAGTTAAAATCTCCCCTTAAGATTTCAGAAAAAGTTTGGTAATAAATATTCCTGCTATCCCCCTCTATTCCCATCAATTCTCTCCTCTCTTTCACTTCTTTCAGTTTTCTAAGATTTTCTTTAATTTTCTCTATGTTCTCAGAAACATCTTTACCATGTTTTTTATAATGCCCTATATTTTTAAGGATATTAAACAAAGCTGCACTTACAAACTCTCTTGCTATAAAACTTCTTTTTTCATTATTAAGATAATGCTCAACTTGTTTGACCAACAATAAACCAGAATTCAGATATTCTCTAGGATAAAAACTTCCAACATAAAAGCCATAGTAATTGAAAAAATGAACAGGTATTTTGTTTTGCGACAAAAATATAAGGAGTTTTGTGTTAACATCAACTTCTCCAAAACAAAATAAAGAGTTTACATTGTTAATTGGAATTGCCTTTGCTTCTTCATTTGTTTTCAAATAAAGAGTATTTCCTTTTCTTCTTAATTTTCCTGATTTTAGAATATAATAATTTTGTGGCATTTTATAAAAAGTTATTTTTATTGAAATTTTTTGGAATAGTATATCTTTTTTTTAGTATTTTAACAGACCTAATTCTGCTTACTCTGAACTTTCTGATTTCCTTTCTAAGATAACAGTAAGCTATCATATACTTTCTGCTTAAATAATAAATTTTTAATTTTCTTTGTGTGAAATCTCCAGAAGATAATGAAAAATATTTTACTTCGACTTCTTTTAGGTTTTCAAATGCTCTTTCAAGTTTTGAGAAAACTGCCTCGTCTATGTCATTCCTAAATGGATGAAATTTTCTTAGAAGAACGCTTTTCTCTAAATTCTCTATACTCTTTTCTTCCAAAATTTTTTTTAATTTCTTTGAAATCTTCTCGATTTCTTCCAAATCTATAAGATCATCATTATAATAATCTTCTTCCCACTCCTTATCCAAATAATCAATAATACCCTCTTCTATCCCTTTTAAAACAAGATAGATTGTTTCTAACTCTTTTTTAGTCAATTTGTATTTTTTTGATTTTTTTGGCATTTCATCGGATTTTTATAATCCAAGAATTTTTCTTAGTTTAAAATATATCTTTTCTGTAAATTTTATAACCTTCTTTGCATACTCCCTATCTAATTTTGTCCCATAATAAAGCATTCCATTTCTGTAATATCTCATTTTATCCAGAAATTGAACATAAGCTTTATTAAAATTTAAAATCTTCAAATAAGAAACCTCTGCTTCATGGGCGTGATTGCCAATTGCATAATAACCACTCAAAAGCATTTTGGCTCTTACTAAAAACATCAAACAATCATAACACATAAGTATATACTCGTTAGCAAGCTCGTCATCAATGCCTAACACTTTAATTTGTCTATATATAACCTTAAGTTTTCTCTCTGCTTCTTTTACCAAACTTTTAGCTCTCTCAGGATTTGACGAAACCTTCCTCACCGTTCCGTCTTCAATATATTCAGAAATTTTTTATCATATTTCTATATTTCCGTGTAAAACTATGCCATTTAAAATATTATTTTTCAAGTGCTTATTTATTTTTTTCCATGAATCAAAAAACAAAATATGGATAGTTCTATTTAGTATTCTTTCATATTTATCTAATTGAAGAATTTTTTCTTTTCTTCCAATAATAGCAATATCAATATCAGAATTAAAAATATCTTCACCTATTGAATAACTGCCAAATAAAATAATAGTTGTTCCTGGCAGATTATTTAACAAAAAATCAGAAAGTCCTGATAAATATATCTGTCTTAAATTCTCAATTCTTTTTAATTCAATTGCTTTTTGTTCGTCTCTATTAAAAAAAACAAAATTTATATTTTTTGTTTTTTCAATTTTTATAAGTTTTTTCTCTATCAATCTCTTTATAGTTTTAGAAACAGCAGTTGGAGAAACTTCTAAAAGTTTTGCGATTTCCCTCTGGCTAAATTTCTTTCCTGCATTTTGAGAAAGCAAGGAAAAAATTTCTTGCTCCAATAGTGTAAACTTAAGTTTATGATTGTCCATTTTAGTTTATAGATGTAAACTTAAGTTTATAAATGTTTTGTTATGCAAAGCACAATTCATAATAGCTACAACTCTTGCAGTAAGGTTTATTGATTGGGCGGGGAGGGATTGGGTAGTTTGTTATTTTTCTTATTTCTTTTAAGATTTGCTTTATTTTTTCTTCTTTTTCTTCTGTCAGCTTAACTTTTTCAATTTTTCTTAATTTTGGATATCTTATTAGGCCTTCTGCTTTTACTCCCCTTTTTTTCAGAATAAAAAGATAATATAAAAGTTGCCAGATGTGTGCTTCCTCAATTTTATCTGATTTTTTAACTTCGTTAATAATGATTTTATCTCCTCGCCTTATAAAATCAAATTTTGCTGAACCAATTTCTATACCCTTCTTTTCTTCACCATAACTCAATTCATGCAAAAGTTGGCCTAAAGCTACCAACTCAGAAGTTTGTTCCATGCTTAGGTCTTTAGAAAAAAGCCACAGCTCCCTTTTACATACAAAATAATAATTAATTTGTGTGGGAATTATTCGCATTTTAAATGATATTCTCCAATTCTCCCTTAATGAATCCTCTATTTATATCATATACTCCTTTAATATTAGGTAAAAAAGGAATAGCTCTATTCATTTCTAATAATTCTTCAATAAAAACTTTATTTCCAAAATAAGAAATATTAATTAAAAAATAGTTTATTATGCTTAAAAACTTTCTTATTTCTACTTTTTTCTTTAAAAATGGTATTGATTTATTCTTTTTTATTTCTTCAAAAATCTCCAAAATTTCTTCTCCTTTAATTTTTGCTTTTTTTAATTTTAGCTTTTCTAGTATTTCTTTTTCTTTTTTTGAAAAAAGCTCAAAAGGAATTTCTATATTCACTAAAATAGATATTTGATTTTTATCTTCAATCACATTGACCTTATTAAGATTTTGGAAATTCAGTTTTCTTAAATTTTGAACATCTTCTAATGAAACTTTAATAAGAGGATTCTTGCTTTTTTCATTTAATTTATTTATATAATCTATAACTTTATTATAATAAGAGTTCTCATCAAAAAAGAAATTTCTATTTTTTAAAAACGAATTAATTTTATTATTGTAGAGGTATTCTTCTTCTAAGATTTTCCATCTATAGCTATTTTTATATATTTTTTTTCCTTTATTTAAGTTTATAACATACAAATAAGCTTCCTTTTTTTTAGAATTTCTATTTACCCTCCCAGCCACTTGTTCAATTGAATCAAAAATAGCTAAATCTCTAACTCCAATATCAGCATCTATATCTGCTCCAGCTTCAATACTTTGAGTTGAGATAAGAATACATTTTTTAACTTCTTTAAATTTTTTAATTATTTCTTTTCTTTTCCATGATAAAATTGTTGAGTTTAATAGAAATATTTTATATTCTTTTTTTATTAAACTGTTCTTGTGACATAGGTCATATAACTCCAAAGAATCCCCTATTGTATTAACAACAATAAGGATTTTGCTGTATCTCTTTTTCAAGATTTCTTTTATGATAGATAAAACATCTTCTATACTTTTAACATCGTCTTTGTAGATAAAATTAACTCTTTTTTTAAAAAGAGTATGTTCATATAATTCGCGGGAAAAATCTTCTTTAAGTAAAAAATCTATAAAATTCTCATCTCTTTCTAATCCAAGAGCTATTTTATCTATCCTGGGAAGAGTGGCGCTCATTATGATATAATGAAAGTTAAGAAATTTTGAACTAAATCTAATAAAATCTGCAAAAAGAGTCCATTCATGATCATTTAAACTTTGAATCTCATCTATTACTACTACTGAATTGGCTATATTAATTAATCTCATATTTGATTTTTTTCCATTTTTAATAAAGGTATTAAAAAAAGAGACATTGCTACAAACAATAAAAGGGTAATTAAAAAATTTTGTATTTAAGAGATATTCATATTCTTCCTCTTCGTTTTTTGTTTTTATATCCCATGCTTTTCTAGAATAAATTGGTGAAATTTCCTTTTCTATATTAAGGGTTTCTTTAATTACCTCGTAATTCTGTTCTATTATATTAATATATGGGAATACGTAGAAGACTCTTTTTATTTCTTTCTTTAATTGGAGTAAAGTTAAGATTAACTTTAAAGAAATATTTGTTTTTCCTCCTCCTGTTGGAACATTTAAGTAGAAAACTTTTCTATTTGGATTTCTTTTTATTATTTTTTTAAGATTTTCTTCGGATTCTAAAAGAATCCTTGTTCGTAAATCATTAATATCTGTCATTTCTTTTAATGGTTTCTGCTTTAATTTTTCTACATAATCTTTATCCAATAATTCCCTATTATAATTCCTATTTTTAAAAAACTCATCATTCATTTTTTTCTTAAGACTATTACTTAAAAAATAAGGTTCAATTTGTATTCCAGTTTCAAATTCCATGGTTGCATAATAATCAGATAAAGAAAGGAGAGAGAATATTAATTTATAGAGATAGAAAAGAGCTTCCTTTTGTTCTACATCAAGTTTTTCTATATAATCTGAGAATTTATAAAGGGATCTTAAATGTTCCTTACTAAAACCCTTTTTTGTTTTTTTAATAAGAGCTACATACAACTTTCTAGATTCATTATATTTTTTTATAGTTTCTTCTTTTTTAATTAAATAATCTATATTTTCTAAGAAAGAGTGATGGCGAGCAATACAAGAACTTAACAAAAAAATCAATTTAAGGTCATTTTCATTAAACTTTTCTAAATTTAAATAATTCAAACACACTGAATCAAAGATAAACTTCCCATATTCAGAATGGGTGGTATCTTGAAAAGAAATATTTAAATCTTTAATCGGATTTTTCATTTTTTCTTTTTGGAAAGAAGGATTCAATTTACCAATGTCATGAAAATAAACAATTTCCATGAGAATCTCATAGAATTTATCTCTTTTTTTTATTCCAACTAAACACCCTAAAAGACTTAGTATTATATTTTTTAATTCTAATTTATCAATAAGCAGATTAAAATAATTAAGAGTTTTTTTAGAATGTTCTTCCAAAGTTTCATATGAATTATTATTTTCATTTATATGAGCATAAAATTTTTGAGAGTATTCTTTTCTTATTACATTTTCATATCTCAGCATTTTAGATAGTTCAAAAAAAATAAACTATTTTATCTTTTATTTTCAAAATCCTAGAAAATTCTTCAAATAATAATTCTTTCTTTTCTACCTCTTTATTGGTATACTTAATTTTGAATAAGTTGTATTGCATATTTTTGTCGAAACCTATGGGAAAATTCTCATAAAATTCAAATCCCCATCCTTCTTTTTCGTCAAGCAACCCTTCTCCTTCAACATAAAATTCTTTGGAATCTAATCCTTCCTTTGATTCTTTCTTCTCTTCTTTATTAATAGGTTTATGAAGAAATATCGAATCTATTTTTCCTTTTTCAAAATTTTCTATATCCTCAAAGTTACCAATTTTCTCAAAATCACTAATCTTTAAAACAAATTCATTTTTGCCCATATAAGGCATAAATATAACCTTATTCCCATTCAATAAAGAGACGAATTTATTAAAAAGAGAATCTTCATTATCTGATAAAACAAAAATCTGATATTTTGGTCTTATGAGGAGTTGCTCTTGAATAGTTATGTTTTCATATTTTGCACTTCCAAAATAACTATTTTTACTATTATATTCATTTATTATTTTATTAAAAGGAAAATTGCCTAATGGTTTAATACCTGTTCTCCAATGTTTAAGTTTCCCATAGTATTCTGGATATTTTTCACCTTTTTCATATTGATGTTTTAGTCCTTTTAGTCCTAAAATTGCTCCAAATATCCCTAAAAGAAGCGGTTTTGGTGGGAGATTATAAGTTAAATAAACCTCGTTAATATCTGGTTTTTTAAATAAAGCAAAATCTGATTCTATCTTGAAAGTGATTAACTTTTCCATAAAATTGGGATTATTTAAAAATTTAAATAATTTTTTGTTTTTAAGCAGATGTTTGATTTTCGTCAATCTTTTCTAAAGTAATTATATCAAATTTTTCTATATTTAATCCACCCTCATCTTCCGGAACTCCCAATATTTCAGAAAGAGAAGGGTTATAATAAATTTCAATTTTTTCTACCTGATCGCTATATCCATTTAAGACGTTAAAAACTTCTGTTAAATCAATCTTAGTTCGATTATTCTCTTCTTCTATTTTAACTAAATCTTTTAAAAGAGGCAAAAAGGTTCCTTCTAATTTTTTACTCTCTTTATCTTCTTCAGTTTTTAACTCTACAAAGAGAAGAAGTTCTCCTTCAGATCCTATTTTTGTGGTAGAATTTACATAGTTTACCCCTTTACAGATAGCTTCTTTAAATTTATCCACATCATCTTCTGTTAATATTAACTTTTCTCTTTCTTCTTTATCTAAAAATTCTAAATCATCAATGAGATTATTTGGATTTATAACAAAATCATAAACATAATGAGCTTCGAGAGTTTTTGTTTCATTTCCTATCGTAGACTGCTTTTTTTCTTCTTCAGTAATATATGGTGAAAGAATATCATTATTGTAAAATGTATTCTCATTTAATTTATTAACTCCATAAGATAATTGAACTGGTCCTGTGATGGATAAATTTCTTTGTTCTTCTTTTTTCTTGGATTTTTTAGCAAATGTAACTCCAAATAATTTAATATCAATAGCTTTTAAAAGATTTGTAATTATGGCACTATTTTTTTCTTTATCATCAACTTTATAATTTTTATCTATTTCTTCTTTCTCTTTTAATAATTCAATAAATTTCTTATAATTTTCTTCAAGAGAAATAGGATCACCACTCTCTCCGTATCTTCTCCACACAAAAACCAATTCTCCTTTATCAAGTAAGTATTTCCTAATACAATATTTCAATGCTTTATCTGTAGCGTAAATAGTTCCATTTTCATCCGGTAGTCTTCTCGGTAATCCGCTGAAGTCGCTATTAAAGGCGCTGTTCTTAGATTTGACAATAAAAATCCCTTGTGCAAATTTTGTGTAAGGTTTCGGTTCTGTCATGTTATTTATACCTCCTTTTTCTTTAAAAAGATATTATCATCAAAAACTCCTGTGTAAAAATAAATTTTTAAATCTATAAAAGATTTTTGTATTAGATAATCAGAAACCTTAGAAGATACTACTGAAAATTTCTTATTTTGCATATTTATTGCATGCTTAAATTTCTCAAAAAACTCATTTAATGTTTTCTTTATAAGTTTTGTAGTTGAACGATTTATAAATGGCTCTATCAAAGCGTAATTTTTATTTTGAGATTTTGATTGATACGCCAAATAATAAGCAAGTTGCCCAACCCAATAGGCCCATTCTTCACTATCTCTAATATCGAATTTATCATAATCTCCAGAATTTAAAACTTCTTTCATATCTTTCACTTTATTTAAGATTATGCTCTTTTCATTCATCTCAAACCCTCCTATTAAGTGATAATTGAAAAGGAAATTTAAATATTTTTTGGAATTCACCCTTATAAGACTATCTTTCTTTTTAGGGTCTTTGATGTCTTTTTCTATTTTAAAAATCACTAAATTTTCTATATCTTTTTTAGTTAAGTAATTTTTACTTCTGTAAATGAAATCAAAAATTTTTTGTCGTATTTGATACTCTTTAGTTAAAGATTCATTATCTTTTCCTTTCAATTCACCAAAATACTTAACATTGTCTTTGTTGTCAAGAAGCTGAGCAACCTTTTTTTCTATAAATTGTCTGGATACGTTAGAAATTATCTCTCCCTTCCTATATTGCCTATTTTCTTCTTTAAAATCAAAAAAGAAAAAATAATTTCCTAAAAGCCATCTGTAATTAGTTACATAATCAAAGAAAACAATTCCCCCGCTATTCACAACAAGATAAAAATCCATATTTGAGGTCTCTTCCTTTAATTGTTCAAAAATATAAGAAAAGATGTTTTTAGTCTTACTATTTAAAAGTTTTATTTCTTTTTCACGAAAAGAAGAATCAATAAAAAGAGGAAAAATTTTTATTTTAAATCTTTTTAAGATGTTTTGGAAATCTTTTAGTTTTAGTTGGCATTCTGAACATATAAATAATGGTTTTTCTTTTATCCTTGTTTTATGATTGAAGTAAATTTTATCTACATCCCAACTTGAAAAGAACGAAGAATAAGAGATTTTTCTTTTCTTTTTGCATATAGCACACTCTCCTTGAAACTTTTTAGCACTTTGTTTAGCTTCACTCTTTTTTATTTTAATGTACTCTCTACTCCACGCAAACAATTTAGAAAAGGTATCTTTATCTAATTGAATAATTACATATGAATTTATATATTTTTCTTTTAAATTCTCACTTGTAAATTTTTCTTTGATTTTTTTAAAAAAAATTTCATAAATATTTTTAATCTTTGAAATTAAGTCCTCTCTATCTTTAATATTATTAAGTATTTTGTATCTGTTTGAAATAGAAGAAAATGCTTTATAAGTATTATCCACTTTTTTATTGATATTCCTTTTGTCTTCTTTCCTTTTTAATAGTGAATTTATAATTTCATCTCTAAATTGAAAAGCGAATGGAACAAACGTCAGGAGACCTCTCCTTCCACCTAATGCTTTGTTGCCACCGATTTCTTTTGGAAAAATAAAATTGTCAAGGTTTTTAAAAAATTCTTCATAATGGTTGTGAACATTTAGCCATTCTCTTATCTTATCTCCTTCAAAAAAAAGAGCATTCTTGTATTTGATATGCTCACTTTTCTTTTCAGTTTCTATAATTATAAATTTCTTCTTCGAAAAATCAACTTCAAAATCTTTTAAAATCCCGCTTTCTTCTACTTCTTTAACAAATTGAACTGCCTCCTTTATCATCTCACACCTCCTCCATCAACCTCACAAACCCCAAAATACCAGCATCAATAAACCAATTTCCTGTGAATTTTAATTTCATTTTAGTATGAATTTCCATAATGGGATAATTTTAATTTTTCCTTTTTTTGTTTCTGTATTTTTACTAATCATTAAAGCTTTCTTGCATTTAAATTTTTTCATAAAATATTCAAGATATTTAAAGTCCTGTCTTTTTATTTCTTTCTTGAATTTTACTTCTACGGGAGTTATGTTTTCAAGAACAAAATCTACTTCCTTTTCCTTTTCCCTCCAATAATACTTGGCTTTAGTTAAAAATAAAACTAAATTCTCTATGAACTTTCCTTTGTCTTCACAGTTAAAAGCCAAACTAAAACAAGGATGGACAGGATAGTATTTCCTTAATTTTCTTGAAGATGCCCTAATTGAACCTCTAAAATTTCCTGCAGATCTAATGAGATATGTAGTTTCTAAGTAGTAAAGATAATTGCTTAGAGCTTGTCTGCTTATTCCCAATTCTTTGGAAAATTGTTCGAGATTCATAATCAAGCCAGGATTAAGAAAAATAAGTTTAATCAATTTTTCCAAAACCTCAAATCCTCTTATTTCAAACAGTTCTTTAATATCTTTTATTATAACTCTGTCAACTATACCCTCTTTCAAATATTTTTTTACAAATATTCCAGAAGCATTCACTATTTCTGGAAAAGGTTTTTCTAAATATTCTCTAACTAATGTTTCAATTTCTTCTCTCCATAATTCTGGCCTTTTTTTAATTTTCTCTATAGAGACATTTTTAAATTTCAAAAATTCATCAAAGCTTAATAAATCAAGGTAAAAGTAAAATATTCTTCCTGCAAGTGTTTCTTTGCCGTGAAAAATTAAATCAATAGATGCTGAACCAGAAATAATTATTTTCATCTTAGGATGGGTATCGTATAAAAATTTAAGTTTATCTTGCCATTTTTCTAATTTTTGGATTTCGTCAAGAAAAAGAAAAACCCTTTCTTTTGCGAGATTTTTCTTGAGTATCTCTTTCTCATAATACCCTAATATTTCATCCAAATCCTCTTTCTCTTCATCAAAAGAAAAATAAAGTATATGAAAAGGGTCAACTCCCTTTTCTATTAAATATTGAATTAACTGATAAAGCATAGTAGTTTTTCCAACCCTTCTTAAACCAACCAACGATATTATTTGCTTCTTATTTAAATAAGGAATCAACTCATAAAACAAATTTCTTTTGATTTCAGGTATAAATTCTTTTCTAACTCTTCTTTCTTTCCACCAGTGATTCAAAATTTCTAATTTCATATATGTTAAGGACAATTAACGAATATATAAATTTTTCGTTAAATGCAGTTAACGAATATGAATAACCTTTTACTTGTTCAAATAATATTAACAAGATCTAATTCTTATTTAGAATATAAAGAATTTAGAAACAAAATATATCTTATTCTTGTCCTTAAATCTAAAGTTGGTTTTGTTAAACAGCCCATACCTTTAATAAGAAAAACCGAATATAAAAGCCCTCTCCTTATAAAATAGAAATAATTAAGAATATCTTTTTCTAATTTTATCCATGGCTCTTTAATTTACTGGCAATTAATTTATTAATATAGCCTCTTCTAAATTTTCAAGAAATTTATTATTGACAAGCTCATTAAAAGCATGGAGAAACTCTGAAGCATCAAAAATTCCTATTCCTATAACTTTACCATCTTTATCTAAATCTATAACCAACTTTTCATCATATTCAATGCTCTCTTGATATTTAGAATTAAGACTATAAATAACAAGAATATCATCTTCCTTATCATAATGAAATTCAAATTTCATTTATAAAGTGGTCTTTTTAACTTTCATTCCCATTAATCTATCAAGTTTTTTATTTTTTCAATTAAATGCAATAGGTTTTTTATAATTTCTTCTGCTTCTTCTTTGTTTACCTTTCTTCCATAATAATTAATAGCATTTCTGATTTTCCTTAATTTATTAAATTCTTCAGCTTCTTTTGGTTTGTTCAAAATTTCTTTTAAAAAAGCAGCATAACATTCATGATTATAAATCTTATATCCATTTTCTAAAGTTAATGCTTCTAAATAGCCTCTTAAAGCATCATACAATAGAGTTATTTTACTTACAACTAAGTGTTTTGGCAATATTTTAGCTGACTTTATCTTTATTTCTGCGATTTCTTTTATTGATCCCATTAAGTTTTTATCTTTTTTTACATCTTTTACTATTCTTTTCTTTACACACTCTTCCCAATCCATTTTAAAATTCTCCCATAATTTTATAACCATTTAGAATGTTATTAAGCAATTCTTTATTTTTCACATTCTCTATACTTTTAAAGATAAATAACTGAATGTTTCTTTTTAATTTTTTTTCATATCTCAACAACTCTATTTTCTTTTTAGTTATAGTAAATATAGCCAAATCTATATCAGAATCTTTTTTTGCCTCAGCTTTAGAAAGGGAACCAAAAAGAATTACTATTGGAGAGAGGAAGTTCTCTTCTATAGAATCCAACAATCCCGAGGATTTTAATTTTAATTTCCAGTAGATTCTTGATAAATCAACAAACAGCTCAGAATCTTTATTAGCATAATATAATAAGTATTGTTTTCCAACTTCTTTTTTTAATAACCCCTTTTTGTGCATTTTACCTAATAATTTTGAAGCAGTTGGCGGGCTTATTCTTATAATTCTCGCATACTCTCTTACATGAATTCTTCTATAGCAATCTTCAAAAAAAGGTTTTAGGTTGTTAATTATTTCTAACATCTGTTAATTATTATTAACATTAGTATTTAAATTTATCGGTTTGTTAATTATTTTTTACAGGTGTTAAATTTTTTTAACATTTGGTATATAACTATCTAATATTCACAAACCCAAAACCATAACTATTTTTCTCTCCAAAGCCACAATCAAGAGCAAACCCAAGCAATTTTTTCTGCTCATTATTAAGCCAGTCAAAATGAAACTTCCATAAGGAACCGAAAAACCTTTGTTCCTTGCCATTAATGACAACATGATTAACTAGTGTATCCTTAAACTCCAATCTCTGAAATAAAGGCAAGACTTTATTTTTTAACTCATTAAATTCTTTTTCCTTTAATTGGTAAAAATCCCTATATTTATTGAGAAGATTATTTGTTAAAGGTTCTATAAATAATTCAAAAGGCCATTTTGGACGCCAAAATAAATATTCATAATCTTTTGATGGTTTAACTCCATATCTCCTATATGTCTTCCTGCCTATCCTTAAAACTATTGGGGTTTCTGTTTTTATTGTCAGGTTTTTTCTCCCCATCCTCAAATCAACAAGTTTAGGTTCTTCCAAATAAAATTGCATCTCCCCAAGATTTATCAGTTTATTTTCATCTTTAATTTTTTCTAACCTTTCCCGCAAAACATAAATAAAGCCAGAATCTGGACTTGAAATAAGCCAGAACTTTGTTTGCCCTTCTTTAAATGTCTCTATTTTCTTATTTTTTCCAATTCTTAAAGGAAAAATATTTGAAAAGCAAAAAAATTTGCAACCTTTCTTTTCATGTAAAAATCTGTAAGGAGTATCAATAAGCTGCTTATAAATAAAGCCCTGAAACTTTGAATGATATTCTCTATCATAAGAAAACTCCTTTGCTACTTTAAGTTTTAATTGAATCCTCATCTTTAAGGAAGGATGTAAATAGATTTATTAAATCTTTTCTAAAACAAAGCAAAAAAATCAAAAACCTTAAATAATAATCTGTTTTTTTAAGGGAAAAATGGCAACTGCGGAAGATATAAAAAACCTTGCTGAAACATTAAAGAAATCTGGATTAGCTGCTTCTATACAGGATGCAATAAAGAGAGCAAAACAGATGCTTGAAAAAAAGGGGGAAGAAAAAACAGAAGAACCAAAAAAAATAGATGAAACACAAGTAACACTCACAGAGATTGAAAAGAAAGAAGAAAAGCCAGAGAAAAAAACAGAGGAAGAAAAACTAAAGAAAGAAGAGGTATTCTCAACCACCACAACAGAAAAGGAGCAAGAAAAAGAAAAGAAAAAGCTAGATTACTCTGCTGAAAAAAAGGTAAGTCTCAGCAAGATTTTTGATGTGAACAAAAACAGCTAATTTAATATATACTTTATTATATATATTCTAGTATAATAATATTTAAATATAAAATGATACCACTCTAAAATAACAATAAACTTATGGGGGTAAACAAAATGAAAAAGATACTTGTGTTAAGTCTATTTTTGATATTGCTGCTAGCAATGAATGTTAATGCAACAAAAAGCATAAGCATCTCAACAATACCAACAATAGAAGAAAAACCATCCAAAAGCTTTCAAACAACATTCACAATAACAAACACAGGTGATGAAAACCTCACCCTGACAATAAGACTAGATTCTACAGAGCTAGGAAACTTCGGAATCACAATAAACCCCTCAAGCCTTACACTAAACACGGGGGATTCTAGGACAATAAGCATAAATGGAACAGTACCAACAGACATAACAACAAAAAGAATCGGAGAAGACGAAGAGAAAGGAACAAGCCACACTGGAACCATTAATGTCTTATCTGACTCAACAATACTCAATTCAACAAGCATTAATATAATTGCAGTATCACAACTATATCTAAAGAGAGTAAAATCAAAAGTAGATGGAGACACCTCATCACTAGACCCAGGAGACAAGATAAGGGATGTCAAACCAGGAAGCAAGCTCACAATCTCAGGAGAAGTAGAAAACCTATTCACAGATGACGAAGACATTGACATTGAGGATGTAGAGGTAACAATCACCATAAAAGATATAGATGATGGCGATGACTTAGAAGAAAGCGAGGATATAGGCGATATAAGAGCTGATGACAAAGAAAGCTTCAGCATTGATTTTGAAATACCAGAAGATGTAGAAGATGGGGAGTATGATATTGAGATTATAGCAGAAGGAGAGGACGAAAATAATGCAAAACACAAAGTTGAATGGGATTTAACATTAGAGTTAGAGAAAGACAAACATGACATAAAGATAACAAAGGCAGTTGTAACGCCATCTACTATAGATTGTGACAGGAACATAAACATAAGAGTTGACCTAAAGAATTTTGGTAGAACAGACGAAGATGAAGTTGCTATAGAAATACTAAACAGTAACCTAAAAATCCAAGAAGAAGACACCTCAATACCTGAAATAGAAGAAGGAACTGGTGATGATACAGAATTCAGCAAGGTTTATCCTTTCACAATTGACGAAAATGTAAAAGAAGGAACATACCCAATAACAATAAAGGCATATTATGACTCTGATATATTATCAGACATAAAGACAATCAACCTAGTTGTAGAGAAATGCGAAGAGGCAGAAGAGGAAGCACCACCAGAGGAAGAAGCACCACCAGAAGAGGAAGTAATTGTAACAACAACAGAAGAAAGACCATCAGAAGAATCACCAGAAGAAGAGCAACCAGAGATAATAACAACACCAATAGCACTGACAACAGAAGAATCATTCTTGGAATCTAATACATTCCTATATATACTAATCGGAGCAGTAATAATAGCATTTATTTTAGTAGTGATATTATTAGTAATCTTACTCTCAATGAGAAAGAAGGTATAAAAGATTTCTTAATTTTTTAATTTTTTATTATTGTATGAGTAACTACTAGAGAATACTAAAAATATAGAAAAGTTTAAATAATAGTAATACACTCTTCCTCTAAATAATCAGATATTTCCAAACGAAGGGGGTTACTCAAATTGAAAAGATTAATACTGCTATTAACACTTTTAATGATAATCTCCAATGCAGCTTCTATCAATGCAGATGTCTTTATCAATGAATTTATGGCAAGACCATCATCAGGATATGAGTGGATTGAGCTTTACAATAATGACACATCCCCAAAAAACATAAGCAACTGGAAAATAAATGATAGCATTTCTACAATAAAAACAATACCAGACAACACATCTATAGAAGGGAAAGGCTATCTGGTATATTTTTTCAACAATAAACTAAACAACAATGGTGATGAAATAAAGCTAATAGATAACCTTGGTAATATAATAGACAACTACACTTACTCAACAGCAGAGGAAGACATATCAGAAGGAAGGCTTCATGACGGACTAGAAGAATGGGTAAGGTTTACTACACCAACACCAAACTCAACAAACAACAGGCTCCCAATCGGCACAATCCCTAATCAAACGATAGAAGAAGATACACAGGTTTCTATAAATCCAAGTGCAACCATAGTAGACCTAGACAATGATCCCTTAACCTTCACTATTGTCAAGGAAAATGTATCAAAAGTGGATTGTAATGTTATCAACAAAACAAACATTACACTAACGCCTGCTCCAAATTGGAATGGAATAACAGACTGTAAAGTAAGGATTAACGATACCTATTCCTTTATTGATGTCCTCTTTACCATAAATGTAACCCCTGTAAATGACAGGCCTATTATTTATTCAATACCGGAAATAATATTAGATGAAGACAACTACAATGATACAATAAATCTTAGTGATTATGTTTATGATATTGAAGACAGCAAAGAAGATATCGTCTGGTATTATCTTCCCGTAGAAAATATATCAATCAGCATATCTCCAGATAAGATACTAAATATAACAGCAGACAAGGACTGGAACGGAAAAAGGAACATAACACTCGGAGCAACCGACACTGGAGGTTTAAGCAGTTCTATAAATGTAACTGTTACTGTAAACCCTACAAATGATGCTCCTTTATTTGTTCAGAATATACCAACACCAATAGAATGGCAAGAAGACACAGCAAACACAAAAATTAACTTAACGCCAGTCTTCTATGACCCAGACAATGATGTCCTGACATACGAGGCTACTCCTGTAGAGGATATCAATGTAACCATAAACCAAAACACAGGGATAGTAACATTACTGCCAAACACTAACTTCAATGGAATTAGGAACATAACATTCAGAGCATTTGATGGCACCTTGTATTCAAACTACAGCAATGTAGTAATATTGAATGTAACCCCTGTAAATGATGCACCCCAAATAACAAACTTTAATCCACCAGCAATCGGTACTGTAGGTGAAGAATACAATTATCAGATACAGGCAAATGATGTTGACGGGGATAATCTAACCTTTAATGACAACACGACATTGTTTGATATCAATAGAACAACAGGAGATATCAGATTTACACCAAATATCTCAGATATTGGTACATATACAATTAACATAACAGTATCAGATGGGCTATTAAACACATCTAAAGCATTTACATTAAGCATCTATAATGCACTGAGCCTAAGCAACATTAAAACAAAGATTAATGATGGCTATTACAAACCGCTAAATGCAGGAGAAGTTCTTGATAATATTTCCCAAGGAGATAGAGTAAAAATAAGCCTTGATGTAAAAAACTGGTTAAGCACACACGACCTAACCTTTGTAAAAATAAACGCCACCATAAAGAACAACTCTCAGACAGTATCCACAAATAAGACTGACATAGATATATTACCAAAGAGACAATCACAGAACATAGTCATTGACCTAGGAACCATACCCGCAGTTCAAAATGGTATTTATGACCTAATAATCACAGGAATAGGAGAATATGACTTAAAAAGGGTATATGCAAATTGGAGCGCAAAAGTTAGAATACAAAGCAAGGCACATCAAATACTAATAACATCAACCAGTGTCAAGCCATCAAAAGTAAAGTGTATAAGAGACATAGTAGTGAATACAAGTGTTAAAAACATAGATGGCTTTACAGAGGCCCAAGAAACAAAAGTTGTTGTCAGAAATTCAGAGTTAGGAATAAACGAAGAAACAAACTACTCCACAATCCAATATAATGATGAAAAAACATTCACAATTCCGATAAACATCCCAAGAGAAGCTACAGCAGGCACATATCAATTAACAATACAAGCAAAGACAAAGTATAACACCACAGACGAAACCACGGGCTACATAGAGATAGAAGACTGCAAAGTAAGTTATTTCCCAGAACAATATCCAATAATAAGTGCAAAGAAAAACACAATATTTGGCTTTATCCTGCCTTCAGAATTGAGCTTAGCAACAGCAGAATGGCAAGAAAACGGAGAAAACAAACCAGAATACAACAACCAAAGCAGGTATATCTTTGAAGGCAAATTCAAAAATGAGGATTACCATATCAAAGTTGAGTTCACAGACAACAGAGGATACCAATATTCACACAGCTGGTACCCAAAAGCAAGAATGTATCCAATAGCAGAGCCATACTCAACCATCCCAGACCTATCTAGCCTAAATGAAACACAACTAAAAAATGTTAACCTAACATTAATGATGGAAGGAGAAGGTGAAATAAGGTTCCTAGAACCAGTTGATTTATCAGACATAATAACCTTAGGAGACCATGTTATAATCCAAGACGGGATAGCAGCAATAAATGACTCAGATGAATATTATGTTCTCAACAAAAAGGCACAAATAACACTTAAAGGCTTAACATACCAAGAAGAGCCAAAGATATATTACACAGAGGAATTCACATCAGACAGAACAAAAATAACAGATGAGTGTCCATCTTCGGTATGCAAGATTGTAAATATATCTCCACCTTCAAATGCTGATGGCAACGGCATTATAATATTCAATGTAACCGGATTTTCAAGCTTCTTAGTTGGTTCCGAAGTGCCACCACCTCCACCACCAGGAAATCAAGCCCCTATTCCAATAATAGAAGTATCTCCATCAAGCAGGGTTAGGCCAAACACAATAATAACCCTTGATGGCTTATCTTCCTACGATCCCGATGGGAACATAACAAGCTATAGATGGTCGCAAGAAGAAGGACCAACAGTAGATTTGTCCAACCCAACAAGCCCAACCATATCCTTTAACACAAGCACAACAGGAAAATATGTATTCAAACTAACAGTAGAAGACAACAACAATCAAGAATCATCAACCACAACCACAATATATGTTGAAGAAGCAAGCAAATTAAGAATATCTGATTTAGATGTTAAAATAGGAGACAAAACCGCTAAGAACATCCAAGATGGAGAAACAATAAGCAGAGAAGCAAAACCAAAAGAAACTATAAAATTCAATATTGAAATTGAAAATGAATACTCTAGTTCAGAAGATATAACAATTGAGGATGTGGAAGTTACTGTAACAATTGAAGACATAGATGATGGAGATGAGCTTGAAGAAACAGCTGACATTGACAAGATATATGCCGATGATACAGAATCAGTCAGCATAGAATTTACAGTACCAACACTGGTTGACGAAGACACCTATAATGTAGTCATAGATGTTGAAGGAAAAGACGAAAATGGAAAAATCCATGAGGAAACATGGGAATTAAAGCTTAATGTTGAAAAGGAAAAACACAGCATAATCATAGACAAAGCAGATATAAGCCCAAGAGTAATAAACTGCAATAGGAATACAAAGCTAGATATTAGGGTGGCAAACATAGGAAGCAAAGATGAAGATGATGTTTCAATAGAAATAGAAAGTAAAGAACTAGGGATTGGAATAAGTGAAAAAGAAATAGAGTTAGAAGAAGGTTCTGACGAAGACTCAATCTTTGAAAGCATATATAACCTAAAAATAGACAAAGATGTCAAAACAGGAACATATCCAATAGGAATTAAGGTATATTACAACGATAAACTCGCAGATGAAAAAACAATCTATCTTGAAGTTCAAGAATGCCTCACAGAAAAAATACATGTAGAAGCTGAACCAGTAGAGATTATCAAGCTAACAGAACCGATAAAAAAACCAAGGCCCATACAACCAACAAAAATCTCCTTTAGAGATACACAAGAATACCTAACACTAATAGCAATATTATTTATAATCCTCAGCGGACTTGTTATATTTGCTATAGGAACGATAGTTATTATTGTCAAGAAGAAGTAATCTTCTTTATTTCATTATAAAACAATTCTATCCTCTTGCTATTCCTTTCTAGTTTTTTATTTGCTTCTTCAGTTAAAATCCTCAAATAATTATCATCCACCAGCAATTTACCACCCTTAGCTATTAATGCCTCTATTGCTTCAGTACCTATAACCTCAACCATAATCTTAGAACCCAAAGAGATTATACCTGCCCTTTTGATTCCTATATCCCTAGAGGCTCCCAGAATATTCTTTGCATCTTCTAGTGTTCTACAACAGATATGTAGTATAAAACTCTCTTGCTTGAACCAAACATCACCACTCGTTTTTTGCAGTGCTTTTTTAATATCCAAAAAACTAGTAGGCTTATGAGAAACAAAAAGCCACTTTGACTCCTGTTTCTTATAAGACCTCTTTTCTATAACCAAAATTCTCCCAGAACAACTACTTGTAGTGCAATAATTCGGCAAAGAATTGATAAAATCTATTAATGGTTTTATCTTTAAATCAATAGACTTCTTCTTACTCTTATCCGCTCTAGCCAAGCAATCTCTTTTGAAATTATCAAAGTTCATATCTGTAAAACAAAAAATAATTTTAAAACAGGCTAGAGGAATTTCCCCTAGCCGATGCGCCAGCCGAGATTTGAATTCCCGACCATAGATTCTCGGGTCAGAGCCTTGGCAAGGCCCTATCATAGCCACTAGACCACTGGCGCATAAGATGGGCCCAGCCGGAATCGAACCGGCGACCTTCGCCTTGTAAGGGCGACGTTATAGCCACTAAACCATGGGCCCAAGATTAGTGGATTAAGCATTTAATATAAAAAACTTTTTATATTGCAAATTTATAAGGATAACAAAGATGGAAGAAAGACTGAAAGAAGAAAAAAAGCCACATGAAAAGATATTAGAAATACTAACAAAAAAGGATGAAATCACTTGGCGTTCCATAATATATGAGCTAGTGAAAAGTGAACAGATGAATCCATGGGACATTGACCTATCACTGCTTACTGCAGAATACATAGAAACCATAAAAAAACTAAAAAAGCTGGATCTTAGAATATCTGGTAAGGTATTGTTAGCAGCAGCCATCCTACTAAAAATCAAATCAAACAAATTAGTAGGAGAAGATATAAGTTATCTTGATAGCCTAATAGCGCAACAAGAAGAGGAAGAACTCCTGGATTTTGAAGAGCCACTACAACCAAGAGAAAAAGAAGAGATACCAAAAAACCTAATACCAAGAACACCCCAACCAAGAAAAAGGAAGGTTTCAATATATGATTTAATGGCGGCTCTAGAAAGAGCCCTAGAAGTCAAAAGAAGAAGAATTCTGAAGAATGCTCCACCAACAAATATTACAATACCAGAAAAAAAGAGAGATGTCTCAGAGATAATAAAGGAGATTTACGGAAAGATTAAATCATTCTTCTTAAAATATAAAAAAGGCCACCTGACATTCTCAAAACTAATACCATCAAACAGCAAGGAAGATAAGATTTATGTGTTTGTTCCATTACTCCACCTAACAACACAAAGAAAGATTGACCTATTCCAGCAACAACACTTTGGTGATATAAGCATAATACTAAGAAAAACAGAAGAAGAACTCAAAAAAGAACTAACATCATCAAAGCTTCTTAACTAAAACAGCTACTAAACAGCTAAAATCGAAACATATAAATATTTCTATAGTGGATAAGAGTGCATGCCTGAAAAAATAGAAGAGCTAAAAGAACAGACATGCCCAATATGCAAAAAGAAAACGCTTACCTTAATGGAAGCAGAAAGAGAAATTCCATATTTTGGCAGGGTCTACTTGTTCTCTATGACCTGTCTAAATCCAGAGTGCAAATACCACAAAGCTGATGTAGAAGCTGTAGAAAGACACGAACCATGTAAATATGTTTTTGAAATAAAAAATGAAGAGGACATGAAGGTTCGTGTTGTGAAATCCTCTCAGGCAACAATAAAAATTCCCCATATTACTACAATAACCCCTGGTCCTGCTTCCCAAGGCTATATAACAAATATAGAGGGCATACTAAACAGGGTAAAGAGAGAGATAGAAAGTTTAAAAGAAATGTCTGATGACAATGAAGAAAAGAAGAAAGCAAAGAGATTATTAAAAAAGATTACAAAAATAATGTGGGGCCAACAAGCCCAAAAGATAATAATAGAAGATCCATCAGGAAACAGTGCAATTGTATCAGAGAGAGCCATAAAAACAAAACTGAAGTAACAAGGATATATGAAAAAAGAAGAACTAAGAAAAAGGTTTCTAGCAAAGAGAAATAAGCTATCTAAAAGTGAGATTATAAAAAGAGGCAACTTAGCAAAGGAAAAACTGTTTAGCATAAAAGAGTATAAAAAAGCAGACAAAGTAATGTTCTTTGTTTCGTTCAACAAAGAGATTCACACGCATAGCGCAATAAAAAAGGCCCTAAAAGAAAAAATTGTATCCGTCCCAAAGATAATTGAATCCAACATAATCCCCTGTATAATAAAGAGTTTCAGTGAGCTATCAGAGGGAAAATACAAAATATTAGAGCCAATAAAAACAAGAAAAACAAATTTAAAGAAAAATGATATAGTAGTAGTCCCAGGTATAGTGTTTGACAAATTCGGATATAGGATTGGTTATGGCAAGGGATACTATGATAGATTTCTAAAAAAGACAAAGGCGCTTGCTATCGGATTATGCATGGACTTCCAAGTAATAGATAGAATACCAAAAACAAGAAACGATATACCTGTAAATATCATCATAACCGAAAAAAGAATAATAAAAATTAAACAAGCCCAAGATTCTCAACAATAAATTTAGAATCAAACTCTCTCAGATCATTTAAATCCTGCCCTATACCAAGATAGATTATTGGTTTTTTTGTAACATAAGAAACAGAAACAGCTGCACCACCTTTCTCATCAACATCCACTTTTGACAGTATAACTCCGTCTATGCCTATACTCTCATTAAACTCCTTTGCCTGATTGATACAATCATTTCCTGTGATAGCCTCTCCTACAAATATTTTCAAATCTGGTTTTGCAACACGGACAATCTTCTTCATCTCCTCTATCAAATTGATATTAGTATGCATCCTTCCTGCTGTATCTATTAAAACCACATCAATATTTCTTGCTTTCGCCATCGCAATGCCATCATAGGCAACAGCAGCAGGATCAGCACCATAGGAGTGTTTAACTATAGGAACATTCAAACGCTTTGCCCACTCTTCAAGCTGCTCTATTGCAGCCTGCCTCCAGGTATCGGCTGCCACCAAAACAACACTAAGGTTATTGTCCTTCAAAAGCTTAGCAATCTTTGCTATTGTCGTTGTTTTCCCTGAGCCATTAATACCAAAAAAACAGATTACATAAGGTTTCTTATTTATCTTTTCTAAGAGATTAAAAGACTCTATACTTAATATGTTCTCTATAGACCTCTTCAGAGTATTGCTTATAGTCTCCTCTATCTTTGACCTTAACAAAGGCTTATCAACCAGCTCCCGAATTAAATCCTGTTTAATCTTTTCTATAACCTCAACAGCCACATTGCTTTCCAACAAAGCAAGTTCCAAATCCCAAAAAAGTTCTTCAAACTTTTCTTTGTTTATTTTCTTTGTGGTTACCTTCTCCTTTATTGCTCTAAAAAAACCAGACTCCGTCTTCCTTTCTTCATCTTCTTCTTTTTTCTTCTTCTCTTCTGTTTTCTCAACATCAGTCTTCTTTTTTTCTTCTTTTTTCTCTTCTTTCTCCTTCCTAGAAAAGCCCGCCCTTATCTTTGAGAAAAAGCCCTTCTTTTTTTCTTCTTCTTTCTCCTTAGTTTCTTCCTTTGTCTTTTCTTCTTGTTCTTTTTTAAGCTCCTCTTTTAAACTTTCTCCCACCTTTTCTTTCTTTGTCTCCTCTGTAACTCCCTCTTTGTCTATCCTACCAGAAAGCTTCTTTATAGTTCCTTTTAGCTTTTCTTTAAGAAATTTAAACATTTTACTCTAGCTTAGATGCGATTTGCCTAAGCTCCTTCTCAACATCAGAGTATCTCTTTGAGAGTTTTTGTACATTAATGAGAATCTTCTCTTGTAGTTTTTTTACTTCATCCATCTGTTTCCCAATAAGCCTCTTAGTAGAAGGGATGTCTTTAGCCACAACAGTATCCGCACCTATATTCACAAACAAGTTATCTGTTCTCTTTATCTCAGCCTCAAAAAATATCCCAGAACTGATAGGGACAAGAACTTTCTTTCCTACATCCAGCTTACTAAACTCATCCAGACTATTAACAACCAAAGAGAGTTCTGCTAACTGGTGCTCTATTGTATTTGCCTGTGTTTGCAACTGGTTTAAATTTTCTTCTATAACCTTCATCTCAATATATTTCTCCTGCAATTTTTTTTCTTCTTCTTTCATTTTAGTTTGTTCCTCTTTTCTTCAATATTCTTATATAGTTCATCAAAAAGAACGCCCATAGGTGTTCCTTCATGGATTTTCCTTATAGAATCTGCCAACAAGCCAGCAAGAGATATTATCTTTAACTTATCAAACTTTTTTTCCTCCAGAATGTTTATGCTATTAGTAACTATAACCTCTTCTATCGGTGCATTTACCAGTCTCTCTACAGCTGGTCCAGAAAAAACAGCATGGGTTGCACAAACAAAAATTTTATTGGCTCCCTTCTCCTTCAGTACCCTCGCTGCGTTTGTAATAGTTCCAGCAGTATCGATTATATCATCAACTAAAACACAATCCATATTGCCAATCTCCCCAATCACATTCACTATTTCAGCTACTCCATGTTCTGGCCTTCTTTTATCTATTATTGCTATCCTTGTATCCAAGATTTTAGCTAACTTCCTTGCTCTACGCGCGCCACCCACATCAGGAGCAACAACTACTAGGTCTTTAAGCTTCTTATTCAATAGATAATTCGCAATTAGTGGAATAGCTTCAAGGTTATCAACAGGTATATCAAAAAACCCCTGAATCTGATCAACATGGAGGTCAAATGTCACGACTCTATCTACGCCTGCCTTTTCTATCATATTTGCAACAAGCTTAGCAGATATAGGCTCTCTAGGAATATTCTTCCTATCTTGTCTTGAATACCCATAATAGGGAATTATAGCATTTATCTCCTTTGCAGAAGCCCTTCTGCATGCATCAACGATTAATAAAAGCTGAATTAGGTTATCATTCACGGGAGGGGAAGTAGACTGAACAATAAAAACCTTAGAACCCCTAACACTCTTTTCTATATGAACATAAAGTTCGCCATCATTAAACCTCTTGACCTCTATAGGAACCAAATTTACCTTCAGGTTCTTGGATATCTCCTTCGCCAACTGAAAATTAGATGTCCCTCCTATAAGGCTAAGCTGCTCTGGCATATTACCACCACAAAACCTAGAATCAAAGGGCATTTAAAAAGATTTCGTGTTTTCCTTCACTTTAGGTAATTTTATAAATAAGAAAAAACAACACAAGAAAAAATGGTAAGCAAAAAAAATGTTTGGTATATGGGACTTACAAGCTTCTTCACAGATGTCAGCTCTGAAATGATATTTCCCATACTGCCGCTATTTCTCACCATAATTCTAGGAGCAAATATGGCCATCGTTGGTTTTATTGAGGGAATTGCTGAAGCCACATCAGCCATATTAAAGCTATTCTCAGGTTGGATTTCAGACAAAATTGGAAGAAAAAAATCCTTAGCTCTATTTGGTTATACCCTATCCAACATAACAAAACCCCTACTAGCAATATCAACCAGCTGGACACATGTCCTCGGGATAAGATTTATTGATAGGGTAGGAAAAGGGATTAGAACAGCTCCAAGAGATGCATTAATTGCTGTTTCCGTAAACAAAAAAGAAAGAGGAAAGAGCTTTGGATTACACAGAACACTAGATACTATGGGGGCAATTGTAGGAACAATAATCGCATTCTTCCTGTTACGCAAATTCTTAAATAAGGCTTTTAAGATTATATTCCTACTAAGCCTAGTACCAGGACTGATTGCCATAATAATCCTCATCCTTGGAGTAAAAGAAGTAAAAAATAAAGCCAAAGAAAACCACAAATTCAAATTCAGAAACCTAAGTAGAAATCTAAAGAGATTCTTATGGGTAATAGCGATATTTAACCTAGCAAATTTTAGCTATGCCTTCTTTATCCTAAGAGCAAAAGATATTGGAATAGCTATAGCCCTCATACCAATTATATACCTAGTCTACAATACTTTCTATGCATTTTTTTCCATACCAGCAGGAAGAATATCTGACATGGTTGGAAGAAAAAAAGTACTAGCAACTGGTCTAGTATTGTTTGGATTAACAGCTATTGGATTTGCATTTGTGTCCAATCCCACTACAATATGGGTGCTATTTGGCCTGTATGGGTTATTCATGGCAATAACCGATGGTGTTTCAAGAGCATTTGTCTCTGAGTTAACAAAAGAGAATAAAGCCACTGCACTAGGCCTATATCATGCTATTGTTGGGGTAACGGTATTCCCAGCAAACTCAATAGGGGGTCTCCTATGGCACAGAATTAATGTCCAAGCTCCATTTCTGTATGCTAGCATATTGTCAATATGCTCAGCTATATTACTAATTGTATTAGTAAAAGAAGCAGAAAAATAAGGCAAAGAATGTCACAAAGAAACAATACAATTGAGAAAATAATAAAAGCAATAAAAAAAGAGGCAATAAAATGGGAATATCCTTTTGTTTCAGAGTGGGCAAGAGTAGTCAAAGACCCTTTCACAACATTAGTTTCTTGTTTACTAAGTCTAAGAACCAAAGATGAGGTAACAGCAAAGGCAGCCATAAGATTGCTGAAGAAATACAACACGCCTAAAAAGATATTAAAACTAAGTAACAAAGAAATTGAAAAACTGATATATCCCGTTGGATTCTATAAAACAAAGGCAAGAAGAATAAAAGAGATATCAAAAAAGATAATAGAAGAACACAATGGAATTGTCCCAAATAAATTTGAAGAACTAATAAAATTAAAAGGAGTTGGTCCAAAGACAGCTTCTATAGTAATGGTCTATGGCTTTAATAAACCAGACCACATAGCTGTTGACTCCCATGTACATCAGACAACAAATAGGTTAGGATTAGTAAAAACAAAAACACCGGAAAAAACAAAAATAGAACTTGAAAAAATAATTCCAAAGAAACATTGGCATGAATTCAATGAATTATTTGTTCAATTTGGAAGAAATATATGTGTCCCCATAAGCCCATTTTGTTCAAAATGCCCCGTAAAAAGATATTGTAAACAAGTTGATGTAACAAGAAAAAGATAAATAAAGATAAATAAAAACACCAAGCCAAAAACCAAAAGATATATAAAGGTGCTTTAATTAAAAACAAAAAAGACAATCTGTGAGGTGGGAATATGAGAGCATGGTATATAGTTGCTCTTTTGATGATAGTAATTATAAGCGGATGTGCCACAAAAGAAGGTACAACAACACCAGAGAAAACAACAACCTCTGAAGCAGGAACAGCTGAAAAAACTGCTGAAGAAGAAACAACAGAAGCTACTGAAGAGGTTGCTGAAGAAGAAACAACAGAAGCTACTGAAGAGGTTGCTGAAGAAGAAACAACCACAAGTGAAGGAGATATTTTCATGACACTAAGCGGGTTTGACCCGGCAGAGACAACAACAACTGTTGGTTCAACACTAACGCTAAAGGCAGTTGAAGGAGACCATTTATTAACTATAGGAGGAAAATCAACAGGCAAAATTAAAGAAGGCGACACATACGAAGTAACATTTGACAAAGAGGGCAAAGTAAAGATATTTGATGTATTTACAAAAAAGAGCGCTACTGTAACGGTAACGGCTGAAGAAACAGAATAAACAAACCATCTTTTTCTCTTTTATTTCTTTTAAACACTTATTAAAAACAAAACATATTTATATATCAACCCCTAAGGTGTAGAATATGAATACAGACTCAAGACTATGGAAACCAATCCTCATAACAATGGTTGTTATTCTATTTGTTATTGTAGTTATCTCTTTCACCAAAATAGACACTCATCCAAAAGAAGAAAGAGCAGAAGAAACCAAATACAATATAGAAGAAATCATTGAAGAAGAGCAGATGGAAATACCAGAAGAAGAAACACCTAAAAAAGAAAAAGCAGCAGAAAAAGAAATCAAAAGCGAGGAAGAAACCCAGCCAATAAAAGAGGCAATAATAGAGATAAAAAACCTAAGATTCCATCCAGAAGAGATTATAATATCCCCAGGAACGAATGTAACTTGGATAAACAAAGACAATGTACCACACAAAGTAGTAGCCTATGATAGACTATTCTACGGAAAGAAGATTTACCCTGGAGAAAGTTATAGTTTTACATTTACAAAACCAGGGACCCATAGATATTTTGATGCAGTTTTCGTAAAAATAGGGCGAGGCAAGATAATAGTTAAAGAAGAACCATTACCGATCACAGGAAGCGTTATAGGAATTTTTCCAACAAGCAAGGACAAGGCATATGGAATATTTCTTTTAGCCTTTGTAATTATGATATTATCTGTCTCCAGAATAATCCACCACCACTATAAAACATAAAAATATATAAAATAAAAAACAAGAGATAGGCTTTACTTTCTGCCTCTAGCCATCTTTGCACAAGAAATATCTCCATTCTTGTCAATGAAATACAAATATCCCTTCTGCTTTTTAATTCCTACTTTTGCTACAACCTCTATTTTCTTTTTTCCTTTTCTCTTTTTACCTCTGGCCATCTTTGCTCTTGCAACATTTCCTTTCTTATCTACAAAGTATAGATACCCATCTTCTTTTTTTATACCTACTTTTGCTACCTTCTTTGCCATTTTCTAACCTCCTTCCATTTTACAAAGGAATAACACTAACTTTAGACGATAAGATTGCTCATATTTAAATCTTTTGTTTTTAAATTCCCCAATCAATAATCACCCAACTTTTTTTGTATTGAATCAAATCTCTTCAATTTTGGTAATTCCTTATTAGGTGGTACCAACTTTCCATAAACCCCAGCACCACCCGGAATATATTTTATTTTATCATCCCTAAAATACTGTATATACCTCGCAATCTCTGCATCTATCTTCTCTAGCTCATCTATTTTAGCATTCAAAAGAACATTAATTTCTGAACCAAAAGCACTAACAAAGGTCTTCCATTTCTCTTGAACACTTATTGACCAAGCATTAGCCTTTTTAGTTGCTAATGCAATTATTTCACTTAGGGGAATTATATGGACATAAGGAGGTCTATGCTCTGGGTGTTTTCCCTCAGGCAAATCAGCAAGCTCATTAATCCTAAAATCAACTCCCTTCTTTATAGGCTTACCACAGATAGGGCACCTCCAATTTAACCTTTTGGCATCATTCGGCTCAAAGAAAGTCAAACAACCAATACATCTCGTTTTGTGATACTTCCCCTCCAAAGGATTAAAACCAACATTAAGCATACATTTTCTTCCACCCTCTCTTTTTATTGCTCTTTTTATCTCTTCAAAATTAATCTCTTTTACCATAAAAGTATTAAACTCTCTACCAAGTTTATTCGGCCATGGAGAATGTCCATCAGAATTGCTCAAAAAGGTTAATCTATGAAGCTCTGAAATCTTATCAGCCATATTTGTATCTGCAGATAGACCAAGCTCCAAAAAATAAACTTTATCTGAATAGTCACCATAACAGTCACTGATTGAGTCATACTCCTTAAAAATTGCTGTCCAAGGAGTAAAGGCATGGCTTGGTCCTATCAGACATTCTGCTTCTGTAGAGATTTCTGCTATCTCTTCTGCACTTAACCGTAACTTGGGTCTTCCATCCTTATCCAAATCACTACTCTTGTTTTTGAATCTCTCCCTAAGCTCATAAACCTTAGAAAAAGAAGGTATCAATAAGATATGATGAACCCTTCTATTATCTTCCACTTCAGTCTGCAGAATAAACCTAGTCCCATTTTTATATTGTAACAACCCATCATCAATCTCAACTAATTGTTCCTTTATTAGCCTTATCCATTTTTCATTTAATATGTCTGCTGTTCCAACTAGGTGTAAACCTTTTAATGGGGCTTGCTCTGCTATTATCTTGGGCGTCATGCTCTTGCTTACACCACCAGAGTATAAGCCATGCAAATGCAAATCCGCATTACACCTTATATAATCCCCCATTATACGAAACAAAGAAATTCAAACTTTAAAAAGGTATTGCAAAAACAATCAAAGGCTACAAGGAAAATTAATAACTCAACAGTAGTATTAACAGAAAGATTTAAATAATCAATCAGCCTTTATAATTATGTATGAAAGAATATTACTTTGCCCTAATCTTGTTTATAACTCTAACTATAATTAGTGGTTGTTCTAAAGAACCTGTTACCCATGCAATAATAACAGAACCCACCACAGAACACAAAAATATAACAAAAGCAGAAGAAGAAATGCCACCACCAATAGAGCAAATTGAAAAAAAGGAAACTACAAAAACAGTAAAAGAAAAGAATGAAAGTAAGAAAATACAAAAAACAAAAAAAGAATGGATAGTAACAATAGAGAACATAAGGTTAAACCCGCAACAACTAAAAATAAAAAAAGGAGATAAAGTTATATGGAAACACAAAGACAAGCCAAAAGAAACAGGTCCCATAAAGCACATGCTTTATTCTTATTCTGAAAAACTTAGGAGTCCTGTATTAGAATACGGACAAAGCTTTAACCATACGTTTAATAAAACAGGAACACATTACTACTATGATGTTTTCTACAAGGACAGGTTATACATGAAAGGTAAGATAATAGTAAGTGGATAGTTTCTGCTCTAGAATTATTTAATACCTAATTTAGTGAAAAGAGATTTCTAACAGCTTTTACAAAAAAGCCAGAATCAATCCAAACAGCAGAATCATCCTCATTTGGCAAGTTGTCTTCAGTAATCATAAAAAGCAATTCCCTATTATCAACTATAACCAATCTAGCATTAATATCCCTGTTTCTTATATCTGCAAGATTAATAATTCTCTCATCTAATTTTTCGCGAATAGGAGCAAAAATCTTTATCTTTACCTTGTTTCTCTTTAATTTTCGTAGTATTTTACTTAGTAATTTTATTTTTCTCTTAAATCCTGTTTCAGTTGTTACTATCAAAACACTCTCTTTTGCTTTGCTAACCATTTGTTTCAGGAATTGATAAATATTGGCTCTTCCAACAATAAAATCAGAAAGCTTATCTCCATCCACTTTCTCAATACCTGTTTTATGCAATAACTCCAATTCCCTAAAGATATCTGTTTTTTTAATATCCTCAATCATCTTTGTACTCAAGTTAGCATCTTCTTTGATACTCTTTTTCACCCTCTCTACTATCTCCTCAGGTGGAACAGCGATATACCTGATTGGTTTTCCTAGTTTCATTATAATGAATCCCTTCTTCTCCAAACTTTCAAGAACATCATAACATCTACTCCTAGGTACACCACTAATATCCGCAAGTTCACCAGCTGTTGCAATACCTCTAGAAAGAAGCACAGTCCATAGTCTTACTTCATATATATTCAACATAAAATCGCTCTTAAGTTTATTCAAAAGCTCTTGCTTTACAATCATGTTAAAAAAGAGAAAGGATTGGTAATATTTAAACCTTTCGATTATATTGCTACCGTAGAGTAGCACCATTAAAAAATAAGTTTATTCAAAATGTTTAAATAGATTTTTAGATTACTAAGGACTAATGCCAGAAAGATTGGAGTTTTTCCCAATAGACATAACATACAAAGTTTCAGGTGGAAAGCCTGTTATTTACTTATTCGGAAAAACAAAAAACAATGAACAAGTATGTGTAATAGATGAAAACTTCAAACCATACTTCTACGCAATCCCAAAGGAAGGAAAAAGTGTAGAAGAAAAACTAAAGAAGTTAAAGGTAGTAAAAAACAAAGAGATTTCTGAAGTAATAGCTACAGAAAGAATAAAAAAGAAATTCCTAGGAAAGGATGTAGAAGCAATAAAGATATACACAAAACTACCAAGAGATGTCCCTATAATAAGAGACATAATAAAAGATTGGGATTCTCTAAAGATTGTTACAGAATATGACATCCAATTCAAGAAGAGATACCTGATTGATAAGAATATAACGCCTTTGATGATATTAGAAGCAGAAGGAGAATTTATTAAAGAAAGATTAAGGGTTCCTGTACTGAAGGCTGAAAAAATATCTCAAAAAAAAGAAATATTTCTAGAAAAACCAAGAATCTTAGCATTTGATATAGAAACCTACAACCCAGAGGGGAAGATAATAAACCCGGAAAAAAACCCAATAATAATGCTCTCACTTTATGGCGAGGGCTATAAAAAGGTAATAACTTGGAAAAAATTCAAAAAAACGCTAGATTATATTGAGTTTGTAGATAATGAAGCAGAGCTAATTGAAAAATTCAAAGAAATAATAAACAATTACAAACCAGACATATTAACAGGATATTTCTCTGATGATTTTGATTTGCCATATATCAAGACAAGAGCGGACAAACATAAGATAAAACTAGACATAGGCCTAGACTTTTCTGAATTAAGTGTTAAGAGATCAAAAACAGTAGTCTCTAATATAGTTGGAATAAACCATCTTGATATCTTTAGATTCATAAAAAAAGTAGTAGGACCATCAATGGATGTATTTGCTCTAAATCTAAATGCTATTGCATCTGAACTAATCAATGAAAATAAGATAGAAATAGACCTAGATAAACTAGCAGAAACATGGGATAACAGCCCCAACAAGCTAGAACAATATTGTAAATACAATCTACAAGATTCCTTTCTAACATTTGAATTGACAAAAAAAATGTTGCCCACCATACTAGAGCTAGTCAAAATAGTAGGATTGCCAATATATGAAATAAACAGAAGTGGTTTCTCACAGCTAGTTGAATCATACTTACTAAAACAAGCACAAAGGTTTAATGAAATTGCTCCCGAACTACCGCATCATGAAGAATTAAGAAAAAGGATGTTGCAAACATATAAAGGAGCATTCGTATTTGAGCCAAAGCCAGGACTATATGAAAAGATTGTAGTATTTGATTATAGAAGCTTGTACCCAAGTATAATAAGCACCCACAATATAGACCCAGGAACATTAAACTGCCCTTGTTGTAAGGACAAAGTAAAACCTGTGCCAATCCAAGGAAAAAAAATCTGGTTCTGCTCCAAAAGAAAGGGATTCATACCAGCCCTTATAGAAGATTTAATCTCAAGAAGAATGAGGATAAAAAAAATAATGAAAGAAAAACATTCCCCATTAATGGAAGCACGCTCCCAATCACTTAAACTGCTTGCAAACTCATTCTATGGATACATGGGCTTTCCAATGGCAAGATGGTATTGCCTAGATTGTGCAAAGGCAACAACAGCCTATGGAAGATACTATATTCACGAAGTCATAAACAAAGCAAAGGAAGAAGGGTTTAATGTAATCTATTCTGACACAGATTCAGTATTTCTTACCTTAAAAAATAAAACAAAAAAAGAAGCAGAGGAATTCAAAGATAAGATAAATATGAAACTACCAAGCTTAATGGAGCTGGAATTTGAAGGATTCTACTCAACAGGAATATTTGTTTCCGCAAAAGCAAGCAAACTAGGAGCAAAGAAAAAATATGCTCTACTCTCAGAGGGTAATAAACTAAAGATAAGGGGCTTTGAAACAGTTAGAAGAAACTGGAGTCCAATAGCAAAAGAGGTTCAAGAAAAAGTACTAAGTATTATCCTAAAAGAGAAAGACCCAAAAAAGGCATTGAAATATACAAAGGAGATTATAAACAGCCTAAGGAAGAATGCCATCCCAATAGACAAGGTTACTATTTCTGTTCAGCTACAAAAAGATATAAAAAGCTATGATTCCATTGGACCCCATGTAGCAGTTGCAGAAAGGATGAAAAAGAAAGGGCACGCTATTGGACCGGGTTCTATCATTGAATTTGTTGTTGTAAAGGGAGAGAAAAGGATAAGAGACAGAGCAAGACTGCCAGAAGAGGTCAAACAAGAAGACTATGACCCGGATTACTATATAAAGAATCAAATAATACCCTCTGTAGAGAAAATATTTGAGGTCCTTGGATACACAAAAGAAGACTTGCTAGAAAGTCTGGAGCAAAAAAAACTTGGTAGATTTTTTTAGATAATCTAAGCACCAACCATAGCATCCGTTAATCCTTTTCTATCCTTTATTTGTTTAATGACTTTCTGTTGTAATTCCTCAGGCACCTTCTCAAACATCTGATCAACAAGGCTTGATGAACCTCTTCCACCTGTTGCAGACCTCAAATCAGAACTCCAACCAAGAAGTTCTGCTACAGGCATCTTTGCCCTTATAACAACTAGACTGCCTTCTTGTTTCATATCTAAAAGTTGTCCTCTCTTGTTTCCGATTAGCTTAGATAAATCACCCATATACTCATTAGGAGCCTCAATTTGTAACACCTGATATGGCTCAAATATAACAGGTCTTGCCTGCATCATAGAACCCCTTATGCTATCTCTTACAGCAGGGTATACCTGGGCTGGTCCCCTATGGATAGCATCCTCATGTAACTTCATATCATCTATAATAACCTTAACCCTTAAACATGGCTCCCTAGCCAAAGGTCCTGCATTCATGACATCTTCAAACATATCAAGTATCATCTCCATAACTTCTCCTATATGAACTATCCCTCTAGTTTGGTCTATAAGGATATTGCCCTTGAAAACATCCTTAACCTTTGTTGCTATCTTAGAATCCATACCTGCTTCCACTAATGCATCCCTTACCACAACATTCTTCTTTTTCACTCTTCCTTCAGGTATCTTCCCCTCCTTAATGGCATTATAAATCTCAGGCTCTAATGGTTCTACATGAAAATAGAACTTATTATGCTTATTTGGAGTCTTCCCTTCAACAGTAGGCCCCTTCTTCGTTACTGTTTCTCGATAAACAACAATAGGATTAGATGTCTTAACCTGCAATCCTTTCTCATCTCTTATTCTGTTTTCAATAATCTCAAGGTGTAGCTCACCCATACCATGCATAAGGTTCTCCCCAGTTTCCTCATTTATCTCTATTTGGACAGTAGGGTCTTCTTTTGCAACAACATTTAAAACATCTATTAACTTAGGCAAATCGCTTGGTTTTACTGGTTCTATAGCTTTGGTTATTACTGGCTCAAACAAATGAGTGATCTTCTCAAAGGGTTCTGTCTCTTTAAGAGTGATTGTCTCGCCAGCATAACTCTTTACCCCTGCTATACCAATTATATTTCCAGCAGGAACTTCATCCACAATCTCTCTTTTTGCCCCATTATAAATAAAGACCTGCTGAATTCTACTCTTTTGCTTCATCCTGTTAAGATAAACCTCTATACCCTTTTTCATAGTACCAGAAAATAACCTACCACATGAAATCTCTCCAGCTTGTGGATCTATCACAATCTTAGTTATTACAAAAAATAATGGTCCACCAGCAGCACAATCCAAAAGTGCTTTGCCCTCCTCACTTTCTAGCTCCCCATGCCATATCTTGGGTATTCTATACTTCTGGGCATCAACAGGATTAGGTAGATGTCTAATAACCATATTTAGAACAACCTCGTGCAATGGAGCTTTTTCAGCAAGCTCTTTAACCTTCTGAGGGTCATCACTAGAGTAAGCCTCTATTATGTCCTTGAAAGTAATTCCTTTCTTTTGCATATATGGAAGAGATAAACCCCAATTATGAAAAGCTGAGCCAAAAGCCACTGAACCATCTTGGACATTTACTTGCCACTTTTCCTTATATTCTTCCTCTGCAATCTCTCTAATAAGCTTATTAACATTAGAAATTATCTTTATAAATCTCTCTTGCATCTGTTCTGGTGTTAATTTCAATTCTTTTATCAACCTATCAACTTTATTTATATACAAAACGGGCTTTACCCTCTCTTTTAATGCTTGTCTTAAAACGGTTTCTGTCTGAGGCATAATTCCCTCAACAGCACAAACTAGAACAATAGCTCCATCTACTGCCCTCATAGCCCTAGTTACATCACCACTGAAATCAATATGACCAGGTGTATCCAATAGATTTATAAGATACTCTTTACCTCCTAACCCATGAACCATAGAAACAGCACCTGTATCTATAGTTATCCCCCTCTGTTGTTCATCTTCGTGAAAATCAAGTTTTAAAGCCTTCCCTGCATCCTCTTTTGACATCATTCCTGCACCAGCTAAAAGATTATCAGAAAATGTTGTTTTTCCATGGTCTATATGAGCACATGTAGCAATATTTCTAATAGCTGATGGATCCATCATAATCTTTGTAACTTTGTCTACCATTCGTTCTCCCATAGTATCACCTATTTCTTCTCTTCTTTCCAGAATAGCTTATTAAGCGTAACTTTTCTCAACTCAGTCGGATAAATGGTATAAACCAGTTCATCTGGTCTAAACCAAAGCTTTATTTCCCTTTCAGCTTCTTTAGCATTCTCTGAAGCATGTACAACATTCTCAAAAACGCCGTGTGTTGTTATCCTTCCATACTTTCCCCTTATTGTGCTAGGTTCTGCTTTTTCTGGATTTGTAGAACCAACAACTTTCCTTATCTTTTTGATAGCATTTTCTCCATGGTAAACCAAAGCAAGAACTCTTTTGGTATGGTATTCGCCCATTATATATTTTATTAATTCATCAAAAAATTTTTCTTCCTTTAGGTGGCAATAGTGTTCCTCTGCAAGCTCCCTAGTAACCTGAACAACCTTAGCCCCAACTATCTTTAGCCCTGTCTCTGATAATTTGGATAGAATATCACCTGTAAGGCTCCTAACCAAGCCATCAGGTTTTATTAAGACAAGGGATTGTTCTACTGCCATTTTCACTTTTTATATCTTTTAGTCCACTTAACATTATAAGGTTTTTTCTTAAGCTTTAACATATTCTTTTCACATTTTGATGAGCAAAAGTATAATATTTTAGCATCCTTCTGCACATACATCTTGCCTGTGCCTTGCTTAATAACTTCTCCACAAAAACTACACTTTGGCATTTTTAAGCACCAGATCCCCTTCCAGCTTTTTCAAGTGGTCTTGCTTCAATTTCGGTTTCTCTTAGCATAAGAATATCTCCAACCTGAACAGGGCCTTTCACATTTCTTCTCATAACCTTATTCTTGTCCCTCCCTTCTAATATCTTACACCTAACCTGTATAGCTTCTCCTCTTGTTCCTGTCCTTCCTATGATTTCCTCAACCCTAGCCGGAATAGCCTTTGTAAAATGTACTCCTCCTTTTCTAGCTTCTTCTCTCTTTCCCCTAGGCTTACCTGAATCCCTCCTAACAACTTTTTTAGGCATTTTTACGCATATCCACACGCTACTTTTTATCTTTATCTTCCTTTTTTATATCTTTGTCTTTCTTGTCTTCCTCCGTTTCTTTTTCTCCTTTCTTTTCTTTGCTGTCTTTTTTATTTTTCTCCTCTTTTACTTCTTTCTTTTCCTCCTTACCTTCCTTTGCCTCTTCTCCTTTTTCTTCCTCTTTTACTTCTTTCTTTTCCTCCTTATCTTCCTTTGCTTCTTCTCCCTTTTCTTCCTCTTTTGCCCCTCTCTTCTCCTTTATTCGCCTTATCAAATCCTTTGCCTCACCTTCTTGGACTATTGCTACGGAGGAAGCTGCTTTATCAATGCCAGCCACAGTACCAAGCTCCTCCTTAGATGGAACCTCCACACAAGGAATACCCTTTTCCTTACAAAGCAAAGGCAAATGCATAATAATCTCTGGAGGACTTACATCCTTTGCTATAATAACCAATCTAGCTTCTCCTCTTTCCACAGCCTTAGTAACCTCGTTTGCTCCTTTCTTTATTTTTCCAGTTGCTCTTGCAACCTCTACTGCTTCATATACCTCATCAACCTTTTCTTCAGTCATTTTTATTCACCCTTAGCATGCTTTCATATAAAACCTAAAATTCAAAATCTACAAGAGGCAATTAGAACTGAATGCCTCATTGCCCCTAAAGGCTCATTTCTCATAGGCAAAAAGAAGAAATTAGAGTTTGTTTAAAAAATTTATTATTTTTGATTCAAACTCTCTCTAAAGAACTTTATAGCAGCAAGCAGATCATCCTTACTAAAGTCTGGCCACAACCTATCAGTAAAATAGAAACTTGCATTTGGAGAGTCCCATAACAAAATATCAGATGTTTTTCTATAATAATTGACTACAATCAAGTCTGGAGGAGGGAAATAGGAGGAATAAGTATTCTCTTTTATAGTCTTTATATCTATAGACTCAGGGTCTATTTTTTTTGCTACGACCTGTCTAGCTATCAACCTAAAAGCATCAACTATTTCCTCTTGTCCGTTATAGTTAATACAGAAATTCACAAAATAGGAGGCATAATCCTCCGTTTGCTCTATAATCTTCTTTATAGCCTCCACCAATCTACCGGGCATATCATACCACTTACCCAAGATTGAAATCCTTATTCTATTATTAGAGATAATATCTTTCTCAGAAAGGTTGTTGAAAAAATTTGTGAGGGAATCTATCACAACAGGAAAACTATCAAGCTCTTTTACTTTGGTAGACAATAGATGAAATGTCAACATTGGAATTTTTAGTTTAATGGTAGAAGCAATCGTACTCATAATTGCCAGATAACTTAGACTATATGCTTCCTCTATAGAGAGGTTATTCTTTTTTGCATATGCATGTTTTCCTCTCGTAGTAAGAGCTATATGTCTTGGATTTCCATCACTAAGATGCTTAGACATTCTATCCTTAAACATACCTAACATAAGACACCCCCACGCTAATAGTATAGAAGTTAAATTTATAAACTTTGTTATTTTTAGCTACTCTGTAATGATTCACAACACGATAACATCCTCAATAGCACTCATAGGCTTGTTTTTTGCCACAATAACAGACCTAAAAACAAGAGAGGTCCCAGATTGGCTTAGTTATGGTCTAATATGTAGTGGACTTGGCTTAAATCTTCTATTTTCCTTTATTTATTCAAACTATTGGTTTATAATAAACAGCATAATCGGTTTCCTTGTATTCCTCATCTTTGCATTAGTAATGTTTTATGCAGGTCAATGGGGAGGAGGTGATAGTAAAGTAATAATGGGGCTAGGAGCACTAATAGGGCTTAACATAAAACAAAAAGATTTCCCAATGTTGATTAGCTTCTTCACAAATATGTTGCTTTTAGGCTCCATTTATGGCCTAACCTGGAGTCTAACCTTGATTTTTAAAAATAAAAAGAAAGTTTGGAAGGAATTCAGAAGAACCCTACATAGCAAAAAAGCCACCAGAATGAGGATGCTGGCTATAACCCTTGTAGTAACCACAATCATCTTAGGCATTATAATAAAAGAAACAATATACAAAATAATCATGATTGTATTATTAATAACCACAATAGCAACATTCTATCTTTGGGCTATTGTAAAGGCAATTGAAAAGGTATGCATGATAAAAGAAGTAACCCCTCACAAACTAACCGAAGGAGACTGGATTGCTAAGGAAATCAGATACAAAGGAAAATACATCTGTGGTCCAAAAGACCTTGGTATTGAAAAAAGCCAAATCAGAATGCTTATCAAACTATACAAAAAGAAGAAAATAAAAAAAGTAACAATAAAAGAGGGAATCCCGTTTGTTCCAAGCTTCTTTATAGCGTTTATAGTCACAATCTTATTTGGAAATATCTTATTTCTTATAATTTAACCACAAAAAGCTTTATATATAAAAACAAAAAATCAAACTCTATGCCAAAGTTCATAGGAGGACTACATCTTAAGGAAAATAAACTAACAAGAAAGAAGAGAACAGAAGAGATGCCGGTACCAAAAAGAGTAATCTTGCCATTAAGACAACACATTGGTGCCCCTTGTTCTCCGATAGTAAAGGAAGGAGATAAAGTAAAAGTAGGACAAAAGATTGCAGATAGCACAGATTTTGTCTCAGCACCAATCCATTCCCCTGTATCTGGAATTGTAATAGGTATTGTAAAAGCACCCCATCCTACCTTAAAAGAGTGTGAGGCAATACTTATTGAATCCGACAAGCTGATGGAAAAAGATGACTCTACTAAGAAAAGGGAGAACATTGAAACGCTATCCAAAGAAGAACTTAGGAGGATAATAAGGGAGGCAGGAATTGTAGGTCTGGGAGGTGCTGCTTTTCCCACCCATGTTAAATTAACTCCTCCAAAGGAAAAGAAAATAGATACTGTAATACTAAATGGAGCAGAATGTGAACCTTACCTCACATGCGACCATAGGGTAATGTTAGAACACCCAGAGAAGATAATAAAAGGGCTTCAAATAATAACCAAAATTCTTGAACCAGAATATTGTTATATAGGAATTGAAGACAACAAAGAAAATGCGATAGCAATCCTAGAATCAAAACTACAAGATATGGGATTAACAGATAAGATAAAAGTAGTAAGGTTAAAGACAAGGTATCCGCAAGGTGCAGAAAAAAATCTGATTTATAGTATAACTAAAAGAGTAGTACCAAGTAACGGAGGATTGCCGATGGATGTAGGTGTTGTTGTACAGAATGTACAAACAGCAAAGGCAATTTATGACGCTGTTTATGAGGGAAAACCATTAATTGAAAGGGTAATAACTGTAACAGGTGCTGTTAAGGAACAAAAAAACCTATTGGTAAAGATAGGTACCCCCACTAAAGATATAATTGAATATTGCAAAGGATACACAAACGCAATAGGGAAAATAATATTCGGGGGTCCCATGATGGGGATTGCACAAAAAACGAACAATGTTCCAATAATAAAGGGGAGCTCTGGTATCCTAGTCCAAGCCATAGTAGAACCTGAGGAAAAGGAAACAGAATGCATCAGATGTGGGAGGTGTATTGATGTTTGTCCTATGTTGCTAATGCCAACAATAATTGCAAAATATAGTGACAATGAGAACTATGAGAAAGCAGAAGAATACTTTGCTCTAGATTGTTATGAATGTGGATGTTGTGCTTATGTTTGTCCATCAAAGATTCCACTTGTAGAGAAAATCAGAAAAGCCAAGGAAGAGATAACAAGAAAGAAAAAAGAACGAAGCACGAAATAAACAAACAAAAAATAAGAAACCAAGATGGAAGAAACAATAAAAGAAAAAAGACTGATAACAACCCAAAGCCCACACATCAAGGATAAAGCAACTAGCAGAAAGATAATGTACTATGTAATAATAGGGCTATTACCAGCTACAATTGCAGGCATATATTTCTTCAAAACAAAAGCACTTAAGGTAATATGCACTAGCGTAGTAGCAGCCCTATTAACAGAGTTTGTTATTTTAAAGATAAGAAAACAACCAGAAAACATAAAAGATGGCTCTGCATTGGTTACTGGTTTACTCCTTGGTCTGATATTATCTCCAAGCGTACCATGGTGGATTGCTGCCCTAGGCTCTATATTTGCGATAGCCATAGCAAAACATACTTTCGGAGGCTTAGGACATAATATCTTCAATCCAGCTTTAGCGGGGAGAGCATTCCTAGTTGCTTCATGGCCGGCCTTAATGACAGCATGGCTAAATATTGATGGCACAACTAGTGCAACTCCACTAGGCATGCTTAAGCTGGAGGGAATAAAAACAAGCTATTATAACCTGATACTAGGGAACACTGCTGGCTGTATTGGTGAAACATCCGCCATAGCAATACTGATTGGAGCCATATTTCTACTCTTAACGAAGATTATTGACTGGAGAATCCCTATATCCTACATAGGCACAGTATTTATATTTTCGTTTATCTTTAAGCAAGACCCTATCTTCCATCTCTTCGCAGGTGGTTTATTGCTTGGAGCATTCTTTATGGCAACAGACTATGTTACAACACCAATAACAAAAAAAGGTAAACTAATATTCGGATTTGGATGTGGTATCCTAACGATAATACTGAGACTATTTTCCAGCTACCCAGAAGGAGTAATGTTTTCAATATTGTTGATGAATGGTGCTACCCCACTAATTGATAGATTCACAAAACAAAAACCATTTGGTTACAGAAAGAAAGAAAAAAAAGAAACAATAAGAAAAGAATGAAAGAAACAATAAAAATGGGACTAAGCTTAATGATTACAACATTAATAGCTGGAGCTGTTCTTGCTTTAACTAACTATTATACCTATCCAATAATAATAAAACAAAGAGAAAACATAATTTCATCATCATTGAGGGAAATCATTGATGCAGATTCCTTTAAAGAAAACCAGAACTACTATGAAGCCTATAAAGGCAAGAATCTTGTTGGAAGAGTGCTGAAAGTATCAGCTAAGGGTTATTCATCAACAATATATGCGTTAGTTGGGATTGACAGAAACAATAAAATCACCGGAATAAAAATCATCAGTCAAGCAGAAACGCCTGGGCTAGGAGCGAAAATTGAAGAAAAAGATTTCCTCAATCAATTTATTGGAAAAACAGAGAATCAAATAAAAATAAAAAAAGATGGTGGGGAAATAGATGCTATAACAGGAGCAACAATAAGTTCAAGTTCCATAACCAACGCCATAAGAGAAAGTATAAAAAGATTCAATATAAAAGACAGAACATCAAAAAAAGTAATGGCAAAGGTTTACGTAAAAAATGAATATATGAAAAATGTGAAAAATGAAACAAATCAAACTCCTTGAATTTTGGAAAGGCCTATTCAAACAGAACCCAATATTCTGCATGGTGTTAGGCTTATGTCCTGCCTTAGCTGTTTCTACAAGCCTAGATAATGCAATAGGAATGGGTACAGCGGTAATCTTTGTCCTAGTGTTTTCAAATACAACAATAAGCCTGATAAGAAAAAAAATCTCTGACAAAATAAGAATCCCAACATTCATTGTAATTATCGCCTCATTTGTCACAATGGCAAGTCTAATAATGCAGGCATTCTTCCCAACACTAAATAAAGCTCTAGGAATTTATGTTCCATTGATTGTAGTCAATTGTATAATCCTGGGTAGGGCAGAGGCATTTGCTTCCAAAAACAATGTTACAGAGTCTATATTAGATGGGTTAGGCATAGGAGTGGGATTTACCCTAGCATTACTATTAATCAGCTTTTTTAGAGAGCTTCTCGGCACTGGTTCATTAAAGCTATTTGGTGTTAGCATAATAAACATAAAAATTAATCCTGCAATGATATTTATCCTTGCTCCTGGTGCATTACTTATAATGGGGTTGCTCTTAGCATTTTTTAGGGCTTATTCGCAAATATCTAAGAAAAACCAAGATAAAAAAATAGAAGAAAAAACAACAGGAAGCTAAAATGGAAAACTTGATTGCGATAATGATTGGTGCAATATTAGTAAATAACTTTATATTAACAAGATTTCTTGGGTTGTGTCCATTCTTTGGTGTTAGCAAAAAAACAAAATCTGCACTAGGAATGAGCTTAGCAGTAACATTTGTTATGACGCTAGCATCTATTGTAACATGGATATTGTACCACTTTATTTTGGTCCCATTAAAAATAGAATACCTAAAAATAATTGTATTTATCTTAGTTATAGCAACGCTAGTACAATTTGTTGAATTATTCCTAAAAAAATCAAATCCACTACTATATAGGGCATTAGGTATCTACCTACCCTTGATAACAACAAACTGTGCAGTTCTTGGAGTAGCCTTACTCAATATACAAGAGAACTATAGCTTCATAGGTGCTGTTGTTTTTGGGGTAAGTGCAGGAATCGGGTTTACACTGGCATTAGCACTAATGTCTGGAATCAGAGAAAGGCTAGAAATCTCAAAAGTTCCAAAAGCATTTGAAGGCTTGCCTATAGCATTTATTGTCGCATCTATACTCTCAATGGCATTTTTAGCATTCTCAGGGATGGTAAGATGATAATAGAACCAATAGCTGTTTTGGGTCTGTTAGGCTTTATATTTGGTGCTTTCCTTAGCTGGGCCTCAAAAAAATTTAAGCCAGATGAAGAAGGGATAGTAAAAAAAATCAGAGATGTCCTCCCAGGAGTAAATTGTGGAGCTTGTGGCTTTGCAGGTTGCGATGAATTTGCAAAGGCTGTTGTTGAAGGAAAAGCAAAATATGATGGCTGCCTTGTAGGAAAAAAAGAAGTTGCAGACAAAATTGCTGAAATTCTAACAAATAAATAAAGATAAACTTTGATGAATATAGTTAAAGACAAAATTTTTTAGTAAGATTTATTAATTAAGAAGCAACTATATTGACTAGGGTGGTATTAGTTGGAGGCTGCTGAAACAATATCCTTCATATCTGAACCAATAGAACAAGACTCTAATTTAACTAACACAGATAAAATTACAGCCGAAGAGAGAGATAAAGCCACGCATACTAGCTCATTTCTACAAAAGTATTTCCAAGAAATCAGTAAATACGCGCTACTAAGCCCCGAAGAAGAAAGAGCTATTGCTGAAAGAATAAAAAGAAGAAGGGAAACCTATGCACTAGCGCTACTTAGAATCCCATATGTGTGGGTAACAGCTTTAGAGAGAAACCCTATCAAGAAAAACAGGTCTAAAAAGAATCCTGTTGTAAGGAATTTTGACATAAGAAAATGGAAACGCTTACATGAAGCAAATAGCAGAACAATTGATGCACTACTAAGAAAGAATATAGAAGACTTTAGAAGGTATTCCTCCTATGCAAGAAAAAACCCAGGATACAGGAGCAAAAAGGAAGAACAGATTGCTGGAAGGATTGCCAGAAGAATAAGAAATGGTGCTAGACTTATCTCAGAGCTTGGTCTAGATATAATAGATATTAAGGAGATTGAAAGTATTATACAAGAACAAAATAATGGAGCATCAAACAAACCAAATGGCAGAAACGCTCTTCTATTGCTAGGGCTACCAACAGAACGGTATAATCCAAAAGCCGATTATGAGCTATTAGAAAGAATGCTAAATAGATACCTAAGATTGATTGACAGGACAAGAGAAAGCTATATCAGAGCCTTGCAAACATTAGTAAACCATAATCTAAGATTAGTGGTAAATATCGCAAAAAAGTATAAATCAGGTTTACCTTCTTTTGATCTTATAGGAGAAGGAAACATAGGACTAATGATGGCTGCTGAAAGATTTGAGCCGGGTGCTGGTTGCAAATTTTCCACATATGCCATCCCGTGGATAAAACAAAGAATAACAAGAGCTGCAGAAAAAACACAAAACCCAATATATATACCAGAATATAAAATAAAATCAACGAGGGATCTTCACAAAAGAAGAGCAAACCCAACAGGTAACGGAAAACATCCATCTATAGAAGAACTAGCAGAAGCAACAGGCAAACCAGAAAGAGTGATAGAAGAGGAACTCTCGTTATTGCATATGATGGGGTATAAACCTAGTCTGGATGCCAGCCCAACAATAAAAAGCTCTGTTCCAAGATATGATACAACACCATCTCAAGAAGTAGAAAGAATGGACCTAGCGGAGTGGGTAAGAAAGCTTATAGGTGAACTACCGGAAAGGGAGAGAATAATAATAAAGATGAGATTTGGAATACCTGACGGATATATACATACTCTTGAAGAGGTAGGAAAACGACTCGGACTAACAAGGGAAAGGGTCAGACAACTACAAGAGCAAGCTATAGGCGAACTAAGAGAAATGAAAGCAGCCAAAGTATTAGGAGAATATCTTAGCACTAATCCAGCAAGGGGATACAATAACAGAGTAAACAGAAGCACAATAGAAAGACTTCTCAGAGCAGAACTCAGAATATTAACCCCCGAAGGAAGAAGGGAAATAATAAACTCAGGAGTAATTAGGAGGGATAAAGAAGGATTCTATCTAAGCTCCTATGAAGAACTTAAAGCCAGAATGGAAGGGTTGGGATTAAGAACACTAAGGGACTCCTACAATTCTATTGGTCCAAGATTAGGAATTAAAAATAGAAGAAGATGGAATAGTTTCTTAGATGAAATAAAAGAGGGCATAGAGCCAAATGGTCTTATAAAAACTCTTGAAGATTATGGTTTTGAATCTAGAGGTAGAGTATATGTATTCAGAAGAGGGGAAGAAGAAAAGGTCGTTGGATTGTTACAAGCACTAAAGAAAACAGAAAAAAATTAACCAACAAAAACAGGTCTCTTGCTTAACCTCTTCGGTAAGGGCAACTGCTGAAATGGCATTCCCCATGTTTTCTTTTTTATATAATCAATTAATTCTGTAGTTGTCATCTCAACAAGCTCTTTCTTTCCCCGTACCCTTACAGGAAGCTTCTTACTTTTTATTTCTTTCTCACCTATAACCACGATTGTAGAACACCACTCAACTTCAGCCTCCCTAATCTTCTTTCCAACATGTAATGTTCTATCATCTATATCAGCCCTGATGTTATTTTTTCTTAAGTTATCTGTTATTTCCATGGCGTAATCTAAGAATTCATCAGATACTGGAATTACCCTAACCTGGGTAGGGCTCAGCCATAGTGGGAGCATAGGAACCATCCCATCCTTCTTATCAAATTCTGCTTTCTCCAACAATGCATACATTACCCTCTCAATAGCCCCAGAAGGGCTACAATGTAATATTAAAGGATGTCTAGACTTGCCATTTCTGTCAACAAACCTTATATTATACCTCTCTCCATTCTCAATATCAATCTGGTCTGTACTCAAAGCAGAAGCCTTATCCAAATTATCAACAAAATTAAACTCATACTTCAAAATAAAATAAAATATCCTTTCATCCCACATTTCCAATAAAATTGGTTTGCCAAATTTTTTTACTAGATTAATGATAAACTCCTTGTTCTTATTAAAAAAATCCTTTGTTGTCCTAAGAGCCATCTCTAAATCCTCTTGGTTTATACCTATCTTATTTAGAACATCAAGACACAAATCAAACCTTACCTTAAACTCATCCATAGCTTGGTCTAAATCAGATACTATTGCATGAACATCTGGCATAGTGAATGCCCTTAATCTCCTCAGTCCAGTTAATTCCCCAGATTGCTCTCTTCTAAAAGAGTACCTAGTCAGCTCATACAGTTTAAGTGGCAAGTCTTTATAACTAATAGTAGCATCATGTGCCATCAAAAACTGGCCAAAGCATGCTGCAAACCTCAAGAAAAACCTTCTCTTATCTGATTCTATCTGATACTGCCTAGCAGGAAACCTTTGGAGATATTTTGAGAGTGTAGGATGTTGCATATCGTACATTATAGGAGTCTCTACCTCAACCCCACCATACTCTATAACTCTCCTACTTACATATTCCTCAATCAATTTTTTTATCAGCCTTCCTTTTGGATAATACCTAAGATTGCCGGCATCAGAAGCAGGTTCGTAATCCACAAGCTCCAACTTTTTCATTAGCCTAACATGTGGTGGTTCTTCTTTAACAAGCCTTGACTTTTCCTTTTCATAAAATGCAAACTTCTTTAGCTTCCCGTATTTGCTATAATCAAACTTACCAACATCATGGAGGGTACCATCCTCAGTCAGGATATACCAATAAGAAGTCAATTTTCTCTCTTTTTTTACTGCTTCAGTTTCTTCCTCTGTTTCATCACCAGGAGCGAACTCTCTACTTAACTCAGACAAAGGATGTCCCTTTACCTTCAACTCAAAGGCTTTATAGAATCCAAATGGAGACCTTTTAACATTAAACCCATTATTCCTTAATTCACTTTCCATTAGGTCCAATAGCTTGATACATTGGGTAGGAGAAGCAGGTTCTGAACCAAAGAGGAGATGTACATATGGGTAGAGCATAATGTTCTTTGTCTTCACCTTCTCTGCAACATCCTTTAAGTCCTTAACTGCCTTCTTAACCACTTGTCCTATGTTCTTCTCATCTCTCTTCTCCACAGAGATAGCTACAAATAAAGCCTCTTCCATTCCATCCTTATTCTTTATATCTTTATCGTACCCTGAAAACTTTGTCTTTGATTTAACCTCATAAGATACATTATCCACATGCAATATCAATTCCTTCATAATATCCCTCCCAGACAGAGTAGCAGAATAGTTTTATATTTATATTATTTTCTATTTACTGGATTTAATGAATATTTAAATTTTAGAAAAATGCATCATTAATAGAATTCTCTTTAAAACAACATACAAAAAATAACTAGAAAAGCGTAAACTTTAAATATATGATTATTAATTTTAATATTTTTAATATAAATAAAAATAATAATATAATTATTAAGATTAATAATCATAATAAGTAGAATGAAAGCAAAATTCATAGGAAAATCAAAATTAACAAGACAGGGACAAGTTACATTACCCTATGAAGCAAGGCGTGACCTAGGTATTAAACTAAACTCTGAAGTCTATTGGTATGAACTAGGTAACAGCCTAATTGTCGTGAAAGAACTTGTAAACCCAAAGGACTTAGAAGTAAAATTAAAAAACAAACAGCCCAAAGAAAAAAGGAGGTAAAAATGAAAATACAAGACTTAATGAAAGTAATGGGTAAAACACAAAAAGATATTGAAGATTTACTAAAAAAACAAGATATGATAGAGCTAAACCTTACAGAAAGGGAAAGACCACTGTATTGAAGTAATTAATATTTAAATAATCATAAACAAGCTAATAGCTCTAAGATTCATTATTAAAGATGCCATTCAATAATCCTATTGGCCTATATGCACTGTTTTTTTTAGTGCCATTCATATTGATATATCTAATAAGGCCTAAAAGCTTTGAAAAGATTGTACCATCTCTTATGTTTATTCTAAAAGAAAAACAAAAATCAAGAAAAGCATCCTTTCTACAAAAACTTCTGAGAAACTTACTTCTGATAATACAACTTTTTGCAATAGTGGTACTAGCTTTCTCCGTAGCCGCTCCCTATATAGAAATCCCCCACAAAGTAATGATAAAAAACAGCATTATTATCATAGACGCAAGTGCTAGTATGCAAACAAAGGAAGGTTCAACTACAAGATTCCAAAAAGCAATAGAAAAAGCCAAAGATAATCTTGGCATAAGAAACACAATAATTCTAGCAGAAAACGTTCCCCTAGTAGTGCTGGAAAGTGGTTCAAGTGGGGAAGCAAACAGCATAATAAATAAACTAACACCAAAAGCAACAACAACCAATTTAGGTGATGCTATCTTACTAGCAAATGACCTACTTGAAAACAAAAAAGGAGTTGTTACCGTAATAAGTGATTTTATACAAACAGAAGGATCTGATTTATTAACAGCAAAAAAAACACTTGAGGCAAAAGGAAATGTTGTGAAATTCATTAAAATAAGAGAAAAAGCAAACAATATTGGCATTACAAACCTTATAATAAGTAAAGATGAAACGGTAGTAGAAATCAAAAACTATGAAGAAAATGATAAAGAAGTGAATGCGATACTAAGTCAAAATAACAAAAAAATAGCCAGCAGGAAGGTCAAGATCCTAAAGGATTCCAAAGAAAAAATAACATTCAAAACACCAAATAGACTAAGCAAAATCCGTTTAGATACAAAAGATGACTTAGAATTAGACAACACAGCTTATATAAGCTCGCCTACAAAGAAAACAATTAAAATCCTCCTAATAACGAACTATCCGGATGGTTCACCAATAAGGGCAGCACTAGAATCAATGCCCGAAGTTGATTTAGAAATAAGAGAACCCCCAGCTATAAATGCATATAATATCAACCATGATATAATCATAATAAGTGATATAACAAAAAAGCTTTTTGTACCTACTGATATGATGGATATAAAAAAATATGCAAAGCATGGGGGAAAACTAATAATAGTAGCTCAAGAAGATATTGCACAGATAGATTGGCTAGGCATGTTGCCCCTTAACATAATAGAGCTATCAAACAAGCCAACCACAATGTGCGTTGACCTTATAGGAAGTGTCTTTCCAAGAGACCCATTTTCTGAAGAACCTTGTTTTGCTACAATAAACAAGTATATAAAAGGAAAAGCATGGAACAATACAGTTACTATGCTAAGTGCAGAAAGCGATAATTCTCCTTTGCTTACAGAGATGAAATTAGGAACAGGAAAAATAATCTATAACGGAATAATTGACAAATACTCTAGCTTTTATTCTACTCCGCTCTACCCTATATTCTGGTACAACCTAATAGGCTACCTGACAGACAGAAAAGACATAAAAGAATATAACCAAAAAACTGGTAAAACACTCATCATAAATGAACAGAATATTAGAACACCTGAAGGGATGATAAAAACAGATAAGCTATTGCTGGACAATGTTGGTTTCTATGAATTCAATCACAAAAAGATTGCAGTAAATCTGCTAAGTGAGGAAGAAAGCAATGTAAACCAAGGAGATATAAAAATAGAGAGTGAACTAAAGAATATTCAAATTGAAAAGGGAAAGGATACGGAGACCTTTTACTTGGATAATACATTACTGGTAATAGGCATAATAATATTGCTTATTGAGTTTTTTTATATAAAATCTAGAGGAGATTTATAATGTTACAGGAGATTACAACAAAGTTTTGTATAAGAGAATATTGCCTAGCTAACTCTCCCATTTTGATTGCGATAATTCCTCTAGCTCTGATTGTAGCCTTTGTTTCTTTTATAACATTCGTAAAATTCAAAGACAAGGAAGAGAAAAAAATCTTCATAAAAAATCATCTAGTGGACAGAATCGTATTTATAATACTTAGAACAATTATATTTCTCTCAATACTAATCGCAATTGCAACTCCATATAAGCTAATAGAAACAACAACAGAAGGAAACCCAAAACTCACCATACTCGCTGATAATTCCAGTTCTTTTGAAATATTTGATACCTCAATAGCAACAAGGTTAAAAGAACAACTAGAGAAATATTTTCCGGTTAATTTAAGGTATATAGCTCATGGTGAACTTTCTCCAATAGGAGATGGCATATTACAAAACATAGAAGGAAAAGACAACATCCTGGTTATTAGTGATGGTTATAACAATCAAGGTAGTGATCTTGGTGATATAATACTATTCAGTTCAATTCTAAACAGTTCAATCCATACACTAAACCTAAAACCAATTAAAAAAGATGTAGCTATAACCATTGACGGCCCATCACAAGTAATTGTACAAACAGAGAATAAGTTTAGAGTAAACATACACAATATAGGAAATCTAAAATATACTCTAGAAGTATTTGTTGATGGAAAGCAGGTTAGCTTAGATAAAAACAAGGAGTTTAGTTGGCGTTTTAGTTTGGGTTATCATAAGATATGGGCAAGGTTAAGAAATGTAGACGAAGATTACTTTGAAGAGAACAATGTCTATTATAAGACAGTTGAAGCATTACCAAGACCTAAAATATTGTTTGTTACAGAAAAAGAGAGTCCCCTAAAAGAAGCGCTGGGTTCTATTTATTCCCTTGATGTGGTAAGCTCAATACCGGAGGATATTAAAAAGTACCATGCTGTTATACTTAATGACATAAACGCAAACAAAATTAATAATAAAGATGTAGATATTATAAGTGATTATGTAGGAGAAAAAGGCAAAGGTCTAATAGTTATAGGGGGTGAAAATTCATTTAACAAAGGAAACTACAAGGGTAGCTATTTTGAGAGTATTCTACCCGCACAAGTAGGTCTAGGAAAAAAATCAAAAGGCAGAAAGGTAAATGTTGTACTGGTTATTGATATCTCAGAAAGCACTGGGTTTGGTTTTTCTGAAACAAGCTACAATAAGAAAATTGATGTTGAAAAAGCACTAGCTATTAACCTACTCACCAGTTTGAACTTGGAAGACAATATAGGTGTAATTGCTTTCAATCATAACGCCTATCTTGTATCACCTCTAACCAAGCTAGGGCAGACCGGAAATCTCTCAAGAAAAATATCTTCATTGAAGGATACTGGTGGAACCCTTGTTTTTGCTGGGCTAAGAAGAGCTGTCAATCTTCTAAAGAACGCCCAAGGAAGTAAAAACATAATAATAATATCTGATGGTATAACACAGATGCCCAAAGATGCCCTAAACCTAGCAAAAGAAGCCTCACAAAAAGGAATGAGAATCTATACGATAGGTGTCGGAGAAAACACAAACAAAAAGTTTATGCAAGACCTAGCATTATTCGGAGGAGGTATTTACCTAGAACCAAATGAAATGCAGAAGATTAACTTGTTCCTTGGCGAGGAAGAAGAGAAGATAGAAGCAGAGGCTATGAACCTAATGATATTAGACAACAACCATTGGATAACAAAAAATCTGGATATAGATGCAAGACTAAGTGGTTATAATTTCGTAGTACCAAAACCCAATGGGAGAAAATTAATAGCTACTAACGATGATAGGGCTATATTAATAGCAGGAAGATATGGTTTAGGGAGAATATGTATTCTTGCAACAGATGATGGAAGTAAATGGGCAGGTCAATTGCTGAACAAAAAAAACTCAAAGTTAATTACAAAGATGGTCAATTGGGCAGTAGGAGATATAAACAAAAATCTTGATTTTGATGTAAGAGTAAAAGACACAAACATAGGAAAACCAACCCAAGTAAATGTAATCTCAAATAAAAAACCAGAGCAAAAAGGACTTGAATTCCATAAAATAGATACTGGTCTATACTCTGCAACATTTATACCAAAAGAAGTGGGGTTTGCCAAAATCCTTGACGCAATTGTAGCTGTAAACTATAATGAGGAGTATGAAAAGCTTGGGATGAACCCAGAACTGATAGAGCTAGTCACAGTATCTGGTGGCTATGTATTCGACCCAGAAGACATAGAAAAAATTAAAGATACAATAATAAACCTATCAAGAAGGGTAAAAATCAAAACAATAAACTATAAATGGCCGTTTATAATTATTGCAATTATAGTATTTTTGATTGATATATTATATAGGAGAATAAAAGAAAATCTAAGCATGCATCTGTAAGCTAAGGCTCAAACAAAATCAACAAAAGAACAAAAGGTGATTAAAAATGGCTGTAATGAAAATGGATGTAAATTTCGCATTTTTTATTCTAATAATAGTAACTGTTGTAAGTTTTGCTGGATTTACAGCATATTATCAAGCATCATTCCACAACATAAGTAAGGAGTACAATGAAAAACTTGCTGAACTCAACAAGGTAACAAAAGACTTGCTAGAAAAGAAGGCAATACTCATGCAAACGAGTGAACAATTAAATCTTACTACAAAAAAAGTAAGTGAAAAAGAGAAACTCTACAGTGAACTTAAAAAAGAGAGAGACAATCTACAAAGAGAAAGAGACCTACTAAGTGAAACACTTCAAGAAACAAGGGCAGAGCTAACTGAAGCAAACCTAAATGTAGAAAGTTTAAGAAACCAGCTAGAAATTGCAGAAAGAAGGATTGCAGACCTGAACTATGATAAAGAATATTACAAAAATAAATATGAAGAATGTGAAGAACAACTAGAAGAACAAGGATGAAAGACTTCAAAAGTGTATTAAAAGAAATAAACAGGATATTAGATGAAATTCTTGTATTTGACATAATACTGAACAGTGTAATAATATTCCTAACATGCTATCTTGGTCTTATGCTGTTAAGTCTGAATCCATGGTATGCCTTGTTCCCCACATTGGCATACTTCATAGCCCTCTTATTTAGGGACATAAAAAAGAATAAATATATGATGGTTGAAGAAAAATATACCCCCTTATATGAGAAACTGAGGACAAGCGTGGATAATGCAGATGTAAACAATGAAGTAGTAGAGGAATTAAAGAAAGAAGTGATAAACGACCTAAGGAATGTTAAAGTAAGTTCTTTTGTTAGAATGAGAAGAATCACAGCAAAGGTCTTCTCTTGCGTTTTTCTTTGCTTTATTATTCTACTATTAGCAATGTATGGAATACAACTAGCTAACTTTAACCTAAAATTTGAGAAGGTAAAAGAACTAATATACGGCATAGGAAAAGGTGGTGGGGACGAGGGAGGTGATGAATTAACAGCTGGTTCAGGTGAAGGAGATGAAAATATATACGGAAGAGAACATATAGCAAAACTCGGCAAGGAAGAGCTAAAGATAAAAATAAAGATGCCAACAATAGAAACAATAAGCGAAATAGAAGAACCACCAGAGAGGGAATTTGAAGAAGCATTTCCAGACGAAATATTCACAAGTGCTTCAGGAGCATATGAAGAAAAGATTGCAATAGAAAATCAAAAATTAGTTAAAGAATATTTTAAAAAGCTAAGCGAGGGATAAATTAATAAAGATGAATGGTAAAAATAGGATAAAAGAGGTGAAAAAATGGTAAAAAACTACAAAGCTGTCTTTGACGCTCTCTTCAAAGAAGTAAGCAAGGTTATAGTCGGTCAGGAAGAACTACTAAGACAGATAATGATAGCTATATTATGCGATAGTAATGCATTACTAGAAGGCTATCCTGGACTAGCAAAAACATTAGCAGTAAGAACGCTAGCTAAAATACTAGACTTAAAATTCAGTAGAATCCAAAATACACCAGACCTGATGCCTTCTGACATCACAGGAACCTATATTATTACAGAAGAACATGGAAAGAGACAATTTAAATTCCAACCTGGTCCTATATTTGCAAACATTATTTTAGCAGATGAAATAAATAGGGCTACGCCAAAGACTCAATCTGCACTCCTAGAAGCAATGCAAGAAAAACAAGTTACAGTCGGCAATGAAACATTTAAACTTGACCTTCCTTTTTTTGTCTTAGCAACACAGAACCCGATTGAACAAGAGGGAACATACCCGTTACCAGAAGCACAGGCAGATAGATTTCTGTTAAAAATAAAAGTGAAGTACCCACCACCAGAAGATGAAATCAGAATTGTAGACAAATACACAACCAAAACAACAATTCCAAAATTAAACAAGCTTCTAAACAAGAATCAAATAATACATTTACAAAGCGTCACGAGATTGGTACCAATTGCTAACGATTTAAAGAAGAGAGTAATAAATATCGTAAATCTAACAAGAAAGAGAAAGGATATGATTCAATATGGGGCCTCCCCTAGAGCCTCTATTGGGTTAGTGCTAGCAGCAAAAGCTAGGGCTCTAATATCAGGAAGAAACCATGTAAGTTCAGAGGATATAGAAAAAATGGCATATCCCATACTAAGGCACAGGATAATATTAAACTTTGAAGCAGAAAGAAAAGGTATGACAACTGATGACGCAATAAAAGAATTGCTAGAGAAAGTAAAATAAAAATGGTTCGCTGTCCATATTGCGGAAGAAAACTTACCATAAACGAAAGGTATTGTCACTTTTGTGAACAAGACTTAAGTAAAATAGTTGATGAAGCTGAAAAACCTAAAGTGAAAAAACCAGACATAAGTTTAAAAGAAAAAGCAAAAAAAATCAAAGATGAAACAAATAACTTGAAAACTGTTATCAAATCTATAAGCAGAAATCTAAAAAGAAAATTAAGATTAAATGCCAAAAAATAAAAAAAATAAAAATGGAGGAAAAAAGAAGAAACATCTTCTCCCTGATATTTTACCTAGTCCTAATTTTGATATTTGGTTATTTTGCAATACAACAAAGAGTTAGGCAAAGGTACAGGATATTTTGGACCAACGGATACTTTTATTTAATATATTCTTTAATCGTGATTAACTTTATTTTTCTTCTAACAAGAAAGTCTAACTTATTTAAGAAATTAAAAGAAAAATTAAGAAACCTTAACTATATAATCTTCCTCCCGATAGTTTTTCTTCCAATATTTAGGTGCTATTTCAGGATACCCTATATATTCTGTAGAATTTGTCCAAAAAAATGTCCTTGGGGAGAACTAAGGCCCATAATTATTCCATTTGTCTTGCTCTTAAATACTGACAAAAGATTCTGGTGTTTTAATCTTTGCCCTCTAGGAACATTACAAAGGCATCAATGCAAATTAAACAAAAAAAGAATAAAACTACCAAGATGGTTAAAGAATATAAGATATATTTTTTTGTTATTTACAATAGTCATAGTAATTAAACTAACTATAGGAATACGACAGGCAAAATACAGTCTCCTAATAGGAGTTTATCATCCAGTAATCCTAACTATCTTAATCGCCTCTGTAATACTCATACTCGCATTCTTTATCCCGCTTTTTTGGTGTGAATACTTCTGCCCGATTGGAAGTTTCAGTGATTTGGTTCTAAGGTTAGAGGATAAATTTAACAGAAAAAAATGAAAAGCTCATTTATACAAAAGATTTAAATAACCAGTATCCTTAGCGGTGTTGGGAAACAATAATGAATTTCAAACAAATTGCGATAAAAGCAGCAAAAGAAGCAGGAAAAATACATCTACGCTATTTTGGAAAGTACATACGCAAAGAAAAGAAAAAGGGAAATAGTTATTTCACAAAAGCAGATATAGAAAGTAGTGTAAAGATAAAAGATATTATAACTTCTCATTTTCCAGAACACAGCATTATAGATGAAGAATTAGGAAAAGACAAGAAGAACTCGGATTATAGATGGATAGTAGATCCACTTGATGGAACCCACAACTTTATGATTGGAAATCCTATATTTGGTGTATCAATTGCCTTAGAACACAAAAAAGAGATAATATTAGGTGTGGTATATATGCCTACCCTCAATAGGCTTTATTATGCAGAAAAAGGAAAAGGTGCATACTGCAATGGAAAAAGAATTAAAGTAAACAATGAAAAAAAACTACGAAACAGTATAGCAATCTTTGACTCAAAGTTAAGAGATAAAGCTAAAATAAAACTAAACATTCTAGAAAAGATAGCAAAAGTTGTTTGGCGAATTAGGATATACGGAGCAGCGATTTATCATAACTTACTAGTTGCTGAAGGTAAAGTAGGTCTGAACATAGATTTTAACTCAAACCCGTGGGACCACTCCGCTGCATTATTGATAGTTGAAGAGGCAGGAGGCAAAGTAACCACACTAAAAGGAAAGAAATGGAACGCCTATACAAAAGATTATATTGCATCAAACGGAAAATTACACGATAAAGTCCTAAAAATTATAAGACCATTCCTTTAAATCCAAATTAGATAGCTAAATGTTCTAAAATAGTAAACAATTTTTTAAAAATAATAAAAAAGTTTATAAATAATGAACAAATACTAATCAGTGAGGTGGTAAAATGGAATTAGAAAAGATATTTACAAAAAAGAATATAGAAATCCTAAAACTTCTAGAGAAGGCACCATTCCATATAAGGGAAATTGCAAACAAACTAAACATAAGTCCTGCAAAAGTTCATAACACAATAAAGACATTCAAAAAACATGGCATAGTAGAAGAGATAAAAGAAAAAAACAAAAAGATAATCAAACTCAACAAAGAGAACAAACTACTGAAGAACATTGAAAATCTGATAAATACAAAAGAAGAAGAGCATAAGGACAAAAACAAAATCCTATTATTTGATAATATCTCACCAATTGATTTCAGATATTATGGGAGGAGAGAAAAGATAAAAGAAAAACTTAAGCCATATCTCTCAGAAGAAGGAGCAATAAGGTACCTAGCAAAAGTTGAAGTTGCAGTAACAAAAACTCTTGCAAAGCATGGTATATGCAATAAAGAAGTTGCATTAGAAATAGAAAGAGCAGCTAAAGACATTACAGCAGAGGAAGTTTACCAAGAAGAAGATAGGATAAAACATAATATCAGGGCACTCGTAAACTCTATACGGAAGCGGGTTTCAGACAAAGCAAAACCATATATTCACTTTACTACCACATCACACGATATAATCTGCACAGCGGATGCTGCTAGATTCAAAGATTTTTCAAACAATATCCTAATCCCTACCCTTATTGATTTTGAGAAAACACTGATAAATATCGCACTGCGGGAAAAAGACACCTTACAGATAGGAAGAACGCATGGTCAACATGCAGAACCAATCACATTTGGCTTTGCTATAGCCCAATATGTTTCAAGGCTTGGGAATAGGATTAAAGCCATAGAAAGAACAGCAAATAATCTAAGAGGAAAGATATCGGGAGCTGTGGGAGCCTATAATGCTTCTTCACTCTTCTTTAAAGATCCTGAAGAGTTTGAAAAGGAGGTACTAAAACATTTACAACTAAAACCATCTCCAATCTCAACCCAGATTGTAGAAGCAGAATATATAACAGATTTTATTCATTCAATTATTTCCTGCTTTAGTGTTTTGGCTAATCTAGCAGATGATATGAGACATTTACAGAGGTCAGAAATCGGTGAGGTAGGAGAACTATTTGAAAAAGAACAAGTAGGCAGTTCTACAATGCCCCAAAAAAGGAATCCAATAAACTTTGAGAATGTAAAATCAATGTGGAAAGAATTTATGCCAAGAATAAATACCATATACATGGACCAAATAAGTGAACACCAAAGAGATTTAACAAATTCAGCATCCTCAAGGTTTATTCCAGAAATTCTAGCAGGGCTTTATGTTTCGATAATAAGGCTAAACAAGACCATGAAAAAATTGAGAGTAGATAAAAGCAATTTAGAAAAAAATTTCTCTATGAGCAAGGACATGATAACAGCAGAACCAGCATATATTTTACTTGCAGCACATAATCACCCAGATGCGCATGAATATATAAGAAAATTAACATTAAAAAGTCAATCCACAAAAATTCCCCTTAGAAAGCTATTGTTCAGTGACAAAGAAATAAGGCCATACATTAATAGATTCACAAAAAAACAGATTGAAGTTCTAAAAAATCCACAAAAATATATCGGAATCGCAAGCAAGAAAGTAGATAAAATCTGCAGTTTTTGGAAAAGGGAGTTAAAAATTTAATTTTTTACAATCTTGGCAAAAAACAATCCCTTAGTTCTGTTATCACGCGGATATATCCTATACATGCTCTCATGATGAGGCGTTCTCAACAAAAAATTAGGTATTGAGACCTTTGCTAATCTCCCACCAACTTCTTCTAAGAACCTTAAAACAAGCTCTTCATTAAATTCGGTCTGGAATGTACAAGTACTATAAACAAGCACTCCATTATCCCTAAGATTCTCAAAGGCGGTTTTTAGGATTCTATAGTTTAACTCCAATAGTGGTTGCCACCAATCATCTACTGAGTACCACTTTCTCAGATGCTTTCCATAAAGCCTACTTGTATTTCCTTCTCCAGGACAGGGGGCATCAACAAGTATCCTATCAAAGCTTAGGCCCATTGCATAGTCTCTGGATGAAGCGTCTCCTAGAACAGCCCTTACATTAGTAACACCATACTTTGCTATATTTTGCTGTAATCTCGCAAATCTTCTACTACTAGAATCTAACGCAAAAACCTCCCTAACCGGAGCCCAATCTGCTATAAGAAAAGTCTTCCCACCAGGAGCAGAGCAAACATCTGCAATTAATTCGCCCCCCTCTGGAGCTAAAGCATAAACAGGAGCTGCAGAAGCAAGGTCTTGTCTATAATAACTACCCATAAGAAAATAAGGATCTTTATTCAAATGCCTCTTACCCCTTACCCTATAGTGTGGTGTCCAAGGAAATCCCTCAAGGTTCATACCAAGGCACATTTCAAGTTCACTATGCTCTAACAAAGCCAATTCACTTCTTGGATTTACTCGTATATATGGATAAGATTTTCCCTTATAGGTTCTTGGATCTATACCTTCTTTCCTTAATGCCTCTTCTAAAGCAGGGGGATATTGCATAAAAAAGAAGAATCAAAATAAATTTATAAAACTTTCTAAAATTCACTACTTAAAAATAACTACAAATATGAAGAATCAAAATGACGGCAAGTAATTAGCCCTCACAAGAACATATAAGCCATAAGCGATTACTAACGAAATAAGATTTATAATCAAGCCACGCTTAAGCTTTTGCCTTTCTTTAGTGCCTATAAGAAACATAGTGATAGTAATAGAAAAATAACCAAAAAGATGTGCAAAATAACCTATCCCACTAAGGTTTGGACTTAAAATCCCAGAAATATCGCTGTATATAGCCAACCAACCCACTACCATAACAGGGAGAGGAACAAACAATCCATAAGTGACATAAAAGGGGTCAATCAGCATGGCTGTCGCAACTAAGCCCATCAAAGCACCAGAAGCCCCCAACCCTGGAATATTATTTCCAAGAACAAATAGATTTATGACAGAATCCCCAACCCCACTAATAACCAAAGCACTAAAATAAACGAAAGCTGTTTTAAACATCCCAAGTTTTCTTTCAACTATTCTACCAAAAATTAATATCCCAATCAAATTACCAACCAAATGAGTAATGTTAGCATGAATAAATCCGTTAGTTATTATAGAATAAAATCTTCTAAAACTCAATATATCACTAGGATACTTCATCAATAAATTAAATGTTGCATCGTTAAAATAAAAGAAACCAAGAAAGCTCACAACAAGATTGGTTATTGCTATGAAGATAGTAAACTTGGGTTCAAAAATAAACTTTATCAAATCATAAAATGGTCGGAATAAATCTACAACCCTCTTTTTTCCAAGCAAAACAAGAATTAAATTAAAAGGTGTAATAAGTATATGAAAAACAAACCTCCAGAAAAACCTTGACTCTGACTGAATATCTGCCATAAATTAAATTTAAACAAAAGCAAGATTAAATATTTTACTAAAAAAGGTTCTGTTACCTTATGGTTGGTATAACTTAGTGCAACATTGGGCGAAGGCAAAAAAATCAAAGTCGTCACCACTAAAATTAAAATAAGGTTGTGAGCATTAAAACTTAACTTATTAGTAGTGACAAATAGAAAAGCTTATAAACTATCAAACCATCTTATTCTCATGGAACCAAAAAATGAGAGCCTAGAAAAATGTGTTGATTCAGATCCAAAATTGAGAGATTTTGTTAATCAGCAAATTCTTCCATATTCAGAAATTGAACAACTAAAATCAGTTATTGTTTATGGTAGCTATGCAAGAACTCCAGAGAAAGCAAAAGACATTGATATATTGATAATCTATGATGGAGATAGGAGGGATTTTGACCATTTGGAATCATTTAGGCCTGAATTTGATGTTGTAGTTTTTGATAGGGGGTGGGTAGAAAATGATATCGTAGGAAGAAGAGATTTAACAGGATATCGTGTTTTGTGGGGAGAAGATTTGTTTAAAAATTTAAAGTGGGAAAAACACAAAGGAGCTGACCACTAAAATATAATTCTGCTGACGATTGAAATTAATGTTGGGATTAAAAGAAGTTTTTGCGTTAGCAAAAATTGGCGAAGAGTTTTTGAGTTGGTCTTTTTCAATTGAGCAAATGCGATACATCAAACAAAAGAATTAATGGCGGTTTTTCTGGTGTATCATGCAATCTTCCAATTCATTTATTGAGATAATTTTATTATTTTTTAATTTTTCAAGTTTTGGATAATCATAAATACATTCATCGTATTTTGAAACAAATTCTAACCACCATTTTAGAATATCATTTTTTATGCTTTCATAAATATTGAATGCCTAGCTTTTGAAATCATCAGAGACTTTATGTGCCATTGGACAATCTTTAGTATCAACAAAAATTTTGATTTTATTGTTTTCAATCCCAATCAAAACAGGGTAAAGTAACATATGAGGATAAACGAAGTTTGCCGTTAGGCAAATTTGGGTGAAGCCCTGCAAGGGCTGAACTGTTTATCCGCTATTATGTGCCCCGAACGGAACGAAGTGGAGTGAGAGCGCAGCAAGGTGCGTAGCGAAGTGGAGCAAGTTCAGAAGTCGGAGTCTTCAAGGGCGAAGCCCAATCTACATTAAAAATCAAGGCGAGCGTTAAAAGAATAAGAGTTTAATGGATACTATAGTAAGGATTATCAGAATTATTTTTTTGAAAGTATCAGGATGAACCTTTTTTACTAAATTTCTTCCAACATATGCCCCTCCAAAAGCACATAAAACTAATCCTATTATTAAAGGGATATCGGATTGAGAAATTAAAGAAAATTTGGAATAAATTATTGTTTTGATGATATTCAATAAAATTGCAGAAGTAGCCATTACTGCGATAAATCTTTCTTTTCTTAAACCTAAATGAGTAAGCAACGCTGCTTTAATTGCACTCCCAGTTCCAATAATTCCTGTAAAAAATCCATATGCTCCTCCAGCTCCGGCGATTGCAATTTTATTTAATTTTATGTGCTTTGTGAAATTAAAATAATCATTTATAACATATAATAGAATAATAACCCCTAAAAATTTCTTAATTATTTCACTCGGTGCAATAGCCATTAGATATGCACCCATAACAACCATTGGTACAGCTCCTAACCATATTAAAAAAGTTGTTTTCCAATCAATATGTTTTCTGAAAATGATTATTTTACTTAGACTTCCAGTAATAAAAAATATTGTTACAATTGCAATTGCTTTTTTTATTGGAAGTAAAAAAGATGAAAATGGAATTAAGATAATTGCACTACCAAAACCAAAGGTTGCAGATATTATTGACATAACGAATGCAAGTATCAAAAAAATAATTTCATTGATCATACATAAACCCATAAATGATAGTGGAATATAAATTTAACTCCCGCCCTACTTAGAATTAGCCGACTTCTGAATTACAGATAACTTATAGGAGCGGTGTTATATTCTCCGAAGCCGAAGGCTGAGGACGAGGGATAGGTGCAACCGGTTTTCGCCGAAGGCGAAAAATCCCGAAGAGTTCTTGAGTCGGTCGTTTTCAATTGAGCTAATATGATACATCAAGTAAAACAATTAAGGGCGGTTTTTCTGTTGTATTATGCAATCTTCTAATTCATTTATTGAGATAATTTTATTATTTTTTAATTTTTCAAGTTTTGGATAATCATAAATACATTCATCGTATTTTGAAACAAATTCTAACCACCATGTTGGAATATCATTTTTCATGCTTTCATAAATATTGAACGCTTGATTTTTGAAATCATCTGGGATTTTATGTGCCATTGAACAATGTTTAGTATCAACAAAAATTTTGATTTTATTGTTTTCAATCCCTATTAGAACAGGGTAAAGTAACATCCGCATTTAACGAAGTCGGCGAAGCCGATTTGGGTGGAGAAACCTGCAAGGTTTCGGAACCGTTAAATTCCTTTTATGCTCTCCCGATAGGGACGAGGGTTGCAAAGCAATCCGAAGAGTCGGCGAAGGGACGCC
>CAZNZT010000002.1:0-108406 GCA_964577685.1 uncultured Methanosarcinales archaeon | reverse complement strand
CTGTTGAGGTATCTGTTAAGATAAACCCAGCAATCAAAAAAAGGTCTTTTGAAAAAGCTAACATTATTTTTTCTCTTATATTTATATAAATCCCATATCTCCCGGATAGGAGAATAAACATACCACAGATTCGGTTTGTTATTAACAGCTCCAGAGATTGCCCAATCACCATCAATTATAAAAAAGTCATACTCCTCACTTAGATTAAGCATTCTGAACCTAAATAAAGAAAGCTGTTGTCTGAAGGGTGGATTTATTGGGACCCAGCCAATAGTTTTTACATTTATATCAAAACCCATCTTCTTTATTAATTTTTTATTAACAACAGTAGAATATATATCCGCTCTTAGTTCCCTAGCTAGCGTAAGCACTACTCTTTCAGCCCCACCAATATTGTCCATGTAGTGATGGAATATAGCTATCCTCATTATGTTAAATAACCTAAGGATTTTAGTTGCTTAAGTGTTTCTTTATCAATATTTTTTGTTTTAAAATTTTTTTTGTTCTCAATTTTTGTTGTTTTTTGGATGTGGTTTATTAAATCAAGAAGGTCTGAATTAACATTTGCTAAATTTTTAGATTCCTTTTTGTCTTCTTTTATATTGTAAAAGCCAATGATTGTTCCATTTGCATAAGTTATTAATTTGTAATCCCCTCTTATCACAGAATACTTTAAAGCACCTCTAAAGGCTGTTGCACTAAAAATCTCCTTTTCCTTAAATGGTTCATTGTTCATTAAGGGTAACAAGCTTACGCCACTAAGATTATATTCGCTTAGGGATTTATTATCAAACAAAGAAATTAGTGTTGGAAATATATCTATCGTGCTTACCCGCTCCATAACTTTTCTCCCTCTAACATGAGGGATATATATCATTAATGGAACATGTATTAGCTCATTATAAAGAGTACAACCATGCCAATAACCTCCATGTTCTAAGAACTCCTCACCATGGTCTGATGTGAAGATGATAATTGTATTATCCAAAAGAGATTTTCTTCTTAGATAATCAAAAAACCTGCCAAGGTTATAGTCAAGAAATTTAATCTCTCCATCATAGTTTGCAATCATCTCTGCAAGTTGAGTTTTATTTAGGATTATTATCTTACCAGGATTCTCACAAGTAGATCCTGCTCCATTTTTCCTTACTGAGAAAAACCTACCAAGGGTACGGTATCTTGAACGCTTAGGTGTAGAGCTGAAACCAGGATGAAAATCATAAGGGTCATGTGGGTCCATATTATGAACTAATAAAAAAAAGTTATTGTTAGAGTTATTATCCAACCAGCTAATTACTTTATCATAAACAAGATTTGACTCCTCATTACCCTTAAAGTATTTATAACTAAAGTTCTGGGTTACGCCAAAGTTCAGATGAGGATTTGTATAAAACGCTGCTGTTGTGTAATTCATTTGGTTAAAAAATTCTTGTATTGTAAAAAACTCTTTCCTTAGAATTTCTTTTTTATTTTCTGATGTAATCTTATGTTCGGTCGGTAACTTTGAGCTTACAATAGATGCGATAGCACTTCTTGTCCATGATGATGCACTATAGGTATTATAGAAGATAAAAGATTTCTTAGCTAGAAGGTCTATATTCGGGCTTATGCTCCTAGAATAGCCATAACAACCAAGATGGTCTGCTCTTAGTGTGTCTATTATTATAAGAATAACATTAAACCCAGAATAACTATTTTCTCTGATCTTAGTAGTTTTTATAGGGTTTTTCCCTATTATATAAATGAAAACAACAAAGATGACAATAAATAAGGTTATAATAAAGGAAAATCTTTTTCTCAAGTATTTACTTTTTTTGTTGGTTTTCATTTTTTGGTTTGTGTTATAATGCTATATATCCTAGTATCAGAATTATCATAAATCTTATTTAAATATTTATTGTAAAATCTTAGATTCTTAACTGGTTTTTGAGCTATATTTACCATGAGGACATATTTCTCAAGCATCCTCTTTGTTATTGCTATGTACCTTACATTACTCCGATTTAGAAATTTAATCGCTTCCATAAAGTTAGATTCATTTTCACTATAGAACAAACTTATTACAATCTGGCTTTTGTCGTCTGCCCCTGTAACATTATAATACCTTGCCAATATAAGTTGGTTCACAAATACCTGGTCAGAAAAAACTCTTGCATTTAGGTTGCTAGCAACCCATCTTGCAGCTTCAATTTCTCCATCAGAAACTTCAAAGAAGATTTTTTTATCCCTTGCGGTATATAAGCCTGTTATAATGATGAATATAAAAGAAAAGATAAAAAAATATTTGAGATGAGCTTTTCTTATTTTTAAACACATTAGGAAAAAAAATGAAAAATAATCAAAGATTCTAGCTGGTAAATTAATATGAAAAAAACCATAAGAAACAAGAGATATAGGAATAAGACATAAAAGTAAATCTTTGCTTTCTTTGTTAAGTTTTCTCTTTTTTATAAGATAAAAAACAAAAGTTAGAAAACATAAAAAGAAGAAAAGAGCCTGCCATCTTATAGCAGATAAAAGCAAGAATGTGGGGTTCTCATATCTTAGTGTTTCTTTTTTATGGATTTTCAAGATTGGAGAAACCTTATTTATGGGCTCTTTAATTATATCAACTGAATCGGTTATTCCGGATGTGTCCTTTGCCTTACCATATGTAAATTTAAACATATTAGAGAAAAAACAAACATAAAGACTTAAGATTATTAGTATTACAAGAAAACCAATTACCTTCTTGTTTTTAATAAACCTGATTAAACCTAGAGTTTTTGTTTCGATTAATCTTTTGATAAATAATGATAAAACAAAACCAAAGGATAACAGAACCAAGACAACAACTGCTGTATAATAAATAGGCATCATAGCTAGAGAGAAGATAAGAGCAAGCCAAAAGATTTTGTTGTTTTTCTTCTTAAAAAATAAAAACAATGGGAAGATAGAGATGTAAGCAAGAGAATGACCATAGATGGAATTTAACATATGAAATAACTCAATAGGACCTATTGACATAAGAGCCACTCCGATATATGCAAGCTTTCTATTCCTATATTCCCTAAAGACAAGATAAACAAAACATAGGAAGATAAAGGTTATTAGAAAAGAATTTATCCAATTGTTGAATATATGGGGGGAAAGTACTTCCTCTGTTGTTTTTAGTCCGATATATGCTGCTTTGTCCCTAGCCATTCCTGTATAGAAACCTAAATCTGGAATATTTTGTGATATAAATTTAAAGGAATATCCATATGGATCCGAGAAATTCTTTATTGATTTAAAAAATAACGCTTTCCAAATAGCCCCAATTGTGGAGAAGAGCAAGATAAATAAGACATCCTTATTATAGGTTGTTTTGAATTTCAATTTCTTTGAATTTAAAGATATTATAAAAGAAAAAAGTAGGTTAAGGAAGACAAAAGAAAATAGAATATAAGGTTCTTTTAACAGACCTAAGAAATATAAGATAACACTAGCTATTATGGAGATAGATATAAAAAATGATAGGGAATAAACAAGCCTCTCTATAATATCCCTTCTAGGGAAAATGATATAGCTTAACAAAAACCCAGACAAGAGAGCTAAAAATGTAGTAAATATCTCAATCAAAATATTGATGTTCATTTTCTTTTAATTCCTAAAATGCTTAACATAAATGATGAAAATATTGTTTGGATACCTAGCAAGAGCAATGTTAAAGCTATGATTGAATTCTTTATTTCACTTAAAGCTCCAAATCCTGATTTCAACCATTTTACAATCAGGTAAAAAAACATTAGGGTTCCTGCTAAAAACAGCAAAAAGCCAAACAGGAGTGTTCTCTCAAGTGTGATGTATTTATAAATTTTTTCAAATTTTTTGTCATCTCCAAGGTGTGTTAAAGCATAGGTTTTAGCAAATAAGGCAAAAACAATCAGCTGATACCCAACAATAACAAAAGAAGCCGAAAAAAACATTGGATGGTAATAGAAATACAAACCAAAAACCCTAATTTTAAAAAAATAAAGAAGCAATAGAGTAAAAAAGCCTAATAAAAAAATTATGAGACCAGGGATAAAAAAAAGAAAGAAGGGGCTATAGAGCAACATAAACCTCAAATGACGCCACCCATCCGAAAATGTTTTAAGTTTTGAGTTCCCTCTTCTTTTATAGTAATCTATCGGAATCTCTTTTATCTTTAAATTGTTCTTGGTAGCAAGGATGACCATCTCAGACGCAAACTCCATACCAGTTGCCCTTAAGTCTAATTTTTTTAATGCTGATTTTCTTATAGCCCTCATACCACAATGTGCATCACCTACCTTTGATTTAAAAAAAACTCTTAAAACTAATGAAAGCAATGGATTCCCAAGATACCGATGTAGTAATGGCATAGAGCCACTTTCAATCTTACCTTTAAATCTGTTTCCAATAACAAGTTCGTATCCCCTCTTCAGTTGGCTTATAAATCTTGGGATATAACTAAAATCATAACTACAATCTGCATCTACCAAAAGAAGATACTTGCCATTCGCAACATTAAATCCTTTTAAGCAAGCTGCTCCATACCCCCTTCTTGGTTCAAAAAAAACCTTTGCACCCTTTCTTCTTGTAATATCCACGCTTCTGTCTTTAGAGCCGTTATCTACAACTATGATTTCAGCATTAAGATTCCTTTCTTTTAAGATTCTTTTTATCTCATCAATACAAGTACCAATAGCCTGCTCCTCATTCAGACATGGTAAGATTATGCTTACCTCTGGGATTTTCATTTTAATAGCTCAAAAATCTAGCTGTTTTAATATTTCTTTGCCAAGATTTAAGAGAGAAAAAAAAGAGATTCTCATCTTAACAAACTCTTGCCATCTATTTCACTAGGTATTTCAATGTTTAGTGCATCAAGTATTGTAGGTGCTATATCCAGCTGCAATGCTGATTTTTTGTTTATCTTAACATTAGAGAACAAAACACCTGGAACAAATTTTGGATCTACCAGATGGTCACCATCCCATTTCTTTGTGTTTTTAAACAAAGCATACCTTGTTAAGCCACCAACAGCTGTTTGCCAAGACATTCTATAACCAGGATTAAATCCTATTACGATATCTGGTGCATTCCCAACATATGGTCCCGTATAGATTTCATCTCTTCTATATGCCTTGTTTATTGGTCTTTTTCCTGTTTCTTCATCTGTAAGATTCTCTAGTTTTTCTATAATTTCATTTATAAGCTCATCATATTCACTTTCATCAACTATTCCTTCGCTTTCCCTTCCTTTCAGATTTATATAGATGCTATTAAAACCTAGGGAATATGCTTTTGTTTTTTTCCAGTCCACATATTTAAATAGTTCACCACTATCATTTTCATTTAGCTGACTTAGATTTTTTGTAAGTTGCATAAACCCATTCTTAACGAGCCAAGTATTTATACTTACTGCTCTCTCAAATGAAGTAAAGCCATGGTCAGAAACAATAATTAAGAGTGTATTATTATCAAGCTCGTCCATAACACTCCCAATAAATTTATCTTTTTTGATAAAGTATTCTATCACTGATTTATTTAGGGAGAGGTCTTCACTATTATCCTCAAGTATCTTTTCTTCCCACATTACATGTTGTAGTCTATCTGAGGAATCATAAACAAATGCGAATAGGGCTTTATCAAGTTTTCTAAATTTCTCAAATTCATTCCAGAACATCCTGTCCCTCTCTTCCTCAATGTCTGCTATTTGCTCTAGAAATGCTTTATCATCAAGAACTCCATCAACATAACCACTGGTTTCTTCTGGCATTCCGAGGGTATAATATAGCCCTATCCTGCTTGCTAGCTCCCTAGAATATTGTGCTGGAAAAGAAATATCAACAACTGGATTCTCTGGGTCTATCTGTATTGTTGTAAGGTAAAGTTCAAAAGGATTTATATTTTTAAGGTAAGCCTTGAATGTCCCATAAACACTCTTAAATGTGTCAATCTTAAACTTTACCCTTATCCAATCACTCCAACTATTCACAGATACATTATAGTCTTTTCCATTTATGGTAAGGACTATGCTATTATTGTTTATTCTTATCCTAACAGGAAGACCTATTTCTACTATGTTGCCTTCTCTTCTTGTTCTTGGACCATATATTTTGGTTTCGATTAGGCCATTGTTTATAGTAACATGAATTACCTTATTTGAATCCTTACTGGGCTTTTCTACATTCTTTGATGTATAATATGTATAACCACTTAAAAAGCCTTTTATATCAGGAACGCCCAAACCTGATAACATATTCCCCTTAATCCTCTCTGGAGGAAAGCTTAATGGCCATCTTATTACTGTCGTTGGAATTCCTTTGCTTGAGGTAATACGCCAAAATGGGTCCGCTTTTATTAAGAATTCATAATCACCTTTAGAGTTATCTAGAATGGAAAGTTCTGGCATATAATTCATTGGATTTCTCCTAATAAAATCAAAGATATTGTGTTTCCCGGGGTTCTTTCCGGTAGCGATAGATGTCCATGCAACTGGACTATGTGGGGGGTAGGATGTGTTAAGGTTGACGAATGTGCCTGTATCTGCAAGCCTTTTAAAATTTGGAAGTTTCCCCTCTGCCATTAGCTTACTAGCTATTTTTGGGTCCATGCCATCAATTCCTATAACGAGAACCTTTTTATATTTCATTTTGAGCATTTTTTCATTTTGCAGCCCAGTAGGAAGCAATAAAATAATAAAAATAATAACAAAGGTAGGCAACAATACCTTTATCAATGTTTTCTTATCCTTTTCCATATTAATAACACAAGATTCTTAGTTGGCCTAAGTAGGAACCTTACAAAAAAACCTCCAATCGCTGCCAATATAGCCAGTATTGTGGGTAATATGCTTCCACCAATAATCATACCACCTGTTCCAGGGTCAATATAAGCAAGGACATTGTATAATAGGACGAGACTTAAAAAAAACAGGATTATCTTTTTTGACATTTTGTTAATATTAGTAAAGTCAAACCTTGTATATATATCTTTTATTGCTATATATCAAGTCCCAATTACAATCTATCGGCTTATGGCTATATACATACTTTATCTTGAATCTTTTTATAAACCTTTTCTTTTTTTCACAGTCAAGCTTATAAAAGTCCCTTATTTCATTTCTAAGTGAGTCTGTGCCTTCAAAGCGAAGTGTTGCCAAAGCCCTCTTGCCACTTATGGGATAAACAGTAGTAGCTATTTCTGGTAAAGCCAAAACCTTACCCTTCCCTTGTTTTTCTAGAAATTTTAATGCTTTATAGTCATAATCATCTATTAGTTTGTATAGCTTAATATCTTCTGGTATTGTGAAGTAATTATTAAATATGCTATAGAAAGTAAATATAGAAATTAAAGAAAACACAACAAGAGATATGGCTTTTTTATAGCTGAAATTAAGATTTCTCTTTATAGTATTAGAGATAAATCTGAGAGAATAATAAAATCCAATTGCACTTAAAGGCACTAGGCCAAGCAAGGTGTAATAAAACATCCTTTGATAAGGAACCAGAAAACTGAATCCTTTCCTATGAAAGAACCATAAACCAAACAATGTTACTAAGACCCAAATAACAAAGATTCTCGTTTTTCTATTTTTTATTGCAAAAAATGAACCAATAAAAGCAAAGAATGTAGATGTATAAGTATAAAAGGATGGGACAGAATAAAGTTTTTCATAAACACCCCACCCCTTTTCAAAGGTTATGAATTTTATTATAAAAAATAATGTTCTTTTTAGATTGCCTTTCCAAAGTATATCCAGAAAGATTAAAAATGATATTACAGGAATCAGCATTAGCAAGCCCAAAACAAATCTGTTCTTAATATATACTTTATAATGAATGAGCACATAGATTAGGATTATTGGAAATATGAATGTGGCAGAAACTGGATGAACAAAGAGTATGAATATATAATCCAAAACAGACACAATAAGAAGTTTAATGCTCTTTTTTTCTATTCCTAACACAAAAAAAAGGAAGAAGAGATATATAAAAGGAAAACAAAAAGATAAAGGTGTAAAAAACCAAGGACCTAGAATATTAACATTGCTTTTCAATGAAGCAAAAAAGATAACAGCAAGAAGTGCTATATAATATTTCTTTGTTAAAGCATAAAGGGTAAGGAACAATAAAACTGAAGTAAGAATAACAAACACTATTGGAAGATATCTATAAGAGAAAAGTAAATCTACACCAGATTTGTCAAGAAAAAACAAAAAATAGGTAAAGCCTTTCTCTAAATTATACTTATATATATTATCATTATGAATCATGTCTCTAGCAAGTGCAAGATGGCGCCATTCATCAATATGCAAGGGATATTTATAACCAAAATGTGGAACTATGTTCAATAAGGCTATAAAGAGTAGGATTAGTAATAACAGAGACAATCTCAAAGTTATTCTTATGAATTTTTTGTTCATTGTAAGATAAAATGGAGTGTTTTTATTTTAATTTTTCTATGGTTGGGGAACAATAAAAAAATAAAAAATTAGGAAGATTTTTAAATAAAACAATACTTAAAAGATTTATGACAAAAGAAAACAAAAAAAGAAAAAGAGAAAAACTAAAGATATTGGCAGCCGGGGATATACACGGCGACACTGGCCTTGCTGAGAGGTTAGCTGAAAAGGCAAAAAAGGAAAATGTTGACTTAGTGGTATTATGTGGGGACCTAACATTAGGAGAAAAATCTACTGAAAACATAATAGGCCCTTTTAAGAAAAGAAATGAAAAAGTATTGCTTATACCTGGCAATCATGAAACAGTTGCTACTGCTGATTTTCTGGCTGAATTGTATGGAATGAGAAACATTCATGGGTACTCTGTTAAGTACAAAGATGTTGGTATATTCGGGGCAGGAGGGGCTAACATTGGTTTATTCCAGCTAGATGAGAAGGAGATTTATGATTTACTAAAGAGGGGTTATGATAAAATAAGATACCTAAGAAAAAAGATTATGGTAACACATGTACATCCAAGTGGGACAAAAATGGAGAAGTTTACTAACATATTTCCTGGTTCAGATGGTGTTAGGAGAGCGATTGAGAGATTTAAACCTGATTTGCTCTTATGTTCGCATGTCCACGAAGCAGAAGGTATTGAAGAAAAGATTGGCAAAACAAAGGTAATTAATGTTGGGAAAAGCGGGAAGATAATTGAAATCTAACCCTTCAAAACCCCTACGGGTTCCATCCTTATAACCTTTAAAGATATTCCTAAATTATGAACTGAATCAACCACATTTTCAACATCCTTGTATGCTAAAGGTGCTTCTTCAGCAAGGCTCTTTGGTGTTGGTGCTTTTGAAATGATTCCTCTTTCTGCCAATTGCCTTTTTATGTCATTGCCTCTAAATTGTCTTAACGCTCCATGCCTTGACATAGCCCTACCTGCTCCGTGAGCAGAGCTTCCAAAGGTCTTCTGCATTGCAGTCTCTGTTCCTTTTAGTATATAGGAGGCAGTCCCCATAGAACCAGCCAAAAGAACAGGCTGTTCTGGAAAGCTCCTTGTAGCACCTTTCCGATGCACGAACAATTTTCTCTTCCCATCTTTCAATGTATGCTCCTCTAACTTCACAACATTGTGGCAGATACCATAAATAGTATGCATATCCATTGATTCCCAGTCTTTACCAAAAACCCTCTCAAATGTTTCTCTAATCCATTGAGTCATTACTAACCTATTAGTAAAGGAATAATTAACAGCACACTTCATTGCTGAAAAATAATCTTGAGCCTCCGGTGATTTAGCTGGAGCGCATGCAAGTTGTTTATCTGGAAGCCAGATATTATACTTTTTAACTGCCTTCTCTTGAATCTTGAGATAATCTGTGGCTATTTGGTGTCCTAAACCCCTTGAGCCACAATGAAGCATTATTAAAACTTGGTCTTTAGATACAACACCGAGGGATTTTGCTTTATGCTCATCAAAGATATTTGTTACCTTCTGAATTTCCAAGAAGTGGTTTCCTGCTCCTAATGTGCCAAGCTGTGGAGCCCCCCTTCTCTTTGCTAATTCAGAAACCTTAGATGGATCTGCTCCATCCATTCTTCCATTTTCTTCAGTATTTTCTAAATCCTCTTTAACGCCATAGCCATTTTCAACAGCCCACTCGCAGCCGTTAACTAAAACCTCGTCAAGCTGGTTCTGGTCTAGCTTCAATCTTCCTTTGGAACCAACACCACAAGGAATAGCCTTAAATAGCTCATCAATTAGTTCATTTAGCTTGTCTTTTACTTCCCCATAAGACAAGTTTGTTCTAATAGAGTTAACACCACAATTTATATCAAATCCGCAAAGACCAGAACTTATAATTCCCTCTTCTATATCAAAAGCTGCTACAGCACCCATTGGCAGACCATAGCCAAAGTGTGCATCAGGAAGAGCACACACTGGCTCAATAACGCCAGGAAGACAACATACATTACTAAGTTGTTGAATTGCTCCATCCTCCATAACATCATATATAGCCTTGTTTGCTATGAGTTTACCTGCCACCCTCATCTCTTTTCTTACTGCCTTCGGCAACAACCATTCATAATCACCTATGGGTTGGAGCTTTTCTTTCATAAAAAAAGCAAAAGTATAAATATTTAAAAAGTTATCGATAAATTTATATAGAGTTATGTAACTTTGGAAATAATCAGAATAGCTGAAATATATATTAGAAATTGTATTGGAAATAATGGGAGAAGATTCATTTGAGAGTTTCAACAAAAAAGATGAAGAAGATAAGATGGATAAGAATATTATTGAAATAAAGGTAAGATTAAATAAATTTTGGATAGAAAGAACAATATACCTTATTATAATATTCGCTTTGCTCGGACTTGTTTTTTATAATCCAATATCAAGGTACAAATGCGAAAGAGGGCTTTCTGAAATTGAAACACAGCCTATTATTGTAACGCAGGCTGTTATTAATGAAGAGGAAAACAAGAGTGAAACTATAAATGAATCAGAAACTACAGAAATTAATGAAACCAAAGAAGAGGAAATAGAAACAGAAAACCCTGAAGAGAGTGAGGAACAAGAAAAAGAAGAGAAGGAGTTATCCGGAAATGTGATATTATACATAGATGATGTTGACTTAGACGAAAATAAGACAAAAATAGAGTCAATAACCATAAGAATTGACAACCAAAAAAAGATATTCACCCCACTAGTTTGGGTTTATTGGTATGATAAAGAAAGTCCTGAAGCAATAAAACAATGGCCTAATGGTGGAAAGATACAATATGCTGGTGCGATACCTATAGGAGTAAAAACATGGAAGCTAGATAAGGAACTAAAAGCCCATTATTTAAGGCCAGACAATCCCTTAAAGGAATTTATAAAGATAGAACTTTACGATGCTAGTGACAATACAGAGTTAGATGTAAAAAGCAAAACAATAGCAACAGATTAAATATCCAAGCTAACAACAGCCCTGTAACCATTATCTGTTTTCTCTAGTTTGTACTTATACATTGTAACGGCCTTTACCACTGTTTCACCAAGTTCTGGCCTTATAGGTTCTCCAAAAAGTTTTGCCCTTAATTTTGTCTCAGAGATTTCCTCTATTTCAAACTTAGAGAAAAATTTCTGCTCTACATCAACTATTGCAATTAAGGCCTGAAGCCAATTTATCATAAGTTCTTCAATGTTATTTGCTTTTATTTCAAATTCTTCTGACTCTTTTGGCTGAACTTTTTCTATTTTGCATATCACAGAGAATAATGCCTCTGCTGCATTTTGAAAAAGTTCTTTTAGATTCTTACCATATACCTCAAACATAACATCTGAGGTTATATCATCAAGAAATTTATATTTCATTTTAATTTGTTAGTAAGGGATTACTTCAGGAATATCCTCGCTTTTATCTTCTTCTTTATCTTCTGTTTCTTTATTCTGGCTTTCATCAATCTGATTACCAAAAAGAGAAGCAAATACATTCGTAGACTCTTGTGATTCCTGCAATGAATGCTGAGTTTCACCAAACAAGTTTCTATTTGTATAAGAACTCTCTCCTACCAACTGCTGTAACATTCTGATAACCTTTCTTATTTCTTCATGGGTGTCTTCCTTTGTATCTATGGTAATCTTCATAATAAACAAAATAGAAGTAGGAACATATAAATTTTTCTATAAAAATTGGATATCTATCTCAAGTTGGTCATAAGTGGGGTACTCCTCAACTATTGCCAAAAAAATCTCTCTCCTTCTGAAAAACCTCTTGTCATGGATTAAGTCTGGATTTCCTAAGGTGGAAGAATTAAGAATATTTTTTATTCTTTTTACTGCTTCGGGAGAGGTAAGCAGCCTAAGCTTGTTTTTATCTATTTCAATTAAATTTATCCTGAAATCCCTCATTAGCTCTTCCCTTATATTTCTTAATTTGTTTAGGTATATTCTCTTTTTTTTCTTGTTGTTTAATATTGTTTCTAGCCTTCTCCTGTAATTAAAATCTGGTTTTAGATTTGCAAGGTATATTGCTCCTCGTATTAAAGTGCCTTCATTAGTAAGCACATCGTATTTCTTTTTGGTATTCCTCGCCCTTCTTTTTATCCGATTTGTAAGTTGTATTTTATCTTTTAGGGTTGCTGTGCAATAATGAACATTCAATCTCCCTTTTTTATTCCTTCCTTTGCCTTCTTTAAATATTATGTAATTTAATATCTTAAAGGCCAATTCTTCGGAACCCTTAACAGCGTAAGAAAGTTCGCTTTTTGTTTTATAACCAAGTTTTTTTAATTTGTTTATGCTATTATCTGCTATCTCAAGTTCATTCAGATTCAAAAATTTAATTTTATTTTTAGAGCTATTATCTGTATTTATAGCAAAAATGAAATTAATAATATCTTTAATTGCTTTCTCTTTCTTTGGTATTACTGGAATCTCAATCCCGATATCCCAAGGAAATGATAGGGCAAAGGTTATTTTATTCCATAACGCTTTATTGTCTAAATCCAAATGAAATCTTATCTCATCTAAACCTGCATTATATAATCGCTCTAAGATACTCCTATTAATTAAATCCATAGAAGTATAGAGATGAATATGAAAGCTTTTCCCAAATTTATCTTTTAGTGTTTTCAAGTAAAAGATAGTTCTATCAGGTCTGCATAATGGGTCTCCACCAGTAAAGCCAGCACCTTTTGCATCTATTAGTTTTGCCTCTTTTATTATGTTTTTTATATTATCTGTCGGCCATTCATCTGCATAGACTACATCTTTATTATATTTCTTATCTGATATTGGACAATAGTAGCATCGCCTTGGACACAAACCTGTAACAAAAAGTACTAGTTTCTGTCCCCTTACACACAAGCTACATCCTCTTGGTAAGCTTCCAATCCTATAGGAATAAAAAGCTGTCTTCTGAATTCTCTTCATTTTTTATTTTTTATCTTTATTTAGCTACCAAAAAAGTTTTTTGAAATTCATCCAAATATTATTTATTACTTCATTTAGTTCCATTGATTTTATTTCTGCTATTTTTTTATATGACTCTATGACAAAGGCTGGCTGGTTTTTTAGATTCCTGAAAGGACTTAGATAAGGGGAATCTGTCTCACAGAAGAGATGATTTATATCTACTATATCTGAAATCATTTTAAAATTCTGAGCTCTTACTATGTTTGTAGGTATTGAAAAATAAAAGCCTAGGTCAAGTGCTTTTTTTACTAGGCTTTTTTTCCCACAAAAGCAATGTAGTAAGACTCTCTTTACATTAGAAGATTCAAGCATATCAAGTACACTAGCCTCTGCCTTTCTTGAATGAACAATCAATGGTTTCTTTATCCTTTCTGAAAGGGCTATTAGCTCTTCAAAGATTTTCTTTTGCTCACAAAAGTTGTCTTTGTTCAAACCATCAAGGCCACACTCTCCTATTGCAATTATACAATCTTTATTTTTTTCTATCCATCCTATTTCTTTATATGCCTCAGAACCATCAAAATTCGCTTTTTTTGTGATTCTATTTATAGGATAAATCCCCAAAGCCGCCTTTACTATATCATACTTTTCAGCTATACTCAAGGTAACCCTATTTGTCTTAGGGTCTATTCCGTTTGTTAGAATACAGGCTAATCCAACCTTCTTCGCATTTTCTATTATATTATTAAGGTCCTTGGGAGAGTAATAATGGAGGTGACAATGAATGTCTATTAGTAGATTCATTTTTGGTTATTCAAAATCAGACTACTAGTTCATAATTTAAGTTTCCAAGACCAAGTCTTTCTGCTTCCTTTATATGTTCAAAGGGGGATTTTTTATGAAGTTCTTTAAATATATCCTTGCCTGCCTTCTTATTTATTAGGTCAAAAGATGCTTTCTCTATTGCAACTATGTCCCTTCCAAGAAGAATTCCAATATCATCTAATACTATACCACCTGGATCTTTAGCACAATCACAAAGTCTTGTTATGTTTTTTATTACATTTACATAATAGCTCTTTCTTATACCCTTTAAGACAGCATAAGCTCCTTCCGCAATTAACCTATCAAACGATGCCACCCTTGGCTTCAAAGCATTTGAAGGGCAACCAACTATACAAACACCACAACCCCAACAATTTTCTAAATCAAAATTTGCTTTCTTATTCTTTAGTTTTATTGCACCAACAGGACAAAGTTTAACACAGCTACCACATCCGCTACATTCATCAACAAAGACAGGAGATGCGAGTTGGTGTATATCCCTCTTTGTTTTTATTGTTACACCACCCATACCTAGATTCTTGATTGCCCCACCAAATCCTGAACACATATGTCCCTTCACATGACTTAAAACAAGCAATCCATCAGACTCTATAAGGGGCTTACATACCTCTACACAAAGATTCTCTGTTTTTACGAGCTTAGAATCATTTGAGATTACAATTCTACAACCAAGTTCATCTTCATTAAAGCCATGCTTCTCAGCTGTTTTATAATATTTCTCTACAGTATCCCTCCCACCAGGATAAATAACTGGTGAGTCAAAAAGAAATGGTTCTATGCCTAGTTCCTTCAAGATATCAACAATAATCTTAACAAAGTCTGGTTTTAAATAATAATCATTACCAAGCTCACCCATATGGAGTTTTATAGCTACCCTTTCGTTAGGAAAAAAATGTCTGCTTAGTTCTTCTTTGGCTATTCTTTTAAACAAAGAAGGAACATACTTATCTTCAATAAACCTTATTCTCTCCATCTTTGTTCTTAGGATTTATATGCTTAATACTCCATTCCAACCCTTGCTGAATACAGGTTCCTTAATATTTCCAAGCAGTATTCACAAGTTGTCAGAATGAAGACATCCTCCTTTGTAAGCTTGTTTTTCATATTGTCTTTGATTATATTAAGTACGCTATCCCTAACTTTTGAGAATTCATTACATCTTTTAAGATTAAAATTATAATAAAGATTATAGTAGAGCTCTATTGATTTGTAAATTTGCTCTAAAATTAAAAGCCCCTTATGGCTAGGCTTCATTCCACTTTCTAAAATATCTCTCGCAGCATTTCTCAAGGTGTCATTAACCATATCCAAAGAAGCAATTATATGAAACAAAAAAGGAGCTTTAGCATGGTGGATATGGCTCATGGTATTAAGCAATCTTAAATTATAGAAAATAAACTTTGTCATAGTATCGTGTTTCTCTTCTAAACTTTTTACTAATTCAAAATCTCTTGCTTTTACCCCTTCATACAGGTCTTTGGCTGCATCAATAAGAAGCAGAAATATCCTTCTTAAAATAGTATCAAACTCCCTTGTTGTGCTTTCGGATATTCTCCTTAAAACAACAAGATTGCTTTTCTCTTGAATAATCTCCAAACCAGTAGACCTAAGTGTTTCATTATGGATTACCGAGAGGAACCTTACATTTTTATTTGTTCTATAATGCTTGGTCAGGGGCTTATCAAAGATTAGTTTTATTTCATCATACCCCCTTATATATAGGCCTCTTATCAAGAAGACTATTGAATCCTTATCTAAATCGGTAATATTTAGCTCAATCTTGGATCTCTTTTTACCCTCACCATCAACGCTTATTATAAGTTTGTTACCTTCTACTCTTATATCTAATTCATCCCCCTTCTTAAGACCATGCTCCAAAGCCCATTTTCTAGGTAATGAAACAAGTTGTGTAGAGTTAGCGATTTGTATTATCCTTCTTTTCATCTTAACCCCCAAAGTGCTTTTAGTTTTTATAAAAAATGTTTATATGTGATTATAGTAAATCACTATCATTTATAAATTTTTCTAATTATATAAATATTATAAAATTTAAGAATTAAATATATAAATAAATTCGAATTTTTATAATTTTAGGCTTTACTGGTAGGGGGTAGCAATGTACGAAGAAGAGATTAATGATAAGGCTGACCTGTATGGGGAAGAGCACCTAGAAGAGCTAACAGAAGAGGATGAGATTACACCAGAGGAAGCTGGCTTTATGAAGGGATATATAGAATCCTGATTTTTTATTATGGTTCTAATAATTAACATGTGGAGCATCTAGCCCAGTAAGGTGATTTAAATGTATGATTATCTAGAATTTAAAACCAACAAAAAGGAAAGAAAAAACAAGAAGGAGTTTCAATTTATTCCCATCAACATTGATGACAAAATGAGTGACTTTCTTAACAAGTAGTTTTCATTTTTTTATGATCCCGTAGCCTATTAGCCTAAACCTGTTATTTATCATTCTTGATACAGTTACCCTTGAACCAACTTCTGCACATATGGGCAATTTCAGTTTACATTTTATAGTGTTTCCTTTTATCTCTGTTACAATTCCTATTGTAGCTGAGGCATTCACATTTAACATTAGAGCCTCATTCATTTTTATTTCCTCAACTTTTAGTTCCTCTTTATAACCAACAACCCTCTCCATTAAAGTTACCTCAAGAGATAACTCATCAAACAATGGAGGAAGCTTTCCAGGTAATCCAACAACATTGCCTATGAGATTATCTGACTTTGTAATTGAAGGATCCAGAGAAGTTAATAGAGCTATAGAACCACCGGGAACTGCCTCTTTGATTGAGATTCCACCAGACCTTATACTCATTATGGTTGTAGATAAGGGTTTCCAAACCTTTTTGTTTCTTTCTGTTATCTCATACCCAGGCCTTATCTCTATTTCCTGCCCTTTTTTTAAGACGCCTCTTTTTAGAACCCCACCAAGAACGCCACCTACAAGATTCTTTATCTCTGTGCCCGGCTTATTTATATCAAAACTCCTTGCCACAAGCATTAGAGGGTCTTTGCTAAGATCTCTGTCTGGTGTTTTGATATATTTTTCAATAGCTTCAATTAAATAATTTACTCCAACATCATGTTGAGCAGATATTGGGACTATTGGAGCGTTTTTGTATTTTGTATCTTCAAGAAATCTTTTTATTTCTTGGTAGTTCTTTATTGCTTGTTCCTCACTTACAAGGTCTATCTTGTTTTGAGCAACAACGATGTTCTCAACACCAATAATGCTTAATGCCATTAGGTGTTCCCTTGTTTGTGGTTGTGGGCATGATTCATTAGCAGCTATCAGCAGCAGGGCTCCATCTATTATTGTTGCTCCACTTAACATAGTTGCCATTAAACTTTCATGCCCGGGTGCATCAACAAAGCTAACTTTCCTTAGGGGTTTTGTTTCAGTTTTACATTCTGGACAGTTCTTTTTTACTGTATAGATACCACAGCTCTCACATTTTCTAAAAACAACATCCGCATAACCCAATCTTATTGTAATTCCCCTCTTTATTTCTTCAGAATGAGTATCTGCCCATTTTCCACTAAGCTTTTCAAGCAATGTTGTTTTTCCATGGTCAACATGCCCAACCATCCCTATATTAATTACCGCTTGTCCTGTTTCAACATTTGTGTTTTTTTCCTTTTTGTCGGGCATATTACATGCTTATTTACTTTTGTTCTTTCTTTTGTTTATCTGCTTTCTCTTCATCAGTTGTTTTTGCTACATCATCTTTCTTTTGCTCTTTTTTTTCTTCCTTTTTTTCCTCTTTCTTTTCTTTTGGTTCCTTTGGTTCTTCTGGTTTTTCTTTTTCTTTTCCTTCTTCCTCTTTTTTGATGGGGAAAATTTCTTCTAACTTTTTCTTACCTTCTTTTAGTATCTTAAGATTAATCTGAGATATTCTTTCATGGATTTTATGCCCGCAAACGGTTTTTCTTTTTTTCATCCCCTTCTTTACTCTTGGGAATCCAACTCCACCAGAGGCCAATATCTTTTTTCTCACTCCTAAGATGCCCCTCCTCATAGGAAAACCGCAATAATCAGAACCGCCTGTGATAAGAAACTCATAGCCAGGCATCCCAAAAACATCTCCCTGAATAGTCTCACCGATATTCAGACCTATAAATGGTGTTGCTTCCTCATCCTTAACAACCTTTGAATAGCATTTTCCTGTTTTTGGATTAGCTATGCATAATTTGAATTCTGGCATGCTACAAATCACCTCTCAAATATCAAAAAAGATTTTATAAGAGTAGGAATAAGAGGTTATTTAAAAAATTAGTGGTTAGAGAAAGTAACAGGCTTACAGCTCTTAATGTTTTTTTTCTTAAGAAACGGGTACCTTCTGCAAACAGATGGTCTTGAATTATATATCTCACATGAGTATATGCCTTTTTTATCTTTAGAAAGAAAAATACACCAGCCATTATCTTTCTTTTTAAGAACAAACCTTGTTTTTCCACCTAGAAATTTATCTTCTTCAACAAAATAGTCTTCATCATATCCCAGCTTCTTTATGTTAATAATGTCTTTTTTAGTCAGTTTAACTATATATTTAATACAGCACAGACCACACTTTCTATCACAAACAAAGGTATCTGGATTTAGCATTAGTAATACAGAAGAGATTAGAATATAAAAAATTTATTTATTTCTTGCTAATCCTTTTTACATACTCTATTAACTCCGTAGGCACAGGCAAGATTATTGTGCTATTCTTTTCTGAGGCTATCTCGGACATTGTTTGGAACAACCTAAGTTGTAAACCTGCTGGTTCTTTTCCTATGATTTTAGCTGCTTGTGCTAACTTTTCAGCTGCTTGGCTTTCTCCCAATGCTAATGTAATCCTCGCTCTTCTATCTCGCTCAGCTTCTGCCTGGTGAGCCATTGCCCTCTTCATAGTTTCTGGTAATTCTATATCCTTTATCTCAATATTAGTCACCTTTATCCCCCAAGGATCTGTTGCCCTATCAACTATCTCCTGTATTTTCTTGGATATTTGTTCTCTCTTTGATAAAATCTCATCAAGTTCAAATTCGCCTACTATATTCCTCATAGTTGTCTGGGCTAGTTGAGAAACAGCATAACTGAAATTCTCAACCTCTAAAATCGCTTTATCTGCAGAAGATATCTTGTAATAAAGAACAGCATTAACTTTCAATGAAACATTATCTTTACTTACGCACTCTTGGGACGGGACATCTACTGTTCTTATTCTCAAATCAACCCTTACCCATGATTGTATTATAGGGATGACCAATCTTAGACCTGGCTTCATCAAACCAGAATATCTTCCCAAGGTAAATTTTACACCCCTTTCATATTCCCTTACTATCTTTAGACTTGTTAATAAGATAACAAACAGCCAAAATAAAGTAAAGCTACCAAAACCAAATCCGAATATCATCAAAACCACCCCAAGAAAAACAAATTAACCATGCTTTAAATAGCTTTCTATTCTTTTTAGTCCTTCTTCAATTTTATCATTATTTAAGGCATAACTTAACCTTATTCTTTCAGGGGAACCAAACCAAGAGCCAAGGTAGGTTATTACTTTATATTTTTTAAACAATGTCAAAACTGCTTTTTGTGGATTCTTAATTTTAGGTAAAACATAAAAAGCACCTTCTGGCTTCCATAAATCCAAACCAAGCCTTTGTAAGCCTTCATAGATTGTGTCTCTTCTTTCCTTCCATATTGCTACTTGTTTTTTTATATAATCTTTAGGGGCTTTCGTGGCTTCATATGCCATCTCCTGTGCTATTATACTAGTATTCATGGAGGAGTGAGTCTTTATTTCTATTACTCTGTCTATTATCTTTCTATCATTAGAGTACAAATAACCAACCCTAAAACCACACATACCAAATGTTTTTGAGAAGCTGTTTATTGTAACAACATGTGGTCCGTGGAGCATATAGTTTTCCCTTGTATAAATTAAATCTTTATAGACCTCATCAGAAACAATTGTTATATCTAAATCAGCACAAAATTTTTCAATTTCTTTAAGAGTCTTAATCTCTTGTACTCTACCTGTCGGATTTGAGGGGGAATTTATCAATACTATCTTACACTCCCTTGCTTTTTCATAGAAATCATCTATTTGTATCTTTCCTTTTACTGTTTCCGTGAATACTGGCTTACAATGGTTAATTTTAATAAGGGGGACATAGGAGTAATAATATGGTTTATGAACAAGAATCTTATCACCTGGTTTGCATATTGCCCTGAATGTTAAATCCAGTGCTTCAGACGCACCATTTGTTATAACAAAACTATCCTTGTCAGAGCCCCTAAATTCTTTCTGTCTTGAAAGCGCTTCTCTTAATTTCTCCATTCCTTGAATAAGCCCATACTTAAATTGCCTATAATCAGGAAGAATTTTAAAAACTCTTTCAGGTGGTGGCAAATCAGGCTGCCCAGAACCAAAGCTAATTATGTCTTTTCCATCTACGCCTATGAATATTGAGGGGCTATTTAGGGCTGGTCTCATTATTATAAAAAATAGAGAGGAGTTATATAAATTTATCTTTAATTGGTCCTGTAAACTTATTGTTGGTGGAATTCGTTAAAAATTTAATCTAAATAAGAAATCAAAAAAGAAGTGTTAACCTTTTATCTGATAAATTATTGCCAATTCAATTAATTCATGCCACTTATGTTTCAAGCTTAAATCAATCCCAACAGCTCCTGTCGGTGTTTTGCCAGATTTCAGGAATTTGATTATGATATCTCTATATCTTAGTATGAAAAAGAAAATTTAAATATTGTATGTTAATCAGATTTATGAAGTTGCGGGAAATTGGTGTTCAACGCAATCCGTCTTCGCCCGCCTTAAAAAGAAATGTTTATAAAACCTTTTATTAATCTATAAAATATGAGCAAGAAAAAAGAGAGTTTAAGGATGGAGCTTCCAAAGAGGATTAAAAAAAGATTGGACACATTTTTACATGTTTCTGAAAAAATACTTTATAGTTATAAGGGTGCGTGGGGAACGCATGTTAAAGGAGGCAGAACGTCCATCTCCAGCAGTGCTCAAGGTTGGAGATCCGAACCAGGTACTCAATGGGGTTCTCCATGGTTAGTAATTACTAATGAAAGAATCTTAATAATTGGAAAGGGATTATTTTCTGTGGATATTAGAGAAATTCCTCTTGAAAATATAAAATCTATCGATTATGAACAAGGTATCACTATGGATACACTTACTTTTCATGCTCATTCTTCAATAGAAGGGATACAATTTTGGTCTTCTGAAAGAAAATATACTTGTAAGTTTCCACAATTAATAAAGGAATTAATAAAAAAGAACACAATATCACAAAAAAGTGATGAGGAAGATCCTCTTAAAATTTTAAAATTACGTTTTGCAAAAGGAGAAATCTCTAAGAAGGAATATGAACAAATGAAAAAGGAATTAAGTGATTAAAATGCTTTCCCAAACTGACAGATTAAAAATTTTGAAAATTATTTACGATGAGCAAAGAACTTCTTCTAAAAAAATTGAAGAAAAAACAGGATTTTCAAAAGAAGATGTTGTTTCTACTTGTAAATATCTGGAAGGAAAAAATTTGATTGAATGTAGAGCTAAAGTAATGGGTGGAGATATTTTAGATATTAGAATAACTTCTGATGGAATTGATGTAATAGAAAATAACAAAGAAATAATTAAAAAATTTGAGGCGGGCGTAAATTTAGGAATAATAAATATTAAATGGGGAGTTCAAGAAAAATAAAAATTTCGGCGGGCTACGGCGGACTTTCTCGGCTTTCAGCCTCGAACCCTGCGGGGCGTTGAACAGCGATTAAGAAGGCTTTGTTGCCTTCGGCAAGTCGCCCCAAATTTTCACCTTCGGTGAAAACTTCTCTTAATCCTGATATGTTATACCCAATTCAAAAAATATTTTTCTAGCTGAGAATAAGAACGAGAGGCTTTCAAAGAAGAATAAATTTGTTTTTTTATAGAGAGGGATAATAATGTGTTTTCTACACTACACTTCAGAAAACTATTTATTTTAAAAGACAAAAGTTATATAATGCTTACAAATTTTAATTTATAAATGGCAGTTAATATGGATATAAAAAATAATTTAACAGAAGGTCCAATCCTAAAATCTTTAATAGCATTATCGATTCCTATAATATTTGCTAATATACTCCAAACGGCTTATCAATTAACAGATACTTTTTGGGTTGGAAGATTGGGAACAGATGCAGTTGCTGCAGTTTCAATTAGTTTCCCAATAATCTTTCTTATTATTTCTCTTGGTGGCGGATTAGCAATGGCAGGTACAATTCTCGTTGCCCAATATAAGGGAAAAAAAGACAAAAAAGCAGTTGACCATATTACTTCTCAAACAATGTTAATGGTCGTAATAATTTCCATTATTCTTGCAACCATTGGTTATTTTTTATCTCCTTTTTTTATTGGTTTAATGGGAGCTGAAGCAGCAATCTTCTCAAGCGCAGTTTTGTACATGAAAATATCCTTTATTGGAATGATTTTCATGTTTACTTACATGGTTTTTCAATCTTTAATGAGGGGTGTTGGAGATGTTAAAACACCAATGTGTATTGTCCTTGGAACGGTTTTATTAAATTTAATTCTTGATCCTTTATTCATTTTTGGTTACGGCTTCATCCCCGCATTTGGTGTTGCAGGAGCAGCAGTTGCAACTATTGGCACACAAAGTTTAGCGGCAATAATTGGAATAGGATTATTGTTAAAAGGAAAATCAGAGATTCAATTACACCTAAGTGACTTAAAACCTGATTGGGTTTTAATAAAAAAGATGTTTAAGATTGGATTTCCAGCTTCTATTGAACAATCAACTAGAGCATTGGGGATGACAGTTATGACATTCCTCGTTGCCTCATTTGGAACACTTACTATTGCAGCTTATGGTATTGGAAGCAGAATACTAAGCTTTGTTATCATTCCTGCAACGGGATTCTCTATGGCTACTTCAACACTTGTGGGACAAAATATTGGTGCTGGAAAAACAAAGAGAGCAGAAAAAATAACAAAATTAAGTGCTCTTGTGGGTTTTATAATTTTGACAATTGTAGGAGTAATAATGTTTTTATTTGCAAAACAAATCTCTGCAATATTCATTCCCGGAGAAATAGAAACAATACAAGCAAGTGCTTTATTCATTAAGATAATGGCTTTAACTTTTGGTTTTATTGGTATTCAAATGTCTTTGAATGGGCTTTTCAGGGGTTCTGGAAACACAATGATAGCAATGATTTTATCTATTGTTTCATTATGGGTTTTAAGGTTTCCTTTAGCATACTTGTTATCAAAACATACAGTACTTGCAGAAATTGGCTTGTGGGTAGCTTTTCCAACAGCAAATGTTTTAGCTGCTATAATAACTGTTATTTGGTTCCTTAAAGGAACATGGAAACAAAAACAACTCACTGAAGAGATAAAACTTACAGAAAAAACAACTGAAGAAACAATAATTGAAGAAGGAATGAACTCGCTGTAAATTATAAGAAGCTTGAAAAATGAAATTCACCTCCCAGCCCTCTTCCATTTTTCAAAACAAAAAAAACAAGAACGAAAAATATTTTTTGAACTCACTCCACTACGCTCCTAGACCCCGCCGCGCTTGTATAACACAGCTTATGTGGAAACCTCATTGCACTTCAGTTTCCAAAATTTAGTTTCGCTTCACACTTCGCATAAGCCCGATGTTATACCAACAATAAAATTTACAGAACCCCTTAATAGAACTCAGTAAAATAATCCAGAAGAAGCCCTATAGTGATGTGGGTTTGCTACAACGATATCAAAGACAGGTAATATAGAACCCAAATTTGGTATTGTAACGATTGGATTATAGATATAGATAGTAACATCAAGGTCCCTCCCGATAGCCTTATCTTTCCTCAGCTGTTTGTTCCACCAGTCTATATTTGCTCTCCCCATATTTATTTTATTTATGCCTGCATGGTAGAACAGATACTCGAGGGAAGGAAGTATTTCCCTTTCATTAGGATAAAGTTCTGTGTTATTTGTGCTATACACAATTATTCTTGGTGGTGTTATTGAGCCAGGAGAAGAGCTACACACAAGAGTGGGACCTGTAATCCCATACAAATCATAAAGCCTCCTAGAAAGAATCTTACAAAGATAGGTCTTCCCAGCATTAGCAGGTCCAAAAACACCTATAAGCAAAGGTTTTCTTTCAGCTTTGTCATGTCTTTCTTGGAGTATTCTAATTATTTCTTCAAGTGATTCATCAATTCTTAAGACTCTATCTGCCATAAGTAGTATTATAAAGAGGATACTTATAAATGTTTCGTCATTAGAAAGTAGTTATAACGGATTTTCAAAAAAGCGTCATAATGTCGCTGAAGAGTAATTAGCCTGAAACCCTTAAATTTCGGGCTTAGAAGCTTTTAAACGCCAGTTCAGTATCCTAAGGCGAAAACTTAGAGGGTATGGCACCGCCTCAGGGTAACGTGCCTGAGAATTTTTTATTTTTTATCTAAATGTTGCAGCACTCACAACAGAAAAAATATCATCGTGTTTGTCTCTGAATCTTTCAAACACTTTAACATTCATTGTACCTGTTGGATAATTTGTTTTCTCCTGAATCATAATTAACTCAGTTACAACAACTATAAATTCCACAGAATACTCCCCATATTTATTTAACTCGTCAAATTCAGATAAATCCTGCTTATCATAAACCTGCAAAGAAGGAGGATATTTAGTTTCTGGCTTTAATTTTTTCATCATATCAATAAGATAATCAACTAACTTTAATGTCAGTTCTTTATTTCTACTTAACTTCATATATAAATCAATTATCAAATGAATATGCTTAGGTGTTCTTACTCTTTTATTTGGTTCTTGATAATGAACTCTAAAATCATAAGGGGATTCTTTTTTATTTCCTTTAGAAACAAATATTTTTACTCCATCTTTTGTAGTGTGCATTAAATGTAGTTCTGGCATAAAAATTTAAAAACCAAAACTTTATAAATCAATTATGTATATTTATCTTTATTTATAAATAGAAATGATCATAAGAGGTTAAAAAATGCCGAAAGTTCCATTAAACATAACTGTTGATAAAGAAGTTCTTGAAAAATTTAAGGAATTGTGCGAAAATAATGATATAAAAATATCAACAAAAATAAATACCCTTATGAAAGAGTGGATTGAGAATAATAAAAAATGAAAACTCATCACAAAATAATGATAGGAGACGCTTTAAAAGAGTTAAAGAAAATTCCTGATGAAAGCGTAGATTTAGTTTTTGCTGATCCTCCTTATGGTCTGGCAAAAAAGAAAGGTTTAGGGTGGAAATATAGTAAGCATATCACATTAGAAGAACAATGGGATATTTTCACAAAAGACGAATTTTTTAAGTTCAACATTCAATGGATCAAAGAATGTGTAAGAGTTCTTAAACATGGCGGTAGTTTATGGGTTTGTGGTTCGTTTCACAACATCTATCAATTAGGTTATATCATACAACACATGACAGACCTAAAAATAAACAATAGCATTGTCTGGTTTAAACCAAACGCACAGCCTAACATAACTTGCAGGTTTTTTACTGAAAGCACAGAACATTTAATCTGGGCTTCAAAAAATGGAAACGGCAAGAGATGGACATTCAATTATGAGGATACAAAAAACCTTATTGAAGACCAGCTCAATCCAAAAGGAAAACAAACAAGAAATGTCTGGAGTATTCCATTAACACCAAAAAGCGAAAAATGGGCAGGAGAACACCCAACACAAAAACCAGAAGAATTACTAAGGAGAATCCTATTGGCATGCACAAAACCAGGAGATCTGGTATTAGATCCTTTTGTGGGTTCTGGCACTACATCAGCGGTTGCCATGAAAATGGGAAGAAACTCAATAGGCATAGAAAAAGAAAAAAAATACCTCAAAATAATTGAAAAAAGACTAAAACCTCCACAGAAAACATTAAATGAGACAGAAGTAGAAATAATAAAGTGAGGCAATTTCTAAATGGGTGACTACAAGTTTCACTATTGTTTTTTAATTGGCATTAAAAAAGCTGTTGGGAAGCGAGGAATAACTCAAAAAAGTTGAAAAGATAATTTTTAAGAAAATCAGGATAAAAGTAAATAAAGAATCCTTAGATAAATTGAAATGGTCTAATCTAAAAAAAGATTTAATTGAATCAGTTAAAGGAATTAGTCTAAAAGATGTGTTGTTCTTTTTGGCATTTCCAAGTTTTATAACTCTATTAATGTTTTTACCTTTAACAATTAGAGAGCCTTTGTCATTTCACATTTATAATCCGAAATGGTGGCAATTTTTCACACATGCATTCATTCATAAGGATTTAGGCCACCTATGGCATAATCTTCAAGGATATTTTATATTTGGGGTTATTTCGTTAATATTTGCAAATAACATAAAAAATAAAAAGGATTTATTTATATTATTCTTATTTACACTGATTTCTCTACCAATAATAAGCTCAATCATTGAAATTCTGGTTTATTCTAGATTCATACCCATGATAAAGACTTTTCAGGGAAGTTCTGGATTAGTATCAGCCATATTGGGATTTTTACCAATGCTTTGGGTATATCACTTTTCAAAAGAACAGAGAATTAATCTTATTAATATGAACTTTTTTAATATTTCAATTTTATACATAGCATTATTATTTGTTATTATCTATTATCCAATTCATAAAAATATTTTGTTTATCCTACTTGTAATTGGTTTTATTCTGTTTTTCACTTTTCATTACAGAAAGAATTTTAGGCTAATTTTGAAAGGAGTCTTTAAAGCATCAAAAGATAATGTAATTTTTTATTTTCTCACTATCTTATTGCCTGTATTTTTTATGGTTGTTCCATTGTTACTATTTCCTGTTAAAATTGTTCAGGGAAATAATTTAGTTGATTTTTTTATGCATTATATTAGTCTACTTTATGGGATTGTTATTAGTTTCGTATTTCTAAAACTAAAATTTTCTCGTATCTATAAAATTTCTTTCAGAAAATAAGCACCCACTAATTTATTACAACATTGCCTATTTTCAATTTTCCGTCGCTTTCTGTTCTTTCCGCTCTATTTTATCTCCCTTTTTTGCTCACTTTCATTCCCTATGACTATTTTGCGGAAAGCGTCATAAAAGCTCCAAACTACCGAATCTTTAAAAGTGCAGAATTCTTTGCTTACACATTGTAATGATGACTTTCCAAGATTATAAACTCTTTTATTTTTTTAAAAGAAAAACACCAGAGGATAACTATTTCCCTTTTTTATATTCTTTAATATAAACATCCATCTGTGGGAAGGGTATGCTAATCTTATTTCTATTTAGTGCATTATAAATCATACAATTTAATTTTTCTTTAGTGTGGAATCTATCTTTGTATGACTTCAGATAAACAAAAGCCTTAAAGTTGAGTGAGCTTTCTCCCATTTCCATAAACATAACCATTGGTTTATGGTTTTCATCAAGGTTGTCAAGCTTTTTTATCTCTTTCATGACTATTTTCTTTACCTTATCAATATCTGTGCCATAAGCTACTGAAAATGGAACAACAACCCTTGCCATAGGTGTAGGCAATACATAGTTCTTAATCTTCTCACCTGCAAGCTTACCATTCGGAATTACTATTACCTCATTATCCCATGTCCTAATCTTTGTACTTCTTAAACCAACATCTATAACAGTCCCTGAGGTATCTTCATCTATTTTTATGATATCACCTACCCTTATGCTCCTATCCACTATAAGGGATATGCCACCAAAGATATTGCCCAATGTATTCTGAAGCCCCAACGCTACTGCTATTCCTGCTATACCTAAACTAGCTAAAAAAGGTCCAACCTGTATACCCCAAGTATTTAGTATGAAAAGAAGACCTACAAGAATAACTGTAACTCTTGTAAATTTATGAGCAAGACTAACGAGATTGTCATCAAACCTTGATTTTGTTTTAGCTGCAAAATTTTTTGCCCAAGAATCAACTATTATATCAATAATAACAATAACAAGATAAACCAATACTCCTATTATCAGGGTTGATACTACATCGTTAGAAATCTTCTTAACCCCATCACTCAAGTCCAAGGGAATTAAGGCAAATCTGACACCAAGCAGAAAGATTAAAAAAGATACAGGCCTATTGCTCTTTTTTACTATTAAATCATCAAGTTCTGTCTTTGTTTTTTTAGTCAACCTTAGAATCCATCTCTCACTTAGGTGAACGATTATTTTTGCAGAAACAAAAAATAGTAAAAGTACAATTAAAGAATGAAAATATTTGTTCTTGATTATCCCCAAAGTCTTGTCTTCAATGAGGTTTATTGCATACAAATAGCCCATATTCTCTGGTGTATGTCTTTATTTTTAAATAATTTTTTAATTTTTATTGAGTAATTACTTAAGTTCTATTTGTTATTTGTTCTCTGTTAGTTGAATCGTATAAGAGCCAGGAAGCTTTTTCCTTGCTCTATTTAATGCCTCTTTTGCTAAACTTAGATTTTGTTTTTCTACAGAAACAGTAAAAAGCTTTTGTCCTTCTTTTATTTGTGCCGCAGAGCCAATTGGCTTTCCAAAGCTTTTCTGCATACCAGTTGAAAATCTATCTGCACCTGCACCTGATGCCAGTGGATTTTCCCTTAAGATATGAAATGGATAGGTTCTTAACTGCATACAATAAGCAGAGGTACCTAGATTCTTTTCCAATAACCTGTTACAAACCTGCCTCGCACTTTCTAAAGCATTATCCCTTATCTGCAATGATTGTTTGGAGATTAAGTGATATGAATAAGGAAATCTCTTTTTTAGATTACCAGTATTAAACCTAACTATCTTTATGTTTCTTGTTGTTTTAATGAAAGACTTTGTCTTGAATTTTGAGATTCTTGTATATGGTCTTTCTATGTTCCTATAAGCCACAAACTTCCTTAATCTTGCCATTTTCTTAGTGAGGATTGGAATATATTTTTAAAACTTTTGTTTTGTTTTTGTTTTGTCTTTTATTGTAGGGGTTGCGTGTAGTTGACAATTTATTTCACATCCAATTAAGGTTCTGAGGTTTTAAAAAGATTAGGATTCCATGTATTCTGGTTTTGATTAAACTTAAATTTTGTCGGATGGAGCGCGTCTAAAAATCGCAAAGTTTATATAATTTGATTTAGGAATACTAAAAAGTGAAGTAAGATGGGAGTAGGGGGAATGTTCCACAAAAAGGAAGTGAGTGTTCTTGGTGTATACTACATGATGGTATTTGATTGGAAGCATGTCTCAAAGAGTGCAAGACAGCTAGAAGCCAATCTTAAAAGAATAGCTGAAGATGTAAAAAGGCATAGAATAGAAAAAATCCAAGAAGACATGAATGCAATAGATTCAGATATAGACAGAACAGAAGGATATGCATACAAGTTAGCTTTCAGGGACCTGCTACTGCTAAGGAAGGCTTTGCTCCATCTGAGGGTTTTAGCAAGAGTTGTACATGAAAACATCAGAGGAACCGAGAAGCTAGAAAGAGCCATATTATCTGAGGTTAGGGGAACAAAACTAGAAAGAGACTTCTCTGAGTTGCTAAGAGAAGACAAACATGCTGATGATTTTGTGGCAGAGAAGATAAGAGAGGTAATAAAAGAAGTCCATGAGGAGTTACAGAACGAACAAAAAGCAGTGTTTGGGCTTATTGCTGAGTTGAGTGGTGGTAAAGCAGTAAGCCTTATGTTTAAAGGGGATGCAGAAGGATTCTGGAGAATGATGCAACTGAGGTGGGGTGCTATAAGGAGGCTAAGAAAAAATTTAGGTTTAGAAGCTAAGGTGGAGAATAAGATAAAAGAAGACTTTAGAGGAATCCTAGATGGACTGAAAAGACTCTATGATAGAACAAGGAAAAGCAGAGACGCGCTAGGAAAGCTAAAGGGAGAAGTAAAAAAAGAAAGGGAAGGAACAAGAAAGATAATTAAGGAGCTTAAAGAGTTGTTTAGAATCATGATTGATATCATAAAAGACTCCTATAAGATATTTTTATTTGATTTAATACTATTAAAGGTTGCTATAGAGAGCATTTTTACTCAAGAACAGCTTGCTGAAGCATGGGCAAGAAATTATGAGATTCCTAGGTCAATGGCAATAGAATATATCAGAAAGTTAGAGGAAGATAAAGAAAAGGCAGAAGAAGACCTCAAAAACTTGGAAAAATTCCTCTTACAGCTCTGGAACATCTAAAACATAAAAATGATGGAGGCAAAAGACTGGATAAGTGGTTTAGTAGGGCTTGTAATATTTTGCTTGGGTGCATTACCTTTGCTAAACAAATATGGTATAGGGCCAGAATGGTTTAATTTCAGTTTGCCTGTTAGGCTGCTAAGCTGGATTGTTGTTATAGGAGGATTCTACCTTGCAATAAACTCATTTATTGAGATTACAAACAGCAATGTTGTTGGTTGGGTATCATTTTTCATTGCTGCTGTTATTACTGTGTCTGGTATTCTACAGGTATTGGGAAAGGTAACCATAATAAGGGGAATAGTGTACAATATAATATTCATAATATTAGGATTATTCTTAATGATTGCAACAATCGCTATGGAGATGTAGAGTAGAAAGATTTATATAGAAAACAAATTAAGATTTAGATATGCTATTTTTCAGATATAGATGGGTGTTGACTTTTTCACATGGGTTGTGCGTAAAGATAATAAGGAACAGTGCAGCTATAAAAAGACTAGAGTTAGAGATAAAGCAATTAATGGGTTACCAAAAAAGCGAAAGAGTAATAAGATTGTTGCTAGATAAACTTTCAAGAACAATAGCTCTTCTTGATGACATCATTTTCTCTGCCAGTGCTTTATTATACAGAGAAGAAAAAAGCCTTGTTAGGTTTAGTAGAAGAGTAGAGGATGCTGCTAGGAGGATAATAGAAAGAGCAAGGAGAGAGAAAGGGAAATACGAAAGAGAAATAAAAAGACTAGAAGACAGCTTAAGAGGGCTAAAGGAAAAGAAGCAAACCCTAAGGAGTCAGAAAAGAATGAAAAAAGAGGAGGCAAGAGCTATAGAAGAAGAAAAAAGAAAAAATGAGATCTTGGCTTTATTGCATAAGATAACAACAATTATTGAAGACTTAGATAAAAGACTGCATGATATTTATCTTGAAGCTAAAGCACAAAGAAGAAGAATCTTTAACACATACATAATAAAAGAAAGTATAATTATAAGGTCTAATTTTAGATTAGGGGAATTGATAGGAAGGAAGGGCATAGAGGTAGGCAGCCTAATAAGAAGAATTGGAAATAAGCTAAAGTACTTTAGCAGGGTTGTAGGGAGAAAAAAAAAGCTAAACATTAGTGAGGTAAACCGATTAATGGAACATTGTATACTAGAAGCAAGAGACTTAGAAGATATATTCATGTTTGTTGTACAATGTGCAGAGAGGATAGAAGAAAGGCTAGATGAGATTGGAGCACTCCTAAAAAGAGACGCAAAATTAGGCAACCTATCAAGAGATTATGGTCTTGTGAGAGACAGACTTAATTCATTAAGAAGGGAAATAGAAGTACAATACATGAGACTTGACAATGAATTTAAGAAAGGCTTCATCAATAGAGGTGTAGCTAAAGAAATGAAAAAGAAAAAAGCTGCTTAAAAAAGAGGTGTTTCGGTATGAAAATAAAACTATGGAAGAAACCAAAAAATCCTATATTGATTGAAGGATTTCCTGGATTTGGACTTGTTGGGACAATAGCAACTGAATTTCTCATAGACCATCTTAAAACAGAGCAGATTGGGAAGATTCTTTTTGAGGACATGCCAGCAATGGTTGCAATACATGAGAATAAGCTAGTAGAACCCCTAGGGTTATTTTATAACAAAGAATATAACATAGTAATATTACATGCTATTACAGCATCCTCTGGCTTTGAGTGGAAACTAGCAAAAGCAATACTAGACCTAGGAAAACAGCTAGATGCAAAAATGATTATAAGCCTTGAAGGTGTTGGTTCAACTGGATTGAAGGTCTCACCAAAGACATTCTTTTATACAAATGATGAGAAGAAAAAAAGCATATTGGGAAATATAGCATCTCCATTAAAGGAAGGGATTATAATGGGGGTTACAGGAGCCTTATTGCTTGAGGCAGAGGATATTCCAATAGTATGCTTCTTTGCAGATGCTACATCAAACCTACCGGACAGCAAGGCAGCCGCAAGAATAATAGAAGCCCTAGATAAATATCTTGGGTTGAAGGTTGATTATAAACCCTTACTGCAACAGGCAAGCAAGTTTGAGAGCAAGCTAAGGAATATCTTAAGCCAGAGTGAGAAAGTAAAAGAAATAGGAGAAAGAAAAAGGCTAAGTTATGTAGGTTAAAGCTCTATTGCTTTTTTATTCTTTTTATCCCAGATTTTTCTTTTTTTATTGTCTATTTCATCCTTTACAACCATAGACCTTCCATCCTTAAGGGGAACAATGAACATGTGCCTTGTTGTGTCTTTGTTCTTTAAAAGAAGGCTATACTTTCCAGGTTTTATTTGTTTTCCTGTTTTTGAATCTACATATGTATATTTCACATAGCTCCCAGTTTCCTCAAGAATCCTAACCTCATTATTCTTTGTCATAACATCCTTTGGATAGTCCATACTACCATAAAAAGGAGAGGAAATATATAAAGTTTTATTATTTTTTAAGGGAGTTGCATTTTTAGCAATAAAGACTCACTTTTGCAATTGAAGATTAGAACCTAAAAATGTTCTTTCATAATCCACAAAAAACAAAAATTTTTGGTTTCTGTTTGATTTAAAGTAAAATCTCAAGATTAAATTAATGGTGCCTAAAAGCAGTTTTTTTCTATACCAGTAGAGGTTTGTTTAGACTTCTTGAGAATTAGACTCATTTAAAGGCAAAGTACACTCAGGACCTATACAGCTGCATGGCTAGTAGGAACTCTCACTTTTTTGGTTTTTTTAAATGTCAAAAATTTTTTTTCAATATAGATAATAATAGTGAATTATATATATCTAGTGAAATATTTTATAAACTATGTTTTTATAAATATACTATAATAAATAATAAATATAAAAGATATAAACGAAAGAAATCTTTTTAAAGTATATATTACAATAGAAAAATTTTTAAAAAGAAAATAATTCCTATTTTAAAGTGATTAATATGTTAAATTTCGTATGGAAAGTAAAAAGGTCTTTTAGAAGGGTTAAAGAAGATATGAACAAATTAAAGAACAACATCAATGATTGGATAATTTTTATAGACGGAAAAGAAAGAAAACTAGAGAAGGACATTGAAAGGCTAGAGATGAGAATTGAAAGGATAGAAGATGTACTATTCAAAATTATAAGCCTAAAGTGAGAAGAATATTAGAAAAAATTTTTAAATTTTTTCTTTTAATATTTCTTGTGGAAATACATGAAAACCACAGAATACATAACCGCCTACTGTGAAAGCCTATTGTCAACTTATAAGTTATTATAACTTATCCAAAGGGCTTTTTATGTGCCTTAAAAGCTCATCAGAAACAGCAGTGTATATCTGTGTTGTGGAAAGCCTTTTATGCCCTAATAGAACTTGTATTGCCCTAATATCAACACCAGAGTTTAAGAGATGAGTTGCAAAGCTAGACCTTAAAGCATGACAGAATACTCTTTTTCTTATGCCTGCCCTTATAGCCGCATTCTTTACTATCCTTTGGGCCTGTCTAGTGCTTATATGGCTGTCCCTATAATGAAAAAGATAGGGGTTATTGTCTCTCCTTCTTTTTAGATAGGATTTTAGCTTTCTTCTTAGCCTTAAGGGAAGTATAATCTGCCTATCCTTCTTGCCCTTTCCTCCACGGATTATGTTTAATGGCTCATCAAGGTTTAGGTCTTCAATCTTCAGGTTTACTGCCTCAGAAACCCTCAGACCAGTGCCATATAAGAGTTCTATTAGCAGCTTGTGTTTTTTGTTTTTTGTTTTTTCAATCATAAGCTTTATTTCGTCCTTTGACAAGACAACTGGAAGCTTCTTCTCGCTTTTTTGCCTCTTAATGTTAATATCCTTTTTCAGAACCTCAGAATAAAAGAACTTTAATGCAGAAATTACAAGGTTTATGCTGGCTGGCCTGAGTTTCTTATCTGAAACGAGGTAAGCAAGGTAGCTCCTGATATGTTTTTCAGATACATTCTCGGGGCTTATGTCAGTGCCCAAGAATTCAATGAACCTTCTATTTTCGTAAAGATAGCTTCTTATTGTTTGCTCTGTATAGCCCCTTAGCTTTAATTCTGTTTCAAGCTCCTTGAAGTGGTTTTCTGCCTCCATTTTTTGATTCTTAACCTTTGTTATTTTTACTTTTTATTTAAAACTAATAGCTATTTTATTTAAATTTTTCTAAAATGTCGTATAAGGCTAATTATACGACTTTTTTTAGTGGGGACATATCTTATTTGGCTTTGGAATATAAAATTTGTGCTTTAGGGGTGGGGCTTTTTGCCTTTTTTGAGCATTTTTATATGCGTTTAAAATCAAAGGAGCTTAGGTTTTATATCTTTCAATATTGAAATTAAATGATATAAAGTTTTAATTAATGATTAAAATATTTTATAATTTTTTTGAATAAAAGTTTTAAGCAAAGATTATAAGTTTTTTATTGGATTCTTTAAGATTTGCTTTAAGATTTGCTCTAAAGAAAAAGTGTTTTTTGTTCTAGTTGCAGGATATTCTCTTTTGCTTGGACAGCCTTAAACCTAGGATCTAAACTCAGGTGTACTTGGTTGTTTATATACTTCTTTATTATGGGTACTCCCTTTCTTATCATGTTGGATACATAACTTGCTACTAGGTCTTCTGTTAGGCCTGTGTATCTAGCAATGTCTAGATAGGTTACTGTGCCTTTTAGCTCTTCTTTTGTGTATATCACCAAGAATACTTCTTGCTCCCTTTTGCTTAGGTTTACTGGCTTAAAGGTCTGTTTTTCTTCAAGTGGTAGCCCAAATTTCTGAAGAAAAAGTTGTATTTTATCAATTCTCTCAGCTAGTTTATTTATTTTCTGTTCAAGAACGAGGATAAGCTCGTAATTTGATTGTATTTCATTTGTATTCTGGTTTATTGATGTTAAATGGTCATCAAATTCCTCTTTGATTTGTGAAAAGGCTTGATGAAGTTGTTTGTTTGTTTCTTTAAAAATTTCGGTATAGAGTTGTCTCTTACCAGTGTCCTTGAAGAACACCTGAATCACCCCCAAAAATATTAGTTAATGTTTGATTTAAATACATTATTGTTTTTGAAAATGTATGATAGATAATAATTTTCAATACTCAATAGTTCCTTTTCCTGATTTTTACTATATAGTGCTTTTCCTTTCCTTTTCTTATTACACCTATGTCGGGGTTATCTTCTATCTCTTCCAATAGACGATAAAATGATGATTTTGAGCATAATCCTTGTTCTTCTACCACCATCTCCTTTAACTGCAAGGCAGATATTTTACCATATTTCTCTATGTAGGAAATGATTATGCTTTTAATGTAATCCCTGGAGTTTTTAGTTATCTTCCTGATTATCCTCTCCCTCAATGAAGCCTTTCTTGCCTCTAGTTTCTCAATTCTTTTGGTTAACTCTGAGATAATAGGAGAGGTAGGCTGGGCTTTCTGCTTTGACAAGATTTGTTGTTTTAAGGCTGAGATCTTTAAGCCTAACTCATGGTATTTCTTTTGGAGGGCTATCATATCCTCACGCAGCCCATCAGTGCTCTTTTGGAGTTCATGAATAGAGTCCTGATGTAACTTTCTTAGTCCTTCTAGGTTGTTGTAATTATTTCTTTGAAGGTTGTCCATCCTTTTTTCTATATCCCTAATCCTTGCAAGGATGTTGTCGTAGGAGTAAAAATCATCCACTATCTTTCTTATTTCCTCTTTTGTGGTTGGATAAGAGTTAAGTTTCTTTTGTAACTCAATTATTAGTTTCTCCTGTTGTATGGTTTTTTGGTAGAGATAATTCAACCATTGAAATATGGTAGATGTGTCCTTCTGAACATTTCTGAAGGAATGGGTTAGCAGGTTATGAAGTTTAGATATTGCTGATTCAATTTTTTTTGTTTTGTTGAAGAGCCCCATGTTTTAAGGTAATGATAATGAAAGTATATAAATATATCGTTTTTTGGGAATGTTTTGGGAATATATTGGTACTAATTTGGGAATATTTTTTAGACGATAAAAGTTTGTTTTTTGGGAATGTTTTGGGATAATCTTGGGAATATATTAGGAATACCTTGGGAATAAGATAAAAGAGATAAAAAGGAGTTGAATCTGTTTTTTGTCTTTTTTTGGTGGGTTTTCAAAAGATTTAAATAAAAGTGTAAAGGAGGAAATGGAAGGGAGGATGCGGAGAAAAGGAAGAGAGAAATAAAGAAAGTGAGGTTTAAAGTGGGCTGGGTTGAAGAATATGGCCTTATGGCCTTTAAGGTTTAAGGTTTAGGATAGATAAAATTAAGGATGGATGAGAACAAAGGGAAGATAAGGCTATGATAGTTGGTGTTAACAAAAGAAGGCCAGAAAGAGTGTATAAAATGTGTGTATAAAAACCACATTATTATTGATTTTAATATAAAAAGTGAGAGTTATATTGTGGGTCACAGAGGGCTTTTGTTAAGGGCATTTGTCAAGTAGTTTGTGATTAATACCATACTATTGCGGTTTTTTGTTAAGAGGCTAAGAAGATGGATAATAGGGTAAATGATAAACAGGAAATTAGGGTAAAAAGGCTATCTAAGTCTGGGATTGCAATAGCTTTATCCGCCATAAAGTGGGTTTCCAAACCAAAAGTGAGTGCTGAACAGTACATTACAAATAGTGAGATAGCTGCTACGATGCTATGGAGTGCTTATATGAAGGGAGACATAAAAGGGAAAGTGATAGCTGATTTGGGATGTGGAAGTGGAATCCTAGGCATAGGGGCACTCATACTAAAAGCAAAGAAAGTGTTTTTTGTGGAAAAAGATAAAAAACTACTAGAAATAGTAAAAGAAAACCTTAGAAAGATAAAAAGTGAGAGTTCAGCTAGAGTAGAGTTTATTTGTTGTGATGTTGCAGATTTTAGTAGCAAAGTAGATACGGTAATTATGAACCCACCATTTGGAACTAAAGTGAGACATACAGATACGGTCTTTTTAAAAAAGGCATTTGAAATAAGCAATGTTGTTTATAGTTTCCATAAAAGTGAGACTAAGGAATTTATTATAGGATTTGCTAATAGAAATGGTTTTAGTGTTGCTGGCGTACTTGACTTTATGTTTCCTTTGAAGCCTACAATGGGTTTTCATAAAAAGAGAATCAAGTATGTTAATGTAAGTTGTTTTAGATTTGTTAAGTGATATTCCCAAATGGGAATAAAGTGGGAATGAGAAATTATAGACGAGAATTTCCTTGAGGATTTGGATTAAGAATATATGGAACAAGGTAATTTTCAAAAGATTTTTAAATATGCTATATTTCCTTTATTGACAATAACTTCAAGTATTTGTTTTAGATAAGGGCTTTTAAGATGGAGATAAATATTATAGAAGAAAGCAAAAAGAAACTTGTCTTTGAAATAGGGGAAAATGTGGGATTCATAAATGCCATAAAAAATGAATTGATAAAAAACCCAAATGTCAAGGTTGCTACTTATTTTGTTAAACATCCATTGGTTGGAAAACCAAAAATAATCGTTGAAACTAAGGGAGCAGACCCAAGAAAGGTTATAAGGGATGCTATCAAAAGATTAAAAAAGTTGAATGAGAAATTCAAGGAAGGCGTTAAAAAAGAAATAAGATGATAAGCCTTGATGGTGGTAAGAAGCTAATAAGACTTGCTAGGGAGTCTATTTCTTGTGTTTTTTCTAAAAAGGATATAAAGGTTGACAAAGAAACTAAGCAAAAGTTCTCTATGTACAGGGGTGTATTTGTTACATTGAATAGGGATGGGATGCTTAGAGGTTGTATTGGATTTCCAGAGCCAGTTTATCCATTATATGAAGGGGTTATTAAGGCTGCCAGGAGTGCTGCTTTTTCTGATCCAAGATTTCCACCAATTTCAATGGATGAGTTTGGGCTTATAACAATAGATGTAAGCGTTCTGACTAAGCCTCAAAGGATAGTAGTAAGAAATCCTGAGGATTATATGAAAGAAATCAAGGTTGGAAGGGACGGCTTGATTGTAAGGGGAACATTCCATAGTGGTCTGTTGCTACCTCAAGTAGCTGTTGAGTATAATTGGGATAGTAAGACATTCTTAGAGCAGACATGCAACAAGGCTGGTTTGCCGATAGATGCATGGAGGGATTTTGATGAGTGCAGGGTTTATAGATTTCAAAGTATTGTTTTTAGTGAAGTTAGTCCTGGGGGGGAAGTTAGGCGACTAATGTAGATATTAGTATATTAAAATATTAACTCTATAGCTTCTATAAAGCCAAAATTTTATGCAAACTTTTATAAATTTCATAGTGCCTAACTTCTTTTATGGCTTTCATTAGGGTAAAAAAAATAAAGGGAAAAAGCTATGCATATGTTGTTGAAAACAGATGGAGGAAGAGGGTAAAAGGGGGTAAGAAAGGTGCGAGACAGAAGGTTAGGGGATATCTAGGAAGAGTTTATTATTTCAATAGAACTAGAAATATAGACTTTACAAACTATCTTAGAATAAAAGACATAAACGGGTATTTAAAGAAGATTGGTTTTAGCAAGGCAATCATAGAGCTTGTAAGGCTTGAATTATTAAACCATGGTTTTAATGAAGAAGAAGACAATACATATTCTAAGGATGGCATAATAGTTCGCTTGGATAAAGATAAATTTTCTATAAAAGGCAGTGGAAAGGGCAAATCTGTAATTGCCATGAACGAAGGTTTCCTATGTAAAGAAACTTTTAACAGGCTTGTAAATTTCAGGAGCAGAGGCAATGAGAGAGAGGTTGGTATTAAACTAGCTAATGCGTTAGTTGAGGCTGGACTAAAGGTTCAGGATGATGTTTTTGTAGGACTTTTTGGATTGCTTTTTGAGGAGTAGTGTTTTAGAATCTAGATAGATATATAAATAAACAGCTATTTCTTCTTGTTATGAAAAATATACCAAAGCATGTGGCTATAATCCTTGATGGAAACAGAAGATATGCCAAGAAGTTAGGAATTCCAAAGTTTTCGGGCCATGAAAAAGGAATGGGGAAGATTAAAGAGTTATTAAGATGGTGTATTGAGCTTAAGATTAGAGAGGTCACACTATACTGCTTTTCTACTGAGAACTTCAAGAGAGAAAAGGAGGAAGTGGAATATTTGTTTGAGTTATTCAAAAGAAAGGTCAGGGACTTCAAAAAAGAAAAACTAATTCATGACAATAAGGTTAAGGTAACAGTAATTGGTAGGATAGAGATGTTTCCCAAGGAGATGCAAAATGAGATGAGAGAGATAATACAAATAACAAAGGACTATAAGAACTATAAGCTAAATCTTGCTATGGCTTATGGTGGTAGGGCGGAGATTGTGGATAGCTTCAAAAGAATTATAGCAAAAGGTATTAAGAAAATTGATGAAGAAACTATAAGGAATAACTTATATCTGCCTAGTGATGTTGACCTACTGATAAGGCCTGGTGGTGAAAAGAGACTTAGTAATTTTTTACTTTGGCAGATGGCATATGGGGAAATCATTTGGGTTGACAAGTTATGGCCAGAGTTTACAAAGGATGACTTTATAGCATGTATTAACGAATTTCAAAGAAGGGAGAGAAGGTTTGGGAAATAGAAAATAGTTTAAGGAAAGTAGTTACAAAAATTATTTAAATCAGCTCTTTCACAATTTCTTTGCTTGGTCTAAAAAAGGTTCAGATTAAACTAAGGTCTTAAAATGGACAGGTATGAACAATTTAAGGAATATATTAGTGTTTGCTTAGAAAAATTCAAGGAAATTGATAAGAGAGAAACAATAAGGCTGATATGCCATTTGGATGCTGATGGAATAAGTGCTTGTTCTATTATGGTAAAAGCACTAAATACCGATAACAGAAAATACTCTATTAGCATAGTACAGCAACTAACAAATGAACTAATTGATAGCCTGTCAAAGGAGCCATACAATTGTTTTGTCTTTGCTGATCTGGGTTCTGGAAAGCTGAGTGAGATAAAAAAGAGGTTTATTGGAAAACAGGTATTTATCCTAGACCACCACAAGCCTGAAAGGGTAAGGCTAAGTAGCAACATAGTCCATATTAACCCACATATATTTGGGATAGATGGGAGCAAAGAGGTATCAGGTGCTGGAATTGTTTATTTATTCTTTAGGTCCTTAAACAAAGAGGTTAATAACTTAGCCCATATAGCTATAATAGGTGCTATAGGTGATTTACAGGAGGGGCGGGATGGATTCCTAAAGTTAAACAAAGAAATATTAGACATAGCAATCAAGAAGAAAAAAATAAAGGTGATAAAGGGACTAAGGATTTTTGGGGCACAAACTAGGGCTTTACATAAGGTACTTGAGTATTGTACTGACCCATACATCCCAGGTGTTAGTGGAAGCGAGAGTGGGGCTATCCAGTTTTTACATCAGATAGGAATAAATCCAAAGAGGGGAAAAGACTGGAGAAAACTTGTACATCTTAGGGATGATGAGATTAGGAAACTTGTTACAGGTATAATTATGAGAAGGTTGAATGAAGAAAAACCAGAAGATGTTCTTGGCAATGTTTATATCCTTAATGAGGAAGAGAAGGAAAGTCCATTTAGAGACGCAAGAGAGTTTGCAACATTGTTAAATGCTTGTGGTAGAATGGACAAGGCCAGCCTAGGTATTGGTGCTTGTTTAGGCAATAGGAAAACAAAAGAGAGAGCAATAAGAAGTTTGAATGGTTACAGAAGGCACATCATAAATGCTATAAAATGGTATGAGAAAAACCAAGAAAGCGAGGATATCATAAAGGGAAATGGATTCGTAATAATAAATGCAAAGGACAATATTATAGCAAGTATTATAGGGACACTAGCTTCAATAATATCAAAATCAAATTATGTTGAGAAAGGAACATTTATTCTCTCAATGGCTGATATGCTAAATGGATATTATAAGGTTAGCCTAAGGATGAGTGGGAAAAAGAATGATGTTGATTTAAATATGCTCATAAGGAAGATAACAGAAAAGGTTGGTGGCGAGGCTGGAGGACATAAAAATGCGGCTGGGGCTGTGATAAGAGAAGAGAAAGTAGACATGTTTATTAAAGAAGCAAAGAATATTCTGGGCAAGTATAGCTTAGAGGAAGTTATTAGTTAATATAAAAATTTTAACAAAAAAATAAAAGGATTAATAGAGACTAGAACAAGGCATAGATAAATGGTGATAAAGCACTACTCTGCCCAAATATGATTAGGATCCCTACTAGAATAAGCATAACTATTATTGGCACAAGCCACCATGCTTTTCTTACCTTCAAAAAGTCCCAAAGTTCTATCAGCAATGCCTTATTCTTTGACATATTCTTCTGTTTGTAAGATGCTTTTATTTATTAATTTTTTGTAAATGACATCAGCAGCAAGTTTATGTCCCTTGCTGTTCCAATGCCCATCTAAAGGAAGGAACAAACCTCCTGGAGTAGGGTACTTACTAAACTCATCAAATATGTCTATTACAGTTATATTCCTAGCAGCAAAGTAATCTGATAAAAGGTCACTAACTTTAGTTATATTAATGGTTGTGTTAAGTCGATTGGCATACTCTTCAAGTGATTTTTTACTTGAATCCCAAAATTGATGTGAGCATGTTACAATGACAACAACTAACTCAAACTCATCATTATAAGAAGCATTTATGAACTTGTTTAAATATTTAAAAGAATTTTCAAATCCTTCTTTGGTAGCCTTAGTATCTACATTCAAAAAGAGATATCTATAATCGTACGCAAACCTTACGTCAATCTTCAACTTCTTTATTAATGGCAGATTTCTAAATCTCATATAAATAAAATCATAGAACTTTAGCTTTTTTCTTAAATAAGAATGGACTAGAAAAAACCTCATTAAAGCAGTCTCTTTTTTTTTATTGATGTATTTCTCACCCCATTGAATATTATCTAGAACATCATTAGGATGAAAAACTAGGAGTAGAACATCAGGCTTATACTTAGGGTAATATTTCCTAAAAAGAAACCATTCATTATCAGTACCATAACCAGGGACACCCATCTTAAAGATTTCTATATTCTTTAACCTTTTCTGTAATTTATTTTCAAGCAAATATAGAAAGGTTTCATTAAATTCAACTCCATTGCCGTAGGTTTGTGAGTCCCCTAAAGCCATTATTCTATAATTGCTTTTGCTTAGATTATGTTCATAGTCTCTGAAGCCATCCTTATTTATATCCACATGATACTTACAATCTATCTGCTTAACAATGCCATGAAAACCCGGATTCATATGATAATCTAGATAATCGTCAGGTACAAAAAGACCCCTAGGTGCACCATATTGGTTGTCATAGCCAACTAGATATAAGATAACCTCAAATATAAAGAGAAAAATGAGTATAGATGCTATAAGCAAACTAAAATTCAAAAGGAGTTCTCTTTTTTTAGTCTTTCGCATATTTTTCACTATCCCACATATCCTGAGGATTATCTTCTCTTTTTATTAGGAACCTCTCCAAGACAAGGTAATCTATTCCGGTACCCATCATGCACTTATAGGCGTCATAGGGGGTACAAACAATTGGTTCCCCCCTTATATTAAATGATGTATTTATCAGGATTGGTACTCCAGACAAGGTTCCAAACTCTTTTATCAAATCATAATACAAAGGATTTAAATCTCTCTTTATCGTCTGGAGCCTACCACTTCCATCAACATGGGTAACAGAGGGAATTTTGTTGTGCCACTTTTTTAGTATTGGATAAACCATCAGCATATAATCTGCTGGTTCTGGAATAGGATTATCACAATCAAAATACTTTTTTGCATCATCCCTACAAACCACTGGAGCAAATGGTCTGAATTTTTCCCTATGCTTTACTTTAGTGTTTAGTAACTCCTTTGCCTTGGGATTACAAGGATTTGCAAGAATGCTTCTTGCACCAAGGGCTCTTGGACCCCACTCCATTCCTTTATGAAACCATCCTACAACATTATTGTCATATATAAGTCTGGCTACTTTTTTTATCAGTTCTTTTTCGCTTTTGAATTTATAATATTTTATTTTGTTCTTGTTTAGGAAATTCCCTATATACTCCATAGAAAAAGATGGACCTAAGTAAGGACTTTCAAACTTGAAGTTTCTCTTATTACCTAGGATAGCATGATATATGTATGAAGCAACACCAATGCTTGTCCCACCATCTCCTGGATCGGGTTGCAACCAAATCTTCTTAAATGGTGTGTATCTTAGAATCTTTCCATTAGCAACGCTATTCAGACCACACCCGCCCCCAAGTACAAGGTTTTCACATTTTGTTTCATTATAAAGATAGTTCAACATCTTAAATAGTACTTCTTCATAAATCAATTGCAAAGCTGCTGCAATGTCTTTATGCCTTTGTTCAAGTTTTTCTTTAGGTTTTCTTACCGGACCTCCAAGGAGCTCACAAAGTTTTTCAGAAGGCATTCTATCAGCGTAATGAAAAATAAAGTATTTCATATTCAGTCTGTAACTTCCATCATCTTTTATATCAATCACCTTCCTTAGTTTTTTGTAATATTCATTGGTGTTCTTGTTCATATCTCCATAAGCGCTTAGGCCCATAACCTTATACTCAGAATTGTTAACACTAAAACCAAGATAGGCTGTTATGGTAGAATAGAGGAGGCCCAAAGAACTTGGAAACTTTATTTCTTTTATTAGATGAATAATATTATCTTTACCAGTACCATATGTAGTAGTAGTCCACTCTCCAACACCATCAACCGTTAAGATGGCTGCTTCTTTAAATGGACTAATAAAAAAAGAGCCTGCTGCATGTGCTAAGTGATGTTCAACAAAAAAAACCTCTTTCTTATATTTTAATTTTTTTCTTATTGTTTTTATTATTCTTAACTTTTCATTTATCCAAGATGGCATGGAACTAAGAAATGTCTTTAGGCTTAATGGAAACATTTGAAGATGTTGAAATAGAACTCTTTCAAACTTTAGCAATGGTTTCTCGTAGAAACCTATATAATCGATTGAATCAATAGAGATATTCTGTGATTGTAGGCAATATTTTATTGCATTTATTGGAAAAGATGTATCATGCTTTTTCCTTGTAAACCTTTCTTCTTGAGCAGCTGCCACTAAGACTCCATCTTTTAGCAATGCTGCTGATGCATCATGGTAATAACAGCTTATTCCAAGGATATACATTTTATAGTAACCTCAAAATTGCCTATAGTATTCATCTATTGGCTTCTTCTTTAAATCTAAATCTGACCAATAGGTCTTTCTGTTTTTGGATAAGTTAATGTCAAGAAAATTCTTCCCAATAAGCTTAGAAATAAGAGATGTCAATCCAACAGCAACAAAATAAACCAAGAGCAACAATGCTGAGTTTACTATTACTACAATTGTTTGACTAAAATTATGTATTCCTTTTTTTAGTCCTGCTATAAAAGGCTTTGCTTTAATCACTTCAATAACCTCTTGATTATCTCTCCAATAACCACAATAAAGAAGGTTATCCCCATAACATAAAAATAATTTCTGTTTGGTAGTTTATTAAGTAAAAGTAAAATTACAAATAAAATTGTGGTAAACAAGAAATAGGAAAACATAAACCCTATTTTTTCACCGAGATTTTCTATTTTTTTGTTTTGTTCAAATTGCATTTTAGAATTGATGAAATGAGGTTATTTATAAATGTTTTTTTTGTAATCTTTCTAAAGTCGATACATGAATTAAGCAACTAATCTTATTTTGATTATGAACAAAAACGAAAGTTTTTAAAACTAACAACCAACTTTAAACAAAGGTCAAAATGAATGTTAATGAAGATTATAATCGTAATAATGTTATGGTTTATTGGATAGAGGTAAGAATATCAGACAGTTTAAATGATGCTGTTCATGGGAAGGGAAGAAAAGAAAGTTTATTGTATGTTCCAGAAAAAGGTGTTTTTCATTATGATGGGGAAGGCGTTCGTTATGATGGAAGTAAAAGGGCTATAGGAGAAGCAGATAAATGTGTGAAAAAGTATTTAAACTCAATAATTGAGTTTGGAGAAAAACCAACCAGGGTTGGTGGGAGAACAATAGAACGCATGGGCTTTATTTGGGTATCAAAAGAAGACATCTCAACCCTTGTTTCTGCTGCAGAGGAGGCGGATCAAAGAAGAGATGATGTTCTTCGCATTATTAGGGAACTACAATCCCGTTTTGAGAAGCATGGTCACCTGGTTTTAACTGATTACAGTTCCTAAAAGTAAGAAAGTGCAAGAAGATGCAACAAATAATTTAAAGAACTTATAAGCAAATCCTCACATTATCAATATGTTCAGCTACTTCCTGACCTTTCTTTGTTAGAGAAAGAAGCTTTAACCTGCCTTGTTTTTGAAATGTTATAAGGCCTGCTTTTTCCATTTCTTGTAGAATCTTAACAACATGAGAATATGTGCAATCTATTTGTTTCGCAAGAGATGATGCATAGATATTTTCTTTCGCGTTCTTTAGGTTTATTAACATCATAGCCGGTTTTTCTCTAAAAAAGACATTGAAAATCTTGTTATTTTCCATTCAAACAACCCCCCTTTAATTGTTGTTGAATATATCCAATAAAAAGAGTATTTTTTGATAAATAGTATTTAGTATATAAATGTTTCGAAATTTGGTTTTTTTGTTTTATTTAGTGTTGGTAGTAATTTTCAGATTAGATGGTGAATAACAAAACTTATAAATTCATATAGGCTTTTATCGGATGGAGTGGGCAGTAAGATGCAAGAAAAGATTTTATTTCCACATTCAAAAATAAGAAGAATACAAGAGGACATGATTAAAGAAGTCATAACTGCCTTTGAAAATGGAGAGCATGCCATTATACATGCTCCAACCGGCTTAGGGAAAACTGCTGCAACATTAAGCGTTGCTCTGCCTTTTGCATTAAAGAAAAAGCTAACTGTGTTTTTTTTAACTTCAAGGCATACCCAACACCATATTGCAATAGACACCTTAAGATTGATTAAGAAAAAATTTAAGGTTGATTTTAATGTCACAGATATTATAGGAAAACAATGGATGTGTGCTTTAGGAGAGGTTGATAAGTTATATAGCAATGAGTTTACTGAATATTGCAAAAAATTAAGGGAGGAAGGAAACTGTGAATTCTATTTGAATACAAAAAAGAAATCTGGTAAGGTTAGTGTTAAGGCTCTTCAAATATTAGAAACGCTTAAGAGTTTAGGTCCTATGCATTGTGACAAACTAAAGGAGATTTGTATTAAGGAAGGGTTATGTCCTTATGAGATGGCAACCTTACTTGCAAAAGAAAGCGATATAGTAATTGCTGATTATTATTACATATTCAATCCAAAGATTAGAGATGTGTTTTTTAATAAGAGTGAAAAGGAGTTAGAGAAAAGCATTATTATTATTGATGAGGCACATAATTTGCCTAAGAGGTGCAGGGAATTGCTGAGTTTTAATCTTAGTAGCTTTATGTTGGAACGGGGCAAAAAGGAATCAACAAAATTTGGTTTTGATGAAACGCATAGGTATTTAATGATTATTGAGGAAGCCCTTGAGAAGCTTAGGCTTGGTACAAAAAAAGACAAAGATGAAAGGCTTGTAAAAAAAGAGGATTTCTTCAATGAAATTAATTCAAAGATAGATTATAATCTACTAGTTGATGATTTTAATTTTGTTGGAGGCGAAGTAAGAGAAAAACAAAAGCAAAGTTACATAGGAAGTATTGGAAATTTTCTTGAGGCATGGCTAGGCCAGGATAAAGGATTTGCTAGAATTTTAAGTGAAAGGGTAAGGGCTAAGAGAAGGGATTTGGTTTTAAGCTACAGATGTTTAGACCCAAGTTTTGTTAGCAAGGAGGTAATAGCAAGGGCATACTCTATTATCTGCATGTCTGGTACATTAACACCAACCAAGATGTATGCTGACTTATTGGGTTTCGAAAATGTAAGGCAGAGGGTTTTTGAGAGTCCATTCCCAAAAAAGAATAAACTTGCTCTTATTGTCCCAGGAGCCACAACAAGATTTAGAAAGAGAAAGGATGAAGAATTTGAAAAGATTGCAAAGATTGTGAGTGAGATTGTAAACTTAATTCCCGGTAATAGCCTTGTTTTTTTTCCTAGTTATGAATTAAGGGACAAGATTTACTTAAAACTTATCGGGCTATGTAAGAAGGATGTGCTTATTGAAAGGCCAAGATTAAAAAAAGAGGAAAAAAAGGAATTGCTTGAGATATTCAAAAGGTACAAAAACAAAGGGGCTTGTTTACTCTGTGTAACAGCTGGAAGTTTTGGTGAGGGAATAGACTTGCCCGGGGATTTCTTGAAAGGAGTTATTGTTGTTGGCCTGCCATTAGAGAAACCAGACCTAGAGGTAATGGAACTTATTGATTACTATGATGAGAAGTATGGCAAAGGATGGATGTATGGTTATATATTTCCTGCAATGATTAGGACGATGCAGAATGCAGGGAGATGCATAAGAAGTTCAAAAGACAGAGGGGTTGTTGTATTCTTAGATGAAAGGTACATAGATAGGAAGTACTATAGCTGTTTCCCTCCTGATTATGGAATCACTATTAGTAGAAATTACAAAGAAAGAATTAAGGAATTCTTTGATGAAACATTATAATCTAGGGTATTTAATATTTAATAATTTAATAAATAATTTGATAATTTGTACCGTTCAAGTTAAGGATGTTCAATAACGGATGTTCAGAACAGGCTGTTTTTAACGTATGCGATTTAACGAAGTCCTCGTTAGAGGATTTGGGTGTAGCGAGGTGCAACCGAACGAAACCCTTTAAGCCCTGTTAGTTTCTCCCGAATACTTGGAGGGATTGAATTTTAGTGCAACGTTCCGTAGCGAAGCGAAGGCAAAAAATCAAAGTTGTCGGCACTATATTTCTTTCTTAGGGGTTTGTCGTCGCTTTTTGTTTCTTTTTTCTAAGAAGAAGACTAAATTTTGGGGTGGAAAAAAACGATTTGATTATTTCTTTATTTATCCTGTTGGTAGTGCAGGTGGTTGCGGTATTGAGTTACCGCCAGAAATTATTGAGCTTCCATCTCCTGAAAACAAGAAATAAGCACCAACTCCAACAGCTACAATAATTAGAATTATTAAAATCCATATCCAAGCTGGACCTCTTTTATCTTTTATCATTTCAATTTGGTAACCCTGGGGGGGTCATACCTCCATTTCCAAGAGTACAATCTGAGGTAACTTTAACTACTATCCCTTTCCCTATAGAACTTTCATCTACATATTGATGTAATCCAATTCTTTCCCATTCCTGTTTTTCTGCATCCCAGATATATGCCTTTTCATTCTCAAGTTGACAATCTCCCAAAACATCAATCAAATCCAGATTCTTCATCTCACTTGTGATTCCTACAAAATTCCAGCCTTTAAATAAAATCCTCTGATTTAATGGAGGTTGATCCTGAGTAACGTACTTCAGTTTTCCGGGTTTATCAAAATAAACCCAATAAGCATGAGAATTCATCTGCCAGCCAAAATTAGGCTCTAAGTTAGGATATTCCCGCTTTAAATAATACACCTTCTCCTGACCATTTTCTGCTGTATAAAATAATTTATATTGATTTTCTTTATTAAAAAAGTAATATACTGCTACAATATCCTCTTGAAAAATCTCGGAATCCTCAATCCAATACAAAGAGTCAATATATGAAAAACCAGTTAATAAATTCCACCCTTTCACAACATCAATAGTATAAACTCCATGGTCCTCTATACCAACTATCTCGTTAAGTTCTGCATTTGAAATTATTCTGCCAGAAACACATACTGCCAAACTAAGCAAACTCAATATTGCTATTGCAAAAAATATTTTTTGTTTCATCTTAACATATATAATCAAGAGATAGTATAAAAAGATTTTTGTTTTCAAATCGTTTTTTGGGGTGGAAAAAAATTTAATTATAAATTTCAAAACTGAAAGTTTTGACTAATTGTCCGAAGGACAGCGAAGACAAACCCCATATCATAATTATGCCGACAATTGAAACTAACACCTATTAAACGAAATAATATTACGCTTAACATCCCATTTTAGGACAAAATGCACGGATTCTGCAACCCTGACTGCTCGTTTGACTGCTCGCTTTTCAAAACACCTCAAAATAGAAAGTCCGTTTATAAACATCCTTACCTGAACAGCCCCCTCTTAACATCCACAGGGTGAACGGTACGTTGATAATTTGTATCTGGTCAGATTAGTCAGATAATATACATATATGTATACTAGTTCCTAAAATAGAAACATTTATATACTAGTTGTTTCTATTATGTTATATGGTTATATTGTTTGATAGGTTTAATCTTCCGGAAGACATATATGAAATCATCTTTGCAACAAAGCAACAAGTTATAGTAGCCAAGTTGCTTATAGATATGATAAAAGAGAAAGGAGGTGAAATCACTAAAACTGAGATGAGCTTTTTTGCAACTAAGTTGCATGAAGGCAAGTTTGTTACTGATAGGATTGAGGAAGAGCCGTATATGGGAAAAAAGGTAAAGATAAGCTACAATAAAAGACAGTTTTATGATAGAATATTAACCCCCATGAAGAGCATGGGTTTAATTGATTATGATTTGTATAAGAAAACATACACCCTTAGTGATAAATTCAATAAAGAGATGATAAAAATTGGGTTGCTATGGCTAAAAGAGTTAAAAAGGTAATGTTTAAAATGAGGCTCCCTAATGGCTCTTTCTTTTAGCCACCCACCCCCCACCAAAAAACTAAGAAGGGAGCCTCATCATGCTCATTTATGCTATCCTTGCAAGGGAGAAAGAGGTGATGGCCAGCGAATTTGGGCCAGACTTTAGGCAGGCTTTTATTTTTTAAGCCTGCCTCCAATATTTTTTCTTTTTTCCTTTTTTTATTTTTTATTGCGGAATTCCTATTAAGTTCTTATTATGGAGTTACTGTTAAGCTATTAGAGTGAGTAATTCGTTCTTTTCCCTTGATTCTAAACTTTGCTATAGCTGGAGAAAGAGCAAACTCCCCCAGAATTGATAGATGGGACCTTATCTTATAGCTTATGACTCTCTCGTCGCCTGGCTCAATTTCATCAATAAGCCACTTTATTATTGTCCCTTTATGTTCATGTTTTAGTATTTTTGTAGGTTGGAGTGTGCCGATTGTAATCCCCTTTTCTATATCTGCTATGTTTGGGATTTTATCTACTATGCTTATATTTTTGATCATTGTCTTCCCTCTGTTCTTTACATTTAGGACGACTTTTAGCTCACTTACTCCACCCTCCTTGAGCATTATATTGGTTGCCTTCTTTTGTATGACTAATGGACTTCTAAGTATATAGTATAAGGAGGTTATTACTACTAATAGGAATATTATAATAAGCAAGGTTATATAATTATAGACAACTATTATTTCTGTGCTTTCCCCAGGTTCAATATCCAGAGTCCATGTTAGAAGCTTTAGATTGTTTTCTTTAATGAACTTGCCTCTTGGCCTGCTTGACATAAAAAGACTTTCAAAAAAGGAAGAGTTTATTTTTGCCGTTCCTTTGTAAGGAACATTACCTATGTTGGTATAAGTGAGGTATATTGTTTTCTTTAGAAAGCTTTTTTCTATTTTCTCTTTCTTTTTTACTTCTTTGTGAGGCACTATCTCAAACCTTTTTATTTTTGTGTCTAGGGTTGTGTTTCCTGTGAACACAGTTACTACGAGAATGTCTTCTTGCGGTTTTGTTAATGGGTCTAATGTTTTTCTGAAGGTAATAGTCTTCTTTTCCTTTGAGCCAAGGTTTATGCTTCTCTCTTCTTTTATAAACTTGCTATCTAGCTTTATTGTAATGTTTGGATACTTTATGATGTTTTGGTTATCTAGCTTGACTTTAGTTATGAGTTCTTTTGTTGGATCAACCTTATCATCCATCACTATAGTAGCTATAACAGTTTCAACATATTTTCCTGCTTTTGGAGATACTAAGTTAACTCTTAGTGGTAGAGTTATGCCTTCCTTCTTGCCTTGCTGCTTTATTTGGACATTCACATTGTAAACGCCAAGGTGTCTTATTGTAAGAGGCATAAGTGTTATCTCTATGCTTTTCTCTTTTAATGGAGGGATATCAAGCAAGATAGGATTCATAGGTGGCTTTGAGCTTATATCCCAAGTCGGATAATCCAATGTTCTTACCTTGAATGTCTCTTCTTCATTCAGATTGTTCTCGATTGTTATGTTAAAAGAAGCAGACTCGCCTAGAGTTATTACATTGTTTATTACTTTTGCTTCAACATTAAACGGAAATGCATATACAGACGAGGTTAATACTAAAACTACAAAGATGAGCAAAAATATTTTTCGGATACACATTTAATCCACCCAGGCTTTTATAGTCTTTGAATAGTGGATAGTTATATTTAAATGTTTTGAAAACAAGATAAATGCCAGTAACATCAAAATACCTAAATTTTTGTTTTCTTTGGCTTTGAGTTAATAGTACTTGGTTTTATTATCATGTGCATCATTAGCTAGCACACATAAAAAAATAGAAAAATTTAAATTTATCAAACATTTTCAAAAATAAATTGAACACTAATTAAAGAATTCCTTAAAAATCTGCATAAGGAAGAGGGAATATTGATGAAAAATTCGGTTAATATTGTTGTTTTCACTTTTTTATTGTTGTTGGTTTTATTATTGCTTGGCCTTTATGGCTGTACTGTTGGAAGGGCTCCCGGTTTGGCTCCAGGAGAAATATTTAATGTCACAAGGGAAGTTTCTGGAACGCAGGTTAAGTTAAGTGTTTCCAAGAATGATTTGCTTATGAGGAATGATGAGGTTGTTATAATCGCTGAGAAGGTTTCTGATGGAGTGGAAATCATTGATGGTTCATGGGGGGATAATGAGCCATTAATTTGGCATGATGGGACGATTATCTGGTTATTCGCATTAAACCCCCCACAGGTGATTGAGGAAAATATTAATGTAAACCAAAAAATTCCTGATGTAATAGAGTATAGTATCTCATCTCCAATAGACGCTACTAAAATTGAAGGTAAGTGGGGGCTAGTTAGGGAATTAAAGGAAAGCAAAATAATAAATATAGTGGAAGATATTTGTTCTGAGTATGACCTTGTGCCACCAGATGGAATTAATTCTCTAGATATAGTTGAAGCTATTGAAAGATGGGCTGATGGGATTGTTGATAGCCTATTTATTTTAAGAGTTATAGAAGCATGGGCTAACTGTTAAAAGGTGTTAAAATGAAAAGAAAGCTAAGTTATATTGGTTTTTGTTTGATTCTTTGTAGTATATTGGTTTTTTTATTTTCTGGTTGTAGGCCGACTGGTAAGGCCTGGTCTCCTGGAGAGGAAGATAATACTGTTTATGATTTTATTAGTGGGATTGCTACAGATCCTGCAGACTGGAAGATAGTTGTAGGAAGTAATGCCAAAGCAGAAGAAATACAAGAGATAGCTAAATTGGCTGGGGAGTTAGGTGTAACAGAAAGTAGGGTGGTTGAAGAAGACAATGTAAGCATAGATGAACCATATCTTATTATTGTAGGCTCTATAAATGATAAAGTATGGTCAAATAGCCTCTTGGAAGAAATCATAAATAGTGGTTTAGAGGGTGTACCCAACACAATAGTGGACAATTTAGAAGCCAAATATGGTGGATTAGTATATGTTGACAAGAAAATCCCAAGGATTATAGTAACTGTAGCAGGAGTAGTTTCTAAGGTTGCTTTGATGATGGGATACTTAAGGAATTATACATACTACCAAGATGAGTTATCAAGTAATGTTATCCTATTTGATAAGGATATGGGGATTATCAACAAATGTAAAAATGGTATTCGGGATTATGATGAAAGCGGAATAGATTGCGGTAATGGATGTGGTGCTTGTGGAGTGGATATAAAGGTGTATAGGAGCCTTCCAAGTGGAGTAGTTGTAAATTCGGATTTTAATGTTGGTTTAGAGCTTACAGGTATAGATGAATCAAAAAAACCAGATGGTATTAGTATAGAGGATGGTTATCCATCTGAATGTAGCTTTGTTTCTTGTGATGCTTTTGGGGGTTTATGCAACCCCCACAATAAAAGACCTGCTGTGGTGTTTGTGTTCTTTGAAGAGAGTCTTAAAAATAAATCATTCTCCTATACAATAAATTGCCCAACAGAAGGTATTAAAAAATTTGGTGGGAATTGGAGTGCTACAGAAAATAATGAAATTATTAGTGGAATTATTCTTGGGGATGATGAGGTGGAAGTAAAAGGTATTAGTGTATGCAGAGATGTTGATGGGGATATGTACAGCTTAGAAGGAGGCGGCAATTGTTGTGGTGCTACTGGTAATGAGCAATGTAATCCAGAACCAGATTGTGATGATAATAATCCCAATATAAATCCTGGGGCAGAAGAGATATGTGATGGAGAGAACAAAGACGAGGATTGTGATGGCAACAACAATGAAGAGGGTGCTACTGGATGTATTATTTATTATGCAGACAAAGATGGAGATGGTGCTGGAAATCCAACTGCTAGTAAATGCTTATGTTATGGTATAGAGCCATATGACACAACTGTTGATGGAGATTGTGATGATTCAGATGCTGAGAGGTTTCCGGGAAACAAAGAAATTTGTGATGGTAAAGATAATGATTGTAACAGCACAACTTTAGATAGGGATTTAATAAGACCTTGCCCAAAGCAAGCAGGTGTTTGTTCTGGTTCATATGAGAGATGTGATGGGGAAGCCTGGAGAGGGTGTGATGATTCGGACTATCATGAATTTAATCCTAACTATGAGGTAAATGAAACAAAGTGCGATGGCCTTGATAATGATTGTGATGGATTAACAGATCCACATTGTGAATGCAAAGAAGGGGAGGAACAAGATTGTGCATTGCAGTTGGGTGTGTGTGAGGGTTGCCAAGAAGAGTGTATTGATGGAAGTTGGAATGGTTGCAGTGCAGAAACCTATAAGAAATGTAATCCAAAGTATAGGATAGAGGAAAGCTACAAAGATTGTGATTTACTTGATAATGATTGTGACGGGGTTATTGATGAAGAATGTCTTAGCATCTATGATTTGATAAACAATATAAGGGGAAAGGCAAAAGGAAAGAAAGGATTCAAAATAGTTATAGGTTCAAGAGCGATGGCAAGTGATTCTGTAGGTGCTATTGATGTTGCTGGGATAACAGGAATTACTGATATAGTGCTTGACAACCAAATAGGGAATCCAGCTAATGAAAATATAATAACAATCGGTGGGCCTTGTGCAAATAAGGCAACGGGGGCTATTATGGATGCTCCTACAGAAGATTTTAATTGTGCTATAAATTTCAGTGATAAAAAGCCAGGGATTATAAAGGTATATAGAAAAAATGGAAAGACACAAATGGTTGTTGCAGGTCTTAATGCACTAGACACGAGAAGAGCCGCAAAAGCAATTGCATACTACAACAAATACGAAGGAAACATTGTAGGATATGAGATATGTGTTAGAGGTATAACATTATGGGATATAAACTTTGATTGTTAGAACTACGAACAAACAAAGATGAAAGAAATAAAAAAAAGAGGTTGGATTTCTTTAATATTATTTTTTATTGTTTTTACCAGTGCCTCTGCAAAACCATTGTCAATATATGATTTAATAAACGGGATAAAGAAAAACCCAGATAATTATATGTTTATTATTGGCGAGGGCATAGACAAAGAGGTTTCTAATGCTGTTGTTGCTCTCTCAAATGCATTAAGTGTAAAAAAAAGCAAAGGCGATTTTGAAACAAAGATAACGGAATCAAACATGATTGTTATTGGAAATTCTGAAAAAAACAAGATAACAAGAGGGCTTATAGGTCCTTGGGATTATGAAAATGGGGCTATTATATCATTAGATGGAAACAACCTAATAATTGGTGGAAAAGACAAGGATGGTCTAATAAAAGCGATTAATCTTCTAAGAGACTATAATAACAATAAGAATTTGCTTTCTTCTAATGAAGTATTCTTGAAGAATGGCAGATGGCAGAAGGCAGAGATTATTTCAATCAAGAGAGAAACAAAAAGAGGGGTTTACAGTAAAAAAGCCAAGGCAATAGAGATGATGTCAGAGAATAAGAAATCCATAGTAGTGGGCATTGTAGTTTTGATTGTGATAGTCGGAGGGTTGGCTATTGGTTTTTTTATAAAGAAATCCATGGGAGAAAAAAAAGAGGGATCAATCCAACAAGAATACACACAAGAGTATACTAGAGAGTTAGAAAATTATATTAGTGGAAACTTAAGGAGGGGTTATACAAAAGAACAGATTAAAGCTGCTCTTTTGAGAGAAGGATGGGAGGACAAGGTAATAGAAGAAACCTTTAGGAAGTTTGGCGTGTAAGGGGTTCTGAAAATAATAAGATGGTGCTTGAACAACTTTATCCTTTAAGGCTTATAGAAGAGAACCCAACCTATGCTTTATTGTTGGGCTTATGTTATTCTGTTATAGGTATTGGAGCTTCTGTTATCCTTTTCCCAGAAGATCCTGCCATTGTTGCTGTTGCATTTATTGCTATAATGATTTATCCAACATTAAACAAACTACTGAAACAAGAGGAGGAGATAGAATCAAAAAAAGAGGAGTTCCATCCTATCAGATTCCTAATGGAGCATAGGTATGTTATCTATGTGTATGGTTTATTCTTCTTGGGAAGCCTTCTGGCATTCTCACTTTTTGCTTTGATACTTCCAAACTTGGCTACAAACCACATATTTGAAAATCAAATTCAGGTTTTATATAGGAGTAGGACAGGCAATGCTATATTCTCCTTTGGACTGCTTAGAGATTTGATATCTAATAACATGGGTGTTTTCGTGTTATGCTTTTTGGCTGCGTTTGTGTTCGGTGACGGAGGAATATTCCTAATAATATGGAATGCAAGTGTATGGGGCACTATATTCGGGAATATAGCAAAGACGGCTGCAGAATCAACAGCACAAAATCCATTTTTTATTTTTTTAATAGTGATTGGGGTTGTAAGCCCACATATGATTCTTGAAGCTTTTTCCTATGTTTGCTCTGGTTCTGCTGGTGGAATAATCTCAAAGGGTTTGCTAAAAGAAAGTTTCATGAATCAAAGATTTAGGCAAATCACAAAAAATACAACGATATTTTTGATATTTGCATTTATAATCTTGTTGATTGCTGCTGTTATTGAGACATATGTTTTGGGCAATGTGAGGGTGTACCAGAATATTGTAAGGCAGAGCTTTTTGAGATGATAGAATGATAGACACCTCATTTTTAAATCAGCTGGACAAGTTTAATCTGATAGTCAGGAAAAGGGTTGTCTCAAAATACTCTGGCCCAAGAAAGAGTGTTGCAATCGGTAGAGGATTGTTGTTTAAGGAGCACAGGATTTATGCTCCTGGAGATGATATAAGAAGCATAGACTGGAAGGTCTATGCAAGGACAGATGACTTATATGTCAAGACTTACGAGGAAGAAAGGAATTTAGTGGTACATATAATTGTTGATCATTCTGCAAGTATGAACTTTGGAAATAAGATAAAGAAGTTTGATTATGCCTCAATGCTTGGTGTTGGATTTGCATACCTTGCGATGAAGGAGAATGAAAAATTTCAGTTCAGTACTTTTTCCGAGGGTATAGAGGTTTTTCAACCAAAAAAGGGTATGGGGCAGCTGATATCTATGATTGATCATTTAAACTCGTTGAAGGCAGAAGGGAACTCTAGACTTAAGGATGCTATACAGCAATACAAGAGGTTTATAGGTAGCAGGGCTTTAATTGTTTTAATATCAGATTTCTTGGTACCTATTGATGAAATAAGAGATTCTCTGTATGTTCTTGGCAAGCAGGAGGTTAAAGTAATACAAGTTTTAGATCCAGTAGAAAAAGAGTTAAAACTAAGAGGAGATTTCAGGTTGAAAGATAGTGAAACTGGAGAAAAATTAAGGACATATATAAGCCCAAGATTAAGGATGAAGTATATGGAAATGCTTGAAAACCATTCTAAGAGGATAGAAGAGACATGTAATAGGTTAGGGCATGAGTTTTATTTGATTACTACAGATATACCAATATTTGATGCGTTTTATTCTATATTGTACAACAATCAGGGTTAGTCCTTAGTGGTGAATGGGTGTATAAGGGTTCTTCTGATTCATAGGGTCTTAGCATTTCAGATAAGGCTTTTCTTAGTTCGGGGTTTTCTATGAACTGAACAGAGCTAAGTCTACCTTTTGGCAAAGTAGATATTTCGGTTTGGAAAGCCCAAAGAGGAATTCCTGGCCTCACGATTCTAGTGTTGTCCAATAAACCACTATCATATAACATAAATAGTCTCTCTTTGATTTCCCCATCCCTAACTCCTGAAAAGCGTGTTGCATAGATTGTTGTCTCAAATGGGTCTTGATAATATCCTTGTATAGGTATCCATTTTGTTCCATTTGGTGAGTGCTCTGCTGTTAAAAGAGCTCTTACAATTTGTCTTGCAAGGTCGTCTTCCTGCAATATTCTTTGTGGCTCCCCAGCTTTCAAGGCGGCCATTCTTTCTTGGTATATCTTTCTCGAATAAGGGTCACCGAGATTGGGAGGGATTCTTGAGATTATAGAATAAAGGTCCACTGGCTCTACCCTTGCTTCAAGTGACAGATTAATTGTTCCTTTTTCTTTTCTTGACATAAGGTAGTTGTAAAGAGAACTAATATTTAAATCTTTTGTTTTTTACTACTTAATAATGAATAAAAGACTTTATCTCAGATATTCTTTTTTTGATATCATCCTTTCGTTTATGATTTAAAAAAAGTGCTTTTTTATATGCCTCTAGAGCCTCGCTGTAGTTTCCTTGCTTATCAAGATTTACTGCCAGATTAAAAAAGCCAGTTGGTGTTTCTTTAATCCTTATTCCTTCTTTTATTATACTAATTGCCTTTTTATAGTCCCCTAATTTCTCATATACTGCTCCAAGATTGTTATAGGCAGAGACTAAGCTTTTGTTTAGCCTTATTGATTTTAGAAAGCAATCCTCTGCCTCTTTTAGCCTATTTTCTTTGAGCAAACATACGCCTAAACTAAAGTATGCGTGGCTGAAACCAGGACTGAGGGATAATGTCTTTCTATAAAATTTTTCTGCATTTTCATAGTCTTTTAGATTCTCATATACGACACCAAGGTTATAAAAAGCTAATGGGGTTGGCTTAAGTCTTATTGATTGTTTTAAAGAATCTATTGCATCCTCATAGTATCCAAGTTCCTTATATTGAATGCCTAGCTCGTAGTAGGCTATATGGTTTTTTTCTTTTTCTAGTTTCTTTTTTGCTAACTCAAGGTATAGAAGGTGCTTCTTTTCAGAGTCAATATGATAATGGTGTATAGGGATTTCTACATCAATTATCTTCAATCCCAGATTCTTTATTGAGTTTTCAACTAATTCGTGGATTGCTCCTTCAAAGAATATTTCTTTTTTGTTTGGAAATAACCTCACTTTTTTTGAGGGAAAATAGCCAAGGAACAATTTGCCTTCCCCATAGTTGTCTTTGTTTGGCTTAAAACCAGCTACTTTATCGTCATCAGTATAGTTCCTGGTTATAAATGAGTACGCTGTTTTGTTTTTTTCATCTCTATCAATTAGGCTTCTTAATTTGAACAAATCAGACCTTGCGATAAGTTCGTCAGGGTCTAATATAAGGATATAGTCTCCCTTGGCTTTTCTTATTGAGGTATTCCTTATTTTGCTGAAATCATTTTCCCAATTTGCTTCAATGACTAATGCTCCATAGCTCTTTGCTATTTCTTTGGTTTTATCTGTTGAACCAGTATCAACTATTATAATCTCATCAAGTATAGGCAAGACTCTCTTTAGGCATCTTGAAATATTGTTTTGTTCGTTCTTTGTTATCATACACAAACTTAGTGTATTTTTTGATAGCAATGTTTTAAACTCTTCAAGCGTTGTATTCTTGGTTACAATCCTTCTTGGTAGTTCAAGGATATTGTTTTTTATTAGTCTAGAGGTTGTTACTGCTATTTTGTAGTTTTTACTTACAAGGGCTTTTACAATTTCATTATAGTTACCATAAGGATATGCAAAGCTGATTGGCTCTTTTTTGACTCTTAATGTTATTTCTCTTTTAGATGAAATTAATTCATCTGCGAGCTCATCTTTTGTTAGGGTAGTAAGATTCCTATGCGTTTTGCTATGTGATGCAATTTCAAAGCCATTACTGGACAGCTCCTCTATTTGCTCCCAAGTTAAGAAGTTAGAGTAGGCTTCATCTGGGGGTATATTCTTTTTATTTATCCAATCCGAAACAACAAATAATACTGCATTTAGTTTGTGTTTTTTTATAATTGGATAAGCATATTTAAACACTCCGTCTCTTGCATCATCAAAGGTTATTATAACAGAATTTTTTGGAATGCCCTGTGGTTTTTTTATATAAGAATAATAATCTGCTAATGTTAGTGTCTTGATATTATTTTCTAAAATAAATGAAATTTGTTCTTTAAATTGGTCTCTAGTGATACACCAAAGATTATCTTCCGGTTTTTCAGATATATTATGGTAGGAGAGTATTGGTATTATAGGCATAATGAATGGAAACATATAAATATAGATAAAGCTTATTATTTTTAGAGGTAATAAACAAAAAATTATATTCTTGAAAATGTATTTTATAGTATATATAAATAGCGTAAACTTTAAATATTAATAATAGTGTTTTAGGCTATAAGAAGCTTAGCTAAATAGCTAGGCTTCTGAATGTAAAGATAGCCAAAAAACAAGGAGGTGTTTAGACCATGAAGCTGAGAAAGGCTATAAAGAAAATCGTAGCCTTAGGGGCAACTACATTGTTAGGGGCTACGATGATCGCTTCTGCGGCCGACCTGAGCGAATACCCCGAGCCATTTATAAAAGATGGCAAGTTCAGCGGGGCACTAGTAGTGGGAGATAAAGCGGCAGCAGAGGATGTTATAGGAGTAAGTGATATTGCAATGAGTTTGCAATATGCAGCAACAAAGAAAGTGGGAACAACCACAACCACAACTGTTACAACAGAAGGTGATGTATGGAGAGTTGGAACTTCAACAAGAAAACTAGAGATGGTACAAAGCACAGACACACTAAGTGGCGAAAGCATAAGAAATATTACTACAAGCATAGATGAGGATGAGCTAGAGGCTCTAGCAGATGGCTCAATAACAACTGAGAAGGGAACAGCAGGATATAACCAGTATATCTACTTTGATGATGCAGGAATCAACGGGGGATATGTAAAGTTTATGGAAAACGATGAGGATGTAACAGCTGATTTCCTATACTTCAAGGGAGGAGAACAGATTGCAAGATATGCCATAGAGTTTAAGACCTCATTAGAGAGCGATGTTGAAGACAGCACTGGCTCAAAGGACACAACTGGTACATATCTAGGTGACTTAGAAGATGAAAAGATAACAATACTAGGAAAAGACTTTGATATTGTAAAGGCAAGAAGAGTAAGTGCAACAGGAAACAGTGTAGAATTAACATTAATGGGTGGTGCCATAAGAGACACCCTAAGTGAGGGAGAAACAAAAACATACACGATTGAAGGAAAAGACTATGAGGTAACTGTAACTGCAATTACAGATACTGGAACAATATATGCTAAATTCAATGTTAATGGAGAATCAACAAGAAGCTTAAAAGATGGAGAGACTGCAACACTGGCAGATGGAACACAACTAGGCATAAGTGATATAATACCAAACGAGGCAGGAGATGTTACAGCAGACTTAGTAGAGTTCTATCTAGGAGCTTCAAAGGTATATCTAAAGGACACAGATATTTCAGATACATCAAGCAGCAATGACCTAGAATTTGGTAGTGAAAAGATAGATGACTGCCATGTGACAATAACAGGTTCTGATGACAACTCAACACTTAAGATTGACACAATAGAGCTAAACATAACAGCAGATGACGACTATTATGTTGAAGCAGGACATAGCCTAACAGAATACATGGATGAACCACAAGCATTCTTAGGCTTATGGGACATCAGATATGAAGGGCTAGATCCAAGTGTTGAAGTAGAAACATACAGGGTAAAGACTGCTGGCGCTGATCAATATAAGCTAGAGTTTGTTGATGGAGATGGAAATACAGCAACAATACCGATTGCATATACAAGTGGTAGCAGCAATCTAAGAATGGGGGATGACGATGATGACTTAATATTAAATGAGAGTCAGATAATAAACAAAAACGATTACTTTATAGTAACAGACGAAAGCCAAGATGACGGAAATAGGAAGACATATGCATTAAGATATAAGGGAGCAGACAAGGTTGCTAGTGGAGAAACAGCACTAGTTAAGTTTGACAACCTAGGAAATGGGCAAAGAATAGAACAAACATTTAAGGACAACTTAGGATCAACAGCAGATGCCACACTAAAGCTTGGAGGAGCAACATTTGGTGTTATAAACGTATCACCAGATACCAGTGATGATTTTTATATTCGGGTTGATCTAAACGGAGACGGAAGTTTTGGTAATAATGTAGTTGCTATTAATACAAATGCAGGGATGAAGATTGAAATAGACAATGAATCAATAAATTACAGTTCAATACTATTGACATTCAGCACACCAAACAGCAACCACTATGACAATGTTGCACCAGCAGATGTAAAATTAAACATCTCAGCAAGCAACGGTGAAGTACAGTTTGATGAGAGCAGCGGAGATGATATTGCTTGGGTTTCACCATCAGGAGAAACAAACACAAGATATGCATATACTAGCATGGGAGCAAAGTTCAAATGGGAAAACCCAACAAATGACCCAGATACACTAACCATAGAGTATCCAAAAGAACAGAGATTGCCATTAGTATATATAACAACAACTGGTTCAAAGATTACAACAACAGGAACTGCAGAGTCTGTTGAATCAGTAACAATTAACAAGATTGAGGTAGGTGCAACAAAACTAGCAAGTGAGATTGCAGATGTATCAGCACAGAACTTAATAGTGGTTGGTGGACCATGTGCTAATGCAGTAGCAGCTGAGGTAAAGGGCAATCCAGAAGATTGTACAGCTGGTTATGAGCCTGGAAAGGGCCTAATTGAGCTGTTTGACACTGGAGCTGGAAATGTTGCCCTAGTTGTAGCTGGTTATTCCGCAGCTGATACAAGAGCAGCAACAAGTGTCTTGGCTAATTACCAAGACTATGAATTGAAAGGGACAAAGATGGAGGTTATAACAGCTACAAGCACAGTGAAAGAAGTTACCGAAGCAGCTGAAGAATCTGCTGGAGAGGAAGGAGGAGCAACCGAAGAATAAAAAAGGCTTAAAAACCTTTTTTCTTTTTTTATTTGATTTGTGATTTCTTCTTGGTTTTATTGCTATTTTACTTTTAGGATTCCAACAGTATTGTCTTCATATAATAGTATAAAATCTTTTTTGTATCTTAAAATGTATTTGAATAAGCCAAGGTCTTGTTTTATTTTACCAACAAATACATAATCTGCATTATAATCATATTTTATTATATTATAGCCTGGATCTTTGCCTTGGAGTACAGCTATGTATTTTTTGAATTTTTCTTGGTCATGCAAATAAGAATAGGTTAAGTCAATGCCATGGGTGTATCTGAACTGGGGATTATAAAAGAAGAGATATGTGAAGGTATATGGGCTAATAAATATTGTAGAGTTAGCAGGGATATTATTGCCTAGCCACTCTGCTCCATTGTAGTACCATGGTAAGAAATGGTTGTTTTTTATTTCTGTATTTAATCTTATTAAGGTTGATGATGTAAGCAGAATGAGGAACACAAGGATTATGGATTTAATGCCTTTCCTTATTTTTATTTTATGGGCGTAGTCATTTAAAGAAAATGAAGCAAAAATTACTGTGAAGGGAGCAAAATATTCCTGGATTCTCCTTGATTTTATCATAAGCAGAAGGAACAAAACTGAAGAGATGAAGAGGAATAACAGTTCTTTACTGATTCTCTTTCTTTTTAGTAGTGTTATTAATAGTGTTATCGCAGAAACCACAAACAACGGAAAGAGAAGATAATTTTTTGTTATAAGCTCTAGTAAGCTCCAAGGCTTCCACTCCTGGTTATAGAGGTTGCCCAAAATGTTTACTTTAAAAATCTGGATGTAGGTAAGGTATATGTTTGTGGGAAAATATGGATTTGCTATAAGTGCTATTGCTGTTCCGATTACAGGGTAAAGGATAAGATTAATGTCAAATTTTTTGGTCACAAAATAGTTAATGGCCACATAGATTATAATAAGGGGGTACTCCAATATAAACCCATGATAAAGCCAAGTAAAGACAAGAGAAAGAAAAAGTATAGAATAATATTTTCTTTTTTTAAGGAGATAAACTAATAGGACAAGCAAGGAAATAGCTAGAGGGATTGCTCTTGGTAATAAAAAGCGATAGAGAACCTCTATTGATGAAACTGAGTAGAGGATTGTCCAGAACAGAGCATAATTTATTTTGCTTTTATTTAAGAACCAATAGAAAATGGTAAGGGCGAGGGAAGTAAAAACAACTGATGCGATTTTTGCTCCTAACATAAGGCCTAGATAGGTGAATGGAATAAGGAGTATTCTAAATAAAAGTTGAATATCTGCGTACTTATCTGAAAGAATTGACTCTTGAATATAGGGAAATCTCTTGATAAAGCCTTCTTTTCTTATAATCTCTGCCATCTTTATATGGAAATACCCATCATAGCCTATTATTTCCTTTACCCTGAATTGCATTAGGGACGAGAAGGTAAAAAAGAGCAGAAAAACAAGGAACAACTTTCTAAAGAAGGTTAGCCTAGGCATAAATAAACTACAGAGGGATTCCTATAAAAATATTATGCTTACTCCTTATAATCCTTACTCTTATCTTTCCCTCCTGCCTATTGCAGTTTATTACAGAGATTGTTCTGTCTTTTGCGATAGCAATCTTTTCGTTTGGTAGTCTTCCATGGAATGCTATGTTTGCTTCTATAATGTCTCCTTTTTTGAATGGTTTTGGCAGAGGCTTTGTCTTTACTATGTTAAAATCTCTTGTGGATTTTATTAGCTTTATATTGTATATTTTTTCTAGAGATTTTAATTTCTTGTAAAAGGTATCAAAAGAGATTTGTTTTACTGGATTCCTTCCAAGCTTATAGTTCAGAAAGTTCTGGATACCTACATCCGCCCCTATTTCTTTCGCAAATTCTATTATTTTAGGTATTTCTTCCTCATTTATTTTTGGTATTAAGACAGGAGTTAGTATTATCCCTGCTTTTTTTGCAATATATTTGCATGATTGCTTTACTTTCTCCAAAGGATAATCTTTCCCAGCTATTATTTTTGCTTTCTTTTGCTCCATAGCATTAACCGAAACATTGAATCTTGTTAGTCCTGCCTCAATAAGTTCGTCTATTTTCTTTTTTGTAAGTAGAATACCATTTGTATCAATAGAAATTGTTTTTACTTCAGGTATTGATGATAAATCCTTTATTAGATTTGCTAGTGGGGAATAAAGTAATGGTTCTCCTTGAGAGGCAATATGGGCCTCTATATTGTTTGTGCTCTTGAACTCAACAAGTTTTTTAAATTCACTCACTAGATAATCCTTTTCTATAACGATGTCATTTACTCTTTTGTCCTCATCTACGGAGCAATATATGCATTTTAGGTTACATCCTGTTATAGGCTTTATTTCTATGATATTTGTATTCCTATCTACTAATCCAAAAGCGATATTTCCTATTAAAGGCACTCCAGAATTACTATGTATGTAGATTGTAGGTTTATTAGTCATGGTATTTTTAAGCTCTTTAAACCCTTTTTGAAGGAGAAGATAGAACTTTCTCTCTGCTCTTTTTAGAGAAATAGTCGGAAATACAATCTTGTTTTTTTCTATCTTGAACTTTCCTATTTTTCCTATTTCATCTTCTCTCAGGTTGAAATAAAAGATTCCTAGGAATACTACTCTTACTATGCCTTCATCTTTTTTATATACAAACGAGAGGTCATTAAATCTAATTGATGCCATATTTTTTGGCTAAGATATGTTTTTTTATAAAGGTTGTTAAATTAACGGTGAGTGGGGAGAGCTATAAGAAATGGTTAAATATCTCCAGAGATATAAAAAAGCTTAAATATAAAACTATCTTTATCTGTAATTGGGGGGAAGATGGCAGAAGAAAAAGAAGATGTGGTTATCACTTACGAAACCCTTTTTGAATTACTCAGAATTGAAAAAGAAAGGAAGGAACTACAGAAGTTAGATGATAATTTTTTTATAAACCTTATTGATTACTTAAAAGACAAAAAAGCTATATTAGAAAAACAGACAGAAGATTTATTCTCAATAGAAGAAAGGGAAAAAACAGAGAAGCAACTAGAGAATCTTAAGAAGATAACAAAGGACTTGTTTGAAAGACGAGAGAAAAAAATAATAATGATGGCTCTAGATAAAAGCAGGGCGAAATCAAGTATAGTTGATGAGAGTAATTTGCTCAAAGAGGAGAAAGAGTTTTTTGAAAACCTAGTCAGACTACTTGACAAGAATAGAGAGGCTATACTATTCAACTTGCTTAATTTAAAAGAGCCAAAAGGAGTTGGCCTTCTCTTTGTGGAGGGTAAAGCTGAAAAAAAAGAAGATTTTAAAAAGAATGGGAAGAAAAGAGAAACCAAATTAATCAGGTTTTTACACGCAGTTCCAAAATTTGTTGGTAAGGAACTTGAAGAGTATGGGCCATTTGAAGAAGAGGATGTTGCATCCCTTCCGATAGAGATAGCTAATGTTTTAATCAAAAAAAAGAGGGCAGAGGAAATCAGTAGCGACTAATTTTTTCTAACAGACCAAGAATTCTTTTTTCGTTTTCTATCTCTTTATCTACATTTGAGTTTGGAAAAAGTTTTTTCTTCTCCATTAAAAGCCTAAGGTAGTACTCCTGCTTTTCTTTGCTTATCCTTGGATAATGTTCTATTGTGATTCCTGTTTTTCCAATCCTGCCGCCTAGTTCTCTTATTTGTTCTCTTACTGTTTCGTGGATAGGGTAAGTAAACCTTATTTTCTCGTTTCTTCTGAATAGCCTACATATCCCCCTCACAGAAACAACTTTTCCATTATATATTGTTTTTTGAATTAGCCTATAACCAAGAACATTTTTATTGGCTTTACCAATAAGAGACCTTATTTTTACCAAATCCTTTTTTTCAATCTCCTCATCTGGGTCAAGGACAAGAATCCATGGCATGGTTGCTTTAGAGATTGAAAAATTCCTTGCTTTGCTGAAATCATCATCCCATTTAAAATCGTAAATCTTTGCATTAAAATTTTTGGCAATATTTTTTGTATTGTCTCTTGAACCAGTATCTACGATTACTAGCTCATCTATAAAGGAAATAACTAAATTTAAGAATCGTTTAAGGTTTTTTTCTTCATCTTTCACAACCATACATAAGCTAAGACCATTATTCATCTCAATTAGAAATACCTATCTCTTAGCCATTCTTCTTTTTCTTTTTTCTTTCTTCATCCTCTTTCTTTGCCACTTCCATCTCATCTGTTTGCGTTTTTTCCATCTCCTTGAGCTTCTTTTCATTTTTTCCCTCTTTAATTTGCTTTTTAGCTTTTGGGAAAGAGTTATTATTTAAAAATTTTTAGATGGCTTAGTAGTAGAACTTAGTGTTACTTCATAGTAGGGAAAAAAGATAAAACTTAAAAATAAAGAAGAATTCTTAACTTAATATGGATGAAAACGGACTGTATAGCATTATTGAAACAGAATACCCAAGGCTTCTAAGAAGACTAAAGGGGTATAATCCAGAAATCGTAAGACCCATCCTCCATACACTTTCTCTTGCTCCTGCTCCTACTGGCTCCTTATGTGAACTTTACTATGCAGAGAGGGAAGTAATAGAAGAAATATTTCAATGGAATCCAGAGAGTTATAGAATTTCTATAAACAGAAGAGGAGATATTATAATAGAACTTGGTTCTATGGAGCGTACAGATATCCTTATTGATTTAGTGCCCCATGGTGATCAAGTTTCTTTTTATCCTGTGGCAAAGTTTAATGGGGTTAGATATGAGGGTGAAGGAAAAGAGCACTTAAGAGATGGATGGAATCATGTTCAGGTATTTCCCTCCCACAAATGTATGCTAGGACAAGAGGATGGCAATGAAAAAACAAGAGTAGGAAGAGAATTCTATGCTGTTTGTTATAAGTATGATCCCTATTCTAGAAATGGGTCGCCCGGGCTTAGGGAAATCACAAGGGGGGTTATAAAGTGTGTTAGAAAGATTGAAAGAAGAACAGAAGATGAGCCACTGAGAGACAGCGATAAGTCTCCCTATATATTTGAGTATGAGGGAAACATTAGAATACCAAACGAGGTATTGATAATATATGACAATGAAGCATACTATTGTGATGACGGAGACAGAAATGTTGAGGCTGCTAATGTTGATGACAGGGCTGGATTGACTGCTGCCCTTATTGCGGCAGATATGCTTATATCGGAATTAGAACAAAGAGGAAGGAAAATAAGGATAGTCACATCATCAGAAGAGGAGGGGCCTCCAGAAGAGGGACCATACGGTTGGGCAGAGGGTGCTTTTTATCCAATAATCAGAGATTTGGCCAAGGGTGATACTCCGCCTACTGACGCAATTGTGATTGATGGCCATAGAGCCTACATTGGAAGTGAAACATATCCTGGGAATGGAGCTTTGTATGGACTAAGGTCTGGTGGTGGCAGAGGAGCAAGATGTAGCCAAAACATTGCTGAGTTGTTAAGTTTGAACTCTAGGTTTTTGGGCAAGTTAGGCGTTGAGTTTAGATTAAACAAAGAAAGATTCAGTAGGTCAAGTGAGGTATGGATTAAATTCATGCAAAATCCACTTCTGTTCGGATTTCCAATTGAAGACATACATCTTCCACCAGAAAGATGCAACCTTGACGATATAGTTGCCTTAAGCAAGGCGATTGCCTTGTACTCTTCCGAAATGTTCATAAAGCAAATCCTCAAGGAGTATGTCCAGCCTTACGGTTAAAATGGAGCGAATATTAGAACTTGCAGAAAAGCTGGTAAGGATTAGGTCTGTATCTAGAGACAAGCGTGCATTATGTGAGGCAATAGATTTGTGCTTGGATTACCTAGATAAAACGGACACAAAAGTAAAAGTGTATAATGTAAACGGGAAGATGTCAATGGTTGCTACTTTAAGAGACACCGTTAATCCAAAAGTTTTCTTTATTGGGCATGTGGATGTTGTTGACCCATTTGATGTCTCTTGCTTTGAGCCAAGAAGAGAGAATGGAAACTTATATGGGACTGGAACATTAGATATGAAAGGGATGGTTGCTGTTCTTTTGAACCTAATGAGAGATTATTCAATAAAAGAGAATAAACCAGATATAGGACTGATTCTATCTTCGGATGAAGAAATTGGTGGAAAGGATGGCGTTGATTTTCTTGTTAATTCAAAGGGATACAGATGTGGGCTTGCTATTGCTGGTGAACCAACTGGATTAAGGATAACAACAAGAGAGAAAGGCGTATTATGGTTAGAGCTTGAATGCAGAGGAAGGTCTGCCCATGGTTCAACACCGTTTCTTGGGGACAATCCGATATATAAACTTGCACGGGGAATAGAGGAACTCGTAGGAGAATTTAATATAGCCACAGATTCTGAGTTTTGGCAAACATCTTTTTCTGTAGGATATCTCCATTCTGGTTCTCAAGATATACCAAACAGAATTCCAAGGGAGGCAACTGCTGTTATTGATGCTAGATATACGACACCAGAGGATAAGAAAAGGTTGTTAGATGCTATAAAAAAGAGGGGAATAGAGATAAAGAGAGTTATTTTAGACACAGGGGGGCCTGCAATAACAGAGCCTAAAGGGGAGCTCATAGATAAACTCTATCAAGCCGTGCAAGATGTGATTGGAAAAGCAGAGTATAGTGATGCGAGGTTTTTTTCAGATGCTGGTTTTTTTGCTAGAGCAGGTATTCCTGCTGTTTGTTTTGGACCTGTTGGTAAAGGACTACATTCAAATAAAGAGTATGTTAGTATAGAAAGCCTAAGAAAAGCAAGAGACACAATATATAGGTTTGTTGATTCTATAATGTAATCATTTATTAAGAAATTTTTTTCTTTTAAGGTGCGAGTATAATCTTCTAATTTTGGCATATCCTTTTTTTGATTTTAGGTTAAGGGCTATCTTGCATTCATTTAGAAAATGCTCTTCTGCCTTTTTTGCAATCTGACTAGATTTTATATACAAGCCACTTGTTATTATGTTATCCTTGTTTCTTATGTATAGAAATATGTGCTTCGGGTCATTATTTTTTACTGGAAGTAGGAAATCAAATCCAAATGGGTTGTCCAGATAATGCATAGAGAGAAGAGGGTGTGTCTTGAGCATGTTTATAAGGTTATCTACTATTATTTTACATTCCCTAAGTGAAGCATTTTTATCTTTGTATTTTTTATAGGCATGCGTGTATGGTATGACTAGATTCAGCTTTGTTAAATATTTTACTCTTAATGTTTTATCAAAGAAACACCTCTTATGTAGTATTTCATTATATTCTTTCCTTGAAGCACTTTCACTAACTATAGATGTAAATGTTATATTTGCGAATGGTGATACTATGTAGATGACATCTGCATCTATCAGATATCTGACTACTTCATCAAAATAATCTTTTGTTGTAGGAAGGTATTTTACCCGAGGGGTTTCTGATTCTGCCAATGACTTTAACCTTCCCATTAGGTTCATTTTGAACTCATTAAAATTTTGGATTTCTTTTTTAATCTGTTCTTCTTTTCTTGATAATAGCCTAGATATGCCCTCAAAATCAAGGATATATGCGAACTTCTCATTCTTGTGTATAAGGGACTCATTAACAAGAATTTTGAGTTGTCTGAAAAGGTTTGGCTTGTCTATTTTTTTCCCAAAAAGCTCTTTATACTTTTCATTTATTTTGTTTGGTGATGCATCAATGTTAAGATTATTCAATAGGCTTATTATCTTAATTATTCTAGTTTGCTGCTCTGTTAAGTCAAACCATTTCTTGAGGTCTGGTAATGTTTCCATAATGGATGGAAAACAATTTTAGTATTTATATATTACTATTATCATACTTCAATTTTTATGTAAATATATCATTATATATACACTAGTCTATGATAGTAATTTATAAAGAGTAAAGTATTTCTAGGTTTTTAGGGGGTAAGATGCTATCAGAAAAGGACTTAATAATTTTATGCAATCTAAGGAGAAATGCAAGGGAGACATTGACCAAAATAAGCAAAAAGACGAACATACCCGTATCAACTATATTTGAAAAACTAAAGGCTTATAGGAATGAAGGACTTGTAAGGTACACCACAATAATAAATTTTAACAAACTTGGATTTGACATTAAGGCTAATGTAATGATAAGGGTGCCTAAGGAAAAGAGAAAGGAAACAAAAGAATACCTTATTAAGCATCAGAATATCAATTCTGTATTGAAAATAAACAATGGCTTTGATTTCTTGTTTGAATGCATTTTCACAAGCATAAAAGAATTAGAAGACTTCCTAGAGATGCTTGAGGAGAGGTTTAATATAGAAGAAAAGCAGGTTTATTATGTGGTTGAAGAGATTAAGAAGGAAGAATTTATGAGTCATCCTGAGACATTGGGCTTACTAAAGAATTAGAAAGATTCTAAATTAAGGGATGATAGTTGGAGAATGTAGGATTTCTAATATGTTTGAAAATACATTTCAGTTTTCTCAAAAAGGCTTATAAATAATAAAATAAACTTTAATTACAAAAAAATGGACGAAGAAAGGATAATCCTTGATGAAAAGGAAAGCCTAATTCTACTGGAACTAATAAAAAACTCAAGACAAAGCTTAGCAGGGATATCCAAGAAGACTGGAGTACCTACAACCACAATACATAATATAATTAGAAGGCTAAAAAAGAAAGGAATTATAGAAAAGCATATAGCAATCATTAATTTTAGCAAAATAGGGTTTCCCCTGAGGATAAACTTTATAATCAGAGTTGAAAAAAAGAAAGAATTGCTGGATTTTTTAATTGGGGAAAAGTGTGTGAACTGGATAAAAAAAATAAATAACGGGTATGACTTTATAGTAGATTTGTTCTTCAGAAATCTCTCTGAGTATGAATCTTTCAAGGAGAAAATTGAGGCATATGGAATAGACGGAAAAAAAGAACATTATATAATTGAAGAGCTTAAAGAGGATTGTAGTGGACTACTAAGCAATGTAATAAAAAATAAAAGGTTGTAAGTTCTGAAGATGTTTTCATTCTATTATTTATAATAAAAAAATTTACAAGTAGCATGGAATATTTTATTGGAGCGTTGTAATTTATTCTATTCCTTCCAAGCAAAGCTTATTAAAAATGCTTTATTATGAGAGCAGACTAAAATAATGGTGAAAATAAAATGGAAGAAGGATTGGAAGAGCTTTGGGAAAGGGTGAAAGAAACTATAGAAGGCCTTTGTTATCTTGGTCTTATTTTTGGAATTGGTTTTCTTTCAGGTTATGGAATAAATGGTTGCAAAGCAAGAACAAGTGATTGCAAAGCAAGAACAAGATACAGTGTTAAAAAAGAACAAGGAGTAGAATATCTCGTTACAGGCAAGGAGTATAAACTACAGCTAAGAATTCACGATAGCGGGTCATTTATAAGTGTTGGCACTATTGAATACAGGCTTGGTGCATTAATGGAAGCTATTAGTGATTGTGAGCCTTACGAGAAGAACGAGTATATGAACCGAATAACTAGATATTGTCTGAAAAATATGGATAGGATGGAAAAGAAAACTAGTGATGATATTGCTGAGGCTGTTGAGAGAGCCATAGAGCAGAATATAGAGGCAACATTGGGTATGTTGGGCAGGTATATAAGATTTGAAAAAAAGCTAATGGAAAAATTAGGGCTAGATAAGGATAGAAATGAAGGAGATGAAAATCCAAAAATAAAAACTAATAGTCCCAGTCATGTAAGAGGAATTCCTAATCAGGTAAGAGGAATTTATTCAAGGGGTGAACAAAGATGGGTTTATTAAAGGATTTAGGCATTGTTGTCTTAGCTGGTGCTGTGTTCTACGGCGGTATAAGGTACGAAAGACACAGGGTAAGATCCAAAATTGAAGCCTTACAAAATAGGATAGAGCAGATGGACAGTATTGATTATAAGGTCTTGTCTCTTACAGTTGAGAATGCAAAAAATCCAGAGGAGGTCAGAGAAGTGTTTGAGAAGTATGATAGGATAGTAAAAAGCCCAGAGGAGCTTAAAAAGGCTATAGAGGAATATGGAATTGGGCTTGAGGGCAGGATAAAATAAAAAGTAGGTTATGAAAAAAAAAGAATCTGTGAAAGAAGAGGAAGAGGATAAATCTAAAAGAATAAGAAATCCTCTTGGTTTTCTTAGGAGGAGATTTATAGATGAGACTATTGGAGAATATAACAAGATAAGAGAGACTGCTATGAGAGTTATAGATGGATTCAGAGAGATAGACAGAAGGTATAATAGAATAAAAGAAAGAGCAGGCTTGTTTCTTGGTTTTGATTGTATTGATTTTTCTGAGCTTAGGGAGTGTTATGCTTACAGGGACCTTATATCATTAGAGAAGCAAGTAAGAAGGGAAACAGACAAGTATATGAATAGTGCAGTTGTGAGTAGGGTAGAGGATCCTGTAAGCAGTGTTCAGGTTGAGTATGATCTGAGGGATCTAGGTATAATAATAGCTATAAGAAATATAGACACATTAATAGTCGGTCCTTCCAGGAGCGGAAAAACTCTTTATGGCTATTCATTGCTGGCTGCTATTTATGGGTTAGGTAATTTTGCAGAAAAGACTGTTTCTCCAACCCTTGATGTGAAAGAGTTTACAGATAGGGATATGGGTGTGCTAAAAAGAGGTGGGCGTTTGAGTAAGAGTTTAAGGCCAAAACAGATTTTGGGAAAACCGGCCATTCTAATAAATGAACCAAACAGAGCTGTTCCTGAACTGCAGAATCTATTTATCAATATATTAGACAATCAGTTTGAAGATGAGGGTGTAAGGTTTCAGGTTGGTGTTAAGGATAGACTAGGCAGATGCTACCAGGTAAGAATATTTACTATGAACGAAGGTGCAGAATACATTGGAACTAGTGATGTTGATCAGGCTATAAGGGAAAGGCTTGGTTTTTGCTTTCCCATACAAGCATTTCCAAGCACATTAGGAGATATGCAAGCCCGTAGAAGAAGTGGTAAGATAGACCGAGAGAGTTTTAGGAATAGGAAAAGTTATTTCAACAGGGTTCTTAATCTGAATAAGGAATCTGAAGCATTAGAAATCAGTGATTTTGCCTATATATATTTCCAATATCTTGGAAATCTTGACAATTGTGTAAAAACAGAAGATGGTAGGAAGAGAGAGTGGGGGATATTATCTGGGATTTGTGAAAACGGTTGTCATCATAATAGGGAAGATAAGGAAATATGTGGGAACATAAGGGGGGTCTCAGTAGGTACATTAGAGAATATAGTAGATGCTGCTAGAGGGTTTGCACTTGTTAGGTCATATAAGGTTGCTTTAGCAGCATTAAGGGGTGATGTACCTAAGGATGTTATCAAAAGGTATGGTGGTAAAAAGAGGTTTGTAAAAGAATATGTAAAAAGACTAAAAGTAGAGGCTGTTGATTTGAGGGCTGCTGCCCCCTTTGTTTTGTACGGGAAACTAAGGATGAAGCCATCATGGGTTGAAACCCAATTTGAGGGCGATGTGTGGAGGGCAGTGAATTATGTTGTTGAGGTTTCATACAATAGGTTAATAAGATGGCATAAGGAGGATAAGGACTTAGTTGAAAGGGCTTATCTTAAAGGAAAACTAGACGAGGAAGACAGAAGAAGGCTAGAGAGGAGGGTTAATGAAGTTGATCCATGGGCGTTTAGATTAGATTACTTGAGAGCAAGATGATTAACTTAATTTCTCAAGATGGGATATACAATTGAAAACCTGCTAAAGGAAAAGGGATGGGATACAAGAAATAAATTTAGTGTTGAAAGAAGGCCAACTGAACATCTAATTGAAGCATTTATAACAAATGACTGGCATATATACGTTTTTCTTGATCCAGATATAGAAGAGAGAATCAAGGATGTTATAAATGCCTATAACAGTAGATACCACAAACACAGGAGATTTAGGCTTTCTAGACAAAAACCATATTTCAGTAATGAAAGAGACAATATTGACGAACTTATCTATTTTGTTGTTGACCATGAGATTGGGCATTGGGAAGAATGTCCATTTGATATTAAATATGAAAGGGACATTATAGGTGGTATTATTAGGGGATTACAAAAAGAAGGAATTCCAGAAGACACCATAGAAGCACAAGTAGGAAGGATTGCAAATATATTTATGGACATAATAGACAATACACTTAACTGCTTTAATGGATTTGATCCTGAGAAATATAGGTATGGTGAAGCCTTATTCTATATGAAAGAGGGGATGCTTTTCGGGAAATTTGATGATGTTTTTGGTGTCTTTGTAGATTCCCAGATGAGAATGTCTATGAATGACAAAGAAGAGAGAGAGGCAAATAGTCTTGCAGAAAGACTTAGCAGGGACTATAAGACTGTAAAAAAGCTTACCAGAAGAGTTGTAAGAATATTAAACAGAACATTAAACCCAATGAACTATGTTGATGTTGATGAATTATCTAAGATTCATAGAAGCAGAAAAAGAATAATAGCGAATCTTTCTGATAAGGAAAAGTGGGGTAAAAAGGCGTATAGGTTTGCTAGATTATTGGCACCATATATAGAAGAGATACCGATAACGAGTCCTATTTTTACTCTTGAAGAGTCTGCAACTTCTGATTCAGAAAATAGAGATAAGAATAAGAAAAAGGATAAAAGGGTTGGAAGCAAAAAAGGAAATGGATGTGGTATGGGGAAGAGGAGAGGAAAAGAAAGAAAGAGAGACTATATCACAAGGCTTGATGCTATTTATAGGGAACGGGTTGGACAGGTAAGAGATATTTCTTATGTGGGGGATTGGGTTAGAGGCTTTCCAATAAAGTTCCTAAGGTTTAGGAGAATAAAAGACTTAAGAAGAGCAAATCCAAGGGAGATTGAATTTTCAAGGACCCTTATTGATGGAAATACTCTTGAATTTTATGAAAGAGATGTTCCACTTACGGTTGGAAGAGGGAGTAGGGGGAATAACATAAGAGGGTATGGATTTATTGTTGATTCGAGCAGTAGTATGGATTGGGAGCCATTTAAGGGAGAGGGCAAGTATGATTTATGCATTAGAAGTGTGTATTCAATATTAAAATATCTTGAAGATTTTAGGATGATTAAGGATTCCTATTTTTGTGTTATAAACTTCTCAGATTCTACAAATTACTCAGGATGGGTTGGTGCTGAAGGATTGGATAATATTAAAGAAGGGTTATTTGAACATCAAAATGGAAATACAATTTTAGACCCAAATGCTATAAGAAGGATGAGAAATGATTCATTTTTTAGGTATCTTGCTGTTATGGTCTCTGATGGAGAGATATCAAATTGGGCAGAGGTTGTACCTGAAATAAAAGGGATTGTTGATTCTGGAAACTATTTTGTCCTTTTCCAGCTTGAGGAACCATCTGAGTTTAGTGAGGTATTAAAAAAGGAAGGGCTTGATGTTATTTATGTTGCTAGGCCAGAAGACCTGATTGGACTAAGCCTAAAAAGAGTGAGGAACATTCTAGCTTAGATTTCTTCTGGATCTTGAAAGCTCCTCTTTGATAATCTTTGTATAGAATGTCGGATTTTTTCTCCTAATGCGTGAGATACAGCTATAACCATATTTCCCTAACATATAATCTGCGAATTCTTCTCCATAATTCCTGGCCATTTCCCTAACCAATGCAGTTCTTGTTATTATTCCATGCCGAATTATTCCATGCCAAATAGTCCTAAGATTATGGCCTATTGCCAAAATAGGACTGGTGGATGTTCTTGTATGTCCGTGGTAATATGGTGCTTTATTATGTGAAAGATGATTATCTGCTTGCTTAAGTTTTCTTTGATATTCGTCCAGTTGTGTTCTAGATTCAGAAAATCCCTTAAGTAAGTTTGATGTGGTATTGTCCAAACCATGAAGATAGCTCAAAACTACCCCTACCCTAGCTTGCGTTGATGCTATATCCTGCACTCCCGTTCTATAAGTTTTATCCAAATAAATTAATTGTCTGCTTACTTCATCTAGACGCGATTTTATTTCTTGGTAATCATCTAAAAGCATTCTTTGCGTTCTGTTAAGTCTTACTATATCTTCTCTGTGTTCTTTTGCTTCTCTTATAAGCTCTTCTAAGGGATGGCTAGATAAACCTGCTAAAGTAGCGATTATGCTTTCTGCTCCTTTTTGTATCAGAGTTCTCTTCTCTTCTTCCTCTTTTTTTAGCCCAGGTATTCTAACAACTAAGCTATTATATTCTGCTCTAAACCTATCTTCTAAGGCTTCTCTAAGGCCTTCTAATCTTGTTTTATTCCTGTTAGCTTCTGAAATCTTCTTTCTTACTTCATCATGATGGGTTCTTAAATAGTTTATTAGTTCTTTGTATTTAGAAATAGAAGACAATAGTCTCCTTCTCTCGGACTTTTTCCTTGGAACATTCCTTCTTTTAAACAAATCTTTTAATTGTAAGGCTCTCTCTAATGCACTTTCATATTCAGGAAGAGAAAATCCACTCTCAAAGTAATCCTTAATATCATTTATTAGTGCAATACATGAATCAAGTGTTGCAGGTATAACCTCTAGGTGCCTCATTCTTTACCTCTACAAATTCTCCATATTTTTCTACAACAAAATCTATAAAGGCTTCACATGTTTTGTCCCTCACAAAACGCTTAGCCATTGTTCTATAAAGAGGAAAAACATCAACTAACCTTCCAAAGCCTGAAGAAAATGCGATTCCTTCACTCATTGCCCAATAACCAAGATGGGTTATCCTATTTGTTCTGGCAAGGTAATATACTGCAAATGGCACCTTAATAAATTCTTGGGCTATTCTTGAAACCCATGCAAGTCTCCTAGGCGACTCATATCCGGTTGCCATTAGTACTGCTTCTATTGGACCTAAAAACATGTCTATCTTATCTATTATTGATGCACCTACGATAAGGTCCTTATATTTTTCATATTGTTCCTTGTATAGTGAAAAAAGAAGCGGGGGGTTCTCAGATTTTGCATCCTCCTTTGTTCCAAGGAACGATGGATCTATCTCAACGCATGTGTAAGCAACATGGTTTTCAAGCAACATTTTATTCAGTTCTTCATAGGCAATATCTACTCCCTCATCACTTTCCATACTTATATAAGAATCGAGTAACCAATTCTTTATATGAGTAAGCGCTGTTCTAACTCGTTGAGCTAATGGTACAGAGGTCGTATCTTGGGTTTCTGGTTGTGCTTGTTCTGTTGTTGATTCAAGTGATAATAATTCGTCAATAGACGGATTCTCTATATCTGTTTCACTTGTTTTGCTAGTTACCATTTTCAACCACCTTGTTGCGGGAGTGAATCCTTTAGCATAGTAGCTACCAAATCATGTGAATCTAGTTCCAAGATTTTCCTGGTTACTACTCTCATGACACGAGCAGCATATTCTTGCTGCTCTTGGAGTTTTTTATGTGCTACATATTCCCTTAGTCGCTTTGTTATCTCCTCTAGACTGATTTTCCTATTAGAAAAGACTGATTTTAGCCAATCAGTTACTTTTTCAGAGCTACTAAAGAATGCCCTTCTAACTTCATCTGGCAGTATGTCTCCTTCATTCCCAGAAAGGACTCTTGTTTTCTCAAAAAGGATTTTTTCAGAAAGATTTCTTATGTCCCTTCCACTCCAAGTATATTCTCCCATAATTGTCCTCCCCACTAGTTTATAAGAACTAGATGTATCTTCAGAGTTCATCTCAGCTGCTATTCCTGTTAATGCCTCCAACGGTGGTACAGATATTATATCTTGGTAAGGACCTAGCCCTTTTTTTAGGGTAGTATGGAGAACGCCTGCCTTTTCTTCGTTTGTCCTTGGTCCCGGTGCATATACAAGAAGTCTAAACCTGTCCCTTAGTGCAGGATCTATATCATAGTCCCTGTTTGTTGTGGCTATTATGACACAATTTCTAGTATCTCTTGTCTGCACACCTTCAAGGAGATTTAGAAGTTGTTGGGTTATTCTTGTTTCTGCCGGACTTTCGTGTTCAGTTTCCCTGCTTGCAAAAAGAGCATCAATGTCTTCTATATAAACTACTGATATCCTTGAAGGATCTTTTGCATACTCTATTGCTTTCCTCAATCTTTCTTCTGATTCTCCTAGCCATTTTGATTTTATTCTGGCGTCTATTGGCGTGTAATGAATCTCTTTTCTCTCTTCTGGATTGTCTGGATTGGTAGCATTGTTTAGGAGAAAATTATAAAAAGCTTGAAGAGCCATTGTTTTACCTCCTCCTGGCTTTCCTAAGAGAAGCATTGTGGGTGGCAGGTATGGATGAGGATTTGCCTGTTCATGTGGATTATACATTAGTAACCTAACACCTATCTCCTTTAACATTGACACTAACTCTGCATTCCCATACACATCTGAAAATCTTTTATCAGGGATGATATCCCCTAATGCTGACTTGAGGCAGCCTTCAAGTCCCTGTAGGATAAGCCCATCTGTTTGTATGTTTAGGTTTCTAGCCTGAATATAGAACGAAGAGTATCTTTCCATCCGCATTCTTTCTAGGGCTGCTTCTCCTAGACAAGAATAGAATCTTTTTGTTGCTGATACAATTGTCCCGAGAGTAATGCCGTTATTTACAAGCGCTTTTATTTTTGATGTGTACCAGTTTAAAAGATACTTTGCTCCGCTAGGTAGCGTAGCTTCAAGGTTTAGGTCTTTTAGTCCCTCAGGGATACTTCTTCCTGAGATATTGCTGTGGAATCTCTCAAAATTGAAATTTTGTAGAACTACACTACCATCGATTGGTTGCTCTCCTTCTTCTGGGAATTCTTCATCTAGTCTTTTTTTTGCAACCATAGATGCAACATAAAGGGCATATAATTCGATAAAGCTATCTCTCAGTTGTTCTCTCTCTGGGGTATATTCATTAGTATGATTAAAGAACGATCGGTTGTGTGCTGTCTTTATTATTGCTTCATAAGTTGCCAAGCTCTCAATAATACAATCTCTTAACCTACTTTCTGGAGTAGAAAGGACTTTTGAGTCTCTATTTATGCTATTTAGTACATCAATCAGGCTACCTTTGGTTTCACTATATTCTCCAAAGTATCTTCTTTGTTCCTCAAGTTCTTTGGTGTCTATCCTATACATCCTTGGCATATTCCTTACCTCTGACTAGTTTTTTCATCCTTTTTGAGGCAGCCTTCAAGTCCCTGTAGGATAAGCCCATCTGTTTGTATGTTTAGGTTTCTAGCCTGAATATAGAACGAAGAGTATCTTTCCATCCGCATTCTTTCTAGGGCTGCTTCTCCTAGACAAGAATAGAATCTTTTTGTTGCTGATACAATTGTCCCGAGAGTAATGCCGTTATTTACAAGCGCTTTTATTTTTGATGTGTACCAGTTTAAAAGATACTTTGCTCCGCTAGGTAGCGTAGCTTCAAGGTTTAGGTCTTTTAGTCCCTCAGGGATACTTCTTCCTGAGATATTGCTGTGGAATCTCTCAAAATTGAAATTTTGTAGAACTACACTACCATCGATTGGTTGCTCTCCTTCTTCTGGGAATTCTTCATCTAGTCTTTTTTTTGCAACCATAGATGCAACATAAAGGGCATATAATTCGATAAAGCTATCTCTCAGTTGTTCTCTCTCTGGGGTATATTCATTAGTATGATTAAAGAACGATCGGTTGTGTGCTGTCTTTATTATTGCTTCATAAGTTGCCAAGCTCTCAATAATACAATCTCTTAACCTACTTTCTGGAGTAGAAAGGACTTTTGAGTCTCTATTTATGCTATTTAGTACATCAATCAGGCTACCTTTGGTTTCACTATATTCTCCAAAGTATCTTCTTTGTTCCTCAAGTTCTTTGGTGTCTATCCTATACATCCTTGGCATATTCCTTACCTCTGACTAGTTTTTTCATCCTGTCTAATGATGCTTGAAGTTCTTCTTGCATTGAAGCCATATAATCTTGAAAAGATTTATCTAATTTAGAGATCATATCATCAAAATTACCTTGAGGATTTTGTGAGGGGTTTGATTTATTAAATAATGTACTATACAGGAACCCATATACTTCACCAAGAACGTCCATTACGCCCCTTCTTTGAGAGTTTCTTCTTGTTAGTTCCTCATACAGCTGAGTAGCCATTTCAGATACATCAGGATTGATTCCACTAACATTTTCTAAACATGAATCTAGTATGGCTCCATAGCACTCAGACAGTTGGTTTAAGTTATTAGAACATTTTTTGGTTTCACCAGTTATTTTTTTCTGAGTTTTTTTTAGTATCCTTATTAAAGCCCCCCCAATCCTAGAAAGACCTTTGTAGCTATTAACAAGTGTGATAAACTGATTTATATATTCTATTGTTGAAGCTAGACTATTAATCGCTATCACAGAATAGCGCCTATAAGAAGACAAAAGCCTAGCCAAGGCTGGATTGTCTTGCGATGTTAAGAGGGCATCTACAATACCTAAGGAGGAGTTTAGATTATACATAGCTTGAGCTAAAGAACTAGAGTATTCTTCTAGAGTTCTCACATAATCGTCTAAGCAAGTTTTTTCCTCATTTTCTGCATGAGATTGAATAGCCCTTGTTAAACTATTGAAGGACTCCCCAATACTTACAAGTATATCATCAGATCTTTTTCTTTCAACTAATAAATCTGGGTCAAGAACTCTAACCCAAGCAGGGTATCCACTTCTTGTAATGTCCCCGATTGTTTCCATTTTTTACTTCTATGGTTGCTTATAAAAGTGAAATAAAAAAACAAAAATTTAGTGTCCATTGCCACCTGCTCTTTCAATTAGTTGGTACATGCTTTGGCTTGATTGTTTTCCTAGGTTTCTCATTTCTCTTTGTATTTCTAATGCTTTTTCTTCTATGTTTTCTATGTCAAGAGGATATTGCTCTCCTGCAGCTAAAGGTATCCCGGCAGTACCTCCTACCCTTATAAGATAGTTCACTAATGCATTTACATGTTTCATTCCTGTCTGGGTTTCTTTTAGCGATTTGTGTGTTAGCTCTGCTAGTGGTGTAATATCATTCGTAACCTCTATTGTCTCGCGTGTTGTTTTTGTCTGATTTCTAATGTATGTAACGAGGTTTCCAGCTGATTCCTCAAGAGCTGTCATTACTATATCATAGGCATGCATTAGCCTCCTTCTGCGTTCACTTGCTATTGCATTTTGCTCTGCCCTCATAACCTCATTCTGGTATCTCATTAATCGTACTGATAGCTCCATTTTTTTAGACTCTGCTTCTTGGTATTTTGGGTCATCCATCCTCATTCCACTTAGGTGTTCCTCCAGCTGAGATAGGAGTTCTTCTGCTTCCCTCATTTCTCTTTCTTTTTCTACAAATCTAGTAATGCTTTCGTTTCTTATCCTTGCTGCTTCCTCTTTGTATTGGGCAATCCTTTCCCTATTTTGCCCAATACTCTTTCTTATTTCTTCCAGCTCTATTGAATATCCATCAAGATTATCTGAACATCCAAGAATTCTTCTTTTGAGTTCAGGCATTACTGTTCTTACGTCTGGAGTTACTAACTCTGTTTTTGTTGCCCTTACTGTCCTTAGCTTGGGTGCAAGACCTAGATACTGTAGAACACCCCAAAGGTTCCTCCAGCTTCTCTGCACAGGAATTTGTGTTTCCACCTCTCTCTCTACTTGTTTTGGCTTAATGTGTTCCTGATAGTACTCTATAAGTTCCCTGTCTGCTTCTTCAAGTCTTCTTAAATATTCTTCTATATTATTTGCTCTCTCTATTATCTCTGGTGTTGGTTCTACTCTTGTTTCTTTTTCTGTAGGCGTTGTATATTGTGGCAAATCTGACTTAATTTCCCTAGATGTAACTTCTTCTGCTCTTCTTAGTATATCCTCAATATCAGGGCTGCTGCCTATTCTATCAGCAAACCTATTATCTGTTCTTTCAGCTTCTTCTTCCATTTTATCTTTCCTCCTGTTTTGTTTTATTTTTCGCTTTGTTTTTCTATAGCTAAAGCTAATTAAATTGGAACTAATAGACGTCTATTTTTATTATACCTATGAGCGTGATATAAAAGCCTTCATTTCCTTGCTTGACTCTTCTGCTCTATGCGACAGCTCTTTTCTGTACTTTGTAATTTTATCTGTTAGGGTTTCTATAGTATTGAGGTAATTGTCTGGCTGAATATTAGGTGGGCTGCCAAGGAGGTTGGCCATATTACCAAAATAGGAAAATAATTGGTTCATACCACCAACAAGCTCCCCCATCGATGTTGCGGTTTTTCTTATCAGTTCACTTGCTTGATTTAGTGGCAAGGCTAGTTCAACAAGACCTGCACAGGTTTCAATGAACTGGTTTATCTGGTCATACATTGTTGTTCCACTATCAACCATCGCTGTAAGTGCTACCTCATATGCCCATAAAAGTCTAGCGAGATTATCTTTTGCGTGTGCATCTCTACTTATCCGCCTAATATTATACCCCAGAGCTATTGTTCTTGTTTCTAAATCGGCTATTCTTTGGTGGGTTATTCCTATTTCGTTTATGTGGAGTTCCTTTCTTTCAATCTTTTCTTTGTATGATTCTAACTCCTGTTCTGTTTCTTCTAGCTCCTTCCTTAATCTTGAAAATTCCTCAAATGCCCTTTGCCTTTCTTCTAGATATTGATTCCTTCTTTTCCTGATGGTTGGAAGTCTATCATTAAGAGAAGTTACAAAAACTGCAAGCTGATTTCTATAATCCCCAAGTACTTTTGCGTAAGCTAAGAGCCTTTCTTGTAGTACATAGGGTTGTTCATTTTGTGGATTTCTTTTTATCTCAGCTAGGTATGTCCTAAACTCCCTCTGGGTTTCTAACAATCTTTGAAGAGCTTTTGAATAGGATTCAGGACTATAAGTTACTTTTTTTCTTCTTCCTTTTGTTTTTTTTGTTCTAGACCGGGTTCTTTCATCAGATTTATTTTGAGTTTGTCTCTCCCCTATAGGTACCTGTGGTTCTGAGGCAAGTATTTCTTCAAGTTGCCTTGTTATATCTGATTTACCTGATTTGGTCTTAGTTGTTGACATTGGAATCATCCGTTATTAAACCCAATTTTTTTATATGGATATTTTAATAAGTGTTTTGATACAATTTTTAGTAGTATTCCATGTATTCTGAAAATATGTTCTATTACTCTGAATAATTTGCGCTATTATAGAGCATTAATGTAAATCTTCCAGCTAGTTGAATAAAAAAATTTTATACTAGTTATCTGGTTTCTCTGGATTTATCCTTATCCTAAATTGGCATCTTTGGTCACTTTGATTTGGGGTTAATTTCTGGTCTGGATTCACTCCAAAGTGTGTTGACCACTCATCAAAGCTTAATCCATTCTCCTGCTCTTGGTCTTGTGGAATATAGCCTTCTAGTCTTTGGAGAGATGACCATTCATCAAAAACTGAGGGATAATACTTCCTCATTATTTCCATGCCTATATCAAGGCACTGTTGCCAGTCAACATCTTCTTGGAATCTTAGGACCGTGTCTTCCTCATATGCGTGTTCTCTGTCAAGATTAGAAAGACTTCTGCAAAAATGTGGCGGATAGTGGCTATGAATCAGTACTATGTCGTCTATATTAAGGAACAGTATAGGATTACCATTTATCTTTCTTAGTATCCTAAGTGGATAATGGAACTTTCCTGATGCTTCATTCAAATCAAAGTACTTATCAATGAAAGCAGCTACCATGGTATTTTCTCTTGGGATTATGCCTTCAATATAATCTGAAAAGACATTAACAACGCGAATTTGTGGCATATAAAGTAGTGAAGAAGCATGAACTTTTAGAGCGCGTAATTCTTGGGCTGAGATTTCATCTAAGTCGGCTTTTGGCAAATATCTTGCTCTTGCCTTTTCTCTTATTATCCTCTCTTGTACGTCTTCTCCCAACCTTGTGAAAAGCTGAAACATCCTTCTTGTGTATTCTATCCTTGGTTTGAAGTCGTTTTCCGTTGCCAGAGTTGTATAGAAGGTTATATCTCCTCTTATCCTGAACTCGTATGATTTTCCACCCGCTACTCCAGAGTATGTAAAGTCTTTTTCTGCACATAGGCATTTTAGAACTTCAACCAGTGTTTGGTATCTGCTGTTGAAAACATTTTGCATTTCAGGGACATAAAGAACTCTTGCTTTGTTTAGCCTTTCCGCATCTCTTATGAGTGATTTATCTGAAGATGCATCAAAAGAATAAACGCTCTTAGGTGGAAGAAGGTCCATTAGAGCATCTGCTATTTTTGTTTTTCCAGTCCCACTTCTTCCCTCTATGCAAAAGCTATTACCTGCGAGTAAGCCAATGGTGGCTAATATATAAACACTCTCTTCTCCTACTATGCCCTTGCTGCGGTAGTATTTAACAAGATCGTTCACATCAGGCCTATATTTACTAGAAGATTTGTTAGGATGTGCTTTTGTTTCCCCCCCTCCTTTTAGGATATGTAACATTTTTTATTGTGAGCGTCTATTAAAAGTCATGTTGTTTGAGTCGCTTGCTCACGGAAGAGGAAGCCTGTATTTTTTTCCAACAAAGAACAAGGATTCCTCAAGCTTTGATGGATCTTCTTGCCCCCTTAGGAGTAGTGCTTCAACCTGTTCCTGCAAAGTTCCTGTTGTATTATCTGGATTTATTATCCTCCTTTCATTTGTCCTATTATTCTTTAAATAATATTTTCCTTCAATAACTTCTACTTTGTATGGCCTCCTTGATAAAGAATAGCTATGCAGTTTGTAGCCTCCATAAAAAGATACAAAAAGCAAACCTGCTACTATTGCTTTTCTACCTAGCCCCATTTTCCTTACCCCTCTCCTTGGCTCTTGTGAAATATTCTTTTAATAGACCATAAGCCCTTTCGAGTTTTATCCTAGAGATTGGCTCTTCTCTTTTCTCTTCAGCAAGTGGTTTTCCTGAATAAACAATTGATCTCAAATCATCCAACATAGCATAAAGGTCTTTTTTAATCTGGTTTCCTCTCCTTCTTAACTCTTCTTCTATTGTGCCCCTAGTTAACTCCCATCTCTTCTTGAATGGAAGTTTCTTAAATACATCAGACATGAGATTATATTTCTCTTCATCCGGGATTCTTTGCCAGACCTCCCAGAGGTATCCCTGTTTAACCAAGTAGGATATCATTAAGTCTACTTCCTGTGTCTTTAATGCTCCACCCTCTGATTTGAGCCTCTTAAACTCCTCTCCAATAAGACGATACCGTTCAAGTGTTGGTGTGTTATGCCATACCTGTTGGGAATAACCATTATTAGCCAGATAGGACACTATCGACTCTATACATGCTTGACTTGGTTTCTCTTCTTTTTTTCTCTGAAGTCTTCTGAATTCTTCTGAAATCAGATTATATCTTTCCCCAGGTTTTAGTTTTTGCCAGAAATCCTGTGGATTTAACTTACTAGCTTGAGAATAACTACCGGTTCTGTTTTTTCTTTTTGTCTCCTCGTTTCTTTCTACTGCGGGTTTTGAATTATATCCAATGTCTGTTTTTTGAGTTGGTTGAGGCCTATTTGTCAAGAGAAAATAGCTTGCAACAGTAACTGCTGCTGTAAGGAATACGGCACTAAATATTTTGCGTTTCCTATAAGTTACTATGGTTTGTTTTTGTCCTTCTTGTATGGTTGTAGTTGTATTTACTTTTTCTTCCAGATTCTCATCATTGCTAGGCATTCCATCGTCAGGATTTTCATTTTGCATTTTAGTGCTAATAGTTCTATTTCTGTTTTAATAAAAGTTTCCAAGAAAAAAAGGTTGATTTTCCATTAGTAATGAAAATTTTTAGAGTTTCTTTGAAAGTACATTGTTTGTATTAGCGGATTTTGGAATTGATTTAAAAAGAACAAAAACAAAAAGAAAAGATTTATTAATTGGCATAATATTTGTGGGATTATGTCCTACAAGAGATATTTTTTAAAACCTGTCAGAATATTGGTTAAGAGTTTTAAGAGGAAGGAAGTTTTATTTATTCTCTTAATTGATATTTTTTATTACTTGTGTTTGTCTGCGGGTATTGTTGTTTTTTTATTTTTTGTAAAAAGGCTGTTGCTTAATCTTAGGAGCATAACTTATATCCTATCTTCGGGTTTGGGGAGCCTAGATATTAACAAGGCTAATGAGATTTTATCTAGTCTACATTCTTTTGTTTATTCTTTTATTGCTGCCTTTTTTTGTTTATTGGTTTTTATTATATTGGTCTTCACTATCTTAAAGGGCTACGAATGGAGCAAGATAGTAAAGAAAAGGATGAAGTTTTATGATTATGCCAAGCTATTGGTCTTAAATTCAGTTTGGTTTTTTATATTGGGGATAGCACTTACTATACCCCTCTTTATTGTTAAAAAAGAGATTTATCTAATGCATATATATTATACCTTTCCTGCAATAGTTTATTTATCTACTTTTTTGTACATGGAATATGCAGAAAGCAAGAGCTTAGGTAAGGCTCTCGCTTCTCCTATTATGGAGGGAATTCTAGAGATAAAAAGATATATTTTACCGTTTTTTCTTGTTTCTTTGATTTTTTTGGTGCCTTTTTATATTTTAAAAGCTTTAAGATTGACTAATAAGAAATTGCATCTCATTATATTCTTTTTTATAACCCTCATATTTCTTGGGGTTTACAAGTTATATTTTTATTTGATTAAGAAATCTAGGAAGGCTGTATAGATGATATCTTCTTCAATGAATTGCAAGATTGTCTTAGATATTTATTTACTAGTTTATCACAAACAGAGTAGTCCTCATTAACTACAAAGTCCATATAACATTGATCCCTTTTTGAGTCCTTTATTATTTTTTCACATACTGTTTTTTGTTTGTTTTTTGTTGCAAAATCCTTATAGCAGGTATCCTTGTAAGAATCGTCCTCTATCACAGAACATACTTCCTCATCCTTTGATGCAATAGCCACCTTTGTTAAGCACCTATATTTGAACACTAATTGTTCTATTTGGTTGCAGTAAGAAAGTGCCTTTTCTTTTTCTCTCTTTGCAATGTTCTCTATTAGGTCTAACTTTTCCCAGATTGGCTTTTCAGATACAAAGGATTGTTCCTTTTCCGGTGGTGGTGGACAATCTTGGATGCAGTCTTCATAGTTTTCCCCTTCTTCGCAGATGTTATTGCCGCAGCAGGGTTGTATAGGACTATGTCTGCATTCATAGTTTGTTGATTCACTACAATAATCGTTTGTACAGGGATTATTATCATCACAGCTCACTGGGCAGATTTTTTTGGTTTCTGATTGTTTAGGTTCTTCTTGCTTCGGTATTATGTTGAAACTTGCTGAAGCTCTTGCTATTTTTCCATCATATATTGCCTTTACCCTTATGTAATAGCTCCCTAGCTCTGTGCTCTCTGGAATCGGCATAGTTATTTCAAGAATTTTGGAATTTTCTATGGCTAATGTTTCCTCTTTTGTAATTATTAATTCACTCTTTTTGTTTAATACTTCATAACTTAATGTGACATCATATTTCTTTGCTTTTCCAAGATTAGACAGAATAAGAGTAAAGGTTAGGTCTTCGCCCTTAACAATTTGTGTTTTTTCTAGTTGTATGTTTATGTCTAAAAGTTTTGATGGCATTTTTTCTCTCGTAAGTAAAAAGAGGATTGCTCCAGATATAAGTAAGCCAGAACAGATTACTGCTATGACAAGAGCGGTAGTTGTTTTTGATAAATGGAGGGTATGCTTTATTTCTATCTGAGGTATGTATCTTAGGGCCTCATTAATCTGTTCCTGAGTATAGCCATAGTCTAACAGGTATCGTTCTATTGATTTTATACTGTAACCTTGGCTTAGCTGTTGCCTTATATAGTTTATTAGATTTTGCGATACCATCTTGCTTTTTTTAGTTCTTTTTTTATGTAGGATTCTATCTTAGCAGACATATTTATACAATTTCTCTTACAATAAGCCCTAAACCTATTAAAGAGCCTTTCATTTATTGTAAAATTGTATCTCTTCTTTGTTACTTTAGTTTTTGGCATACACACTTATAAGTATAAGTGTGTATATTTAAATCTTTTGTTTTAGAATTAAAATCAATATTTTGGAATTAAATCCCAAACTCTTTTTGTATCTCGTATGATGTTCTGAGGTTTGTTTCTAGAACAAGTTCAATGTTATAACCCTTGGCTTTTGATTCTGTTATAGCTGCTTTTAAAGTGTCTACTAATTCAACAAGAGACATGTCTGTTATTTTTTGTCTTAAAAACTCTCTTTGGCTTATCCTTGCACAGATACAATCTGCAACTGTAACCTTAGTAAAATCAACACCAGGTTTTGTGTTAGAGCCGTAATAAGATACAACATAACCAGAGCCAGCAAAATGAACGCTTATGTAGAACTGCCTTCTTGTGCTGTTTCTTGAAAGCATTTCTATCATTTTCGTTATGTGTTCTTTTTTTATAGGCATTTTATCTAAGGGGTGGATTTCTGCTTAAAAAATATTCTAAAACCTTTCTTGGGTGTGTGTTAAAATATTGTAATATTTTGTCATTATATATACTTTATTAAGTCTTATTTTAGTATATATTAGGTATATAAGGTCTTTAAATATGCTAAAAAAAGTATAAAAAAAGGCTAAATAAAATCAAAAAGTTTAAATAATAGTAGTACAAAGATGTAACAAGAGTTAATTAAGTTAATTGGAAGATGAGTAAACAAATAAGGATTACAGTAAGTGATGAAATAGATAGGCTCCTTTCTAAGGTTGCTAAGAAACTTGGTAAAAAGAAGTCTATGCTTGCTAGGGAATTAATGGAGCATAAAATGTATGACTTGGGGCTGATACAAAAAGGTTTTGAGGATATAAAATGAACAAAACAAAAAAGGCCCAAGTAACAATCTTTATTATTATTGGAATTATAATATTGGTAGGTGTAGGTCTTTATCTTGGTCTTAGTGGAGATGTAATGAAAGAGAGACTTAAGATAGGGACTAAGACTAAGGAGAAGGTGCCATTGGAATTTGTGCCTGTTAATGATTTTATTGAGGGTTGCTTAGAGGACATTAGCATAGAAGGGCTTGTGAAGATTGGAGAAAGGGGTGGTTTTATAGACCTAATTGAGAATAATATTATTGCCAAAGCTGATGCAACAAATTCTGATGCTGTTATATTTTCACCTAATTCCGAGTATAAGGTAGCGTATTGGTGGTACCTCAAATCAGACAATAAGTGTAGTGGTAATTGTAGGTTTGAGATAATACCAGACAATAGACTTTTTCTTTCTAAAAATGTTGGAAAGGCTTCAATAGAGGAACAATTAGAGAGATATATCAATGAAAATCTTGAAGAGTGTTTAGATGGGTTTAAGGCTTTGAAGAAAGAAGGATTTGAAATAAAAGAGAAATCTAGACCAGACGCAAGTGTCACTGTGGCTGAAAGTGATATTCTAGTTGTATTGGATTATATTATTGAAGCAAAAAAAGAGAGCAAAAAAGAGTTATCAAGATTTCTTGTTAGAATTCCCCTCAATATCAGAAAAATATATGAGTTAGCCAAGATGATAACGGAACTTGAAGCAGAATATAAATTTCTTGAACGAGATGTTCTTAATCTCATTGTTGGTTTTTCTGGTCTGGACAGCAATAAACTACCGCCTATGTCAGATGTAAGATTTAGAATAGGAAAGATGATCAGCTGGAGAAAGAGCAGGATTAAAGAGAAAATTATAAGGATGTTATCAGAGTATATAAAGATGCTCAGGGTATATGGGACCAAGAATTATAGGGAATTCAGCTTTGGGGGAGATGCCCTACTTGAGTCCTTATATAATAGAGGGATGCTAGTCCCTGGAAGTGAGGAATACAGCAATCTTGAGGTAAGGTTCAACTATAATCCATTCTGGCCTATATATTTTGATTTGGATTGTAATGGAGATGTGTGCAAGCCTGAGTCATTAGCCACTAAATGGTTTGCTATGTTTGGCATTCAGAATTATAATTTTGTTTATGATCTAAGCTTTCCGGTTGAGGTTGAAATTTATGACCCCTATGCGTTAGATAATAGAGGATACCATTTTAAGTTCTTTCTTGAAGGAAATATAAGAAACAATGAGCCGATGGAAAGCAATTTTGTTAGGACAAGTGCCATAAAGCTTTTTGAGAGGAGTATGCTTTGTGATTCTGATAAGAGAAATAGTGGAAATATAACAATAGAGGTGAAAGATGTGACAAGTGGGGAGGGAATTGATGATGTGAGCGTTATATTTACAAGTGGGAGCGAGAATTGTCTTATTGGAACTACTAAGAACGGAAGTTTGGTTGAGAGGTTTCCTGTATTATATGGAGGTATTGTGAACTTTGTGAAAAATGGGTATGTTGGTTATTCAAAGAGGTTTGATACAAGGCTTGATAAAAGTGATAATCTGAGTGTATATCTAACCCCAATTCTAAAAAAGAAGTTCGGGGTGAAAAAGAAGGTTATGTTAAAGAGAGGGGATAACTGGGTTTTTGGTGAAGAAAGAAATCTTAGCGTTAATGAGGAGGCAGAGGTTGTTTTGAGAAGGCTTGGAAGCAAGGGTGAAGAAGAAATCAGCTTTTATTCTGTTTATAAGGGAAACCAAAATAGTAGTGAGATAGAAATTGCACCAGGAAAGTATGAGATAAATATCGAGCTTGTTTACAATAAGAACTGGACGATACCATCTCATAAAATCAAGGCAGGTAGCAAGGAATATACTATCCCTGGTTCTACTATCGGTGAAGGATTCAGAATAGGAGGATTGCTTATTAATTATACATTCACAAACAAGATGCTTGAAAGTGATGAAATTATATTTTTGGTCTTAAACCCAGATATTATATCAATAAAAGAATCTGAAAGGAGGATTGAGGATTTAGGAATACTCTCAAATCTTGACTCATACTCACAGATGTATAGAGGAATTTTGGTGCCGAGGTTTAAATGAGAACAAGGTATCTAGAAGGAATTGCATTATTTATGATATGCCTAATTGTAGGTATTCCCATATACTCTGCCTCTGTTTTTGCTACCCTAAGCAATATAAGGATATATGGAGGTGATGGGATAAGAAAAATAGCTAGGGCTGGGGGTACAATCAATATTACAGTTAGTGCTAAGATAAAGAAAGGCAGTAATTACGAAATAATAAATCCCTCTGAGGTTTGCATTCCAGATAGATTGGGCGAGTGCTTTGACTCATGTTTTGAAAAAGGAGATGGTTTCTATGAATGTTCAAAAAGTTTAAGTGTAATCGGTTCTGGTGAGAAAGAATTAGAGATTACCCTATACAAAGATAACGGCAATACAGACAGTATAGTTAGGGAGAGATATTATGTTGACAGTCTTGGCCCAACGATTGAATATTTTAGCATATCACCTTCACCAGTTAGCAATAAGAATATAACAATCAGATATAGAATAAAAGACCATGCTTATGCTCCCGGAGATGATATTTGCTCTGGACTTGACAGAATTGAGCTTATAAGTGGGAATAAGATTGTATCAAGAGAATTAGATGTTAGTGGCTGTATAGCTGAAGGAAGCATTATTTTAAACGCAAGTGATTTAGCTGAGGAAGACGGGATTACTGAGGTTTCATTAGTTGCCTACGATAAACTTGGCAACTACAATGGAAAAACCACAAGCTTTGTGTATGATACAACAGGGCCAGAGATAGATGTTGATTCATTAGAGATAAGGGACAGTAGCGGGAATATAATAGATTATGTGGGCAATAATCCTGTTATTGGTTCAATCTTGTTTAGGGTTAATAGCGATAGTCTGAGTGGAGTTTATGCAGATGTTTCCTCTCTTAATGTGGATGATTCTGGTGCAAACAACAATAGGGCTGTAGATTGTGAGGCTGTTGGTGCAGATGAGTATGGATGTAGGATTGATAATGTTGAAATAAAGCTTAATGAAAGCAAAAATGTAAGGATCATTGTTGAAGCAAGGGACATGGCAGGGAATGTTGTGGAAGAGACTCTTACAGGGAGCATTGATTATGATAATATTGGGCCTTATGTTAATTCTATTAGTAGTTCAAGAAAGTACAATGGTACTAATTATGTAAACAGAATGAAAAACAACTTTATCGTGGAATTTATTGAAGATGGTGCTGGGATTAGTAAACAAAACATAGAACTTGATTTAAGCCAGATAAAGACAGGACTTCATAAAAAACCAGATTCATGCAACAAGAGCGGAAATCTATGGACTTGTTATTGGTATAATATAAGTTGTGACAAAAGCGGTGGGGCTGCTAGTGTGAGTGTTTCTGGAACTGATAAGGTTGGGAATGAAATAACAGGCAATAATACAAAGATCTTTGTGATTGACAACACTGTGCCAGTTGTGGTTAACTCAAGTGTTAGAGGTATTGGTGTTGGTTCTGAGGCATTTAGTGGATATATAAAAACAGGGGATGTAATAATGGCAACGCTTACTATTAGAGAAGAAACAGGTATAGGGGCTTACGCTGACTTCAGCAATTTTGTTAGCATACAGGGGAATGTAAGTGGAAGTTGCGATAGGAACAATGACTTATGGGAGTGTAACTTTCAAAGCAACCAGATTGATATTCCGGGGCATATAATTGATGACATATATTTTTATATTATTGATAGTGCTGGCAATATTGCTAATTATAAAAAGGAGATAGAGGTTCTTTGGAATGATAACGCAACAGGAGTTAATTATTGGAGTTCATCTGTTGAGTGTTCTCCTAATCTGATAGACAGAGAAGCGAGCAGCCTTGTTTCAACAAGGGTTTATTGTGCAGTTAGGTTAAGCCCAAACACTGCTGACCAAGAGGTGTTGTCTATTGGGTTAGGAAGTTGTGTTGATAATTATAATAATAGTCTGAACTTTATTGATAATATAGCATTATTAAATGGTGGAAGAGGAAGCACAGAGCCATACCTTGCTATTGACTTAATAAAAGGAGCAATGGCTACTGATAAGATAAGTATAGTATGTCCCCTAAGTATAATCTCAAGGGTTGGTGGAAAGATAACTGCTGTGCCTGAAAGGGAGCCTGTTCTGGTTGACTTATACTTCTATAATATGCCTTTAGGTGAATATGGTGATAACATAAAAGAAAAGATTAAAGACGCAAAGGACGAAGCATTTTATACTGCCTGGAAGGTTGTTGGTTTTTTGGAGAGCTTGTTAAGATGGGCAAAGATGGGTTGTGTTGTATTGAATGGTTTGTATAAACTAAAACTTGTCTATATGTGGTTTACATCAGAAATAACTGGGGCAGAGATAGCGTCAATAGGAACTCCAGTTGAACCTATTATCGGTCCAATAAGGTTTTCTACATGTCTCAGCGACGCAAAATTACAGGACTTAGCAAAAAGGCAATATATAATGGCTGATAAGCTTTGTAAATTTGTGAATTGTCAAATGAGCCCTCCAACGCCAGACACTGGAATGGGCGGTGGTGGCAATGGCTGGTTTAAGACAATATCTGACAGCATATTAAACGGAGCCTGGATTGGTGACTATAATAAGTTTATGGATTGGAATGTTCCTCTTAAGGGCCACAAAATAAGCGAAGTTTTTGGAAAGCAATATAGCCAATATGCAAATGCAAGGGATAACTTGTTGGTTGCCTTGGTTGTTGGTTGCATACCTGGGATAATCGCTGGAGTAAACAAGTATAGGCAGATATTATGCTTGTATGCTGATTGCTTAGAACAGAATGCTTATAACAATGTCCCAATAAAGGTTTGTGAAGACCAGAAGAATTATGCGATATGTAAGTATATTCTAGGGGAGATATTTGCGGTTTTGCCATGGACTGCATTGTTTGATTATTACTTTGGTCTTATAAAAGATGCCCTGTCTGACCCCCTCAGTGCAATAGGATTGGTAGCTAGTTACCTTTGCAAGCCAACATGTGTTGATGGGAAAGTGTGGTTATTTGAAGAAAAATGGTGTAATGTCTTAGTGTTTTTGAATATTGCAGGTGAACTTATAAATGATGTTACAGGTATTATTGACAGCTTCAAACAAGGGAAGAACGACTATTGTGACAGGATAAGTGAAGAAAAAGATAAAAAGGAAGATAAAAAATGAACTTGAAAAAGCCGTCAACATCCACAGGTATTTTGTTAGTGCTTATTATAGTAGCAATGTTTAGTTTCGCGTTCTTGAGAAATGATACAGGCATTTTAGCAGGCAACAGCAACAGCATAAAGATTAGCGGAATGGCTACTAAGGAAGGAGGTGGTGAAGTCCCACAGGTGATTAATGTCTGGGTAGGAGGTGAAAGATATAAGGCTGCCCTTACTGATTATGGCGGTTCTATGAGAACAAATGGTAAAGAAACTTCTGTGGATCATGTTTATAGCGCAACTATAGACGGTAGAGAGGTATATTTCACTAGGAATGGAGAAATTATTTCATCTGGGAAAATAATAAAGGCTGAGAATATAGGTGAGTCTAGTTGGCTGATGACAGAATACACGGTAAGGGGAGGAAGGATCATTGGTGAAGAAAAGAAGATTAATATTGACGATGAACTTATTAAAATAAACGAAAAAACCTACAAGAGCATTGAAGATTTTCTTGATAATGGCGGTGAAATTAGTTTTGTTGGAGATGATAAAAACAAAAAATTAAGTTTCAAAAAAGAGATTGGGGAAGGGAGTAATGTTTATGTTATAAAAACAAGGGAAATAGACAAAGAGGGCGGATTGGGGAAAACTGAAAAGATTATGGTTGAAAATTATGGACTGGTGGTTGAGGTTAGTGAAGAGACTGCTAAAGTGATTGAGGACTTTATTAGTGGGGGAAAGGGTGGCATAGATATTGTGGAAAGGGATAAAACCAAGTTTTTGGTTTTCGAAAGAGAGGTGGGGGATGGAATTATATTTACAGAAGAAAGAGAGGTTAGAAAAGAAGGGTTGGGGGAAAGCAGATATATAAAAATTGGTGATGCGGAAAATGAAGTTGAAGTTAAGGTTAAGAAAGAGGTAGCAACATTGGTTGAGGGAGTCATTAACTCAGGTGGCAGCATTAGTCTTGTTGAAGATAAAGGACATAAAAAATTGCTTTTAAAAGAAGAAATTAAAGAAAAAAGTGGCGTTTATTTTATAAAAACAAAGGAAATAGACAAAGAGGGCGGACTAGGGAAAACTGAAAAGATTATGGTTGAAAAGGACGGAAATAAGGTTGAGGTTGATAGAGAGGCAGCTTCTTTAATCGGAAGTGCTGTTGCCAAGGACATTGATGTTATTCTTGAAGGTGGGGAAAATAGCAGAATTCTCTTTAAAGATGGGGGAAGAGTAGTTGAAGAAATAACATACTATGGCGACTACAAAATAGAAAATAATAAGCTTAGCGGGATAAAGACCCATACATATTATAGTTATAGCCTAGACAAGAACCATGATGGTAAAGTCAGCAAGGAGGAAGAAGAAACTAAAGAGTATATTGGAGTTATCAGTGGTTTTGTGGCAAAGGAAGAGGAAGATGGAAAAACAAAGGGACTATGGAGTGCTGGGAATTTCAGATGGGTTGACGGCAGATATATTGGAGAGGTTGTTGGACAAAGATATGATAAGGATAGTAGGGTAGTTGGTGAGGAATACTACTATATTGAAAAAGAGGGGGACGGGATAATAAAGATTGACATTGTAAAGGGAAAGGATAAAGAGATAGGATTAACTTCTTCCAAGGGAACGGTTATTAAGGTTGAGAATAAAAAGGCATACAAGTATGATAAAAATACAGGGGAATACAAGGACATAAGCAACACAGAAGAAGGAAAAAGAGCTATTGAAACAAATTCGCTATTTAGATCAAGAAGATGGTTTTCTAATTTAGAGTTTCATCTTACTGCCTATAAAGGTCTAAGTGGTTGGTCACAGCTTATTTTTAGTAAAGAAACACTGAACAGATGGAGAGAGGCTGTTGATAAGATTTTTGCTACAACATATCTGGGAACAAGGTACTGGGCTAGTGCTATCTGTTCTAGTTACATACCAAAATCTGAAGAGGGCATTCTGACTATGGAAACAAGCGATGAGTTATTTGATATAATAGCACATGTTGAAGGTGAGAGGTCAATGCCAATAGTTGGTCCGAATGGTTCTGTGAAGTATATTTACAAAATAACATTTGCTGTAAGAAACCCCAAAAATAGCAAATATGAGAAATTAAAGTTCAATGTTTATTTGTATGGTGACAGAAAAGTTAAACTTTACCCTGAAGACATAGAAGTAAAGGATGGGAGAGTATTTAGCAGAGGAGGTGGTAAATATGAAAAAAACAAAGGCAGAGTATTCACTGATATGGAAGGACCACCAATAGTTCAATATTCTGATTATTTTTATGATATAGTGTGTATAGAATTTGATAATACCATTTATACGGGGGAGAGGGAGATTGTAAGTGAGGTTTGCAACAGAATTGTTGAATACCAAGGAAGTCCAGAGGAATATAAGGGAAAGGTGGTTAGTGGAGGCGTTACATCTGGTAGTGGAATTAAGAAATATGAGGAGGCTGATTTTTAATGGGCTTTGGTGTAAAAGGAGTTATTAAAAAAAACCTAGAGTGGTTTTTGGATTCATTAAAGAGAGGTAGGGACTACTCTATGGTTCTGTTAATCAACATTATTTTTTTATCTTGTAGTATAACAGCCATATTGTTAATCAGAGGTAGGTTGTTAGGATGGATAAGCAAAATAAACCAGATTGATTTATCTATGGTTTTAATGAAAACAGAAGTTGAACTAGGAGCAATAAACTCAACACTGAAGGGTTTTGTTTTTTTTGTTTTGTTATCTGGGATAGCATTATTTATATTTTTGGTTCTGATTTGTAGCTTGTGCCAAGGTGGAGTGTGGAGCATTATATTAAAGAAAAAGTTTAGTGCGGGTTTCTTTTTTAAATTCTTGTTTGCAAATTTTATTTGGAATTCTGTTTGGGCTATATCCTTGCTGGCGGTTATCTTTATGATAAAGTTTCCATATTCATTTTACCTTACTATTGTTTTGCTATTCCTTTATGTCCATCTTACGATAGTTATGCATATTGCTTATGTAAAGGAAAGGGTGTTTAATAAAACTATAAGAGCCATAAGACTTGGTGTATTAAGGATTCACTATTTTATCATCCAGTATATATTAATAGGAATAATAGCTATTGCTTTATTGAGGATTTGTTATTATATCTCCAGTTATATCCTACATCTTGCTTTTATCTATGGGATTGTCTTTGGGTTGCTTGTGTTTTTAATGTTCATAAGCATGTCTCAATTTTATATGGCCAAGGCCATAACGATGGTTATAAATAGGAGAAGATAAAAAATTAAATGACGCTAAAAAATGAAGATTAAAAAAAGAGGGCAGATTACGGCATTTATAATAATTGGACTGGTTATTCTTCTTGCTATCTTTATTATCGTATATTCAAGAAGGGAGAGCATAATGAAGAGGGAGCTAATAAATCCAGAAATGGTTCCAATACAGGACTATGTTGATAGCTGTACAGAGGATTTAGCAAGAGAGGCATTGGAGATAATCGGATTGACAGGGGGCTATATATATTTTCCTAAGAGGGTTAAGAATAACCCCAGAAGCTACCTTAGCCTTAGTCCTGTGAAAGAGTTAGGTAATCCGTATTGGTGGTATTATGGCAGAAGTGCTATTCCATCTTTAGAGTTCATAGAAAGCCAGATATCAAGGTATGTAAAGGAAAACCTAGCCAAGTGTATTAACAACTTCTCTGCATTTTACAATAAGTATAATGTTATTGAGCTAGGTGGCTATGATGTTGTTACAAAGATAGGGGAAGATGATGTTATGGTTACAACGATATATCCCATTGAGGTGCAAAACAAATTTAACAAAACAATTGCAAAACTTCAGAGATATATAGTGAGGATACCAATAAGATTAAAGAAGATATATACCCTAGCTAGAGAAATAATGGAAAGTGAAAACAGAGATTATTTTATTGAAAGAAAAACTATTGACCTTATATCAATGGACAGGGATATACCAACAACGGGAACAGAGATTGGGTGTGGAAAGAAAAGATGGCTTGTTTCTGATGTTGAAAACAAGATAAGAAGACTACTAGAGATAAATTTACCATTTATTAAGATAAGAGGAACAAAATTTTCCAGAGATGAGATAATTCCATTTTCTCCTGACCCAAACCCGTATTCAGTAGTTGATAGGTATAATGAAAGTTATTATAACTACCATTATATATGGGACATCGGGGATAATGTAGATAACAATATGAGGGTCAGTTTTGGTTATGATAAGAATTGGGATATGGATTTCTATGTAAGGCCAAAGAGGGGACAGGTTCTTGAATCAAATGCACAAAGAGGGGCTCAGCTCTTATCATTGCTATGCCTGAGGATATGGCACTTTACATATGATATTATATTCCCTGTTAAGGTTACAATTGTTGATGAGAAAACAGAAAACAATGAGAGATACTCATTCAGTTTTGCTTTTATGGCATCAATTAACCACAATCAAGCAGATAGGAGTAATTTCGCAATAGATATATTTGAGACTAAGGATGAGTATACATCAGAAGAGTTTTGTAGAGATGTAACAAATGAGATTACAATCCATGCTATTGAAGATGTTCCTGGAGGGATTGATATTAGGGGGGTTAATATAAGCTTTACATGTGGAAAGTTTGTGTGTCCTATGGGCTTGACAGAGAGTGATTTTGAAAGTGGGGGATTGCCTGTTCTTAGGAAGAAATTTCCTTATTGTGTGAATGGAGTACTAAGGGGAAAAAAGAAAGGTTATGAGGAAGCAGAAATGTTCATACAAACGGATAGACCAAGAAGCTATTATCTAAAAATGACGCCGGTAAGGTATCTGAATGTTAGTGTTGTCAAACATAAAATAGTAGGAGATAGTGTAGGCATGGCAAAGAGGCTTGATAGTAATGAAAAGGCTGTGATAAGTATAAAGAACAATGAAAAGAAGTTTGAAGTCAATTCTGTTTATCCGGTAGAAGAATCAATAAGATTGCTTGATAAGGATAACTTTGATTATGATGTGGAAATATATCTAAGTGATAATGGAACAACAGAAGGAGGTTATAGAATAAAAGGGGGCTATAAAGGAAAATGGACTGTAAGTTACAATGCACTAAGGCTTGCTAACAATGTTACATTCCATCTAGTTGAAGGTGATTTTAAAAGTGATGAAGAAAAGTATTTATTTTTTGCAACTCTTGATAAATATTCAAAGAAAATTCCATTTCCAGAATTAAAATGAGGTTGTTAAGGATAAGCAAGGATATTGTTGCAACAATAATGATAGAACTTATAATATTATTTCCTATAAGTATGGTAAGTAATATTACTCCTGTTTATGCTAGCATTAATGATAATAGCCAAGATAACCAAGATAACAATGATATAGCTATCAATGTTAGCATCCCGGAGTATTACAACAACAGGCAGATAGATATAGCAGGTGTAACAGAAGAAGGTGTTTTGGTTTCTATTTATATCAACAATAACTTCAGAGGTGAAATGATAACTGGGGCGGATGGTGGATTTAGGTTCAATAGTATGGATATGAATGAAGGGATTAATAAGATAAAAATAACGGCTAGAAAAGACAATAGTTTTAGCGAGAAGAACTATGATGTAAATGTTGATACAACTAATCCTGTATTAGAGATAAGCGAAATACCAGAGATAGTGGGAAAGCAGAGAGTTAGGATTAGCGGAAATGTAAGTGAATTTGTGAGGATACGGTTTTATGTGACCGAAGACAAAGAGGATACACTTCCTCCGCCTAAGGTTGAGGGCTTTATTAATACAAGTGTGGGGGCTAATATAGTTGAGTTAAGTTGGGATATGATTAATGTGAGTGATTTTGCAAGGTATATTATTTATAGGAATGGAACACCAATAGTAACGATTGATGATGAAAGGTATACTGACTATTCTGATGTAACAGTAGATAGTAATGCTGTCTATAAATATGAGATAGCTGCTATGGATGTTTTTGGAAACATAGGTGAAAAATCCGATGCACTTATAATAAGAACAAAACCAGGAGGTGTTATTAGAAATCTTAATGAGGGTGTTGATATTTATGATGGGATAGGTGGACTGCAAAAGAGCATTGAAACAAGTGACAAGTTTGATGAGGAGTTAGTGTTGGGAAGGAAGGATGGATTTTACAAGATAAAGGTTGAGGCGAAGGATAGGGCTGGAAATACTTTTGTTTATAGTAAGTCTGTATTGCTTGATCAAAGCAACCCTAAAATTGAGATAATAAGCCCAAGAAGGGGTGCAGAGATCTATGAGAGCTATGCTGACTCTGTTACAATAGAAGGCAGAACTGAGCCTGGTGCAAGAGTCTATCTGTTCTTAGGAAGGACTCCATTTGGTATGATTAACATGAGTTTTAGTGTTTCTGGTTTGCCTGATAGAATAGAGGACCTAGACGAGGCTGACCTAAGGGCTGATTGTGACTTTAGGGTTCTTGGCAAGGAAAGGTGCGGAACACACGCTGATTATGATACAATAGCTAATGCTGATGGATATTTCAGGTTTGAGAATGTGGATTTAACTTCCATATTGGGTGGTGCTCTGAGGGTTAATAGGATATCCACTGGGGAAATACATGATTTCATAAACCTAGAGGCATTAAGGGAATCTATGGATGCTAGATTGTTGTTTATTGCTATGGACGCTGCTGGTAGAAAGGGTGTGAAAAATGTACTTTATAGGATTAGGAATTGTTGGACAGGTAATTTTAGCTGGGTTATAAAGCCCCTACCAGAATACCAATCGCCATCTTTCTTGAGCGTTGAAAGATTGAGGGAAGGGACAGAAACAATATATTTCTACCTTAATTTCAGTTATATTGGAAGAGGCAAAGAGGGAAGGGTTACTAGGGTCTACATAACAAATGCATGTGGCAGGGAATACCTAGAAAACCAACCGGGCTTTAATTATAGCTGTGATATTCTACAAAGAAGTTGTACTGAAAGATTATCTCCAAGTGGCAAAACTGCCTATGTTGCATGTAGGCTTGGAAGGCTTGAAGGGGTTGAAAAATGGAGTGATGATGACTGGGATTCATTTTTAGATGCTGTTCATGATGAGCTTTTATTTCCATTCAAGGTAAGAATTGACTATGAGGAAAAAATTGGTAGGCAAACAAAAAGAGGAACACAAACATCTTGCTTAACCATTGGCTATGTTGTTGATGCCACAAGGATAAATCCAAAAGAGGTATTACCAGACTGGTTGTTATATGACTTTGTTGATTGGTTGAATGACTCAATAAAAATCCTTGATGATTGGATTGACAAAACAAGTGAGATTCTGGAATGGACTGCTATAGGATGTATTGTTTCATTCTTTACAAAGTTTGTTGTACAGGTTTACAGAAAAATAACCTGTTACTATGATAGATACTACAAGACTATAAGGGATGTTGTTAAGAGGGTTGGTGGAGAAGAGAAACAGGAACAAGAGGATGAATGTATAGAATGCCTAAGGATGTACGATCCTGATGTTGTAAAAGATTTTGTTGAAAAAAAGATAGATGTTCAGGACAAGATAAGCGACACATGCTTAGAGAAGTGCTATCCGACATGTGCTTCGGCATGGAAAGCAGAGGAGTCAATGTATAAGGCATACAGATGGGCTTGTGATAGGGTATTTGGCCATAAGACTCCATCAAGATGGACAGAAAGCATCAGTGATGAACAGCTATTCCAAAAGCTTAGCCAAGGAACAGGGTGTGCTAATGACCAGAGTGTAAGGGGAAGGCCAGTAAGGGCTGTTAGATGCAGAGATATTGAAGCAAAATACAGGATTAGTGGAACATTTGGGCCAAGTGACAAGTGTCTTGAAGTAATGACTGGGAAGAATGAGGAAACATTGTATCATATTGATGGACCAGCTAGTGTTGGAGAGAGCGTCTATAGGATAAGTGCCCTAAAATCAACAGTTGGTCCAAGCTTGATATATGAATATGCTATAAAACAGAATGAAGATAATTATTTACTGCCAATGCAAGAGACCTGTGAGGAAATTTGTAGCGGGAAATTTATGAAGGAAAAGAAACCTGAAATCGGGTTAGTAGCTAAAAAAGGAAGTAAGAAGGTAAGAATTGGATTAGAAGACTCAAAAGAAATAAGCAAAGATGAATACCTTGTATATGGTTGTTTAACCCCCAATGAGTGCATATCTTATGCTAGTGGAGACCAAAGGAGGATTAGTATAGGAGGGGAAAACAAAGAAGTAGAAGTCAAAAATGCTGTTCCAATGGGATATACAAGTGATTGTTTCATGCCAGAATATGCCAGCAGCAATCCAGACAAAAGGATTGAGTGTTGTTGCATAAACTCAAAGGTTGGTGCTAATCCACAATACTATCAACCAGGAGATGTTGAAAACAAAGATGGTTCGTTTTCTGCTTCTGGTTATGAAAACATGAGATGGAGTTATAGATATAGCAAGATAAAATACAAAAACAAGGAATACAACGAGAATAGGTATATTGATGGAAGGGACATAATGGCATGTTTTGGGCAGAATAATTGGATTTATGATGGGTTTTTTGTTCCCAAAGGAAAAACTGGAAATTTATTGATTATAGATCCCATAAGAGACCACATAGCCACATTCCAATGCTTGTCTATTGGTGGTATATTGAACAGACTAATACTTATAAAGAATATTATGGGTGCCTTAAAGACCTGCTTGATTCAGGTAAGAACAACAGGGGAAGCTGATGCAGGTGTCTGTAAAGAGTTATTTACGCAGTATATCTGTTCTTTTATATGGAAAATTATCACATGGCTAAGAGATGGTTGCTTGCCCTTTGGCTCTGGTATTGACTTTACTAAGAGTGAAAACAGCGTATTGGAATTTCTAAGTGTCGGAATGAAAGGGGTATGGGATTCCGTTGGAGAGATGCAGGAAGAGTTAGCGAGTGAATATGGGAATGCTAAGTTGAATAATCTTCTAGGTGCTGGAGAGGAAGCAATATTTAGAAAGGTCTGCCTTGCTTCTTTTGGTTATGATTGGGAAATTGATGTTAATAATCTAGTAGATGTTGCCTATTCTACTCCATATGCAACCCTAGTGCAAGCAATACTGCCAAGCAGAGAGTTTTTGACATTTGATCCTACAACAGGAAAGGCAACTTATGAATATAGAGCAAGCTGGTTGATAAACCCTGGTTGTGATTTAGACAGCTATCAGGTTTATCTTACATGCGTAACAAGAGATGATATGAGAAAATACCCTGGAATCAATTGCCAAAAGCAGAAGGACCCCTGGGGTAGGAATTGTGATTGCTTAGACATACCAGAAGACAAGAAAGAAACTGATATGGAGGTTTTCTTCTATCAGAGCCGTTCAAAGATAAAACAAAATAGCCTCGTAGAGGTTGATTCAAGTATGATTCCAGATAGGATAAAGACCTCTAGATTTAGATATGACCATCTTAAGTTTGTTTTAAATGTTGATAGTAGGTTTGCGAGGTCTGGTGGCCTTGTTGAGAATTGTTTTCCTGAGGGACACGAAGATGGTGTTTTCTATTTCCCAATAACAGACTACACAGCAAGGGAAATTGCTGGATGTAGCATAATGGCTGACGGAACATTCTCATGCTCTGGTGGAATGAACTTATTCTATGAGGAAGGCAGTGCCTATTTTGAGGAAATAGAGATAGAACCAAGCTATAGTATAACCCAATATGATTTTGGTGATGTTGAAGGAGTTACATTATATGAAAGCGAGCCTATAGTCAGTACTATAAAGTACTTCAAAGATGAAAAGAAGCAATGCCTAGTTGCAAGATTGCTAAACAGAAATGGTGATATAATAAGGTCAACTGCAAGAGAACTTAGGGAAAAACAACATGGGAGTCATGAAGAGATAATAAACTTGGGTTATACCATCAAAAGAGAAGATGTTCTTGGACAGCAGGGCAGTATTTTTGTGAGTTATACAGACAATAATGATGAAGAGAGAAATGGCGGTTTAATATATGAGGTGGATGATATGGTAGATATGAAAAGCGGAGAAGATTTTATAGAGTTTATTGATGGGGATGGAGATGGGAGGATTCAGATATCCAGAGAAAGCAAAGATATCTGCAGATATAATGGAAAAGATATACAGATAAAAGACCACTATGAAAACGGTGGGTTTAGTATTGAACTTAAGGGACTAAATATCAAAATGAAAATCAGAAGAGTCACAGCTGATACAAACAATTTTAAATTCACAATAAGAGGAGATAAACTTGAAGGAGTTAGTGGCAACAAAGAACCCATGTTCTATTTACACTTTGACTTGAGGCATCCGAAAAGGAATGGTGATTGCAGTGAAGTAGCAGGTCCACAGTATGATGAATCTCAGATTATAGTTGCAAATGGCATCAGGCAATCTGTTGACATACCAATATTCTTGTTGCCTGGTAAAAGGAAAGTGATAGATTGTAGTACAAGATTTGAGCAGGAAGAGATTACAGATGAGAATGGAAATGAGGTAGAGAAATATTGTGCATGCAACAGCAGAAAGAATAATTGTCCAAGCGGAGAGTTTAGATACTGCTATGGCAAATGTAGGAAATATCCAAGATGTGATGTTAATGTGAGGTTAGAGGAAGATTGTGTTTGTAATCCAACTACTCCTGCAAATAAGGCTGACTGTGGTATTGGGGAGATTTGTGTGGAAAATAATGGAAGGTATATGTGCCAAGAAGAGTCAACATCTGAGGGTGGAGTAGTTTAAGACTAGGCATGTAAGCGGCACAAAACACTAAAAGATGATAATAGATTCTTTAAAAAAAACAATTTCAATAATGAGAGAGAAAAAGCTTCTTTTATTGGTTATAGTCTTATTGCAAATATTGTTTTTCTTTGGTCTTGGGTTTGTGTCTTATATTAACATTATTCCTGCTATGGCTCATGCAAGCAGGGCTATTGAGTATTTTGAAAAAGTCGGTAAAGATATTGGTAAAAACGAGAGTCAGGGAATGTTTGGTTATTTAGGAGATAACCCTATGATTGTTTATGATAACTATAGAAAGATGATAGGCTACTTAAGAAATATGGGTGTATGGTTCTTGGTTCTTTTTCTTTTTATTGATGGCTTTATCTGGACATTAAGTAATAGAGTGGTTAGAAAAAGAACCATTATAAAAAAAAGATTAAAGGGGTTTGTAATTTCTTTTTTGAGACTATTTTTGTTGGGGCTTATCCTTGCTTTTATAGTTTATGTTACTTTTTTAGAGCTTTATAGGTCTCTTTGGTCTGGAGCAGGATTTGCTTCTATTGGATATCTTTCTATTACAGGAATCTTCATCTTATTTATTTTTTATTTTTTTCTTATTGGTTTTTGCCTTATTGATAGAAGATTTAAGGAGATTCTTAGGCTTATGTTTTTAATTGGATTTTACAGGTTCCCATATGTGCTTCTGGTGTATTTGATTAACCTTGTGGTTGTTATAGGGTCTGGGATATTATTATATTTCAGCATAGAAAAGAGAATTTTTGTTATTATTGCTTGCATAATAGTGTTTGTTTTCAGTTTTGTTTTTACAAGGTTATTCCTAATAGTAGTTATCAATAGTTTAGCTAGAAACCTAATAAGGAGTAGAAGGCATTAGTCTATCCTTATTACTCCCCTGCCTCTGCTTCCTCTGATGACTCACCTTCTTCTTCACCATCTTCACCGGTTGTTTCTTCTTTTGAATCGGTTTTTGTTTTACTATTCTTGTTGCTTCTTTCAACTTCTTTGTTTTTACCTTCAGAGGTTCTTGAATACTTATTTCCGCTGTTTTTTAGCCTATTAGTAATATATCTTGAAATACCTTCGGCTGTGTTATAGCCCTCTGCTATTGCTTCTTTTATTAACGCTTCTTCCAGAGTTGATATGTCTGGGTTATCTGAGTTGTCTTCTTTATTGGATGTATTGTTTTTTTCCCTCATTACATAGTTTATGACATCTCTGTATCTTGATATTGTTTCTAAGTCATGTTCAAGATGTCTTATTGTCCTTAGGTATTTTTCTAGGAGTACTGGGTCTTTTGTTGTCTTTGCAAGCCTCTCATAAAAGGTTTTTAAAAACTGCTTAGTTGCTGTTTCTTCCCCTATAGTTGGTCTTGATTTTCTAAATATATGGGTAATCTCTTCTGCAACTATAACCTCTATTAGTTCCTCTGGGGTTAATCCAGAATCTTCTGCATCAGCCTTAATGAGTTTATATGCATCTTTGTTTGCATAGACCACTAGGCTACCATCTGGTAATTTTCCTACTCCATATATTGCTTGCTCTGGTACAAACCCTACTGCTATGTAGTCTATATCCTCTGCACTATAACCTAGTCTGCTTAACTCTTGAGCTAGAAGGATACCTTCATCGCTCCTTAGATAGTCTGCTAGATGCTGTTTAAGATTCTCGGATAAAGAGATATACTTTCCAACATCCCTGGGGTTTAGTATTATGATAGAGTGAGGGATTTTTGTTGACTTTCGCGAGTAAGGGTTATGAACAGCCTTTGTAGGTATCATTATGCCTACTGATTCCCCTGCTGGATGGTATTCAATAACATTTGGTTCTTCTGTTGCCATCCTCCATCTTACAAATTGAAGCCATGTTTCATCCCTCAGATAAGGTCCATTATCAAAGTCACTTGGATGATATTTTTCTGGAAGCTGTGCTAATGCTATTCTTTTCTCAAGGGTGTCTTGGGCTATTACTGTGCCTGAGTGGGCATTATTCTTACATGCATTTGATGGGAATGTTCTTATTTCGCCTTGCTTTATGTAAGCCATAATCACTATTTAGTAGTGAATATTTATAAATCTTTCGGTTTTTACCAGTATCTCCGAATCTACTCAAATACATCCAAAGCAAAATATAAATTTGCCAAAGAGCATTTTGAAAGGTTAAACAAAACACTTTTTTATCTATTTAATACCAAAGGATTTTGGTAAGTTTTTTGAATATCTAAAGCAAGGAAAAATAGAAATTATCTTTGTATTCATAAAAATTAGATAATCAAGAAATTCAAGACCCCCTTCTAAAATTCATCCCAAAAGAACCTTTTATTACAGCCAAGATGTTCGGAGAAATATTTTGTAATCAATCTTTCTCCTGCTTTATCACAAAAAACCCGGATTTAGAGAAAATTTGGGTGGGGTGGGGTGGGAGTGAGGTTGAGGGTGTGGGGGTTTGTGGGGTTTCTCCAACTTATTGCTCATTTCACTCTCCCAATCCATTTACAAAACTCACAATTTCTAGATGAGTTAGATTGGAAAACTTCCATTTCCCCAGGAAGTGAAGGAAAGATTCCCTTCTGGTCTTTTAATCTTCTTCACTAAATGTTTTGGCCTGTTATGATTGGGGTAGGGGTTATTTTTAGTTAAACCAACAATAATAAGAAATAGGATAACTCTGCCTACGCCCATACGTGGCCTTTTTATTAATTATTTTCACATCAAGTCTGCACAATTTCATTTTCTCCATTAACAAAACCTTCCATCAATTTTTGAAAATCATCAAACCAATACTTTTTATAACCTTCTGAGAGGTTATTTACATCTTCTGTAAATAGAAAGAGATGAACTTGCACATTAATTTTATTTCTTTGAAAGGTTTTCTTTTTGTTCTTTTCTTCAAAAATTAATTTATACCCATCTACTTTGTACCCATAATCAGTATGCTTTGTTCCTTTCGGATCAGCAAAAATTATGAAATAGTTATTTTCTTTTTTAAGCCAAAAAATAAAATCTGGCTTGAATTTTTCTATTTTAT
>CAZNZT010000001.1:0-120506 GCA_964577685.1 uncultured Methanosarcinales archaeon | reverse complement strand
AATGGATACCAAGAATCAAAAAACAAGAACCAATAATCTGTCCAAAATGCAAAAGTCCCTACTGGAATAAACCAAAAAAGAACAAATCAAAGAGAGATATAACTAACTAATATTCAATATTATTTCTTTCTTTATAACATCTATGTAAAGAAAATTTATAGAAACCACATTTTATTACTGGACAGTACGATATTTGAAAAAGTGAGGAAGACCTTTCGCAAAAAAATCTTGTCCAAATGTGTGTCTTTACCCAACTTTTCAGAAAATCGTATTGGGAAGTAGTAACATTTACTAAAGTATGACGGCATTAACAAAACTATTCTTGTTATTTCAGTCAGGACTTCCTATTTAGTTGTTCTTCATAAAACTTTGATCTAAATAAAGAGAAAAATATATATAGTAAGACCTGTTAATCACCAATAATGGAGACAAATCTCACTTTGTTAGACTTTGAAAGAAAAAAGGATTATTTTGAGATTAAATCAAAAGTGAGTGTCTTAGAAAAAGAAAAAAATATAACTACTTTTGAAAGAGACAAACAAGTATTAAATATTGTTTCTCAAATAAAGAATGTAGCAAGAGTATTAATTAATGACTATAACATACCTGAAGAAGAATCTTATAAAATTGCCTTTTATTCTTTTCTAAAAAAAATATCTCATAAACAAAATCAAAAAATAAGCTTGCCTGAATATGATCTAATATTGAGTAAGAAAAACTTTAATTTCCACTTTAATTTCAATCATTTTCTTCATTGCCCTAATTTCTTGGAAAGAATTTATTCCAAATCAATTCCTTTAAAATATAAAAAAAATATGGGTCAATTCTTTACACCCATAGACGTTGCAGCGTTTATGGGAGAGATTGGCTTAGAAGATAATCCTAAGAAGATATTAGACCCCGCATTGGGTGGAGGGATTTTTGTGTCGATATTAAGTAGGCTAGCACATCATAACCTTGCATTCACAGCTATAGAAAAAGATCCATTATGTTTAGCAATGGCAAAAATAAATTTATCAAGATATAAGAATTTAGACATAGAATATAAAAATGTAGATTTTCTTGATTTTAACAATAGCCAATATGACTTAATTATAGCAAACCCGCCATATATTCGTTTTCATGATATCAAAAATAGGAATGAAACAATATCAAAAATAGAAGCAGAAATAAGTACAAAATTAAGTCGTTTAATTAACTATTATGCTCTTTTTTTCTTTAAAGCAAAAAATCTTTTAAAAGAAAATGGAAAATTGGTTTTTATTACACCTAGCGAATTTCTTAATGTTAATTATGGAATTTCAATTAAAGAATATTTTAAGAAGAATTACGAAATAGATTCAATAATTACATTTGAAAATGGTGCATTAGTTTTTGAAGATAATTTGTCAACTGCCTGCATTACAATTTTAACAAGAAAAAGCAATCCTGATAAAACTAAAAGAGTGAAACTAATAAAATTGTCAAAGTGGATAGGAAAAGATAAACTTATTAAATTTTATAGAGAAAAACAAGAGAATTACTCTGATGAAACTATATCTCTTAATTTGGTTAAGCAGGGAGAATTAAACTTTAAAGAAAAGTGGCTAAAGTATTTTAGTGTGGATGATAAATTTGAAGCTACAAAACACAATTTAATTAAGCTTTCTGAAATTGCATCTGTAAACAGAGGTATAGCTACAGGAGCAAATGATTACTTTTTATTTTCAAAGTCAAAGATTAAAGAATGGAATATTGAAGAAAGTTATTTCAAACCTGTAATGGCAAAGAGTAATTTTTGTAAATTTATTGAGTTTACTGATGAGGATTTTAACAAGCTGGTTTCACAAGATAGGCCAACCTATTTATTATATTGCTTTTCTGAGCCATCTAATAATTTAAAAAAGTATATTGAGTATGGCGAAAAACAAGGATTACATAAAAGATATTTAACTTCAAAAAGAAATCCTTGGTATTCTATGGAAAAAAGAGAAACAGCTCCAATTTGGGCAGGAGTGTTTAGTAGAGATGGTGTAAAGTTTATTTTAAACAAAACAGATTGCTTAAACCTAACAACATTTCATGGTATTTACCCTCATTTTAAGGATAATAATAAATTATTGTTTTTAGTGGCTTTTTTAAATTCTGAACATTGTAAAGAACTAATAAAAAGAGAAATGAGGTCCTATGGGGGAGGTTTAAGTAAATTTGAACCAAAAGACTTAGAGAATATTCCAGTTCCTAATATTAATAAAATTTCTCAACAAAAAATAAATGAAATTGCTTTATTGTTTGAAGATTATCTAAGGATGTTGAGAAATAAACAAGACGCCAGTTCTCAAAAAATAAAACTAGAAAACGAGTTTGAAAAAATATTAAGCGCCTAAGACTTCTTTAAATGCAGAAACATTAAAATCTTTTGGCAATTCTTCGACTTCAAATTTAACATAATGAACTAATCTCCCATTAACCAACTCCTTTCTAACGCTTTTATGTTTAGGTTGTTTAACATCTCTACTTAAACAAATACCTTCAGTAAGTGCGATATGGATTGTATCTTTAAAGCGATTCTTATAATTTTTTTCTATAAAAAATTTAATCTTATTATTAATAGGATTACTGAGTATTTCAAGAATTTTCTTAAAGGAGATTATATATATTCTATCAAAGAATACTTGAACATAAAAATGAGGAACACTATGATTTTCTACCCATCTTAAAATTCCACCCAAATCCTCTACTTTTGGTGTAAAACTTAGAAATGCTCTTCCTTTAGTTTTATTTTCTTCCCTATATGTTTCATATTTTCCAGCTAAAAAAGCACTTGATCGTACTTCTAAACCAGCAATAGCTTTTTTAGCGGCTTCAATGATCTCTTTTCTTGGTTTATTACTAAAGATTTCCTCTCTTGTATTCGCATCTAATTCCTCATCCTTGAAAATCAATAAATCAGGACATTTCCCTAAGTTAATTAACTCTTCTTGATATTCTTCAAAAAATTCCTTAAATCCTGGATCTCCTGCGATTAGGTTTTCTTCTCTACCGTAACTTATTGCAGTCAACCCATCACAGTTAGTATTAACAATTTTTAATAATAAGGTCTCTGCCCAATCTCCCTGTTCTCTATTTGTTATGAATTCACCACTAACTTGGCTTGGAACTCTACCCTTTGCTGCTTTTTTGAATATATCAATTCCTACTAAATCTCTTATTTTCTCAGCTAATTCTCTTATTTCATCAACATAATTAGACATATATGCTATTTATATGGCGCTATTAAAGAAATTTTGTCAACAAAAATGGAGACAAATCATTAAATATGGCTGCATTCATTACTTTAACATAATGGAAATTAGAGCAAAAATTACGTCAGACAATATAAAAGAGATTGCAAAACGATTTGGGGCATTAAAGAATGAAAAGCATATAAAACTCTTACTGTTCATAGAAGAAAATCCCAATTTAGCAATGGACGATATCCATAAGTTTTCAAAAAACAATAAACTTTTTCTCAATAGGCAATCTACTCATAAAGCTTTAGAAAAACTCACCAAAGCTGGATTCCTAAGTAAAATTTATGATGAGAAACAAAATAAGATTGTGTATAGGTTAAAAATATAGTCCCCTCCGTGAATTTTACCGAAAAATTTAAATACTATTTAATATACCTATTAAATAGATGTATTAAATAAGATTAGTGTTAATGTATAATCACAAGATATATTAAAAGAGGGATTACCATGCAAATAAGTATAAATATGCCTCCAATAGCTGATCAAAAAAAGTATTTAGGAATGTCTCCTCATGATCAGGAACAATACATAGAGCAGAAAATAAGGGAGATTGTGAAACTTAACCCTAATGGTGTTAGTGTGCCAGATATTGTTGAAAATACGCCTTTCTCAAGACAAACGATAATCAAACACTTAGAACGATTGGTTTCTTGTAGGGAAGCATATAAAATAAGACGGCGCAACTTAACAACCTATTATCCTAATGGTAGAATTGTACATCCTGAATATCAAGAAAAAATTGAGACTGAAGATGGACATATTTTTAGAGGAACATTCCTTAATAATAACTATGGTGAATTCATATATCTCGAGGATGTCAATAATCATGGTGTCTCTGGAGGAAGTATGCTTATTAGTTTAGATAGAATTAATGATTTTAAAGAACTTATTAATCGTTTGGCCAAACGCAAGGAGGAAATCGAAAATGCAGCAAGAAAAAAGCTCTAAAATAATTGTGAATCAAAAACACATTCAAAAATTAGTAAGAACTAAAGTATTTGAAATCAATAATAAACATATTAAACTTCCTTTCTTTTCTGTTTTGCCTCAAAATGCAACAGATTTACGGATAGTGTTAGAAGAATTCAACCCTGACTCTATTATTAAGACTATGCCAGGAGAAGATGATGTTGACTTTCTAAATGCAGTTTTATATAGGGTTTTTGAATATGATAACGTAGTAAGGGAACAAAAGAGTATAATGGGGCAGTTAACTTTGAATCATAATATTTCTACTTATAAATATTTTAACCAAACAAAATTAAAGCTAATAGATCCCGCCACTGAACTTTATAGATTAAGATATAAAAATTACTTAAAACAATACTTATCGCTGGAAGAAATACCTGACTATCTCAGAGATTATCTACTAAAATTAATCTCACATGATAATTTAAATCTAGATGCAGAACATATCAAATTTTGGACAGATTTATTTACTAGTACAGAGAAAGGCACCTTAAAATCTGCTCATTTCTTAAAATGGCATTGGAAAAGACAGAAAGGAAGGGGTGCAGATCTGTTTATTCCGCCAACGCCATATATAAATCTAAAGAGCGATATGTTAATCGACAAAGCAATTGAAATGAATCATGATGCAAGAGAGTTTATTAGTGATGGGGAGGTAAGCACAATATTTAATGTTAACCTAGATTTGTTTAATAATAAAAAAGCCATCGAAAAGATGACAAATTATTTTGACCAGGCTCCTACAAGAATAACTCTCTTCAAATTTATTGATGCTCAAAAAATACTGCAACCTGGATTTGGGCAATACGCAAAAAGAAATTTTGAGTTGTTCTTACGAGTCATTAAATCAATAAAAGAAGAACAACCTGGAAGAATCTTCGGAGTCTTAAATGGAGGGGGATTTGGATATGCATTATTGGGTGCAGATTTTGATTTCTTCACAGATAGCGTAAGTAATTATCCTCCTTATTATTTTAAGAATGTTGGCGAAAGAACGCATCGAGGCATGCTTAATGCAGAGACATTAACGATTGAGAAATTTGAAGGAGTTAAAAATATCTTCAAAGAAAATAATATCTTAATGCATGAATGCAAAATTTGCAGAAAATATAAAGATCTGGAGAACATCAGTGGAGTGAGTAGGCAACAATGGAGTGAGGACTGTAGGCGACATGGTTTACACCTCTGGAATAAATTTACAAAAGAATATTATGAGGCACAAGCAACAGAACAAGAAAGACTATTCTTTGATAAAATACAAAATAGTGATTACGCAATTTTAGGGACTATATTAAGAAATATTAACTCAAGGTAATTTGATGTAGAACAATAGAATTTACATTCAAATACTTGTTTAACAGCCCACTCTGAACGCCCCTACTTAACATCCTTAACTTGAACGGTACGCTTTATATTTATCCAAAAATTTAATAAATAATAAATCAAAATAACTTATTATGCCAAACCTCTTCATAGTTCTGGATGGCTTAGATGGCTCTGGGAAAGGAGAAATGATTACAAGGCTCCACAATTATTTATTCAATAAAAGCAAGAGATTCAGAATTTTGACTACAAGGGAACCAACCTATGGAAAATATGGAAAAAAAATTAGAGAATTACTAGAGAAAGATACAAGCCCTATGGAGAATGCAGAAAAAATGACAGAGCTTTATGTTAAAGATAGGGAGGACCATGTTAATAAAATAATAAAACCCTTTCTTTCCAATCAAAGAGATAATGAATGCAATATCCTGCTAAGTGACCGATATTATTATTCTACAATAGCATTCCAACACACGCAGGGGATGAGTCTAGATAGATTGATTAAAATTAATAAACAATTCCCAAAGCCAGACTTGTGCATAATACTTGATTTACCCCCAGAGTTAGCCCTAAATAGAATCTCAAAAACAAAAAGAAAAAAAGAGAAATTTGAAAAGTTACAGTTTATGAGGAAACTTAGAAAGAATTTTTTGGAACTAAAGAATCACATTAATGACAATATAACAATAATAGATGCCTCTAAATCAAAAAAAGATGTATTCAAAGAAATCAGGGAAGAAGTTGATAAGCTATTACTTAGCCGTGTATTTGAACTGTGATGTGTAATAAGGTTCTTCCATTTCTATGTCTCTTTTAACCCTACCAGTCCTTTCCCTATGAAAAATTTTTTCCCACCTCAATATTATGGCTAACACAATTATTGTAACACAAATTACTACTGTTGGCCCAGTTATACTAACCTTCGTAACAGATTTTTCTATTATAGGAATATTATGACAAGAGAAATCACTTCCACAATATTGTCCTTTTTCACAATCGTTGTTGGAACTACACTCTCTAGACCCAATCTTTACTAACCAACCAATAAAAATAATTGCTATTAGTATAATCGCAATTGCTGTTAAACCTGCTTGTGCCTTTCCCATAAGAGAAAGAATACAAAAGCTATATTTAAATTTTTCTATTTTTACTACTATTAAATAGCACTATCCCTCTTCAGAACCACTATCTTCCTCTTTTTTGTTCCTAAAATCGTCAAGAGTTTTGTTTTTTCTTATTGTTTTATAGCTTATCTTTGGTTTTTTTAATGGCATTTTGCTATTCATCCAGAAGAACCGAAACCCTTCTCCCCCCTCTTTGTCGCATCCAATTCTTCAACTTCAATAAACTCTGCCCTTTCTATTTTGTTGAACACCATTTGGGCTATTTTATCTCCCTTTTTTATATTAAAGACATTCTTACCATGGTTTATGACTATTGCACATACCTCCCCCCTGTATCCACTGTCTATAGTTCCTGGTGTATTGCAGATAGATATACCGTATTTCAATGCCAAACCAGATCTAGGCCTTATTTGTGCCTCGTATCCATCAGGAATTGCAATCTTTATCCCAGTAGAAACCAAAGCCCTTTCTCCAGGTTTTAGTGTATAGTCCTCAGCAGAATATATATCAACACCAGCATCCCCATCATAAGCGTATCTTGGAATTATAGCATCTTTCTTTATTTTTTTTATTCTAACTTTAATCATTTTGACTCAAGAAATGAAATATTTAAAATTTTAAAATTTCTAAAATAAAACTTATATTTAAAATATTTCAAACTAAAAAATATAATATGAAAAATATATTTTAGAAAGCGTTACATTCTGAATGTAGTTACATAAGCTTAAAATCCACAATTGATTCTAATGTCTTTTTTAATATTTTTCCGTTATTAGCATCAATTTTAAAATTAAGAATCTTAAAACTTTGTGTTATATATGTAATATTGTACACTAAACCTATATCCAATCTTTGTAGTATTGTAATAATCTTTATTGGAGATTCTCCTTCATACTCCTTAACTTGCGTCTTTTCAGCTATTTCTAATGCCTTGCATATATCAATTCTTATTCTGTTTTCGTCTATCTTTAATATTTTTGCTCCTGGTTTTTTGAATATTTGAGTTGGTTTTATCATCTTTATCTCGTTCTCCGTTAATAAGAATGTTGTGATAGTATCGTCTTCATTGTAGAATCCAATCTGCCAATCACCTTTGTTAGCATCATCAAGCATTTTGAAGACATGGGCAAGAAAGCTATTTTTATGCCCCCTTTTCCACTTCTTAAACCCTTCATCCTCTTTCAATCTTTTTATTATCTCCTTTATTTCCATAAATATTCCAAAAATAGTAATAATTTAAATAGCTTTGGTTTTTATTCTTTATTTATGATACCAAAAAGCAAGATTAAAGACCTCTACAAGCAAGGATATAGAATAGTAGGAAATCATTCTGCTATAAAGGTTTGTATGTGGACTAAGAAAGCAATAAAAAATGAGGATGTCTGCTATAAGAGCAAGTTTTATTCTATACAAACCCATAGATGTGTGCAGATGACCCCATCCTTGCATGTTTGTAGTCAGCGATGTATCTGGTGTTGGAGGGATATTGATTTTACAAGGCCCCAATGGAATGGTAAAATAGACTCTCCGGAATTTATAATAGAGGGTTGTATCAAGGAACATATTAGATACCTCCAGGGATTTGGTGGAAATAAAAAAACAAACATAAAAAAATACAAAGAAGCCCAAGAACCAATACACTTTGCAATCAGCTTAAGCGGTGAACCAACATTCTATCCAAGGCTACCAGAACTTATAGACCAACTAAAAGAAAGAAAAATAACATCATTTCTGGTTACAAATGGAACAAATCCAACTATGGTTAAGAAATTGATAGAACACCAACCAACACAACTTTATATAACCTTACCCGCCCCAAATGAGAGAATTTATGAGGAATGTTGTAGACCTTTATCAAGAGATAATTGGAAAAATATTCTTAAATCATTAATGCTCTTAAAAGATTTCAAAAGGAGCGTTATGAGGTTAACACTAGTAAAAAATAAGAACATGTTAAATCCAAAAGAATATGCAGAACTAATTAGGGTTTCTTCACCAAGCTTTGTTGAGTGTAAGGCGTATATGTGGGTTGGTTATAGTAGGGAAAGACTTAAACAAGATAATATGCCTTCCCATACTGAAGTAAAAGAATTTGCAAAGAAAATAGCCAAATATTCTAACTATATAATAACAGATGAAAAAGAAAATAGTAGGGTTGTTTTGTTAGTAAAAAACAGCAAGATAAAAATAAAATTATGATTATTCTACTCTTGTATTACAAAGCTCAAAGCCAGTTTCTGTTTTTTCGTACATAGCAAAATAGTGTACTCCTTCTTTCATTGCCCTCCTTAATTCTTTAGGATTCCTACCAGCACCAAAGACAAGTCTATTTCCCATCTCATCTTTTTTCACACCAACGACAAATAATTTATATTTTGGGTTCAATTTACTGGCTATTTCCCTCAATTTATCTTTAATCATTCCCTCCAATTTGGTATATTTCTCGGGCATAACAAAGCTTAAGCCTTCTCCATCCTCTTTCCTATATCCTAATCTCTCAGCTATATCTGGGTGGTTTTTTGTAACATATCTTCTAAATCCTTCTTCTAGTTTATTTATTCTTTCTATGTGGCTGCCGGGATATTTTTCTCTCAACCAGTCCAAAGTATTTCTTATCCCACCTATAACTATTGGTTCATCTACTGGCCCACTTCCACGGAAATTGCCAGCTAGGAGGGAAGTAACTTGATTTTCTAGCTTGGTTACTACCCCTTCTAAATCAGGCTTTTTAGTTTCTTCTCTCGTATTCTGGTTGCTTTCCAAAATAACCACTTGAAGAAAGAATAACACAACAACTATTTAAATATTTTGTTATTGTAGAGTAATTACATAGTTATTAACCTACCAAACATTCCAGGATTGATAATCCTTGTTTTGCCAATCTTCTCTTCTTTACCAGCATTCTCGTGTAGGTGTCCACACACTACCATATCTATCTTTGTTTCTTTAATAAACAATCGTATTGATTTATTTCCTACATGACTGCCTTCTATTACATCAAGCTTTGTTTTATATGGAGGAGCATGGGTAACTAATATTGTTTTTAGCTTTGGATTTTTTTTCTTTAGCTTTGTTATCTCTTTTCTAAACCTCTTTGCTACTCTCTCAAATTCTCTGTCTAAAACAGAAAAACCACCGGAACCATACCCAAGAAATAAATAATCTCCAATAATCTTGGTTTTTTTATGAATATTATATACATGTCCGAAAAGAGTTGAAATGCTATCAATATGCTCATCATCTTCATGATTACCAGGAATAATTAAGAATGGCTTTTTTAGCTTGTTAAATTCTTTAAGGAAATACTCAATCCTTTGCTCAAAAATAGATATATCCCCTGCACACAAAATAACATTTGCTCTTTTACCTTTCTCTTTAAGTTTTTCCATAGCCCTTAGGCTTCCATGCATATCAACGAATGCAAGTAGTTTCATGCTATTATGGGGTTTCGGTTATGTATTTAAAGTTAATTGTGATTACTAAATTATAGTAAAAATAAGTAAAATTTATAAATAGACTTATAATCAATAGTTTTTATGGAGAGCATAGATTCTATATTCTTTGGAGAACCAAAACAAAGAAAAGTAGATAGGAAGAGAAGAGTATGTGTCCCCAAACCCATAAGGGATATAATCTTAAATAGAAATAAAAGTCTAGATGAGACTATGAGGAGTATAATATTTCTGGTAAGGCAACAACCATCTGATTCTAGAATACCACCGAGATATACTTGTTACGCAGCAGCAGATTATTACGGAAGACTAGAAGAATTCTTAAAACTGCCAAAGGAGGATAGTGCTAGGATTGCTTACTTTACAGCAAAAAAAACAGCAATAAACACTCTTGGGAGGATATCTCTCCCACCAGAATATGAAAAAACTTCTTGTGTTTCATTTATACCTAATGGGGATTGTTTTATTATCTCACCATATCCTGCCTCTGGAACCGATGCTGAGGTGCGATAAACTATAATCTCTTCTTTGTATAATTAAGAATACTTGAATATACATTTGATTATTGAACCTTGATTTGTATTTTTTAGTTAAACTACAATTTGTTTTGAAGACTATAATAATCTTCTAATATAATCTTATCTATGTTTTTTATGTCCTTAACAATATACAATCTTCCATCACCTAAACTTACAATCTTTTTTGCTAAGTTTTCACCTTTACTGTCTAGTTTAATCCCGACAACAGATATAGTTATCCCTTTACTCTTTGCTATACTGCTTGCCTCTAGCGTTTCTTTATCAGGTTCTTTTCCTTCCGTTGGTAGAGCGTCCGTTAGCAGAATCAAGTGCTTTGTAACCTCTTTATTTGGAAATAATTCTATAGCCTTTTTTATAGTCAAAGCAATATTTGTTTTTTTTGAAGCCCTTACCTTAGCAATCTCATATATAATCTTCCTAAAGTCTCCTGTAGGTTCTACAGTCTGTTTTATTTCAGAACCAAAAACAATCAAGCCAACCTTGTCTTTTTTCTCAATCGCTTTATATGCTAATGCTATACCTGCTTTTTTGCATGTTTCAATCTTCTTTCCCTTCATTGAGCCAGACGCGTCTAACCCATAGATTACATATATCTGACCCCTACCCTCTTTTTCAAAGGCTCTTAAGTCGGTTTCTTTTATCTCGTGATGGTTTCTTCTTATAGCTAGTCTTATCGACTTTCTTATATCAATGTCTTTGTACAGGTCTCCTCTCTTATATTCCTTTGTATTCTTTTTATCGCCATATACAAACATTCTTTTATGTAGCTTCTCACCCAATATACCTCTTGGCACAAGATTATTCAGTTCTTCCATATACAAAATCAAAGAAGCTAGCTTTATTCCTTCCTTAGTTATTTTACCATCCTTTTCTATAAGCCCCCTATCCTTTAATCTCTCAATATTTGACTCAATATTTTCTTTAATTTTGACCTTAAACTCAGGGATATTGATGTTCCTCCTAACATATTCCTCATCATAATTAGTTAGAATTCTAATTATTGAAGGACCATAAATATTTTTTGCAATAGAATATCTCTCCACGAGCTGTTCAAATATCAACTCAGGTGTAAAAGACATAATTCCTCGATTTATGGCGTCATTGATTATCCTGCCGTCTTCTATAGTTTTCTTATCTCCCCTAATAATTGACACAATCAGCTTGTTTTCCCTAGATTTACATGATTCGTCTCTTATTTTGTGCTTCTTCCTATTAGAAATTTTTTTTATCTCTTTTCTTTTTTGTTCTATGCTACCGACAACCACCCGATTCGGTTATTTCTTTTTTTTCTTGCATAAACCTACCAAATGCCTCCTCAATATAGGCTTCTGGTGTTTGTAGATATCTGATAGATGGCTTCAATCTTATTCTATGTGCTAAGACAGATATAACAACATCTTCGATATCATCTATTTTCACTCTTTTTCTTCCTTTAATCAAAGCATTACTTTGTGCCCTTTCATACAAGCCAATAGATGCCCTAACAGATGGTTTCTTTTCTAGATTTTCATCCTCTCTGAGAGACCTAACAAAACCTACCGCAAATCTTAATAAATCATCTGAAAAAGAAACATCCAATTTTTTGCCATTTTTTACCACAATTTCTTTTTCAATATCTATTGTTTCAGGATAATTCATATATATTATATCAAATCTGTCTATGAAAACATCACTAAGCCTCTCTGTAGAGCTATCCTCAGGGTTCATTGTTGCTATTAATATAAAATTGGCAGGTATTTCTACATAATAACTACTTAGTGTGGCCTTTCCCTCTTCTAGGACCTGTAATAGAGCATTTTGTAGTTTCTCTGGACATCTGTTAATCTCATCAAAGAATAAAATCCCTCTGTTGGCTTTGAATATCTTTCCTGGAGTAAATGCCTCAATACTCATTGGACCAAACTTCAGGGCTTTTAATGGGTCAATATCTCCGAGTAAATCTTCTGCTGTTAAGTCGGGACTTCCTTGAACCCTTACGAACCTATCAATACCTTTGATTCTTTTAGCCTTTCTAACTTCTTTACCCTTGCATGCTGGACATATCGGAGCATTTGGGTCACAGTTATATGGGCATCCTTCTACAACATCTATTTCTGGTAACAATTTAGCCAGATTTTTAGATAAAGTAGTCTTTCCAACTCCTGGAGGACCAACTATGATAACATGTCTATTCATCAATAAAGCTGACTTTAGTTGTTCCTTTACCTTGTTTTGACCTATGATGTCGTTAAAGATATTATTCTTTACTAGGAGTCCCTTTATTTCGCTTAGTATATCCTTTCTCACCATAATCACATAAAAAAAGAAGTACCACGGCTTTATAAACCTTTGCCGTTTTAGGGATAGTCAACAAGAAACATAAAACCCTAACAAGAGCCTCATTTAGAGGCCCCTGCTAGGGAAAAAGAGGTGATTTTGAGCTTATCTAATAAAAAAATAATCTCAAATGTCTTATCCTAGACATTTGAGCTTTGAAGGAGGTGTTTAGGCAGCACCATGGTTTTTTTGTGTCTTAACTATTTTGATTTAGCATCTAAACTTCCAAATTTTTGTAACTATTGTATAGTAGAACTAATATTTAAATCTTTTGTTTTTGTAACTATTATAGGGTGGTATCTAGAGCAAATCAAAAATCTTTTTATAGAGAATCATCTTTAATCAAGAACCAAGATGGGTAAAAAACCAAAGGAAAAATTCAAAACAATGCATGATGTATTTGATGAATTTACAAATAGAACAATCTTTAAGTTAATGTCTGAAGGTTATTTTGAGGGTCTAGAAAGCCCGATATCTGTAGGAAAGGAAGCAAACATTTTTTCTGCCATTAGAAACGACCTTAGCAGGGTTATGGTAAAAATATATCGTTTAGAAACTTGCGACTTCCATAAGATGTATGATTACTTAAAAGAAGACCCAAGGTACGCAGAAATAAAAGGGAAGAGAAGAAAGATTATATTTATGTGGGTTCAAAGGGAGTATAGAAACCTTATTAAGGCCAGAGAGGCTAATGTTAGTATACCCCTGCCAATAACCTTCAAAAACAATATCTTAGTAATGGAATTCATAGGTACCGGCAATAAGATTGCACCAAGACTAATAGTAGAAAAACCAAAAAACCCTAAAGACTTCTTTGATAAGATAATCAAAAATATAAAAAGATTATACAGGGCGGGCTTGGTTCATGCAGACCTCTCAGCCTTTAACATATTAAACCATCAAGAGAATCCTGTTTTTATTGATTTCTCACAAGCTACAACTTTAAGGAATCCGAGAGCAGAGGAATTTTTAGTTAGGGACATCTCAAATATTTGTTTATTCTTTAGGAAACTGGGATTGAAAGTTGATGAAGAAAAAATAATCAAGCAAATCAAGGGCTAGGCAGCTCTGGTGGCTTTAGCCTCCAAGTTAATTATTATATAAACTTTATGAAAAGCCTTAAAAATAATAATGATACTCCCATCTTATATGGATTCATTTATTTATGAACTAAAAATACCTAAAGAAAGGATTGCAGTTTTAATTGGTAAAAAGGGAGAAACAAAAAAAGAGATAGAACAATCTACAAACATAAAGATTAATATTGATAGCAATGAAGGAGATATTAATATAGAGGGAACAGACGCCATAAATCTTTATACTGTAAAGGAGGTTATAGAAGCAATAGGAAGGGGATTTAATCCGGATATAGCGAAGCTATTACTGAAACCAGATTATTGCTTTGAGATAGTTGACCTAAAAGAGTATGTTGGTAAATCAAAGAATTCTTTGATAAGGGTTAAAGGCAGGGTTATTGGAAAAGAAGGAAAATCTAGGAGGAGGATAGAAGAGCTATCTGGAGCTTATGTATGTGTCTATGGAAAAACAATAGGTATCATTGGCCTACCAGAAGAAGTTTCAATGGCAAGACAAGCTATTGAAAAACTATTAAAAGGAAGCCCTCACTCAAGTGTTTACAAATTCTTAGAAAAAAAGAAAAAAAGCCTTAAGATAGGGAGACTAACCAATATCTAAAAGCAAAAGCTTTAATAATGAGTGGTTTCTGGGTTTTGTTAGGATGGCAGAAGATATTCCTATTGCCCTAGAATTAGCCAAAAAGCAAAGAGAAATAGGTGTAGCAGAGTTTTTTGCTAGGAATAGGCATCTTCTTGGTTTTGATAATAAAAGGAAGGCATTGATGACTACCATAAAAGAAGCTGTTGACAACAGCCTTGATGCATGTGAAGAAGCAGGCATATTGCCAGAAATAAGTGTTGAGGTTATTGACATTGGTAATAATAGATTTAGAGTTATAGTAGAAGATAACGGCCCAGGAATAGTTAAAAAACAAATACCCCACATATTTGCTAGGCTACTCTATGGTAGCAAGTTCTTTAAGCTCAGCCAAAGCAGAGGCCAACAAGGGATAGGTATAAGTGCTTCGGTTCTTTATGCACAGCTAACAACGGGTAAACCAGCAAAGATAACATCAAGAATATCCAAAAACTCACCAGCACATTATTATGAGCTACATATTGATACTCAAAAAAATAAACCAATAATCGCAAAGGAAGACATAGTAGAATGGAAAAAAGAGCACGGAACTAGGGTAGAACTAGACTTAGAGGGCTCTTATCAAGGAGGTTACCAATCTATAGACCAATATCTAAAACAAACAGCAATTGTGAACCCCCATGTTACAATAATATACACTAACCCAAAGGCAGAACAATTAATATTTGCTAGAGTAACAAATGAACTACCAAAAAAACCAGTAGAAATAAAACCCCATCCTTATGGAGTTGAACTTGGTGTGCTTGTTAGAATGTTGAGTCTTACAGAGTCTAGAACATTACAAAGTTTTCTAATGAACGAATTCTCTAGAGTTGGTAGCGGGACAGCAAAGGAAATCTGTAGAAATGCTGCTCTCTTACCTACAACAAAGCCCAAAGACATAAATAGGGAAATGGCTGAAAGACTGTTACAGGGAATAAATAAAACAAAAATTATTTCACCTCCTTCTGACTGTATCTCTCCGATAGGCCAAGAATTATTGGAAAAGGGTTTAAGAAAAGAAATAAACGCAGAATTCTATTGTGCAACAACAAGAACACCATCAGTGTATAGGGGAAATCCTTTTGTTATTGAGGCTGGACTAGCATATGGTGGAGAACAAGACCCAGAGGGCACAGCTAGGATTTATAGATATGCTAATAGGGTTCCATTATTATATCAACAGAGTGCCTGTGCAATTACAAAGTCTATAATAAACACGAGCTGGCGTAATTATGGTTTAAGCCAAAGTAAGGGTGCTTTACCAGTAGGTCCTGTCACTATTGTAGTCTCTATAAATTCTGTGTGGGTTCCATTCACATCAGAGAGCAAAGAAGCAATAGCCCATTATCCTGAGATTATAAAAGAGATAAAATTAGCCTTACAAGAAATAGGAAGAAGACTTTCTATTTATATCCATAAAAAAAGAAAAATACAAATGGAAGGAGCAAAGAGGTCTTATCTAGAAAAATACATACCTCATGTTGCAGAAGCCCTCAAAGAACTTGTTGGTTATAGCAAACAGGATGAAGAAAAGATAAAAAAGTTATTAAAACAAATCTTAGAAGAGAAAAGAGGGAGGCTTGAGGAAATAAAGATTGATAATCCAGATTATGATGAGGAAATAGCTAAGATTGGCAACACATCAAGTACTAGATAAAAAATGACAAAAACTAATGTGCTTAAAGCCCTAAAAGAAAAAGCAACTAGTATTTACAAAAGCATAATCAAAAAAAAGACACCTGAATTAGAACTACCTTTGAGAAGCCTCTCAAATGTTAAATATGATGAAAAAGAGGGTTACTTTGAGATATTGGGGAAAAAGAAGAATAGAACTCTGACTGTCTCCACTATAAAAACATTTGCCCAAACACTTCGGATGATGGCTCTCTCGAAGGAGCTAATCCAGGAGGATGACCTAGCAACAAAAAGAGAAGCCTATTATGTTTCAAAGAATTGGGGAGAAGCGATGTTTAAGACGCAACAAGATTCTGATTCTATAATTGATGATGTAGAAGCCATGATGATGGTTAATAGGGAGCAATTGGGGTTCATTCCAGAAGAGAAAGGAGGAGAAGTAGCTGGTAAATTGGTTGTTATTGATAGGGACCCAGAGACAAAGAAGCCAATAAGGATAGATTGTACTAAATTTGGTTCTGGTGCCTACTCTATTCCTATTTCTGTAGAACATCTAAAGTTTGAGACAAAAGCGAAATTTATATTAGCCATAGAAACAGCAGGTATGTTTCAGAGACTTGTAAAACATAAATATTGGAAAAAGGCAAATTGTATATTGGTTAGTATGGGTGGGGTTCCTACAAGAGCATGTAGGAGATTCATAAGAAAACTTAGTGATGAAAAGAAACTTCCGGTCTATGTTTTCACTGACGGTGATCCATATGGATACTTTAATATTTATAGGACACTTAAGGTTGGCTCTGGAAATGCAGCACATATAAACAAATATTTTTGTGTGCCAAAAGCAAGGTTTATTGGAGTGACACCCCAGGATATTGTTGATTACAAGCTTCCAACACATCCATTGAAGGATGTTGATATCAAGAGGGCAAAAGATGCCTTAAAGAATGACCCTTTTGTGCATCACTATAAAGAATGGAAAAGAGCAATAAAACTAATAACGCAAATGAAAGTAAGAGCAGAGCAGCAAGCCCTAGCTAAATGGGGATTAAACTATGTTATTGAGAAATATTTGCCTCAAAAATTAAAAAACCCAAAGACTTGGTTGCCATAAAGTTTTTATAGTAATTGATTTTCCTTTAGTATACAATGGCAAAGATTCCAGAGTGCTGCAAAGGATGTATAAAATGGGAGAAATTTGGAAAGAACTGCTGGGTTTACTGGGACCTCAAGAAAGAATGCACACAGAGGGTTGAGAAAGTTGAGGATCTGGATCTACAACAAAATTTATAAATAAAAATCTTTTTCTTCAAAATAATAAATCATTCAAATTTAGATCAATCGAAATTAAATGGGCCTATAGCTCAGTTTGGACACAATGGGTTTGCCAAAAAGAGCGGCAGCCTTCTATTAAATAGGAGGTCAGCTGAAAATCTTAGGTGAGAACCTAGATTGGCTTAAGGTCGGGGGTTCGAATCCTCCTAGGCCCATTTAATTCATTACAATGCCAAAAATATTAGTCAGAAAAGAAAGTAATAAAGAGAAATTAAGTAATAAGTTTAAATCAACAAAGATAAAGACATACTATGTAAATGATATCTCTAAAGATTATCATTGTTCTGATGGTGTGATAAAAAAAAGCGATTTAAAGAGGAAGGATGGTTCTAGAATTCTTAGTAACATAAAAAAAGAGTTCATCCTTATATCCCCAAGCTTTGTTGATGATTATATGAGGATAAAAAGAGGAGCACAAATTGTATCTTTAAAGGACATAGGCATTATCATTGCATTTACAGGAGTTAATAAGAACAGCAAGGTGGTTGATGCTGGTGCTGGCTCAGGAGCTCTAGCATGTTTTCTAGCTAATATCTGTAAAGAGGTAGTAACCTATGAGATAAGAGATGATTTTTATAAACTTGTTAAGGATAATATAAGATTTTTAGGATTAAAAAACATAAAAGTGAAAAAAAAGGATGTATTCAAAGGCATAGACGAAAAGGATGTTGATCTCGTTGTCTTGGACCTACCCTCCCCTTGGAACGCCCTAAAAAGTGTGGGGAAAGCACTTAAAATAGGGGGTTTTCTTGTGTCTTATTCCCCAACAATACCTCAAGTAATGGATTTTGTTAGAGTCGTAAATAATAGCAGTTCTTTTATTCATCTAAGAACTCTTGAAATAATTAAAAGGGATTGGGAAGTAGAAGAAAGAAGGGTAAGACCTGTTACTACACAGACAGTACACACAGGTTTTTTAACCTTTTGTAGGAGAATATAACAAAAATTATTTCTTATGTTTCTCAAGAGCAAGGTTATGGGCTTTTATATAATTCTTAGAGAACTCCTCCCAATTTGCGAAGCCTGATAGTTTATTGGCATCAATCCTCATTTTTAGCCTTTTTTCTTTTGGCATATTAACAATTTCCTGCATTGTCTTAGCCAAATTTTCAATAATCTCCAATCTAGTTTTTCTCTTGGTCCTTAAAACAATTATTCCCTGTCTTTTTCTTTGATCACTTTTTTCCTTTATGAACCTTCCAAATCCTGCTATGTCTGTTGTTATGGTGATTGTACTCATAGCAGCAGATTCAAGCGGGGTGTACCCCCATGGTTCATATAGAGACGGGAAAATGCCTAAGTCCATTCCAGAGATTATCTCTTTGTAACTCATTGAAAGTAATCCATCATTCTCCTCCACAGGTGCCGGATAAAATATAACTTTGACCTTATCACTCTTTTTGTTTTCAAGTTTATTTTTTTTAAGATACATCAAAACAGTATTATCACCTCTAGTATCAAATGCACAGTTTGGAGGATTTTTAGTAAGTTTTATCTTTTTTAATAGCTTTTTGTTCTTTCTGTAAGCATATAATGTTTTCTTAATGATTTTCTTTATTCTTTTTTTTCTGATCATTATAAATAAGAATACAAATATGTTTCCTTCATACTTCTCTCTTTTTAGTCTTGAGTTTAGTTTGTTCAAAGCCTCAAAAAATAGGTCATATCCTTTCGTATATATCTCGTTTCTCCCAGAGGTATAAAATAATAAGGAGTCTTTTGTGTTTATCCAATAATACGGATAAAAATATGCTTCAAGGAATCTATAAATTTTTTGTTTTGATTTGTAGTTTATTGCCAGCTGTTCATCTATACTAGGATGTTTTATAATTTCTAATCCATTCGGTGTTATGATGTCTGCTTTTTTTCCTAACAAAAAAGCCGCTTCCTTTGATGTTGTTTCGCTAACCGTAGTAAAAACATCAGCTTTTTTTGAACAAGCTTTCTCAACTAAATGCTTCGTATATGTTATTTTGTTTATCTTTTTTATATATTCCTTAACTTTTTTTTCATGCTCATGTTTTCCTTTTTTGCTTAGTCTTAGTATCGTCTTTTGTATATTTTCACCCTTATAACTAATAGTTCTTCCAAGAACAGTAGCATGGGTTGTAAAAACCAATGGCAAATTTGCTTTATGTTTTCTTAAATATAATAAACATAGACCACTCATATATTCGTGAGCATTAACGACTATCTTTTTGTTCTTAAGAAAATTTAGTTTTCTTAATTCATATATCAATCTCCCGGCAGCATATCCGAAAAGAAAGGAATCTCTTTGATAATAGTCCTTACTAGAAAGTCCAATGCCATATTCCTTTTTTATAATACTCTTTATTTTTTTGTCTTTTCTTAATTTTCTAGTATCAATAAGAATCGCCTTTGGATTAGACTTTACAAGCCAAGTACCATAGCGCGCTAGTATCTTCTCATTTTTTAATTCCAAAAAAAGTTTTCTTATCTCCTTACTTGGTTTTCTCGCTTTAAATCTTTTTTTAATCCCTTCTTTAGTATAAACCCCAATGACTAGGTAATTTTCTCCATAATATTTCTTTATAAAAGGTGCTTTTGTTTTAATAACAGTATGAATTCCACCGAGTTGTTTAACTATCTCATAGGATACTTCAATCAGGAAATCTGCCTTTGCTTTTATTTTTTTCATAATGACCTGCTATTTAATTAAATCAAGAATAGTCGAATTCCATCCCTTTGGACCTATTCCTTTCGCTTTTTTTAAAAAACCATATTTCAGTAATTTACTATCATACTTATCTTTTTGCATCTTAACTATAATCGCTATATCTGTGCTTTTTAGCATAGGTAGGTCACTAAAACTATCTCCTAAGGCAACAGAAACAATGTTTTTATACTTTCTTTTAAAAAGGCCTATAAGTATTTTTGTTGCTTCCCCTTTATCACAATCCCCCATTATATAATGATACCTTCTGCCTTTCATATATGTTAATCCCATCTTATTCATAGCTTTTTTTATATCCTCTATATTTCCTCTTTTCAATATAAAAGGTTCACTAAATTCTCTTTTCTTGGCCAAACGAGCTTTTTTTATAGTCAACCCACAATCTTTGCTTAAATCCTTAACAGACATATCCTTAAAACCACTTACCTTTATCCCTTTTAGTTTCTTTATTTTCCATAATGCTTTTATTATTCTATTGTACTTCTCTCCCAGTTGAATAACATAATATCTTCCTTTTTTGTAACTATAATCGAAGTCAAAATCAAAATAGTTTTTTGGAATAAATATAGCACTTCCATTCTCTACTATAAATGGGTTTTTATTTTTTATCTCTTTTCTCAGAACCTCTATTTCTCTCTTTGTTTTACTTGAACATAACACTAAAGGAATCTTTCTTTTCCTTATTAACGAAACCGCCTGACTAGCATCCTTCCAGGAATATCTTTCTGAGTCTATTAAAGTCCCATCTACATCTGTAAAAATAACAAATTTTCTATACATATAACCATACTGGATCTTTTTTGAATTTTTTTCTGTATTGTTTTAAAGTTATCATCGGTGGTCTCTGCACTTCAGATATAATCTTTTTCTTTAAGATATATTCCCCATTCCTTCTTTCAATTATTCTGTATTTCTTTCTTATCCCTCTAACAAGAACAAGTTTTCCAAGTGTATTTGCCCTCTTTGAAAAAACCTGTAAAATAGCAAAAGCCATATTGCTTAGGCTAGAAAGCTCTTGATTCCTGTGTACCCTAGTTAGTAAATCTACTTGAGCTATTGATCTTAAACCGAATTTTTTTACTATATCAATCAACATTCCAGTTTCAACGCCATAGCCAGTGAAGTACGGGATTCTTTCAAGAATGCTTCTCCTCCCGGCTCCTTCCCCACTAAGTGGTTGTATAAATCCGCTTAGCCTAGGAAAAAAGAGATTGAATAAAGGTCTTATCGTTAATTCAGTTACTCTGCCTCCCCCAAGCGGTTGTAGTCTGTCTCCTATCTTAAGGGGTCTTTTATAGAATGGTTTTACAAATCCAATCTTTGGATGTGTAAGCAATGGACCGACTAAACCATAGACAAACCTAGGATGTATATTTTTTATGTCTCCGTCAATCCAACATATTATATCTCCACTAAGCACATAAAGAGCCTTCCATAGGTTTTCACCTTTACCTCTGTGATGCCCCTCTTTTTTTAGGATTTCAGATGCAAGATAAACATCAGCACCAGCCCTTTTTGCTAATTCTCTTGTTTTGTCACTAGAGCCAGAATCTATAACTGCAAGCTCATCTAATAGTTTATATCTGTCTATAAACTTTGATTTTATAATACTAACAATCTTCTCTATAGTTGCCTCTTCGTTATAGGTAGGAATACACAAACTTATCTTCAACTTTTGTTTATTTTTAAGTTCAACTAGTCTTTTTATATTTGAAAAACTTTGACATTTGAACTTATATTTATTAAACCATTCTTCGACATTCATTTCCACACATCTGCTATGTATTTATTTGTCTTTATAAGACTTTCGCCGATTTAAGAATATGGTTAATGTAATCTTTTTTTGCATCTTTCAATTGCCAAATTATGCGCCCTTATATAATATTTAGCAAATCTCTTCCAATCTGTAAGAGTAGCAAGCTCATATGCCTTTATCTTATTTTTTATCCTTTCCTCTCTAGAAAGCTTTGTTATCTTGTACATCATTTTAACTAATTCATTAGTAATATCTTTTTCTTTTCTATTTAGCACTTTTAATACAAACACTCCTTCTTTTTTTCCTTTGTTTATCTTCTGAATAAACCTTCCAAATCCTGCTGCGTCTGTTGTAATACCCATAACACCGTGCAGGGCAGTTTCTAGTGCTGTATATCCCCATGGTTCATATAGCGAAGGAAATACCCCAAGTTGCATACCAGAAATAACGGAAAAATAGTCCATTGACAATAGACCATCAGATACAGAAACCGGAGCAGGATAAAATATAACTTTGACCTTATCACTCTTTTTGTTTTCAAGTTTGTTTTTTTTCAACAACTCCAATAAAGAATCCCCTTTATCCAATCCCCTATGGGCGCAGACAGGTGGTAATTTATTTTTTTTATTGAATAGTTTTTGGATAATCTTTTTTGTATTTATCAAGAATGCATCATCAAATATATGCTTATATTTTAAATCATAACCATGGATTAACGCCCCCATTACTTTGTTCTTTATATATAGCATCTCCTTATTAACCTCTTGTTCAATAGTCCAATATAAAGAAAGATTTCTTATCACTTCTTCTTTTGGTTCTTTGTTTTTTTTCATAATAAACAAAAAAACGAATATATTCTTCTTACTATTTTTTTTCTTTAGAATATTATTGAGTTTTCCTAACGCCTCAAGAAAAATCTCATATCCCTTTGTTATCAATTCATATCTTCCAGAACTAAAAAACAATAATGAATCCTTGACATCAACTGGATAATATGGTAAAAAATAAGCATTTAGGAATTTATGTATTTTTTCTTTTGAAATACTGTGGATTATGGCTCTATCTTCAAGAGTAGGAAAAAAACTAAGGTCAACACCATTCGGCGTTACAACATCAGCCTCCCTACCAAGAATATATCTTGCTTCTTTTGATGTTAATCCACTAACGGCAGTTACAACATCAGCTCTTTTAGCACCTAGTTTTTCTAATTGATGAAGAAATATGCTTGGTTGTCCGTAAAGAGATACTCTATTTTTACTTACCTCACATTTATTTTTGAGTCCTTTTTTTATCTCAGAGTAAAGGTTTTCTTTATTCATGAGTATCTTTCTCCCAAGGCTGGTAGCATGTAAGGTTAGTACTAAACCAACTTTCGCATTTTTGTCTCTTAACTTGGCAATTAAAGGTAGAACGGGAATACCTGAATTATGAAGGTGGATTACACCTATCTTATTTTTGAATCTATTCAATTGTATTAATTTTTCAATTAAGATTGTTGTTGAATCTCCCCAAACAATAAGCTCGTCTATTTCTTTGTTTGTTTTCTCATTATTTGATAATCTAAAGTCAATATTATATTTTTTTGTTAAATTGTCTTTTATTTCATTTAACTCATTTATTCGTTTGGAAGAATCAACCAGAAACACCTGTGGTCTACCTTCAACAATCCATCTCCCATAATAACATATAATCCCTAGTCTTGATAACCCATCAAAAACAGCCTTGATATCTCTAGGTGGCTTTTCTTCCTTAAATTCTACTGGATACAATGAGGAACAAGGACCTATCAAAAAGTAGTTTTTACCATAGTATCTAACCATCTCTTTAACTTTAGACCTTATGACAGTGTACACTCCACCGATAGGATTCATTACCTCTTGAGATATCTCTATAAGGTATCTTCCCTTTGGCTTGACTATCATATCATCTTTTTATTAATTTGCTTATTTAAACTCTTCGGTTTTTTGCTAATAACGGTTAATTTTATAAATTATTTATCAAAAATAATATTAAAAAAATGCCAACAAATGTAACCGCAGAATATATAGCAGCTGAAGAAAAATATAAAAAAGCGAGGACTATAGATGAGAAAATATTAGCACTTAAGGATATGCTTTCTAAATGTCCAGACCATAAGGGATGTGAAAAGCTAAGGCAAGACATAAAAAAAAGACTTGCAAAATTAAAGGAGAAAAAAGCTAAAGAAACAGAGAAAAAGACTAAGGGCAAAGGAGTATCCATAAAGAAGGAAGGGGCAGCAACAATATGCCTAATAGGTCCACCAAATTCTGGTAAGAGCTTTTTATTAAATAAATTAACTAATTCAAAAGTTAAAGTTGCAGACTATCCATTTACAACAGAAAAACCAGAAGTAGGCATTATGAAGTACAAAGGACTAAAAATACAAGTAATAGAAATTCCAGCCATATTTGAAGGTTACTCTGATAGTGAAAAAGGACCTCAGTTTTTGTCAGTTCTAAGGCAAGCAGATTTAGTTTTAATAGTCACTGAAGATCAAGAATTAGATTTTCTATTTGATGAGTTAAAAAAAGCAAATATTCTTATAAACAGACCTGCAAGTAATAGTTCAATAACCTGTTTAAGAGGCATGATTGTAATAAACAAAAAAGGGATTAACACCAAAATTCCGGAATCTACAAGATATCCCGATTTTGATGAGATATCTATTTCATTCTTGGATACTAATGAAATAGAAGACTTGAAAGATAAGATATGGAAGCATCTGAATCTTATAAAGGTTTATACTAAAGAGCCTGGGAAGAAGGTTAAAAAGGATGAGCCTTTATGTTTAAAAAAAGGCTCTACGATAGAAGACCTAGCTGTTTACATACATAAGGACTTTATAAAAAAGTTCAGATTCGCAAGGATATGGGGTAGTTCTGCTAAATTTAGCTCACAAAGAGTAGGTTTAAAACACAAACTTGAAGACGATGATATAGTTGAACTGCATCTGAGATGAAGAATATATAGATAATTATTTAAATAGCCCCTCCACTAGGGTAATAAAGGTGATTTTTATGGTAAAGAAAAACAATAAAGAAACTGATGAAAACATAAGCAAGGAAGAACAAATCGGGTTCCACAAGGGTGCCCTTTCAACACTTGCAAAGGAAAGAGAAGAGATGTTGAAAATCCTTCAAATAGTAGAACAGCTAATGAAAATGCATATAGCTTCTTTGAAGCAATTAGGAGTTGATCTAGAAGCAGCAGCAAAGGAAGTAAAGAAAAAGGTTAATGAAAAAGAAAAACCTAAGAAAAAACCAATAGAGGACATATTAAGGTAATCAAAAAGTTTTATATATAATCTCTAGCTTCTTTTTCCTGTGAAAGAAATAAAAATACCAAGGCATATAATGCAGAAATATCTTGAAAAAATAGAAAATAAACCTATCAAAATTAAGACTTATAAAAGGCTTGGTTCCGGATGGCATGGAACTGGTTATAGCATTGTTTATATTGTGGGTAAAAAGGAAAAAAAAGTTATATTAAGAACTATAAGACCTGAGGGCTTTTCTCATGATTATAAAGCAGATAGAGCAAAAGTCTTTATACTGCAACATGAGCTAAGCAAGAAGATTCCGCTTCACATAAAATCACTAGATGTTGGAGGCTACACTAAGCATGGTTCTCTTGTTTCTTTAGGCAATTGCGAAGAGTTTTTCCAGATAGTTGAGGTCGCAGAAGGAAGGGAATACTTTGACTATATAAATGAAATCAAAGAAAGAGGGAAACTCAGCAAAGAAGATAGGAAAAAAGCACTTTTGTTATCGAATTATCTTGTGAACTTACACAAAAATAAATTTAGAGGTAAAAAAGAAATAGCGGATTCACTCTATAGAAGGCATCTGAGGGATTGTGTTGGTGGTGGGGAGATGCTGATGGGTGTCTTAGATACATATCCAGAAAGATTAAAATGGACTAATATAAAAGAGATTACTGAAATAATAACAAGGGCTGTGGAACTTAGGGAGGAGATAAAACATATGAGTTATAGGCTATGTAGGATTCATGGAGACTTCCATCCTGGAAATATCTTATTCTACAAAGATAAATTTACAGTCCTAGATGCTTCTAGAGAAGAGTTCGGGGATCCTACGGATGATTTGACAGCATTATCAATAAACTATCTCTGGTATGCCTTGCAGCAGAACAATAGGTTTTCAGGCATTTTTATAGAGCTATTTAATCTATTTTGGAATAATTATCTTAGAAAGACAAATGATAAAGCTATTAGCCACATTGCTCCAATCTTTTTTGCGTTTAGGGGCGTAGTGGTAGCACACCCACTGTTCTACCCAAATCAAAGCAATGAAACAAGAAAGAAGATATTCAAATTCATAAAAAATATTCTTAAGGATAAAGAATTTAACATTAACAAGTTAAATGATTATCTAAAATGACTTTTGTAATTTGGATTACAGGATTACCTGGTTCTGGCAAATCAACAATTGCAAAGAAACTATTAAAACTACTAAAGGACAATAAAATATCAATAAAATATCTAAGACTAGACAAATTTAGAAAAAAAATAGTGCCAAATCCAAAATATACAGAAGAGGAGAGAGATTTTGTTTATAGAAAATTGGGAGATTATGCAATAGAGTTATCAAAAAACAATAATGTATTAATTGATGCGACAGCACATAAGAAGTTATATAGGGATTATGTAAGAAAAAAAGTAAATAATTTCATTGAAGTTTATATAAAATGTCCTTTAGATATCTGTATCAAAAGAGAAACTAATAGGAAAGAAAGCTTGGTTATGGCTAGAATCTACAAAAAAGCACTTGAAAGGAAGATGCATAGGAAAAAATTTGATGGTCTGGGACAAGTCATAGGAGTTGATGTTCCGTTTGAAGAGAATAAATCCAGCGAGATAATAATTAATTCAAACGAAGTAAAACCATTAGATGCAGCAAAGAGAATATTTCGTAAACTAAATGTTTTGCTTTCAAAATAAAAGCTTATGAAAATGTCAATAAAAGAAAATGTTATGAGAATAAAAAGTGAATTGCCCACTTATGTAACGCTAGTTGCGGCAACAAAAACACGGACAATTGAGGAAATTAAGGAAGCAATAGACGCTGGTATCGAGATTATAGGGGAAAACTATGTACAAGAGGCAGAAAAAAAATTTCAAGTACTCAAAGAAAAAGTAAAATTTCATTGTATTGGGCATTTGCAAAGGAATAAGGTAAAGAAGGCTGTTAAGATATTTGATATGATACAGACCGTAGATTCAATAAAAGTAGCTGAAGAGATTGATAAAAGGTGCAGGACTATTGGTAAAGTAATGCCTGTTCTTGTAGAAATAAATATTGCCAGAGAAGAAACCAAAACAGGGTGTATTCCAGAGGAATTAGAATCTCTAATAGAATCCATATCTTTTTTGGATAACATTAAGGTAAAAGGGCTAATGACAATGGCGCCTTATTTTGAGGATCCAGAGGACTATAGGCTTTATTTTAGAAACACAAAAAAATTGTTTGACAAAATTAAAAATCTAAATATAGAAAATGTGGATATGGATATTTTATCCATGGGTATGTCAGATTCTTATAAGGTTGCAATAGAAGAAGGAGCAAACATGGTTAGGATAGGCACAAAACTTTTTGGCCCAAGAAAAAAATAAAAAAAGAACTGGGATATTTGGAGAACTCCTCCTTAATTTAAAAAAGTTGGGGGTGTTAAAAACAATATCCCAGTCCAAAATAAATATGATTCAAATTTCTTCTTTTATGTTTGCAGTAACAACCATTGTATGTGTAGTTTGAATTGCCTGTTCTTTCCTAAACCTGATTATAAAATCATTAAACTCCTCAACATCCTTGAATTTCAGTTTCATTAGTAAATCATATTCTCCAGTTACACCAAAAAATTCTTTCACATGTTTATTGCTTACAACCTTATCAAGCATTACAGCTGGCTTTGTTTTTATTAAGACAAATACAATAAATCCTTCACCCACCGCCCTATTATTGAGTTTTATCGTAAACTTCTCAATAACCCCCCTTTCCCTCAGCCTTAGTATTCTTTTATGAACAGTACTAGGCCTCAATCCTGTTTTTCTTGCAATATCTCTTATGGATAACCTTGAGTTTTCTTTTAATGCACTGATAATAGCAAAATCCTTCCTATCAAGGTCCATTTCTTTTTAAATTTGTCTACCTAATATTTAAATTTTTCGTTATTTGTCTAAAAAAATAAAAAAAAATTAGACAATTTAAACAAAAAAATAAGAAAAATATATAAATATTACAAAATAGCTGTCACATGGGTGATAGTTATGGATAAATCAGAAAACTATGAGATAAAAGATATAGGGCTAGCTGAGCAAGGAAGGAGAAATATTGAGTGGGCAGAATCACAGATGGGAGCATTACTCAAGGTAAGAGAACGATTTAAAAAAGAAAAGCCGTTAAAAGGGATAAGGGTAGGTATGGCTTTACATCCTACAAAAGAAACGGCAGTCCTTGTGAGAACCTTAATTGCAGGTGGAGCTGAAGTAGCTATATGTGCATGCAATCCACTTTCCACTCAAGATGATGTTGCTGCTGCTTTAGCAGAAGAAGGAGTAAAAATATGGGCTTATAAGGGTGAAAAAAGAGAAGACTACTACAGGTTTATGGAAAATGTTATAGCCACAAAACCAAACTACACAATAGATGATGGTTGTGATTTAGTTAGCGAAATCCATTCAAAGCATCCAGAACTAATTCAAAATATAATAGCAGGCGCTGAAGAAACAACAACCGGCATAATAAGGCTAAAGGCAATGGAGAATGAGGGCTCTTTAAAGTATCCTATTATTGCTGTTAATGATTTAAAAACAAAATATCTAATGGATAATATAAAAGGCACAGGACAAAGTACAATAGACGGAATACTAAGAGCTACAAGTATCTTACTTGCTGGAAGAAAGTTTGTTGTCTGTGGTTATGGAAACTGTGGAAAAGGAGTAGCAAAGAGAGCTAAAGGTATGGATGCAGAAGTTATTGTAGTTGAGGTTGATCCATTTAAAGCTTTACAGGCTGTAATGGATGGCTTCAGAGTTATGCCTCTATCAGAAGCTTCTAAAGTAGGAGATATCTTCGTAACAGTAACTGGTAATAAACATGTCATAAGGGAAGAACACTTCAATAAAATGAAAGAAGGAGCAATTTTAGCGAATGCTGGCCACTTTGATATAGAGATAGATATTCTTAGCCTAAAAAAAATAACAAAAAAAGTGGAGAGGGTACGCGATTCTCTTGAGAGATACACTTTAAAAAATGGAAAGCACATATATCTTTGTAGCGAAGGCAGACTCGTTAACCTAGCAGCAGCAGAAGGACATCCATCAACAATAATGGCGATGTCCTTTTGTGGACAAGCATTAGCTGCTGAATATGCTGTTAAGAACAAAGACAAACTACCTAAGAAAGTTATAAAACTACCAGATGAGATAGATAATAGAATAGCAAAACTTCAATTAGATGCCATGGGTATAGAGATTGATGAGATGACTAAAGAGCAGATAAAGTATTTAACTTCTTGGCAGGAGGGAACATAATAAGTAAAAAACATAAATATTTTTATATCCTTCCCTATTATTACTTTAATATGGCAAGAAAGCCTTCAGTAGCCGGGATATTCTATTCTTCTGATTTTGATGAGCTAAGCAACCAAATTAATGATTGTTTCCATTCAAGACTTGGACCCGGCGCATTGCCAATAAAAAAAAGAACTAAAGAGATACTTGCTATTATATCACCGCATGCAGGATATCAGTTCTCTGGGCCATGTGCAGCTTGGGCATATAAAGAAATAGCAGAAAGCAAATTGGCAGATATTTATATTCTTATTGGCTTGTCACATTCCGGTTTTCCTTCTTGTGTTTCTTTAGAAGACTGGGAAACACCGTTTGGTATGGTAAAGGTAGATAAAGAGTTTAATCAGCTTTTGATGAAAAACTCCGGATTGGTGCAAAATGAGGAAGCTCATGCTCAAGAACATTCAATAGAAGTTCAACTTCCTTTCCTTCAGTTTGTCAATAAAGACTACTTAAGACAGATGAGGATAGCCCCTATAATTGTTTCAGAAGATAGAAACTATAAAAAAATAGCCGAATCAATAGCAAAGACCATAATTGAGACAAAAAAAAGAGCGATTATAATAGCCTCTTCCGATTTTACCCACTATGGTATAAATTATGGTTTCTTTCCATTTCACTCAGATATAAAAGAAAATATGTATAATCTTGATAAGGGTGCAATAGAGAAGATAAAAAGTCTAGATGCAGATGGTTTTCTTGATTACATAACTGAAACAGGAGCTACGATTTGTGGGAGGGTTCCAATAGCAACCACAATAGCAGTATCAAAGATTTTAGGTGCAAATAAATCAAGATTATTAAACTACTATACCTCAGGAGACATCATAAATGACTATAGCTCCGCTGTTGGCTATGCTGCTATTTCTATAGATAAAGAGAATTAAAATAAATAAAGTTTTAAAATAAAAAAACTTTATTTTTTCTTTTTTGCTAAATATACCAAAATAACTATTATCACCAACACTACAGCTGCGATTGCTATTCCTATGGTTGGTATCTTTGTAACTTCTTCTTCCTCCTCTTTCACTTGTGTTTTTGGCGTTTCTTCTGCTTTAGGAGTTTCTTCTGGTTTTGGCGTTTCGGCTTTCTTCGGACAATCTGCTGCACAGGTTTCAGGGTTTTCATTACCTTCACAAATACCATCACCACAAGTTATTGGAGCAACCTTTAAGCTTTCAGGGTCAACCTTTCCGTATCCAGATTTATCAAAATAAATAAGCGTACCAAAATCTACATCGCTCTTACCTAACTTTATCTTATACTCAACAGTGGCAGATGAACCACTTGGCGTGAATGACCAACCAAACCTATTATCTTTCTCTCTCGTATTAATTTTGTCCTTTGGCTCCTTTGCACCGATTACTTTCCAATCCTTAATAGAAATCCCCTTGGGCAATTCTTCTTCTAATGTTAATAGGCCTGTGCTATCAGCGTTTGTTATTTTTAGTTTTACTGTCAATTCACTATTTGGGTTAGCTCTTTTTGGTAACACTCTTGTTACTGAAACTGCAGAAACAAGGCTTATAGCTAGTAATATCATCACCAAATAAGTTATGCTTTTTTTCATTTTAACCTCCATAAAATTCTCTTATCTTATCAATTATATCAAAAGCACTAAGTTTTGAAGTCCCTTCATAGAACTCTCTTATAATGTCAATTAACTCAAAGGCGGTTGTTTTTTTCTTTACTAGCCTATATCCAATTCCTCCCCCACCTCCGCCTGAACTGGTTGTAGTTTCTTCTGTTATGTATATGCTATATGAGGTAGAGTTTGAACTTGTCATGGCATTTCCCATTTCATCCATGCATCTCACATAATACCTGCCTGAACTATCTAAATAAAATTTATTACTATAAGAATGGGAAGTCCCTCCAGTGCTTGACATTAAACTCATTGAAGAATATGCTACATCAGCCGAGCTATACCTACATGTTGCTGCTTCATCTGTTGTAACAGATAAGGTTACTGTTACCTCTGTTGTTCCACTTGATGATGTACTTATGGAAGTTATCCTTGGAGCTATTGAATCTGCGACCGTGAAATTATGAACTACTGTTCTACTTTGGTTATTTAAGTCAGCACAAATTATAGTTATATTGTATGTATCGTTTTTTAGACCACTTATAGCCTTAGTGAATGTATACTTTGTTCCAGTTGGTGTAGGTGTTGTAAGATAACCTACTTCTATCTCCTTGTTTGTACTGTTTGTAAGATTATACCTACAAAATTGATTGTTTGTTTTTGGATTTGCCTCCCAAACATCAAATGTAAGTGTAAAGTAACTGTTGTTCTTTATAGTATTGTTCACTGGGTCTGTTATATTAATAATTGGTGCTGTTGTGTCATTCGCTAGTCCCCCACCAGAGAAATGAGGTATATACAGTGTTACATTATTTGATGTGTTCACATAGCACATATTATCGGTTGTTATTGTTGTAGGGACTGTAGTACATCTACTTAGTTTATAGATTGTTTCACCATCATCATCTTCTATATACAATACATCATAGCCAGATGGTAAACTCTGATTAAATATAATTGATGCACCTTGGGAAAATCTGCTACTACCAAGGAAATAAGATGCATTCCTAAACAATATAAACTTGTCTAAAGTTGTTCCTGCTCTTTGTGTTATCCTTGTTCCTATACTTGATGAACTATCCTTTTCTATTCTTATTTTATCGCTGTTATTCCATTTAGCATATAGACCACTGAATTCTCTTATTGTACCCCATGCCTTCTGTCCATTTGTTCCATTTAAGAGTATCTCTAGTACTAATGTTTTATTTAGGTATGTTAAATTACTTGATAAGTCAGTCCCATCACTTTCTTTTAGAGATAAACTTAATGCTGTATCCGAGCCTATTGCGTTTTGTATTTTACTTAGTATTTCACTGGTATTCTCCTGTGAATTCATATAGAATGTATATGTTGTTGTAACACTATTTCCTGCCTCATCAATAGCACTTATAGTGGCATTATGTTCTCCCGCAGACAAGCTTGTAGTAAACGAATTTACAGCTGAAGTTGAAGAGTTGGTTATAACACCTGAGTCTATTGACAAATTAGTAGACGAAAGGTTTACATCTGTAATTGTCCAGTTTATTGTTACATTTCCATCAGCATCAGTAATTGTCGGAGAATTACTCAATAAGCTATTATCGGCGTAGGCTCCAGATATTGTAGGTGCTGTATTGTCTATCCTGATTATAGCAGAGATTGCATTGCTATTTCCTGCATAATCTACACTTGTTGCACTAATATTGTAGCTTCCATCACTTGATTCTGTAACGAGGATTGAATCCAACCATAAATCCCCTGTTCCCTTTGTGAGAGTAGTATCATTGACACTATCAACAGAGTATGTTAGAGTTACACTACTAATACCTGTACCAGGGGTATCTGTACTATTAACAGTAACTGTAATTGCTTGTCCAGAACTTATATAGCTATCAGATAAACTAATAGAATTCATAACTGGCACTACAGTATCTAGGTTAAAGACTATTGATGATACCTTTTGATTGTCAAGAGAGTCATTTACAAACACGCTAATATTTATGCTACTATTTGCAGTATCAGGTAATTTGGAGGCATTAAATGTACATGTCGTGCTTGTACTATTCATTGCTGTGCTTGTGCAACTTACATTATTAGGGAATAAGTATCTCGTTTGATTAATAAACGCCGAACCATTCCAGATATATGTATCAACCATTATAGACTCATTATCTATTCCTGCGATTGAGTCTACTATGGTTACATTAATAATCCTGCTACTTGTATTCATACCATCCGTTGGCTGGTTCATAGTTACAGTAGGTGCTGTTGTGTCTATATAGAAGGTATAAGTTTGCGAACTTCCTGTGTTACCCACACCATCCTCGCAAATTACACTCCAGTTATGTGTCCCGTCATTAATATTATTTACTGTATAGTTTGCTGGGGTCCCATTACTTACAGTTATGCTGCTTGCATTGACTAACCCATCTAGAGTTAAATTACACTCAAAGCTTGTATCTATATCATCAGTAGCTGTCCAGTTGAAGTTTATAGAACTACTACCTACTTTTAGATTATTCCCTGGATAATTTAGAGAGGTTATGCTTGGCCCAGTTGTATCAACTATAAATGTTCTTACTTCGGAGTTTCCTGTTTCATTGCAACTCACATACCAACTACCAGAACTTGTTACACTGGCTGTGAGTGTAGTTGCTGAACCATTAACCGTTGAAGCATTTGATGCAACAGCACTGCCATCAACATAAAGTGTACAATTTTGTGTTGGATAGCTGTCAGAAAACAATGTAAATACAAAATTGTTACTACCTGAAGCAACAGAAGCACCATCTGCTGGACTTGTTAGGTTTATACTATCTAACCATGGATCAAGGGTATATATGCTACCATTAATTACTAAACTAAAATTCCATTTTGTTGATAGTGCACTAGGAAGTGTTATATTGATTCTAAACTGATGTGTTGTATTATCTACATTTGAGCTATTATATAAAACTAAATCATAATCGTATATCCAGCTATTATTGTCGTTTGCTGTCCCTAAGTAGACCCACTCTCCGTTTGAGAGGTTCTTATATTCTATCTTGTAAGTTATCCCAGTAACTGTTGCTGTATTGTTAACAGAGATATTCTGCACCCCTGCAAGGTCTGAGTTGTTCATAGTCAAGTTAATATAAGCAGAGCAGCTTGGATAGCAAGAATAAGAAGCCCTATCTGATGTAATGTTACCTAAGTTAGCATATGCCTGCACAGTTATTCCAAGTCCAGAGAAATGGGGTATCTTTAACCATATCATGTCATTTGTTTTGTCTACATAACAACCCTGACTTAGTGAATTGAAAACATCCAAGTCATTAGTACATGGCATTCCACCATAGCTAGCATTAAACCATCTGCTATCAAAATCACTGTAAGCGGATGGGACATTTGAGGCATTTGGGTCGTCTGTTGAATTCCATATTGGTACCCAATTGTTTTGTACATCATATAAATTACCTATTAATATACTTGGTAATGGTGCATAAGTTTCATCAATCCTTGAACTATTATACGGGACACCAACAAGAAGGCTTTCATAAATTTCAGGGCCTAAACTTCCAAATCTCCAAATATCTCTCAAAGATGCTCCAGAACCAGTATTATTAGCCCTAGTGCTTGGTTCAAAGTCTGGTGGGCCAGAAGCTATTAGGTCTGTATTCTTATAATGTACAACAATATTTGTTGAAAGTTGGGTTAATCTTACTGATACATCCCCAGGCAACAATAAGAGTTTTACTCCCTCTCTTGGATTTGAAGCATTACTTATTTCAAATACCAAACAATCAGAAGGTGGATTCGGAACATCACAACTTGAGTTTGAAACAAAAAATTCTGACTTTATATCTTGAATTATGTTTCCTTCTACATCCTCCATTCTATCAAATCCCTTCAGTATAATATTAATATCTGATTCAAGCTCAGCTCCACTATAAGTAAACTTTCTTGGTGGAAACCTATCATTGAATATCTCTATTGTTGCACCTGTATCATTCCTTAATGGAATCTTAGCTGAACCACTAAGATTTGTTTTTGCTGTGAATTTAATCTGTGTTCCATTATAATTCACTAGAATATCAAAGAAGGTCTCCCCAGCACTTACATTTTGTGTTCCATTATCATAGAAAACATTAATTGTAGTCTTACTAGTATTTACATTCACTACACTTGTACTAGTTGCTATATCATAACTACCTGCTAACGGATATATTGTTATATTTTCTTCTTTATTACCAGTTATGGTTACTCTTGCAGTACCCATATAATATTCTGAATCATTAGCGAATGCCATAACGAAGATATCAAGGTTTGGCCCTGGTACAGAAATATTATACCATGCATAACCACCTTTGCTTCCAACATACTTTTGGAATCCCTTTATTTCTCCATCTAGGGGTAAAAAATTACTAATTGGAAAATAAGAAGCAACATCTGTAAAATTAACATTTGTGACATTGCTTCCATTAGGCCATTTTAAATAACCAGTCAGATAAAACATATTTGTGGTTATATTTTCTCTTACATTTACTATATCTCCTCTACTTGTATTGTATGCAATAGCATTGAATGACCTTGGAGGAGCATAACCAGATTTCCAGACAACAACAGAATAGTTAAACCTCCCAGCAGGGATAACAACCTCTTTTCTAATTACTGGATTATTCTCATCCTCAAATTTCGCTATTGGATAATTATATTTTGTGTCTAGGACAAATCCATTAAAGCTTACATCATCCCCACTTTCGTTATACATTGTTATGTTTATTGTAGCAGCATCTTTTAAATAAAATGTTTGATTAATCAATTGAAACTCATACATATCTGATGGAAGGGGGGGAAGTGGTTTATTAACAAGCTGTGCAACTCCATTAGAATACTTAACTATTGAAAGCAAATATAGTGTACTGCCATTTACACTTGAAATATTAAAAAAGCCATTAGCATCTGATAAAGTGGAAAATATTAATGGCGTCCCTCCAGGGCCCATAAGCTCTTCTCTTAATGTAACATTTGCTCCACTTACATAGTTTCCATTAGCGTCTTTCACATACCCATAGAAATCAAAAATATTCGATTGAGCCAAAACATTTGAAACAAAAATCAATAAAAACATAGAAATAAGAATAGAAATAATCCTTGACTTCAAATTACACCCTTCCATTTATATTACCCCCCTTTTTTAGTAAATATAACAACTAGACTAAAAAACCCTTGAAGAATTAAAACTATAGGAAATATTTAAATATTCCTATTTATTGAAACTTCTCTCTAGTAATAATCCTTTAAAAATGCTAATAAATAAAACAAGAAAAAAAATACTAGTGAAAAAATTGAAGATATGCAAAAATATCTTTAAGAAATCCATAGGATTAATGTTCTCAAAGAAGATTAAGGATGTAGCTTTAGTATTCCCATTCAAAAAAGAAAAGATAACTCTGTTACATATGTTTTTTGTTTTTTATCAAATAGATGTTTTATTTTTAAATGAACATAAAGAAGTCACAGAACTAAAAGAAAACCTTAGGCCCTTTACATTCTACAGGCCAAGGAATAAGGCAAAGTACATTATAGAATTGCCAGCAGGAAAAATAGGGCAAACAAAGACCAGAGTAGGAGACAAAATAGAGATTTTAGATATCAAAAAGAACAATATTTTTATTTAATAATTCTTTCCCATAAAACAATGTACAAAATTATTAGTGAAGGTAAAGCCCTAATATATGTTCCTAAGACAAATAAGATTTCAAAGAAGATGGATGTTTTTTATAACTCAGTTATGAAATTCAATAGGGATATCTCAATTCTACTATTAAACTCAATTGAAAAGAAAAAACTAAGAATAGCATTACCTCTAGCTGGAACTGGAATTAGAGCAATAAGGTTTCTAAAAGAATTAGAAAAAAATAAAATTGATAAAATTCTAGTCAATGATTATAAAAAGAAAGCAATAAATATTATAAAGCGAAACTTTAAACTTAATAAATTAAAAATAAAGAAACATTCCATAAATAACGAAGATGCAAATCTATTTCTTTTGAAATCAAAGGGGTTTGATTACATAGACATAGACCCCTTCGGCAATCCATCTCCATATCTTGACTCTTCACTAAAGAGGATATCAAGAAATGGAATATTGGCTGTTACAGCGACAGACACCTCAGCACTTGCTGGATCCTATCCAAAAGCATGCCTAAGGAAATATTGGGCTATTCCTTTGAGGAACGAACTAATGCATGAGATTGGGCTTAGAATATTAATAAGGAAAATACAACTAATAGGCTCTCAATACGGCAAAGCGTTAATTCCTATGTTTTCATATTTCAAAGACCACTATATGAGAGTCTTTTTTAGGTGCGAAAAAAGTAAGGAGAAAACGGATTTAATAATGAAACAACATGGAATGTACAAAAAAGCTGGACCATTGTGGAAAGGGCATTTATGGGATAAAGAATTGGTAGGTAAGATGTTAGAAAAAAATAAGATTGAAGAAAATAAAAAATTTTTGAACTTAATAAAAGAAGAATCTAAAATAGATGTAATAGGATTCTATAATATCCACAAAATCTGTAAAAGAAATAAATTAAAAATACCAAAACTTTCTACAATAATAGAAAAAATAAAAAAAATAAACCACAAAGCATCGTGTACTCACTTTGACCCAGTTTCAATTAGAAGCGATATAGACTTAAAAAGGCTAATAAAGATTATAAAAACATATTAATATTATAAATTAACCCCTGTAAAACTTATTTAGCCTTCTTATAGCATAGAGCCTGTCCTTCATTCCTATTTTTGCGTTTTCTATTGCAGACCTCAATATACTTATTGACTTATCATAGTGCCGTCTGCTTATCTTGTATGGATAACCATCCTTCCCACCATGTGCAAATGAAAATTTAACAGGGTCCTTCCATGAAGCTCTCTTGCCATAAATCAACTCCGAAATTAGAGCAAGACTTCTTATGGTTTTTGGTCCAATACCTTTAATGGAAACAAGCTCTTCATAGTTCCTCGGTTGTAATTCATATGTTTTCTTTAGCATCTCAATATTTATCTTCTCTTGGTTAATAATAGAATGCCTTGGCCTGAAACTTAATGTCTCAAAACTCTGTAATGTTTTTTGCTCTGGTTCTTTAAGATATTTTTCTATGTGTTTTGGGTTGTCTCTTACAATATCAACTGAAATATTTCTAACCTCTTCACTCTCATTTGCAGTCATATCTAAGACCTTGTTTTCTTTTCTGTCACAACATATAGCATCATGCGGCTCATTAACAAAGCTATTAATATTGTCACTTAACCAATGGTACCTTCTTGCATATCTCTCATACATTCCTTGTTGTATAACAGCCCATTTTCCATCTTCAGAAAAAACAAAACAATGGTGGTAAAGTTGGTATTTGTCTTGTATACAAGAATTATCCACCTTTGCACTCATTTTTGAAGAATAAATCAGTCTTTTTATCTTGTTCGTTGACATGTCAAATTCTTCTGCAAATCTTTCTATCTCTTTTGGAGCCTTTCTTGATATTGCACCTTTCCCACCCGCAATCTTTATGCCTAGGTTAGATTTATTTAGCACTTCCTTTAAAGCGCCTAGAGTTGTAGTTGTTGTTCCACTTGAATGCCAATCAAAGCCAATAGTGCAAGCTAATGCCTGAAACCAAAAAGGATTCGCAATTCTTCTTATAAACTCATTCTTTCCAAATTCGTAAATCAAAACCTCAGTTATAGCCCCAGATAGCTTAACCATTCTCCTAAAAAGCCAAGGTGGAGCCTTCCCCCCATGCAAAGGTAGATTGACAATCCCAGTTTTTTGCATATCAAATAGAAAAGCTTACTTTATTTAAATAGTTAATCGTTCTTTTTAATTCCTCTTATAAATTTTAATGCATCTTCATACATTGTAGCATTGTTGAAGAAGACATAATTCCTTTTCTTTTTTAAGCTAATTAAAATTTTTTTTATTTTATATAACTCTTCTCTATTAAAACTGTAATTATACATCGATGGTTTTCCAAATCCATGTAGCCTGAAATAAGCAATATTCTTTCTAGAAAAGTATTGAGGATGGATTCTAAGTGGGTCAACACAATGAATAAGATTAAACTCACTGCATATTTCCTTTACTAAATCTAACTTATCCCACCACTTTCCTCTGGGTTCCCATGCGATTAATTCATATCTAACTTTTTTTAGAAATCCTTTGAAGTTTCTTATATTGGTTTCAGATGGGGTCCAAGAAGCAGGGCATTGTAGTAATATAATCTTAGAATCCAATCTTTTTGCAACTTTTCTGTATATGTCAAATATTCTTATTGATTTTTCTGAAGAAAATCTGTCAGTATGTGTTATTATCCTTGACGCCTTTAATGTAAATTCAAACTTATTATTTATTTTATTTACTTGTTCTCTCCATTTTTCTGCTGTTTCAAGCTTTGGTATATGGTAAAAAGAAGAGTTTACCTCAACAATATCAAACATGCTAGCATAACATTGGAGAACGCTATCAAATCTCTTCTTCCACCTATCACCGAAATACCTTTTAGTATTAAGAAAACTCCATCCACAGCACCCTATCTTGTAGCATCTAGAGTTATCCTTTTTTCTTTGAATATTTTTCAGCACATTCATCAGAGCAGAACCTATATATTTCCCCATCAATCTCTTTCTCTATGAAGTCATCCCCCAATATCGCTCCACATCTTCTGCACTTTGCTCCCTGCCCTCCTCCGTTCGCACCCTCCATAAATCCCTCTTCTTCTGGAGAAATTTCATCATCTTCTACAAGGCTCTCTCTACCTTCTTCTGAGTAAACATCATCATATTCCTCCTCTGCCATTTACACCACCTCTAATAAGACCTAAAAAATAAACTTTATAAAGTTTTTTATTATTATCTTTAAATATGGAAGATATAAGAAAAAAAATAAAGAAAGAGGTAGATAATCAAATTGAAATAGATGATTCAGATATTCCAGTGCATGAAAGATTTGTAGAAGAGAAGCATATAAAAAAATTAAAGAAAAAGAATAGGCTTTAGGAAAAACTATCAAGAACCAAATGATAAATGAGAAATCCGCTGGTGCAGTAATATTTAGGCAAAACAAAGAAAGGTTGTATCTATTATTACACTACGAAGCTGGGCATTGGGACTTTCCAAAAGGTAATATTGAAAAAAATGAAACTGAAGAGGAAACAGCAAGAAGAGAAATAGAAGAAGAAACAGGAATCAGGAATCTGAGGTTCATAAAGGGATTTAGGGAATTCATACATTATTTTTATAAAAAAGACAAAAATCTTGTTTCAAAGAAGGTTGTTTTTCTTTTAGCAGAAACAAAGGAAGAACATATTAAATTATCTTTTGAACATATAGGTTATAAGTGGTTAAATTATGACAGAGCCATAGAGCAAATAACATATAATGAATCAAAGAAAATACTGCAGAAGGCTGAAAAATTTTTAAACTCAACACTAGTCAGGTTTATTAATTAAGTTTCTAATTCATAAAAAACTCAAATAATAAAATTTAATCCAAGCTTTGTGGCGTAATCTATAGCTTCATTAATTTCCTTTTCGTTTACATATCTTTTTATTTCACTATATCTAAAAGCATTCCAGCAAGGTCTATACTGTCCCATTATATTTACTATTACCTTATCTTTAAAGTTATCTCTAATAAACTTAAGTATTGGCTTTGTGCAACATTCTATATGCCCTGGTAAGATTAGAGTCTAATTACCAACGCTGAGTCTTTAAAAGCAAGAATATGGTTTCTTGAAACAACCTCAAAATAGTTTTTTACTTTACTTAATCTTTCTGCACATTTATTATTTCCATACTTGAAATCAGACAAATAAACATCTACAACACCACTTAAAAGTTCCATAGCAGTTTTAGACATATAAAAATTCGAATTCCACACTATTGGGATATCAGCTTTAACAAAACTTATTGTTTTCAATATAAAAGGAAGATATGGTACAGGATCCCCACCAACAAAATTTACATTTTTGCAATAGCTATGCTTGTCAATAATCTTTGCTAATTCATTTTCCTTATATCTTTTACCATGCTCAAACCTTTGTGATATTGTCCAATTTTGGCAATATTGACAGCTAAATGTACACCCAACAAAGAATATTGTAAAGCTTGGAATAAAAAAATATTCTTCTCCAATGTGTTCAAAAAATGATGAAATCTCCATTTCCTTGCATTTACACCAACCTACTTTTCCATCTTTCCTATTAACCCTGCATTTTCTTTCACACAGCACACATGCCTCAAGAATTTTAAATGCTCCTTTGATTTTTTTATTAAGAACGTATTTACTTATTTTCTTAAATTTTGGTTTTTGTTTTTTTTCTAGGATATTTAGATACCCAGATAACGCCTTGTTTATATCCTTCATCCATCACACCTATTTTTTGTTTCATTTGCATATCTATGTGCTAGGATTAATGGCTCAGGCAATCTGTGATTCCTAATAAGCTTTCTAGCTATCCTTACAGAACTTTCTAGACTAATCCTATGCCCAGGAGATATATAGATTGGCTTGAATCTCTTATTTTTTAATCTATATCCTACCTTCTCATTGTCCATATAAATATAATCACCCTTTAATTCCCCACAAAGCAACGACTTAGCTACACCTATAGAGGGCTTTTTTAGTACAACCCCTATATGAGAAGCTATTCCTACCCTTAATGGATGTAAGATTCCATTCCCATCAAACAAAAGTATGTCTGGCTTATTCTCTAATCTTTTATATACCTCTAGTATCGGAGGTCCTTCTCTAAATGTCAGGAATGTTGGTATATAACCAATTGTTTCTTTACATATAACATATCTTTTCTCAAGTACCTTTAGGCTTTTATAATCTACTACAATAGCAGCACAGATAACATTGTCTTTACTGAATGCCAAGTCAAATCCTACAACCTTTCTTATCTTTTTGAATTTATCTTCCAAACTTATCTTCTCAGCTATGTCTCTCTGTATTGTTCTAAAATTCAGAAGTCTTTTGTCTTTATTTATTCCTATATTCCATCTTTTCAATCTCATCTTTAAGTCTTTTTAACCTTCTAACATATTTTTTTCCTAATTCTTTTTTGTATCTTGCAATCACTCTCTTGAAATTCACTTCTTTATCACCAAAAACTAGATTATCAGCGTGGCATATAATCTTTTCTTCATTGCTTATTGGTACATAGTCTTTAAGAGGCAAATCTAGTTTTTGTTTGATTATATCCTCTTTAGTAATTCCAGCACCAAGGTGCCTTTCAGCTACTAAAGCATGTTTGTTAAGCCCCTCTTTTCTTAAAATCTTAGCCCCCTCTATACCATGCTTTATACTCTCTCTGGAATTTGGAGGACATCTAAACCTTCCTATATCATGGAGGATAGCTGCTGTTCTTATAAAATTAATGTCAATACCCTTGATATTTTTTGCTATCTTAATAGCAACCCCTTTAACCTCTTCAGAGTGTCTTAGAACCTTTTTGTATGTCTCATTGTTTGGAGCATACCTTTCAAGAATCTTCTTTGCTTTTTTTTCTGTTATTTTTGTCATAATCCTATGTTATCTTTGGACCATTAAATAATTTTTCTAAAAATAAAAACAAAAAATTAAAAAGTTATTATTTTTTCTAATATTATAAATGAAACGAGTCCATATAATAATCTCTGGTAGGGTACAGGGCGTATTTTTTAGGTATAACACGAAAAAGATAGCTAACGAATTAGGATTGGGTGGTTTTGTAAGAAATTTACCTGACGGAACTGTTGAGATTGTTGCTGAAGGTGAAGAAGAGAAGATAAATAAACTAATAGATTTTTGCAAGATAGGACCAAGAGCAGCTGAAGTTATAGGTATAAAGATAGAATATGAAGAACCGAGAAATGAATTCTCTAATTTTGAGATAGGATATTAATGTTGGGTCTCTTTAGATTTATCAAAATATCTTACAATGGTTGTATTTCCTTCTTTTCCACCACTCTTTTTTTCAAGAAGAACAAGGTTATTGTCAGCCAATTTATTTATCTTTCTAAAAAAGGTCCTGTAGGATGAATTTCCACCAACCTCTTTATATATCTTGTATAGCTCTCCCATCCTTTTATTGCTGTTATTCTTTATCAGATTAAGAATAAATTTCGATTCATCTTCTAATCTCTCAGCCTTTGATATATTATAATCTCCAAGCCTTTTTATAGCAATCCTTGCATCTTCTGCAGTTATCTTTTTGGAAGACCTATTTTCTGCGTTTAAGCCAGCTTCCCTTAGCATATATAAACCACATCTTATATCCTTTATCTCAACTGTCTTTTTTAATATTAATTTAAAAGCCTCATCACTCAAAACACCTGGGACAAAGGCATACTCAATTCTTTGCCTTAGAATTCCCTTTGTTTCTTCATAATTGTATGGTTTGAATTCTAACATTTCAAGCATTAATCTAGACTTGAGCCTTTCTTCTACATTGTACAACCATTCTTTGCTGTTTGTTACAAAAAAAATCGTCTTCCTATAAATCTCCTCCAATACAGAATAAACAAAATCAAGGTCATCTGCCTTGTCTATTTCATCAAAGACAAAAACAGCTGCTTTCTTATTTATTATGTTCCTTATATCTTTGAACAACTCATCAGAAGATTTATTCATGATTAGTTTATAACCAAGAATTTCACATATCTCAATCATAACCTTGAATGTTGTATTCTTCTGCCAGCAGTTTATATATATTGGAATTATGTCATCTGTTTCTTCCTCTAGTTCTTTAAGAACATGTCTACATGCGAGGGTCTTTCCTATCCCTGGAACCCCATAAATAAAAAGATTCTTTCCATTTCTTTTCTGGAACAACGGTTTAATACAATAAGCCATTCTTCTCTGGCAATCTTCCCTGTATGGAATCATCTTGGGCATGAAGCTAAAATCTAAAGCTACCTCATCCTTAAAAAGGCTTTCCTCAGAACCAAGCATGTCCTTAAAGAGCGACATATTTATAGTTAAACCCCTGATATTTTTAAATATTATGCAATTAATCAAAACCTATTTAAAATAATAGATATTCCTATTTTCCTATGCAATTCATAGAAAAACTTGTTCCAGACACAAGTGTTATAATAGAAGGTCTTGTTTCATCTAAAATAAAATCCAAAAAGTTAAAGACGAATCAAGTAATAATCCATGAAGCAATCTTATCTGAGCTTGAGCATCAAGCGAACTTAGGAAAAGCAATTGGATTTCTTGGTTTGGATGAGATAAAAAGATTAAGAGAGCTAAAAAATATTGAATTGATATTTTCTGGCCAAAGACCAAAAGCAATTGAAATAAGAAATGCCTCTTTAGGAGAGATAGATTCATTGATAAGACAGCTCGCATATGAGGAAGATGCAACACTAATGACTTCTGATAAAGTTCAGGCAGAAGTAGCACTGGCAAGAGGTATTAAATGTATATACTTCAAACCAGAGTCAGCAATCAGAAAACTAAAGTTAGAAGAATATTTTGATGACACAACAATGTCTGTCCATCTAAAAGAAAATGTTGTTCCATACGCAAAAAGAGGATTTCCTGGCTCATGGGAATTTACTAAACTCAGAGATGAACCATTAAAACAAGAAGAAGTCCAAGAGATTTCTAGGGAGATTATAGAAGATGCAAAACTAAGGAAAGATGGGTTTATAGAGATAGAAAGGGAAGGGTCCACTATTGTGCAGTTAGGAAAGTATAGGATTGTAATAACAAAGCCACCATTCTCAGACGGTTGGGAGATTACAGCTGTTAGGCCAATAAAGAGGTTAATACTTGATGACTACAAGCTAAGCGAAAAACTCAAAAAAAGAATAGCAGAACAAGCAGAGGGCATATTGGTAGCTGGTTCCCCCGGCATGGGAAAATCTACCTTTGCACAAGCACTTGCAGAATATTACGCTTCAAAAAACAAAACAATAAAAACAGTTGAGGCTCCAAGAGACCTAATTCTGCCAGACACCATAACTCAATATGCAATCTCTCACGGAGATGCTCAGGAGATTCATGATATATTGCTGTTATCAAGACCGGATTATACAATCTTTGATGAAATGCGTAATACAGAAGATTTTAAATTGTTTGCAGACATGAGGCTTGCTGGGGTTGGAATGGTTGGAGTGGTTCATGCCACAAATCCGATAGATGCAATACAAAGATTCATCGGCAGGATAGAAATGGGTGTAATACCTCAGGTTATTGATACTGTTGTCTTTATAAAGAATGGTCAAATAGAAAAAGTGTTGTCATTGAAGATTGTTGTGAAGGTCCCAACAGGAATGACAGAAGCCGATTTAGCTAGACCTGTAGTAGTAGTTAATGATTTTGAAACAAATAAGCTTGAATATGAGATATATACCTATGGTGAGCAAACTGTTGTTGTTCCAGTACAGCAAACACCTAAAACAGGGGTGCATAAATTAGCAGCAAGTTCTATTGAAAGGGAGTTTATGAGGTATTGTAGTAATGTAAAAGTAGAGCTAATCTCAGATACAAAGGCAATTGTTTATATTCCCAACAAGGATATACCCAAGATAATAGGGAGAAATGGTAGAAAAATTGAAACAATTGAAAGAAAGCTTAACATAGGGATTGATATTCAACCATTAGAAAGAAGCAGAACAGAAAAAGAAGAGACAAGAGTTATTCCTTTTGATATTAGAATAAAAAAAAGTTCAATAATATTTACAACAAACATAGAGAACCAAAATAAGGACATAGGCATATATGTAAATAACGAATTTCTTGTGAGAGTCAAGGCAGGTTCTACTGGCACAATAAAAATAAAAAAAAATAGTCCTATAGGCAGAACATTGGTGATGGCCTATAATAATGGGGAAGACATAACTTTAAAAGCACAGTGAGTAAATGATAATAAAAGTAAAGGTTAAGCCAAGGTCTAAAAAAACAACCATTACTAAGATTTCTAATACTGAATTTGAGGTTAGACTAAAAGAAAAAGCAGAAAATAACAGAGCAAATATAGAACTTATAAACCTTCTTTCAAAATATTTTAATGTATTACCTAACTCTATAAAAATTAAGAATCCAAAATCAAGAATAAAATTAGTAGAAATAAGATAAAAACTTCTAAAAGCTAAGAAACCCCTAGGGGCTGAAAAATAGGTTCAAGTATTTCTGGAGGTATTTCTTTTCTATCTCTGAAATGAGGCATAATTGATTGTGCTTTATATAATAGTCCAACAAGGCTTCCTAAATTTCCCCTTACCCCATTCCCTCCAGAATAACTAACTACTATTACAATACCATATGGGGGATGCTCATCTCCAAATGGAACAACAGCACCCTCTAGCCCATCTAGCTGAACTTTTTCTCCTATTAATGAGAGAACAGGGTCTTGAGGGCGAAGCATATATGTTTCCTCTTCAGGAGAAAGCCCTATTTTTAAATACCCCATTATATCTTTTATACTCTGGGACTCACTTGCAGTAACATATAAACCACCTAATACCTCATCCAATCTCCTTTTAGTATTGGATTCCTCTGCTGATTCAATTCCTCCTCGTGAGCAAATCTGGGCTCTTCCTGTATAGTAAGCAAACACATCCGTATTTAGTCTGCCTGTTCTTACAGGTTGGTGCCAAAAGAAAAGAGCCATATCATACCCTAAGCCCCCATCTTGTATTGGAGCTGTAATCCTTGTTAATATCCCATTCAAGAATTCATTAATCCTCGTGTAGGGATGCTGTGTTATGTTTAATCTATCTACTATACAGCTAATATCCATTTTTGTATATGTAATAAACCCTTGCTATTACATATATTTAAATATTTCTATTTTCTTCTATTGTACTTTTTATATAAGAAAAATATATAAACAGAATCCAATTAAACAGCTTATATGTTAGACATAAAGTTTGTCAGGGAGAATCCAGAAATTGTAAGAAAAAATCTGGAAAAGAGACAAGACAGGGAGAAGGTACAATGGCTTAATGATTTGATAAAAAAAGATAAAGAATACAGGAAACTATTGCAAGTGAATCAGGAATTGAGGCATAAGAGAAACCTAATAACCGAGGAAATAAATCAATTAAAAAAACAAGGAAGGGATATAACAAAAAAAATAAAGGAGGCAAAAGAATTACCAAAAAAAATTAAAGAATGTGAGGAAAAGATAGCAAAACTAAAGGAAAGGATAACATTCTATTTAATGCGTTTGCCCAATATTCTTCATGATTCTGTTCCCGTTGGTAAAGATGAATCAGATAATAAGGTAATAAGGAAATGGGGAGAGATCCCTAAATTTTACTTTGAATTAAAACCACATGGTGAATTGATAGAGAAGCTAGGACTAGCAAACTTCAGTTCCGCTGTTAAGGTATCTGGGAGGGGTTTTTATTATCTACTAGGTGAGTTGGCCTTAATGGACTTAGCATTACAACGGTTTGCTATAGATTCCCTAATAAAGAAAGGATATAAACTAATTGAACCTCCACTTATGTTAAGACGCAAACCTTATGAGGGTGTTACAGATTTGAAGGATTTTGAGACAATGATGTACAAGGTAGAGGGTGAAAATGAAGACCTTTTTTTAATAGCCACATCAGAGCACCCAATCGGAGCAATGATGATGGGTAAGGTATTTGATGAAGAAGAACTTCCCTTAAAGTTTTGTGGTGTAAGTTCCTGTTTTAGAAAAGAAATCGGAAGCCATGGCATAGATGAGAAAGGACTCTTCCGTGTTCACCAATTCAATAAGGTGGAGCAGTTTATCTTTTGTAAACCAGAAGAAAGCTGGGAATTTCATGAAGAGCTAATAAAAAATGCGGAAGTGCTTTTCCAAAAATTGAAATTACCATATAGGGTAGTTAATATATGCACAGGTGATATAGGGACTGTAGCATCAAAAAAATATGATTTGGAAGTTTATATGCCAAGAGAAAAAGCCTACAAAGAAGTAGTTTCTTGTTCAAATTGTACGAGTTATCAGGCAGTAAGATTAAATATAAGGTATAAAAAAGGGAATGAAAAGGACTATGTTCATACTTTAAATTCAACAGCGATTGCAACAGGAAGAACAATCAAAGCAATTATAGAAAACTATCAACAGAAAGATGGCAGCATAGCCATCCCGAAGGCATTACAACCATACATGGGCAATATCCGAATTATCGGCAAATAAAATGGTTAAGATACATGGAGCTTTTTACTTGACAGTTGGTATTGTTGTTTTATTCTATACACACTACGTAGAAAACAAAATTGGTTCTGGAAGATTAAGGTTTTTTGTTCTCGTTGGTTATCTTTTTTTAGTGATAGGGATAGCAAAAATATTAATCTGGTTTATAAATAGAAAAAAAGAAACTAAAGGTGAGCTAGGATATATTGGTAATAAACCCCAAAACGTTAAGAACCATTTGGGCTATTGTCCTAGGTGTAGGACACCCTTAAGAGGGAATGAGAATTTCTGTTACTTTTGTGGTCAGCGTCTGAGATAAAGACTACTAGGGAATACTAACATAACTTTATATTAACATCTTTTTTCAATATCTGTATGGTTCAATTTTCAATTAAACCTCCACAAAAAAAATTAATATCAAAAAACAAAAAACCCGGTGTAGGGAGTTCTGATTTTTCAGAACGATTAAATAGTCTAATAGATAGGATAAGGATACTAGAAGAGAGATATACAAATTTACGAACAGCAACAAAAATAACAGAGGAAAACATGATAAGAAAGAATAAAACTCTGAGTACAGAAATAAAAACCATCTTATCAGATATAAGCGAATTGAAAAGAGATGTAGAAGAACTCAAGGATAAGATAATATTAATAATAAAGGAGCTTGGCTCATTCGCAAAAAAAGAAGATGTTAAAACCTTACAGAGATACATTGAATTGTGGCAGCCCTTAAATTTTGTTACGCATAATGAGCTTCAAGAAGTAATCCAAGAAACAATAGGAGCAAAACTAGAAAAAGATAAATAGAAATATTTATATAAAGGGGATTATTAAAAATATAAAAGTAAGAATATAAAAAAGAGGTGCTAGAATGGCCTTTTTGGGGTTTGGCAAAAAGAAAACAACAGATACTCCTCAAGAGCCACCACCCCCGTCATTTGATTATCCTCCTGCTGGTTCTGGGACCCCTCCACCGACTTCTGGAACCCCGCCAGGTAATTATCAGGATTATCCTCCAGAACAGCCGTACCAACCATTTCCTCAGCAGCCACAACCTCAATTCCAATATCCGCCACAGGCAAATATAGCAGTAGAACAGGAAGTTCCGTCAGAGTACCCACCTCAACAGCAACCAGGGACAGGAGTAGGAAGAGAAGAGATTCAAGAGGTGACAGAGGCAATAGTAGAGGAAAAATGGAATGAGGCAAAAAAGGAAATTGATAAACTTCTTGAATGGAAGGAACAAGTTGCTACTGAAATAACCAAAATTCAAGAACAAATAAACAATCTAAAATCAAACTTTGACTCTTTACATAAAGGCGTACTTGGGAAGATATCGGAATATGACGAGCACCTTACTAATGTTGGGACAGAGATAAAGGCAATGGAACAGGTTTTTTCTAAGATTCTACCTTCTTTAACGGATTCTGTCAATAAACTACAAAGGATGTCTGACCAAAAGATAAAGTCTAATCAAAAGACAAAGAAAAAGTGAACTTAAACATACTGCTTTCCAGCCATAAGTACAATAGCAAATATAGCTACGATTAGAATAAACAAAGCACCCATCACCTTAGGATGAAATAATATAATGCTCGGTTTGCTGTAATCTATATCTCCTTCTTCTTCAGGCACAGATATTTCTCCTCTTATGTAGCTTAATACACCAACAACAATAATAAGCATTACCACTATTAATGTTATCAATTTTAAAGAACCCAACTCTTCTGCCTCACTCACACCAAACATTTTTGCGGCAATTATAGCAAATATTGCAAAGACAAAGACAACTGCTATCCAAGGTGCGATATTTTCTATTATCTTTGTAGCAAGAGGGGAAAACAAAGTAAGAATAGCTATTATCAGTCCAATAACTATTTGAATACCTACATTCTCACCTAAGATTTTTGTATAGGAGAGAATTGCGAAAATAACTAACCAAACAAATATAAAAACAAAAAGACTAGAAAAATGCTCTAAAGCTGTTATATCTAAAAAGGTAGCCATTTTTACTTTTTACTACCACCAAACATATCTCCAACCCACTTGCCAAGCTGTGATAAGGCGTTTAATTCTTTTTCTTTACCTTCCCCTCTAGTTATCCACCAAACTATTATAGCAAAAACCAATATCATTATTACTATTGCAACTGTTTCTTCACCAAAGAAATTATAAAACCAACTCCAGTCTCCCCACCATCCAGCTGCTCCTCCAAAAATTACTAGGATTATTATAAAAGAAACTATTGCAATCCAACCACTAAGGCTTGAGCCCATCCATCTAGCCTCTCCACCAAACAGTCCTATCAATATAAGCAGCATTATAACAGCTACTGCAATAAGAGAAACCTGTGGCAAAGCTTCATTCATTATCTCTACAACATCTGCCCCTTCTGGATATACATCCAAGACATGGGGTATAACAACTAACAGAGATATCACCAAAGCAACAACCAGATTATATTTCTTTTTATCCTCCCCTAATATCCTAGTTTTTGCCATTAATGCAAATATCACTACAAATATCAGCAAAAAAGGCAACATTACATCAGTCAATCCCCAACTATCTAATATCCTAATAAATTCTTCAAGATTATACGCTCTAGTAGCCATTTTAACACCTCATTATTTAGATTCTTCTTTTTTTGTTTCTTTACTCCCTTCACCTTGGACGATATACCAAACACAAATAATTATGATTACAAGTAAAATAATAGAACCCGTTACCTCTGTCCCCTTTCCGAATCTAAGATAATCCCAGAATGTATCCCACCACCCTATTGCATATGTAAAAATTAATATTATACCAACAAACATAATAATCATGAAGAGTGTATTCCAACCACCTTGTAAGAAAACACCCTCTCCTTCTTTCATAAAAGACCCAACTAACAATAAAAACAAAACAGAAAGCATCAATAACAACACAGTATAGGAAGATACAGTAGTTATTATCTCAACAAGCTTTGAAGAAGCAACAACAAAAAATGCTATAACAAAAGAAGCCATGGCATCTAAGTTTTTTTTTGGATATTGTTTTCCATCAATTGTTTCTGTACCAAAGACTCTTGTTTTTTCTAAAATAGCAAAAACAATTGTGAATACCAACAAAAATGGCAATACAACATCATATAATCCTATCTCTCCAAAAAAGTCTATAACTTCCCTAAATTGATTAACCATATTCCCTAATCTGATATTATTAATATATAAAACTTTCTATTTGTCATTTTAGTAACCTTGTTGTAAAATAATAGGCAATGCACATTTAAATCCAAATCAGAAATTTTATAAACTCAGACCAAATACTTAGGAATACTATGGCATGGACATTACTACATGAGATTAGAAGAAAGGCATTTCATATGACAATCATTTTTGTGTTAATTTTCTACTCAATTATAGAAAAAACTTTTTCAAAGCAAATAGCCTTAATCAGCCTTGTTTTTTTGCTTTTAATTCTACTAATAATAGAATATATCAGATTAGAATTAAATATAGAACTTCCGATAGTAAAACAACTTATCAGAGCAAAAGAAGCGACTAGGATGAGTGCTGCAATATATTTCTTAACAGCCACAATTATTTGTTTAGCTGTTTTTGATTTTAGAATAGCTTTAGCTGCTCTTTTAATGACGGCCCTAGGAGATATGTCGGCTGCTATTATAGGGACAAAATTTGGAGAAACATTAATATTCAAGAATAAAACCCTTGTTGGTTGCCTTACAGAGTTAGTAGTAAACCTAGTTGTTGGTATTTTTCTGATTACAAACATATATACAATCATTGGAATGGCTCTAACAGCAACTATTGTAGAAACTTTTCTCAGTGAATTGGAAGATAACTTGTTTGTTCCTCTTTTTTCTGGATTTGTAGGCGAGATAATAACCCTTTTTCTTTAGATTTAAGGTTTAGATAATGGGATGCCCAGATTTTTACACAAGACACAAGGCCACAAAACTAAGTGGTCATAGACCCTTGTTATAGGTGAGCCCCTTTTGTCTTGTTCTGTAATAAAAAATGAATAAAAAAACCCCTATTTAAATTTATCTTTTATTTTGGATTTACTCCAAAAAAAGATTTTAGTTTGTAGTGCTTGTCCTTTTATTTTTTAAAATCCAAATCTATCTATTTGCGCAGGTATCAACAAACTTACGGCGAGTTTAAATAACTCGCATAACAAAATCAATAAAAATATAAATCAATAGTATATTATACTAACCAAAAATGAGATTTTTGGCAATATTTCCTATTCTGCTTTTACTTATCCCATTTTCGTCAGCTGCAGTTATATTTGATGATTGGGTTACTAATAGAGAGACATTCAAGGTAGGGGATGATTATTTCTATGCTGAATACTTTGAATCTAGTGGTAAACTACTTCTTAAGGTTAATGGTTTGGGAAGACTAATGGAGATTGGGGAGTGTGAAAAAAAAGAAAAGATAAAATACTGCTTTGAAGATATAGATGGGAATGAGATAAAAATTAAGGTTACAGAATTAGAACCAGAGATAGAAATTACAAGGTCTTTTTCTACAGTAAAACCTAGTATAGATGATTTAATTACAGTAAGTGTTACGATAAAAAACAATGGAGAAGCAAAAGCCTACAATATAAAGTATCTTGATGTTTATCCAGAGGGCTTATTGGTTTATGGCGGTGCAGGAAGCTGGGAGGGAAGTCTTAGTGCAGGACAGGAGAAATCCTTTACCTACACTATAAGAGCAAAAGAACTTATTTCGTTTGATTCCCAAGCAGAGGTTTCTTATAAATATAATGGAGATGATATAACCACTGAATCAGATATTGTAACAATAAGTGTACAAAAACCATTTTACCTTAATGACACTATATCTACAGAAGCAGCAGACAGGGGTGACATAATAAACTATACTCTAAAAATAGGGAATAGGCATAGCTCAAACAAATTGGAAATAGAAAATCTGGAGATATCGATACCAGAGTCTATATCTATCCTTAATATACCAGTTGGCTTTAAGAGAGAAGATAATAGACTGATATTTGAAGGTGAACTGGAAGAGCAAGAAACTAAAAATTTCACTATAAAGCTCAAACCAAGCCGCGTTGGTAGGTTCAAAATAAAGACATCTGCTGTATTAGAAATCTCAAGAAGAAAGTATGAAGAGAACCTAGAGAAACAATTTACAGTTGGTCTTTCAAGTGTAGTTCCGATACTTAATGTAACCCCAATTGTAAAATCGAATTCAGCTTATGATTTATATATAGGCATCAAAAATTGGGCTGAGAAAAAAATAAACAATGTTAAGATTAGCGTTATTAGCGATCTTTTCAACAACATAACAGAAACAAAGAATATTGCAGCAGGTCAAACAATAGACATCTACAAAAAGACCCTAACAGCACCTTATACTGAAGAAGATAAGTTCTTTAATATAATTATTACTGGTTCTTATACTTCATCTTCGGGGAAGCTCTATACATTTAAAAAATCACAGAGAATAAAAGTCGAAGCTGTGAACAAAGTAATAGAGATAATAAGGGAAACCACCAAGAAAAATGTCTATGAAGGAGAAAAAATTGAAGTCAAGGTAAGTTTAAAAAATAGAAAAAATACGGTGCTAGAAGGGATTGATGTTGTTGATATTTTTCCAAAAACGATACGTGCCACTTTGAAGGGGAATATAACTGCTTTTATAGAAAGACTTGAACCATTGGAAGAAAAAGAAGCATATTCTTACTCCGTAACAATACCAAAAGATTATGGTGAAGCAGAATTAGAATTTACAACGAATGTTAATGTTAGATTAAATGGCCAACTTATTATTCTCAAGAAGACAGAGAAGATAAATGTATTGGGGAAAAAACCCCTCGAAGAGATGATTGAGGAAGTTAATCAATTATCTACTAATAAGACAACAAATAAAACCAAAAAAACAAATGAAACAGATAAACCATCAAAAACTAAAAAAGAAGAGAAGAATCTTTTTAGTAAAATACTTAGTTGGATAAAAAAAATATTCTTATGGTAGTTTACTCATTCTCAACCCTAGGAGCCAAAATAAAGCTTAATATTAGCTTGTCTATAATCTTAAAATCTAGCTTTAGCGGGTAATCCTTATTAAATCTAATAATAACCTCGTCACTTAGTTTAGATGCACCTATCATCTTTTTTAGATATTCTATACTATACTTTGCCCTTAATTTCTCTTTAGTCTCTATTTCTATCCCCTCTCCTTCTTTAATCTCAATATTTGCATTTGATAAATCTCCACTTGCGCTTATTGTAAACTTTTTTGGTTCTACCTCAAATGTAACAGATTCAGCAACAATATCAGCATCTTCTATGGCATTTGATAAGATGTTTGATGGTATCTTTATTTTAATGGGAAATTCTAATTCAGGTATCTTTTGTTCTTTTTCTTCAATATCTATCAGAGATATATGGAATGTCCTTGTGGTATTTCCCTTTAACTGGATTTTTAGTTTACTCCCATCTAGTTCTAGGGTTAGCATATCATTTGGACTAGCTCTTTTCAATATTTTTTTTAGGTCACCGAGATTTATACCTATCTCTGTTTCCTCTTTTACATCATACTCTGTGAATGTAGAACTTAGAAGCTTAAAAATTACCATGGCAACATTGGCAGGATCCATAGCCACAAGTTCCAAAGCATTTTTATTTATTTTAAATCTTCCTTCGCTAACAAGATCTGATATTATGCTTATACTTTCCTTGATATAACTCGGTTCTGCTAGTGTTAATCTCATAAGAGACACCCCCTCAATTATATAAAAAAGCAAGCACTACTTATTTAAATTCTTTGCGGTTTTTATTTCCAAGCAAAGTTAACCATAAACTATTTAAACATATCCTCTTATAGATATTCAAAAAGAGGTGCGGCTATGGGACCAATAACATTCTTAACCTACCTATCTGTCATATTATTGATTGGTATAGTTTCCACATTAATAAGCAGAAAATTCAAAATCCCAAACATCTTATTTTTGCTTTTTGCGGGAATAATCATCGGGAATATAAGCTATAAAAGTCAACCTCTAATATGGTTCCCACAAATATTTCTCACCACAATAGCAATTCTTGCTTTAGCTTTGATTGTCTTTGATGCTAGTTCTAGATTTAAGCTAAGTCAATTTGACGCACTATCTACCTACGCTATAAAACTTTCTTTAATATTCTTGTTCCTGAATATAGTGTTCTTAACCATATTTACAATAAAACTTTTCCAGATTATCCCTGTTTCTGTAGCTTTGATTTTTGCTACCCTAATGAGTGGCACATCACCAGATGCAGTAATGTTTATGTTAAAGTCCACTAAGCCAAAAATATCACAGCTACTTGAGATTGAGTCTATCATAAATACACCCTTAGTTGTATTGTTGCCCTTTATAATACTTGATTTTATAAGAAGAGTTAATCTCAATTATATATTATCTGGCTTTATTGAACAAATAGGTCCTTTCTTGCAGCAGTTTGTCACAGGGATAGGTTCAGGTATTCTTATAGCCTTGATTATATTTAAGATAATGAAAAAAAAGTACTCAGAAACTCTTTCTCCTCTGGCTATAATCACATCTGTTATTATGGCATACATACTAGCAGAAAATCTTGGAGGCAATGGTGTCTTAGCTGTTACAACACTTGGACTTTTCTTTGGGAATGTCTACTTTACTCATAAACTGCAACTGAAAGAAATTTCATCCTTCTTTGTTAATTCTCTTGAGATACTTGTATTTGTTCTTATAGGGATAATAATAAAGTTCCCGTTGAATTATTATTTCATACTAAAATCTTTACTCCTTTTTATGACTTATCTCATAGTTCGTTATATTTCTGTAACATGGTCACTAAAAAGTTTAGATTTGTCTCTTAGAGAGAAGATATTTATTACTCTAAATGCTCAGAAAGGAATTGCTGTGGCAGTAGTAGCTTTCAGCTTAACAACAATAAATTTATTTGGTCTACAAACAATTTTGAACCTTACTCTTCTTTTTATGCTCTATTCTATAATCTTATCTACATTTGCATTGAAATTTTCTAAATATTTTGTGGGTTTTGATGTAAAATGAATATAAAAATAGGGCCTGGAGGGACTGCAGGATTAGGTTATGAAGAAGGCCTCAGTAAGATTAAGGAACTTGGCTTAACAGCCTTGGAAATAGAGTTTACATATGGAATTAATATGACCAATAAAACAGCGGAAAAAGTAGGAAAAATAGCAGAAAAACTAAACATAAGCTTGAGCTGTCATGCCCCATACTATATTAATCTTGCTTCTAATGAAAAACAAAAATTGATTGCATCTAGGAGAAGAATCCTTCAGAGTTGTGAAAGAGCAAGTAAATTAAATGCAAAATATGTTGTTTTTCATCCTGGCTTTTATCAAAAAAGAACAAAAGAAGAGACATATAATATCATTAAAAATGAGATACAAGACTTAATGAAGACAATCAAAGATAAAAAATGGGATGTCAAACTAGCCATAGAAACAACAGGAAAACATTCTGCCTTTGGTGATTTGCATGAATTACTTGATTTAACTAAAGAAACAAAATGTTCTTTGACAATAGATTTTGCACATCTAAAAGCAAGAAGTCAAGGCAAGCTAAGCTATGGTGAAATGTTAGACGAGGTAAAACACTTTAGGCATATTCACTCTCACTTTTCTGGGATTGAATGGACTGAAAAAGGAGAAAAAAGGCATGTTCTAACTCCAGAAAAAGAGATGAGGGATTTACTAAAGGAGATTATCAATAAAAACCTTGATATAACAATAATAAATGAAAGCCCGGATCCTATTGGGGATGCTTATAAGATGAAAAAGATATTAGAAAAACTAAAATAAGTTTCTTTATATTTAGATATAAAAAATGGTTAAACAAAAAAGAATAATCCTTGATACAAACTTTTTGATGGCGTGTGGGCAGTTTAATCTTGATATTTTCTCTGAGATTGATAGAATCTGTCATTTTCCATATTCACTGTTTATTTTGGATAAGACCATAAATGAATTAGAAAACCTAATAAAAAAAGAGAAAGGAAAAAATAAACAAGCTGCAAAGCTGGCTTTTTTATTAATCAGAAAGAAGAAAATACCTCTGCTTAAGACAAAGGAGGACGGTGTGGACAATTTGCTATATGATATTGCAGACAAGGATACCATCGTTGCAACCCTTGATAAAGAACTAAAAAAAAGACTTAAGGGCAAGGGCATCCTTACCATAACAATGAGGCAGAAGAGATACCTCATCTTAGAGGAGAAATAGAAAGCTTTAAAAAACAAATTAGAAATCCATTATAAAGAATAAAATGTTTTACAAGACAGAAGTAAGAGACCACATAAGGGTACCACCTAACTTTTTTGATCTACCCTTAAATGAGGCAATTATCAAAAGAATCAAGAAGAAATATGAAGGCTTTATTTCAAAAGACCTAGGCATAGTTATAGATGTAACTGATGTAAAAAAAATAGGAGAAGGGGTCATTCTGCCAGGGGATGGTGCTGCTTATTATGATACTTCTTTTGAACTTTTAACATTCAAACCAGAGTTACAGGAAGTTATTCTCGGTAGGATAAGTGATATTGCAGATTTTGGAGCATTTATTAATCTTGGACCTATAGAGGGAATGATTCATATATCACAAACAATGGATGATTTTGTAAGCTTTTCTAAGGATAAAACACTTGCTGGGAAAGAAACAAAGAAAACATTAAAGGTTGGAGATAAGTGTAGGGCTAGGATAATCGCTGTTTCTTTTAAAGATATAAACAATCCTAAGCTAGGCTTGACAATGAGACAACCTTATTTAGGCAGATTGGACTGGATAGAAGAAGAGCAAAAAGCTAAAGAGAAAAAAGAAACTAAAACAGAAAAAGAAAATAAAGGTACTAAAAAATGAAAAAAAAGGTATGTAAGAAGTGTAAGTTATTTGTTGAAGGGAATGAATGTCCTATATGCAAAGGAAATCAGTTTAGTACAAACTGGCAAGGTAGGCTAGCGATCCTTGATCCAAACAAATCAATAATTGCAAAAAAACTCCAAATTAAAGCAAAAGGAGAATACGCCATAAAAGTAAAATAAAACTTTGGTGACTTAAACATGGAGCTAAAAATACTGGAGAAGAAAGAGAATAGAGCACTGCTTAGAAAGGAAATAGAAGCAGAGCTATCATTTTTTGGAGAATCAACACCAAAAAAAGAAGAGGTAAAGAAAAAGATAGCTGAGACAGAGAAAGTCAATGAGGAATTAGTAATAGTTAAGAGTATTCATACTAGATTTGGAGAACCAAAGGCAAGCGTTATAGCCTACATATATGAAAATATTGAAATTCTAAACGAGCTGGAGCCTAAAAGAAAGACAAAGGAAACAAAAGAAGCGGAAAAAAGCCAAGAAAAAACAGAAGAAAAGAACAAGGAAACCAAATAAATTTCTTATAAACTAAAATGGCAAAAAAACAAAAGAAATCAAAGGAAAGCAATAAGAGATGGAAATTATACGACTTAAGTAAAGGCTTAACTAGAAAAAACAAGTTTTGCCCTAAATGTGGCCCAGGCGTTTTTATGGCAAAGCATAAAGATAGATATACCTGTGGGAACTGTCACTATACAGAATTCATTTCTCATTAATGTTGCTTTTTTCCATCTTCTGAAATATTAATAAGTCCTCTGTTGTTAGTTTTTTTCCTTTCTTTATTTTGTCCTTAATATCCAGTGCCTTGGTTTTTATTAATTCAATGTCCTTTAGTTCTCTCTCTCTTTTTGATTTTTCTTTTATCTTATCTACATCCTGCTTTACTCTGTTTAATTCTACTAATCTCTCTTTTAGCTTACTATTAATCTCATTAAATTTTTTCTTAAATTCAATAAATCTGCTAAAAGCTTCTTCTTCTTTTTTCTTTAGCTCATCAATTTCTTTTGAAAGCTTTATGATTTCTTCATGATATTTCTGGCTTTCATTTGCCCTGTTTTGTATTCTCTTATGAATCTCTTCTGCCTTCTTTTTTGTTTCTCTTATCTTTTCTGATTCTTGGTTTATCTTTTCCCAAACATCACTAATCAACCTTGATTTATTGTATTTTTCTTTTAACTCCTTTATTTTCTGCATTAATTTTTTTTCTTTTTCAAAAGAAAGCCCTTCTGTTTCTATTCTGAATTCCAACTCTTCTATCCTCTCTTTAATCTTTGATGGATCTTCTTTTATTTTATGCTTTTTAGAAATTTCTATCTTCTTTTTCTCAAGCTCTTTTAGTTCCAGAATAATTTCCTTTACCTTATTATTTAGTTCATCCCTTACCTTTTTATCCTCTTTTACCTTAGAGGTAAGAGAATCCCTCTTTTCTTTATTTTCTTTTATCTTCTTTATTAGTTCTTTTATCTGGTTACTATAGTTTTCTTTCTTTTTGAACCAAGATTCCTTTTGAGCATCTATTTGATTGAGCTCTTTTCTTAAATGTGTTACCTCCTTCTTTAGCTCATTTAGCTTTTTAAATAGCTCTCCCGGTTTTTCCTCTTGCATAGTGTGTCACGTTCACTGTTTTTATTTTCATTCTTATTATTAGTTGGAATATTAAAAATTAAATCTAGCCAAACAAGGCACCGAGTCCGGCTGCTGCTTGCTCTTCACTTTTCTTCTCTTCCTCTTTCTTCTCTTCCTTTGCTTTCTCTTCTTTCTTCTCTGTTGCCTGTTCTGCTGCTGGCTGTACTGCGGTTACCTGCATAGCAGATGCTTTTTCTATTGCTTCATCAATATTTACACCTTCTAGACTAGCCACCAAAGCCTTAACCCTAGCATCATCTACCTTAACCTCTGCTGCTTCTAAAACCTTCTTTATACTTTCCTCATTTATTTTTTTACCAGCCTTATGCAGTAACATAGCCGCATAGATATATTCCATTTTTTCTACCTCCTATTTTTATTATTATAAATATTTCTCTTTTTTGGACTATGATTTTCTCAATGTTCCTTTTTTAATCAATTCTTGTGTTAGCTTTTCAATTTCCTTTTGTTCCTTTTTCTTTTTTTCTATTTTTTCCTTTAACTGATGAGCAGAAGGTACGTCTTCTTTTTTCTTTTTATCTTCTTTTGGAATCTCTTTTGCTGATAGTTTGCTTGCCTCTTCAATAAGCTTATCTGCGGAGGGTACCTCACCTTTAACAAATTTTTTTGTTTCTTCTACCATCTTTTCAATCTTTTTTTCTGTATCTGATTTTTCATTTCTTTTTTCAGGTTCCTTTGCCACTTCTTTTTTTTCAGGTTTTTCCTCGTCCCTCTTGTGCTTTTCAGGAATTTCTATCTTTGCTGTATCCTTTATACTTAATGCTGATTTTTCAGCTTCACATAATAATTCGTTTATTACTTCATCATCTATTATCTTTTGGCTTATTCCTAATAGCTTGGCGTTATTAAATGCGTCAATTATTAGTCTTTCTATGGTTCCTTTTGTTGGATATGCTATGTCAATAGCAAGATAATAAGCAAACCTAGCAGCATCTTCTAAGTCTTTCCTGAATTTATCTTCATCTATATCTAATATATCTTTGGTGTATATTGTCTCATTTTCGTAAATAGCATTAATATTTAATCCTATCTCCATTGGCTCAATCCCTAGCCTAGTCAATATCTCAGCTAATTTTGCAGATATCTTTTCACCTTCCTTAACTACTATGCTGTCTTCTTTAATAACCACTTTCCCATTTTCAACACCAGCCTTTATACCAATCTGGGCCAATTCTCCTATAATTGGTCCTGGCGCAAACCCTGTTGGACCCTTCTGGACTTTAATGTCTGTAGGCGCTAATTGGTTTGGCTTTGCTGGAGCATTAGTTTTATTTTTCTTTAGTAGTTTAAATAATGAAAACGGATTTTCTTTTGTGAATATAAGGGCAGGCATTCCCCGCAGGTATTCAGCAAGTTTCTCAATATTTTTCTTTTTATTTTTAACATTGTTCAAAGCAATTCTTATCAATCTCTTTTTTGCCATCTTTAGATATATTCTATCAACCAATTTGGCTCTCATTTGTTGGAGTTGTGGTGCTGGCATATTTTCCATATTTATTGCTGCTATAACAGGATATTCAACTAATAACTTCTCTAATTCTGCAACTATCCTTTTCTTTTTTTCAGATGCCCTTGTTTCCTTTTTTTCCATTTTAAACTTTATTAGCCTTATCTTTTCCTTTCTTTCTTGTTTCTTCGCCTATCATCACTGGTTTGCTCATAGTGAGCTTTAAAAAAACACTCTTGATGTTGTTTTCTCCATTTGGTAAATGATGTATAAGACTATCATAGGCTGTTAAAATATTATCAACAACCTCCTCATCCTTCATTGATTCGTTTCCAATACCTACCTGTACTACTGGACTATTCTTTGCTTGTAACCTCACAGTTTTTTGTAGCTTTTCATATAGCCCCTTTAGATTTACATTCGGTGGAACAACACAACCTACCTTTGGATTTGGCATCTTCCCTCTTGGTCCAAATACTCGCCCAAAACTAGTAGCTACCTTTGGCATAATTGTTGCTTGAGCAATAAAATAATCATATGAAGAGGCTAGTTTTTTTGCTTCCTTCTTATTCTGGTATTTTGGGAAATCATCAACAGAAATAACCAAATCACAGACCTTCTTTGCCTCCTCCAATAATTCTGGTCCAACTAAGGCACAGACCTTTATTTTCTTCCCCTTTGTATGATGTAGTGTTACAAATAAATCAACAGGAGTCTTATTTAATTCTATACCTTTCATATTAATTATTAAATCATAGGTCTGGATAAAATTCCTTTTCTTAGAAATCTTCTTTAATTCATTTAGTGCTTTTATTACTTGTTCTTTATTCATTCGACCCTCCTACTCTCAGAGTAGTAAAACCGGGTTTTGCTGATTTGCTATAAGAAACTCTAATTCATTTATAAATCTAACGATTTTTTAGCTTTTTCTTTCAACAATACCTCTGTATGTGGATAAGCTATCCTAACCTCTTTTTCTCTTTTTACCATCCTTAATATACTTTGCGTTATCCTGCTAGAAAGTTCTTGAAGGTTCTTTGCTGGTGCAAAGTACCTTACATTTACAGCTATACCACTTGGTTTAAAATAAGTCCTGACATATGGTCTCTTTTTTGTTTTCTTTATAATATCTTTTGTTTCTTTTTCTGCTACTTTTATTGCGATATCTATTGCTTTATCCAAGTTGCTTTCATAGGTTATATTAAAAGAAACCTGATCTAATATATATTCATCTTCCGAGGTATAGTTTATTATGTTCTTCTCAAACAGTGTTGAATTTGGGACCATTATTATCCTCCCTGAATTCTCTTCTCCTGCTACAATCCCACCTATTTCTCTGATGTATATATGGGTAAGTGTAATGTCTTTTACATCACCCCTCACATTTCCTATTATAATTCTGTCCCCTATTTCAAAAGGTCTTTTCGTGACAATCATTATCCAAGCAGCAACACCAGTAATTGGTTTTTGTAAGGCCCAACCTAATGCAGCAGAAAACAAACCAACCCCAAGGCCCAACCCAGCCCAAGAGCCAGAATAGGAAGATACAGCAAGTAGTATAAGGATTAAAAAGAAAACATATTTTAACACCTTAGAGAAAATCTCCACATTTGATCTCTGTCTTTTTTTCTTTACCCTTTTTAGCAATGCTTTCTTTATGATTCCCAAAACAAGACTAAAGATAACATATGCAACAACAACAGCCACTATTGTTCTTATTATTGGAGTAAGTTTTACAATCAGACTACTAAGCTCCCCTATATTGTCTACCATCTTTATTTTTATAGCAGAATTGCTTTAAATATCTTTTGTTTTGCAAACATTTTTTAGTTAGAATAAGTTAAACAGGTAGTGTTAAAACAATTGATTCATGAAATAAACTTTTATCTTACTTATGCTCACTCGCAATAAACATTCGGGTTGAACTCATAACTCAAACCACGAAAATCATAAAGACCCTCTATGTACCTGTAACAATCGTAGTCATCATTACATCTTATATTTACTATAAGGTTCTCATCAAGATTCAAAGGGATTTTTACATCATTAAACCAGCATACCTTTTCTTTTTCTATTACCCTTAACTCGACTATTCTTTTGGATTCCTCACAGAGAGCAACCACTCCACATAGAACAAAAATAGATACAACCAATAACTGAAATAATCTCATTTTCATCTTATCCTCACATATACATGCCTTATGTCTCTAAAGTTATCATTACCCACACTAATCCTAGCTAAATAAATCCCAGGAGTAACATCTTCAGGTATGGGCATGACTAATACGGAAGTGGTACTATCCCTTTCTTCTATGTCCTGGGGTATGGAATAATATAATAATCCCAAATCATAAATAAACAACTTTGTGCTAACCTTTTCTAATTCAATATCAAGATTATTCTTTATATTAATATAACTTAGTGAGATTTTTCCTCTCTCTAATGGTTCTTCTATATAGAATTTTCCAATAGGATTAAAACTAACAAAACCCATAAACAATAAAAAACCAAAAAATATGCTATACAATCTCATTTTGCCCCCAATATTTACTATTGTAGAATACTCACTGATATTTAAAGATTTATTTACTCAATCATAATGTTTAAAAATGATATATGATTCCTCAGGAGGTAAGCTCCCAAAAAACAAAAAACTAAAAATAAAATGGCAATAAGAAGTCCAATCTGCTCTATTTTGGCTCATGTGGATCATGGAAAAACATCAATATTAGACAAAATTAGAGGTAGCTCTATTGCTGCTAATGAAGCAGGCGGAATAACACAAGCAATTGGAGCATCTATTATCCCTATAGAGACAATAAAAAAGATATGTGGGCCTTTATTGGATGCCTTAAAGATGAAGTTTACAATTCCGGGTCTTCTCTTTATTGATACACCAGGCCATGCTGCCTTTACAAACCTCAGAAAAAGGGGAGGCAACTTAGCTGATATAGCTATCTTGGTTATTGACATAAATGAAGGAGTAAAGCCCCAAACGATAGAGTCAATAGAAATACTGAAAAGCTATAAAACTCCTTTTGTAATTGCAGCCAATAAGATTGATTTAATTGCTGGGTGGCAAACACATATTGAATCTACTCTTATTTCTAGCATCCAGAAACAATCTCAAAAGGTTCAAGAGCTACTAGAGAAAAAGATATATGGGTTAGTAGGTAAGATATCAGAACTTGGTTTTGATAGTGATAGGTTTGATAGGATAGAAGATTTTACTAGGGTGATAGCAATAATTCCTACTTCCGCTAAAACGGGTGAGGGAATACCTGAACTATTAATGGTTATAACTGGATTAGCCCAGAAATTTCTTGAAGGTTGTTTGAAATGTGATGTTGAAGGGTACGCAAAAGGAACAATAGTTGAGGTAAAAGAAGAAAGGGGTCTAGGGAAATGTATTGATGTAATCCTATATGATGGTTCTCTAAAAAGAAATGATACAATAATCATAGGCACATTAACAGAACCAATTGTTACTAAAGTAAAGGGCCTTTTTGAACCAATGCCATTAAAAGAAATGAGGGATAAAAAGAGCAAGTTCAAATCAGTAAAAGAAGTACATGCAGCTACTGGTGTTAGAGTCTCAGCACCAGACATTGAAGGAGCAATAGCAGGTATGCCTATTAGGTCTTGCTCTAAAGAAGACATAGAAAAAGTAAAGGCGGAAATAAGATCCGAGCTATCAGAGGTTTTAATGGAGACAGATAATGAAGGGGTTGTTCTAAAAGCCGATACCTTAGGCTCATTAGAAGCCCTCTCTAGCTTAATAAGGGAGAAAGGCATTCCCATAAAAAAAGCCTCTATAGGCAATATAACCAAGAAGGACCTTTATGATGCAGAAGCAAATTACGAGAAGGATCCTCTAAAATCAGTGGTCTTAGGATTCAATGTAGCTGACGAATCTGGAATATGTAAAGAAAATGTAAAGATAATTACTAATAATGTTATCTATAGATTAATAGAAGATTTAGAAAAATGGCAATCAGAAAGAAAAAAAGAATTAGAGAAAAGAGAGTTGGAGCTTTTAGTTACCCCATGCAAAATACAGATATTGAAGGGATATATATTCAGACAAAGCAATCCAGCTATTTTTGGAGTTGATGTTCTAGCAGGGACTCTAAGAGTAGCTACCCCGCTTATGAAATCTGATGGAAAGAGGCTAGATAAAGTAAAGAGCATCCAAATAGAACAAGAAAATATAGAAAAAATAGAGAAAGGCAAACAGGCAGCAATAGCTGTAGATAATGTTACCATTGGAAGGCATATTAATGAGCAAGATATTTTGTATTCTGATGTTCCTGAAAATGACTTTAGAAAGTTAAAAACACTTAAGGAATATTTAACTGAGGATGAAAAACAAGTACTTAAAGAGATAGCACAAATAAAAAGAAAGTCAAACCCACTTTGGGGCATTTAGAAGAAATAAAACATAAAAGATGTCACTAAGGCAACTAAAAAAGAAAGAAAAAAGAAAATTCTTTGATATACTAAAAAAACAATTTGGGTTTGAAGATAAATTGGATTATGTATTCCTAATCAACAATAAAAATAAGGTTTTTATAATAAATAAAGATATAGCCCAGCTTGATTTAAATAAAATAAAAATAAATTCTCTCGGCTTGTATATAGCTGAATTAAGAGAAGAAGGAGTACGACTGTCTATTGAAGGAAGCCAAATAATCGGTCCAAAATCAAAAAGAAACATAATTAATATAAATAAAGAAAATCTAAAAAAATGGTTAAGTGGAGAAGATATTCCGAAAGACAAAAGCATAAAAAACCTAACCGGCTTTGTTATCGTCAAATCTGGAAATGATTATCTTGGTTGTGGTAAAATAAAAGAGGATAAGATTCTGAATTTTTTTCCAAAGATAAGAAGAATCACAACATAATTATCTTTACCTCAATTTTCTGATTTGGATTCCTAATCTTTTCTATCAAATCTCTCTTTAGGTCTATGCATGCTTTATCAGCCTTAATACCAAAAGTTCTTTCAGATATAAAATCTCCTTTTCTTATTACTATTTCTCTTTCATCATTAAACTCCTTATTTGGTTCAAACACTACCGTATCATAAATACCATCTGCTTTTATCTCTGCTTTTAGGGTCTTTCCGTTTTTTAGTAATTTCTTTAATTCATTCAAATCAAAATTAGCACTCACACCAATAATACAGTTCCCTCTAAGGCTAAGCTCAGAATCTTTAGTAAATTCAAGTGTTCTTCTATGGGTTCCAGTTATATTCTTATGACCCCAGGCCAAAAAAGAATAACTCATTTGAACAGCTCTATAAATTCTTTAACATATTTTTTTGCTATTTTTTCATTATGTATAATTAAAATATTTTCATCATTTTTTGTATCGCCACTTTTTGTAGGATTCATAGAACCAGTGATTATCGTTTTATTATCAATTATAAAAACCTTGTGGTGCATTATACCTCTGCTATTACTTAATCTTAAATCATATCCAAAACCTTTCATTCTTTTGTATTGCGAGTATCTATTAAATGCGTTTTTCTTTTCAAATATCCCCTTTACATCTACTATTTCATTAAAAAGAATAGCATCTGCGATTTCTTCATTCGTAAAGGAAAAAACCATAAAGTATATGCTTCTATTTGCATTACTTATCTCTCTAATGATATGCTCAGAACACTTGTCTTCAGGACAAAAATAATTCTCAACCTTATAACCATTCAAATAGATAATGGGGTATCTTACCTTTTCTCCACTCCCAAACAATCCATTCCATAACTCCATAAATTCATCTTCGTAATTTCTTGCTAGATATCTAGAGTAGATTACAAGTAAGTTGTTATTATTTTTAAATAACCCATCGTATGTAGGATTCATAGAGCCTGTTATCACAATTTCTCCATCAATAATACAAAACTTATTGTGAGAATATTGTTTTCTAGTATCTTGTCTAACACCTTGCCCCTTTATTTTACAACAATTTTCGTCATCAATAACAACCTTAACATCAATAGATTTACTCTTTTTGCTTATAGCTTTAATTATAGATTTTAGATTAACATCAAAAAATGCACAGTGTATATACCTTCTTGAAGAATTAATCAAATCTAAGAAAACAGATTCACAATTATCTCTTGGTGAGAAGTACACATAAATCCCTTTATTAATCTCACTTGGTATTTCCTTTGTGCTTTCTTTTATGTCATTGCTGCATCCAAAGACAATAACCCCTATGAGTCCAACAATCAAAGTTAATTTCATTAAACCCATCATTTTTGTCACTACTCTAGGATAATACAAAAAAGAAAAGTTTATATATAAGTTATTTTCAGTATAAATAGATAGTAATCTATCACCTCTTTTTCCCAGCAGGGCTTTCCTAAAAAAGCTCTGCCGGGTTTTAATAATCAATCTTCAAAAATATGTTCTTTTTCTCTTTTTTGTTTTTCTTTTTTTGTAGGAATATTCTCTCCTAACCATAATTCCAGCAGCTAGAAACCCAATTACTATCCCTAGTACAATTAGGTAAATCGGCTGAAGATATACTGCTTTTTGTTTGATGTAATCCAGATAAGAGATACCTTCCTGCTTGAAATATACGTCCAAATTACTAAGTTCTAGAGCATATTCTGCATAGAGGAGTGCAGAATACTTGTCAGAATCTTTCAAATCATTTGCATATTCATAATAAGAGTAACCCAATATTGGAAAATTTCCTTTCCTGATTTGTTTTACAATATTCTTCTTGGCTATTTCCAATTTCTTTTTTATTAGTACATCTAGTTTGTTTTTAGTAATGCCACTTACACTAAGCACTATATCAGATTCTGCTTTTGCCTTTGTTGCCTTGAAAAGACAAAGCTCATATCTACCATCCTTTAAATCCTTATAAGCATATTCTATCTCTCTTTTTGTACTGGTCTCCTTAAGACTTGGATAAAAGAAAATAACATACTGGCGGCGCTCTTCGGCCTCAGAAAGCTTTTTTTCACAGGATTTTCTAAGGGAATTTTTATCTAGATTTATCTCTCTGCCAATATGAACAAAAAATTTATACCATGAAAATGCAGAATATACTCTTTCATAGGAATATGCTAATCTGTATATATCCTTATTGCTAACATTCTCAATATTTTTTTCTTTTATCTCTTTTTTATACTCCTTTGCTTCTATTAGTCTCTCTTCTACTACCATATAAGATTCTAAATCTGTTATTGTTTTCTTTTTCTTTTTATTCACAACTCCATCCAATCTTTCTATATTCCTTTCTATTAAAGAAATCTTATTCTCTATTTCCTTACTTGTGAGGTTTCTAAATAAAACTTCGGTTAATCTAACATTTGAACCAAAGCAATATGAAGCAGCAGAATAATATCTTCCTTTAGCTATAGCAGAGTCCCCTCTTCTGCTTAAATTTAATGCTACACTAATGCTGCTGTTATAAATACTCTTATTCAATCCTTGCTCAGTTATTTTGTTAAATAATTTTTTACTTCTATTGCACAATTCAATAGCAAGTCCTCTCATTATCTTTTTATAGCCTTCGTCAATAATTAAGCTATAGTTGTTTTCTTCAAATCTCTTCCCTGTAAATTCATATAATGCCTCTCCCAAATCTGATACTTCTATAATGTTAATCCCCATCTTTTTTCCGTACTCAACAATGTCAAGCGTTTCATTAGAAATATCATTAGTAGTATTAGTGTCATTACTACCATTTTTTCCCATTCTCTCTTCTCTTATGAATCTTTCCCCTCTTGGGATTAGAACTTTTTTGAGCCTGATTCTTCTTGCAGCATCTATTTTTTCTTTTATCCCCCCAACACTACCAATAACACCCCCAGAATTTATTGTTCCCGTTATGCTAATTGACTCATTTAGTTTAAAACCATCTAATAGGGATATAGTTAATATAGCAATCGCTGCACCTGCACTAGGCCCAGCCACAATTGAAGAATCGGACCTTATTGTATAGATGAAATCATACTTATCACAATTTTTATTCAAATAATTACATGCTACCTCTTTTGCTAATCTTGTTGATATTTGTGTATCTACTTTTGTCAGCGGAAATGTATCCAAAAAAACTCTTCCGGAGCCAGGTTTTATTTCAAGATATAAGTCAGCACTGGCTCCCTCATAACCAAGGCCTGTGTCTCTAACAGCAAGGAGTTTCATATGTCCTTGCATAGCATGTACGTTTCCCATAGAAATTAAAAATAAAAAAAACCAAATCTGCTTCTTCATAGAAACTTAAAAATTTTTATTTATTTTTATTGTTTTCTAATTTCTCTGTATGCTTGCATTTAGGATAATTAGAGCAACCGAAGAATCTGCCGTAAATAGAACTTCTTAAAACCATTTTTCCGCCACACTTTGGACATATTTTTTCTATTTTGCCATCAGCAACATCTCTTGCTTCACTTTCAGCTTTATCATCAGCTTTTTTTGAATCACAATTAGGATTTAAACAAAATTCTTGGGCTTTTCTTCTTTTTAGTATCTTTTTTACCATTGGATAACCACAAATATCGCATCTTTTTTCAGACGCCACAATTTTTGCATTATTAGGCAAAGATATCGCAATTTTGCACTCTGGATAATTAGTGCATGCAGCAAAATAACCAAACTTTCCTTTTTTTATCATGAGTTTTCCATCATCACATAGGGGGCATTTTCCAAGATTATTCCTCCTATCTCTTGTTTCTTTATGCGCCTCAAGTAATTCATTACCTATCTCTTTTTCTTTCTTTTTAAAGTCTTCAATGATTTTGATTATCTCATTTTTTGCTTCCTTTAGAACAATATCTTCCTGTTTTTTTCCTTCCCTGATCTCTTCCATTTCGTTTTCAAAATGTCTTGTTAGCTCTTCATCAACAATCTTGGGCACATATTTTTCTAGTGCCTCTGCAGTCTTTATACCCAGCTCAGTAGCCTTAATAGACCTTCCTTCTATGTAACCTCTTTGGAATAAAGTATCAATTATCTGAGCCCTTGTAGCTTTTGTTCCTAATCCTCTCTTTTCAAGCTCCCTTATTATAGAGGCAGGAGTGTATCTCTTGGGAGGTTGAGTTTTTTTCTCTAATAGGTTTATCTTTTCTATTTTTACAGTATCGCCTTTGTTAACACTAGGTAATTCAACTTCCTCTAGCTTTAGGTATGGCTCGTAATAAACATGCCATCCTCTTTTTATAGTCCTTGTTCCTTTCGCGATGAATATTTCATCATTCACATTAATGTTTATAATAGCTGATTCTCTTAACGCAGGTTCAGCAAAGGTAGCCATAAACCTTCTTACTATTAAGTCATATATTTTCATCTCTTTTTTGCCTAGGTTAGGAATAACCCCTGTGGGATAAATAGCAGGATGAGCAGGATCTGTCTTTTTTCCATTATTTGGTCTTAATTGCTTCTTCAGTAACTCTGAACACAAACCTGCATATTTCTCTTGTTTTTTTAGCAATGAAAGAATTTTGCTATAACCTATTTTTGGTGGCAATTGTTGTGAGGATGTTCTGGGATAGGAAATAAACCCTCCAGTGTAAAGGTCTTGAGCAATTGCTAATGTGTCCCTTGGTTGTATTCCAAAACACCTGTATGCTTCCACCTGTAGGGTAGTTAAATCAAATGGAATTGGAGGGGCGTTGTTAAATTGTTTCTTTTCTAGACTTTCAACTTTCCCTTCCTTGCTACTCTTTGTTCTTTCAACTATCTTATCTGCTTTTTCTTTTTCCCAGAATTTATTTTCTTTGTGCCATGCCTCAATCTTTTCCCCCTTTACCTTGCCAAGTAATTGAATCTGCCAAAATGGTTTAGCCTTAAAGTCCTTTATTTCTTTCTCTCTATCTACAATTATTTTTAGTGCAGGTCCCTGCACCCTACCAGTAGACATAATCTTAAAAGCCCCTGCTTTTTTTATAGAAGATGTTAATGCTCTAGAATAATTTATACCATAAAACCAGTCTAAGTAATGCCTTGTTTCACCTACCCTAACCTGCTCCCAATCTAAAGTTTTTGATTTGTTTTCATAAGCTTCTATCAAATCTTCCTTGGTTAGGGTAGAGAACTTCATCCTAGCCGCATCTTTTTGTTTACAAGCAAATCTTATAATGTTTGCCCCAATAACAGAACCTTCTGCATCATAATCGCATGCAACAGTAAATTCGCTGGCTTTTTTGCATAGTTTTTTTATTGCTTCTAGATACTTCCTAGTAAAATCTGCTTGTTTTTTTGTTTCATGGGTTGGTTGCCATTCAACATCGAAGATAGGAAAATCCCACTTTTTCGTTCCTTCCTTTTGGTCTAATCCATAAAGATGTCCAACAGCACAAGCAACAATAATCTGCTTCCCTTTTCTCTTTAATTCATAATACGGGACTCCCTTTATACTTCTTTTTATTGGCTTATCTTCAGCCAAAGCATATGCTATTTTCTGAGCTGCCTGTGGCTTTTCTGTTATTATCAGTTCATACATAATTCAAAAAAGAACTTATGTCTTCTTTAAAAATGTTTGTATTAACAAAATCTAACTCCTTTTTTGTTTATTATTGAATGTTTTCTCCAATTTTTATCATCTTTTTTGGGGTAGTCTTCAACAAAATGAGAACCCCTGCTTTCTTTTCTTGCTAATGCTGATTTTGTTATTAATTTAGCTACTGTAATTTGATTTCTTAGCTCTACTATTTCCTTGTTTATTCCTTTTCTTGAAATATTATTAACAATCTTTTCAATTTTGTCTAGCCTCTTCAATGCTTTCTTCATTCCCTCTCTTTTCCTTATTATTCCAACTTTGTCCCACATTATTTTCTTTATCTCACTCTTTAGCTGATTTACCTTTTTGCTTCCTTTTATAACCCCAATAGTCTTGTTTTTGACTGATTTAATACTCTTGTTTCTTATACCCTTCCCTAGAAACTCTATTAACCTTGTACTGAAAACAAGGCCTTCTGTTAGAGAATTAGAAGCCAGTCTTTCTGCCCCATGTAATCCTGAGCAGGATACCTCTCCTATTGCATAAAGATTTTTTATATCTGTTTCTCCATTTAAGTTAATTCTTACACCACCGCAAGAGTAATGAGCGGTAGGTGTTACCGGAATTGGCTCTTTTGTAATGTCTATTCCATACCTTAGGCACTCCACATAAAAAGTAGGAAATCTTTTTTTCAAATAGTCCGAACCCAAATGGCTCACATCTAAAAAAACACACCCAAAATTTGTTTTTTTCATTTCAATAACACTAAGTCTTGAAACAGTATTCCTGGGAGCAAGGTCCCCCTTTTTATGATAATGTTTCATGAATGGCTTGCCATATTTATTCCTTAATATTCCTCCTTCCCCTCTGAGAGTTTCTGAAATAAGAAATGTAGGTCTAGACTTGTATAGTCCTGTTGGATGAAACTGTATGAACTCCATATCTTGTAAAGAGGCACCAGAGTTATATGCCAAAGCAAACCCATCACCAGTCGCTGTTTTTGGGTTGCATGTGTTTTTATATACCTGTCCTAAACCTCCTGTAGCCAGTATAGTTGCTTTTGCAAATATATCTATAACCTCTCTTTTTTTTATGTCTAAAACCCTTGAACCATAACATACCCCTTTCCTTGTAATGAGTTCAATTGCTTGATTATATTCCAAAATTTTTATTTTTTTATTTTCATTTGTTCTTTTGACTAGCGTACTTTCAATTTTCTCTCCTGTTATATCTCCCGCATGTACAATCCTAGGTTTTGAGTGAACCGCCTCCCGACTTAATCTAAATTCCTTATTCCTGTCAAACTTTACCCCTAGATTATAAAGCCACAACACTTCCCTTGGCGCATTTCTTACAAGCAAAGAAACAGCTTTACTATTGCACAAACCCTCACCAGTTAATATAGTATCCTTAATATGTAATCTGAACGAATCATCCTTGCCAAAAACAGCAGCTAAACCACCTTGAGCATATAGTGTATTTGATTCCTTAATCCTATTTTTTGTTATAACCAGAACTTCACCATACCTTGCTGCCTTCAAAGCAAAACTTAATCCAGCAATTCCAGAACCTATCACTAAAAAATCTGTTTTTATCATTTGATATTTTTTATATGATTTCTTGTTTTATATTTAGAGCCCTTGATGAGTGAGTTAAATAGCCCAAAGAGATAACATCCACTCCTGTTCTAGCATATTCAACTATATTTTCTGGATTTATTCCACCAGACGCCTCTAATAAGACATAGTCATACAAATCTAAACTTTTCAGTTTTTCAATCGCAAGCTTTATTTCACTTGGTTTCATATTATCAAACATAATAAAACAAGGCTTTCTGTTTGATTTAGCCTTCAGTTTCTTAAACTTTTTTGCAGCACTTATGGCATCCTCTTTGTTATTTACCTCAATCTCAATGAAAATAGCTTTATCTCTATTTTTCCAAGCCTTCTCTATGGCAACCTCAATCGGAAACTTTACATATTTCTTTAGAACCCTGAGATGGTTGTCTTTTATTAATATTGATTCCCAAAGTGCCAATCTATGTGTAAGTCCACCTCCAACGAAAACAGCTTTTTTGTCTAGGTATCTCCATTGTGTTTTTCTGGTTGGTGCAATATCTACTCTTTTTCCTATTCTTTTTATCAAATTATCTGTAAGCGTTGCTATCCCGGACATCCTCTCCATCAAATCAGAAGCAGACCTCTCAATTTTTAGCAAGTCTTTTACCCTTCCTTTTAACATAAGAATTGTATCACCAACATTAATCTTTTCCCCATCCTTCTTTATGTTTTTTACTTTGATTCCATTATTCCTATAAAGAAATGTTACTTCTTCAATTCCTGCTACAACCCCTTTACTCCTGGATATAACCTTAGCTTCTATTACCTTATCATTACCATTAAATAATGCGTTGGAAGTAATATCCCCCCTTATACCTATGTCCCCCTTTGTTTCATCAACAATAAACTTTCTAATCCAGTTCCTATACTGCTTATTCTTAAGGTTAAGCAAATGCCCTCTTTGGAATGCTCTTTCCAATTCTTTTTTTCTGTCCATTTAGATACTAAAAAATAACATCAGATTTAAATATTTATTCATCCTTATTAAATTATGAGATAATATGAAATACATAATTGAACATTTGGAATCAAGACTTTACAAATGGTCTATTCTAGAGTATCAGAATATTTCGTCTATCGTAGGTAAGAGAAATCTAATATTTACAAACACAAGTTCAAATAAACTAAAAAAATTTGGAAAGGTTATAAAAAAGAGCTTGAAAGAGTTGAATCTGGATAATGTGTGTGTCCTAGACCCATTCGCTAAGAGAAAACTAAAACCAGAAGATAAAGATAAATTTGATTATCTTGTATTTGGCGGTATTCTTGGCACAAATCCTGCCTCAGGGAGAACAAAAAAGGAGTTAGGTAACAAAAGGTTTGAAAGAAGAAACCTAGGAAAAAAACAGATGCCAACTGATAATGCAGTATATGTTGCAAAAAAGATAATTGAGGGTACCCCCATAGAGAAGATTAAATTCAAGGATGGTATTGAACTAGAGCTGAAAGAAGGAGAATCAATATTCTTGCCATTTAGATATGTGATTGTAAATGGTAAACCACTAGTGCCTAAAAACCTAATTACTCATTTAAATAAAAAGAGTTTTTAAGATATAGATAACATTCTGTCTAATGCTTTTTTTGCTTTAACCATAATCTCTTCTGGGATGTTAATTTCATTTTTTTCATTATTTAGGCAATCATATACTTTTTCTAGTGTAATTTTCTTCATCTGTATACATATACCCCCTATCGAGTAATATTCTGCATCCCCCCGTTCCATCCTTAACCTGTTTACCATTCCTTGTTCAGTTACTATTATAAATTTCCTAGAACTGCTTTCTTTAACCCTCTTTACCATTTGAGATGTGGAACAAACATAATCTGCTAACTTTATAACATCCATCTTGCATTCAGGATGAACTAGAACTTCTGCATCTTTATGTAACCTTTTTGCCTTTTCAACATCACTAGCGAGAATCTTATCATGCACATAACAATACCCTTCAACAGCTATTATCCTTTTATTTGTTCTGCTCTGTACATATCTAGCTAAATTCTTATCAGGAGTAAAAATTATTTCTTCTTCCTTCAAAGAATTCACAACCCTAACAGCATTTGCAGAAGTACAGCATATATCTGATACCGCTTTCACTTTTGCTGTTGTGTTAACATAACTGCATACTATTGCCTGTGGATGTCTTCTTTTGGCGGCTAATACATTATCAGGGTTTACCATCCCAGCCATGGGGCATCTTGATTGTATCTCCGGCAAAAAAACCCTTTTGTCTGGATTTAATATCTTGGCAGATTCAGCCATAAAATCAACACCACAAAAGACAATAATATTAGCCTTTGTTTCTTTTGCTTTCCTGCAGAGCTCTAGGGAATCACCAATAAAATCAGCTATCTTATATATCTCTGGTCTTTGATAGTTATGTACAAGTATGATTGCATTCTTTTTTTTCTTTAGTTCTATTATCTTTTTCACTAGCTCATTCATAAAAATAGAATTATTTTTATATTTTAAATAGTTATTGCTTTTTATGACTAAGAGAATAATCAATGATATAATCCTTGAGTTAAAAAAAAGATTAAAAGACAAAGGAAGCTATGCCCGTTTAGAATATACAAACTATAGGCCAATAAAGATAGATAAAAAGAATTTTAGTGAAATAAAAAGTGTTGAGACAAAAAACAAAATTTATTTCATTGATGGTGGGAATATAGAAATTTTGGGCTCTGTGAATTTTTCTTTACAGTTGATAAGATTGTGCTGTGTGGCTTATAGGAATAACCAAAGAATAAAATTAAAAAGAGAGGAATTCTTCTTATTAGTAACATCTAAGCAAAAGGAGGATAGAATAATCTATGAGACAAACCCTTTTCCTTTAGGTAGCTTTAGTATTCAGAATATATCTTTTGATTCTTCTGATAGAACCCTAAGCAAAGGGAATCATATGGTAAAAATCTCATCAATAGGGAATGCTGTAAGAAGACTTTCAGAATTGAAACTAGCAAAACATATTGTTGAGAATGCAAATAGCGGTGAAATAGTTGTTCTAGATGGTAGTCTGGAACCATCATTCATTAATGAGAATAGCTATCTAGATGAATTATACGCAGCAGCAATAAAAAAAAATGTTGTGGTAACAGCCCTTTCCAAGACATCAAGGATTTTTACTGAAAATGGAAACTCATTAATACCTATTTTGAATGAGATTTCACCGAATAGTTCTTGGTATTATTATCCTGTTGCTGAGATTAAAGGTAGCCCAGTGGATTTGTATATTGTCAAACTTCATAAGAGTTCAAAATATATATTTAAATTTGAAGTATTCAACAAATTAAATTACAATATAAACATAGTGCTAACCTTGTTAAAAAATAATTCAAAAGATCCCATATTTTTTGGTTACCCTTATGGACTAATAGATGCAGACAGATTCGCAAGAGTAAGCAACAAAGAAAAAAAATATCTAAGAACGATATTTCTTATGAGATTTGGACCAGAGATTGAACAGTATCTCAATACCATAAATGCCCATGATATATTGGATTCTATGAGTTATTAGGGAATAACGCCAAAAAGTCCATACCTAACAATAAAATTTATATATGATTTAGTATAGAATACCTATTGTGGCACTAAAAAAAGCCACAAATAATAAGAGGTGAGAAAAAATGGACAAGCGGGTAGGCAACTACGCATTTACAGTGGGAGTGATAATTGCAGTAATTCTTGGGCTTGTTTCACTAGGAGCAGCAACGCCTTGGTTGGCATCACTGCTAGTCGTCCTAGGCTTGATTGTAGGATTTCTAAATGTAGCTGGAAAAGAGACAAAAGAATTTCTATTAGTTGCTACAGTATTGATAATAGCAGCTGGCCTAGGTGGAGCCACACAGACACTTGGTGGAGTTGAGATAATAGGAAGATACCTAAGTGGGATCTTTACACAGCTATTGGCTTTTGTTGTTCCAGCAACAGTTGTTGTAGCATTAAAGGATATCTGGTCCTTGGGTAGAAATCCATAAATATTTTTTTCATATTTTTCTTTTTAGTAAATTATAAATATTAGGTATAAGCATATCCATAATATGTATGATGTAATAACCGTTGGGAGTTCTACTGTGGATGTTTTTGCTGAAACAGAGTTTTCAGAATTAATAAAAATAAGAGATAGAAAAAAGGTGACAAGTCTGCTGGCTTATCCCTCTGGTTCAAAGATATTGATAACCCGTCTTGAGTTTACTACGGGTGGAGGTGCAACCAACACAGCTGTTGCATTAGCAAGACTTGGTCATAAGGTTGCTTGTATCTCTAAGATGGGGTGTAGGGCAAATGCAGAGAAAATAAAGAGGCATCTAAAAAGAGAAAATATAGACACAAGACTTCTCGTCTGCGCAAAAAATGGAAGAACAGGCTATTCTATAATTCTTGATAGTATAGAGCATGATAGAACAATCCTTGCCTTTAAGGGAAGCAATAATGATTTAAGGTTTAACGAAATAAAAATAAATAAATTAAAAACCAAGTGGTTTTATTTTTCAACTATGATGGGCGAATCCTTTAAAACATTAATAAAACTAGCTAAATTTGCACAAAAGAATAATATTAAGATTGCCTTTAATGTAAGCGAATATCTTGCAAACAAAGGACTAGACTATATAGGGGAAATACTAAAAAGAACTACTATTTTTGTGCTAAATAAAGATGAAGCAAGATTGCTTACAAAAAAAGAAAGAATCCAAGATATGCTAGAATCATTAAAAAGCTTTGGCATCAAATATATCGTTATAACTGATGGCAAGCACTTGGTTAATGTCTATTTCAATAACACAATTTATGAAACAAAACCACACAACATAAAAGTAGTGGAAACAACAGGTGCAGGGGATGCCTTTGCTGCCTCTTTTCTTTCTGGCATAATAAAAAAGAACAATGTTGAATTTGCTATAAAACTTGCCCAGACAAACGCAGAGTCAGTCATACGATACCATGGAGCAAAAAATAAACTGCTAAAGTATAGGGAAGCATTGGAGATTATGAGAAAAAATCCTATCAAGGTTACAAAGAGGAGGTTAAAATGAAGGTATTGGGAATAAGTGGTAGTCCTGTGAAGAATGGAACTAATGAAAAAATAATAGATTATGTCTTGAAGAAAGCAAAGGAAAAAGGCTTTGAGATAAAAAAATTGAACTTATCTGAAAATGATATCAAGCCATGTACCTCATGTAATTATTGCAGAGAAAATCCTGGAGATTGCTCAATAAAGGATGCTATGGAAGAGGTTAGGAAAGACCTAGTAGAAGCAGATGCAATAATAGTTAGCTCTCCTGTTTATTTTGGCTCTGTTTCAGCTCAATTAAAAGCACTATTTGATAGAACCCTGACATTAAGAAGAAACAATTTCAGATTAAAAGATAAGATTGGAGCAGCTATAGCTGTCGGAAGGAGTAGAAACGGTGGACAGGAGTTTACAATTCAGGCAATACATTCTTGGATGCATATACATGGTATGGTTGTAGTTGGCGATAATAATCATTTCGGTGGTACTGTTGTCTTTCCTTTTGAGGAAGATTCCATGGGAAAGAAAACAATAGATGATACACTAGAAAAGGTTTGTGATTTATTAATCAAACTAAAAAGCTAATATCCGTATTTGCCCCTTAATGGAACAAAAACAAAATCTCCTAGTATCTCTTTTGTTATCCTATCCTTGGTTTTTCTTAATTTGACCATCTTTTGCCCGAATAACAAAGAACCAACTGGGGCTATTATTATTCCCCCTTCCTTAGTTTGCTCTATTATTGGTTTTGGTATTCTTGGACAAGCCGCTGTTATTATACACCTATCATATGGAGCCTCTTTTTTATACCCTTCTGAACCATCACAATTAATCACTTTAACATTTTCTATATGAGCTTTCTCAATATTTTTTCTAGCAAATTCAGCCAATTCAGGTATAATCTCTGTAGTTATCACCTTTCCTTCTTTCCCAACAATCTTTCCTATAATGGCTGCCTGCCACCCAGAACCTGCCCCAACCTCAAGGACCTTATGCCCTCTCTCAAGTTCCAAGGCCTGGGTCATTATCATTACTGTAGTTGGTTGCGATATTGTTTGTCCCATCCCTATCGGTAAAGGATAATCACCATATGCCTCATCCTTAAATTCCTCCATAACAAACAATTCCCTTGGCACATCTTGAAATGCTTTTAATATTTTTTCATCCCTTATTATTCTTTTTCTCCTCCAATATCTTACTAGTTCCTCCTTTTCCATATTTAACTCGTAACGCTTATGTCTTTAAATAGTTTTGTCTGTTTTGGAATTTCTTGAATAACTTTTCAATAAATTTTAAATAATAAGCTCCCTTACCTGAAGTAAAATGATTGACAGAAAATGTTTTGAGAAAATCAGACTAAGTCTGGAATCATATGACAAACAGAGAGAGGCACTTATCAAAAAAGCAAGAGTTGTACTAAAGTTGTCTAAGAGGCTAATATATTCTCTCCATAGGAATAATAAGAAAGAAGCTGTAAAATTAAAAAACCAGCTTGAAAAAGAAAAATCTAAGCTAGATAGGATTGCGTTCTCAAAGAAGGGGCTTCTTTACGAAGGTAGTTATTCTGAAGCTGCTCAAGAATATGTAGAAGCTGTGTCTTATTATAACTTCATAAATAAATGTAAAATACCTTCTATATCAAGTCTAAGGGTGAATGAAGAGGATTATCTTCTGGGTATCTGCGATTTGACAGGAGAGCTTGCGAGGAGAGCGGTGATGATAGCCAACAAGGATGTCAAAAGAGTTGAAAAGATTAAAGACCTTGTTGAAGATATCTTTGGAGAGTTTCTAAAGTTAGACCTAAGAAATGGAAACCTAAGGAAAAAATCGGATGCAATAAAGTGGAACCTAAAAAAGATAGAAGAGGTTTTATATGATTCTAAGAGAAATAAGGAGCCAAATACATAGCTATCCTTTTGAATATGTCTAAGTTCAATTTTAAGATAAAAAAAGAAGATAGTAACTCAAAAGCCAGATTAGGGTTAATAAAAACAAGGCATGGTTCATTCTCTACACCAATATTTATTCCAGTAGCAACCCTTGCTACAATAAGGGCCCTTGACCAACAAGATATCAAAAAACTAAAGGCAGAGGCAATCTTAGCAAATACATACCATCTTCATCTCAGGCCAGGGGAGAAACTAATAGAAAGCCTTGGCGGTTTACACAAGTTTATGAGTTGGGATAAACCAATAATAACAGATTCTGGTGGTTTTCAGGCATTTTCATTGGGTTTTGGCATGGAGCACGAAATTGGTAAGATTGCTTATTTTCCAAAGAATATAAAGCATCACAAAAAAGGAGAAAAATGGGCTTATGTTGATGATTCTGGGGTTACCTTTCGTAATCCTTACCATGGTGAAAAGATAAAACTAACCCCAAGAAAATCTATGGAAATTCAAGCATCCCTCGGAGCAGATATTATATTCTCTTTTGATGAGTGTACCTCACCTCTGTCCAATAAGGAATATACTAAGGAGGCGCTTATCAGAACACACAAGTGGGCAAAGATATGTCTAGAATACAGGAACAGAAATCAGGCATTATTTGGCATTGTTCAAGGAGGAAAATACAAAGACCTAAGGATAAAAAGCACAAAGTTTATTTCAAGCTTACCTTTTGACGGATTTGGTATTGGTGGTTCTCTTGGAAAATCAAAAAAAGATATGCATAATATCCTAGAATGGACGATTCCACTGCTACCAAAAGAAAAACCAAGGCATCTTTTGGGAATAGGAGCAGTAGAGGACTTATTTAATGCCATAGAGAGAGGTATTGATATGTTTGATTGCGTTGCCCCAACAAGATGGGCAAGGAGAGGCCATCTATATATATCTCCTTCTGAGGGAGGAGGCAAAAAGAATAAATTCAGGATAGACATAGGAAAATCGGCATACAAGAAAGATGATAGGCCTATAGATAGGAACTGTAATTGTTATGTTTGCAGGAATTACTCAAGAGCGTACCTAAGACACCTGTTCATCTCAAAAGAACTTAGTTACTTTAGATTAGCTTCGTTTCATAATTTGAACTTTATCCTTAGACTAATAGATAAGATACGGATTGCTATAAAGGAAAACAGCCTTAAAAGACTAAAAAAAGAATGGTTATCTACTGATAAATAAACTACGGCAGCCGGGATTTGAACCCGGGTTAGTGCCTCTCCTAGGAAAATGGGAGGGCACTGTCTTACCACTGGACCACTGCCGTATTTTCTTTAATCTTTGAAGTTTTGGAATATATTTAAATCTTTTTGATAAATATTTAAAAATAAGAAATAGTTTCTATTTGGTAATGGCCCGTTTTATTGGTAAAAGAAGATACTTTTTTAAGCCAACACCCGCCCAAATTATAGAACACTCTAGAGAAATAAGAGATGTCCATGCTGAGCCAGAGGAGCTTGTAGACATAATATCAAACACATCCCCAGAGATAGCATTTAGGCTTACAAATTGTGTTGATGGAAACCCTATAATCTCAAGGGAACATTATGAGGAGGCTTATGGAGGGCCCTACAGAATAGATGGAAAAGCAGGGCGTCCAAGTTGGCATTTCCTCAGGCATGGAAATGAAGCAACAATAACACAATTTAGGTCAACAGAAGAACTACATCTCGCTTTAGAAAATTTAAGGAGAAGGCCAAGAGAAGAACTTCCACCCCATATCATCGATACTCCTTGGAGCAACATCCATTATTTCTTCCTAATACTAACCTCCGAGGCATATGAGAGAGCATTCCAGAGGCATGGTACAAAAATAAGTGGAAAAACATGGAAGCCACTTGTAGGAAATGATAGGAGAATAAGAAAAACATTCTTAACGCAAGAACTAGAGGCAAGCTGGATTACTTGCTATTGCGAACAAGACCCAAGATTATCTATAAGAATAGGAAGGTCTTATGATGATTCTTACGCTGTCCCGACAGATGGAGCAACAGTAAGGATAGAACGGGTCCCCTCAAGAAGGATTAAGGTTCCCCCATATTCTTTTGATTTATACTCTGTGCCGAGAGCATATAACTCTTTTAGACATATAATAGCACTATCTATTGGTTCAACCCTGGACAATCATCCATTTAAGAGGAACCTGGGCATAGCATATAGGGGAGCAAGAGGAAGAAAAAAACAAAAGGACCCACACATGCTTTTTTTTGTAGCACAAGACATTGCTGCTATTCATAAAGATATAAGAGAGTTCTATACCCTACCAGCAGAGGAACTAAGAAGAATAAATCATAGGAGAGTTGAAACAAGATATGCCAGAATCGTCCCTCTTGAAACAAGCCTAGTAAGGATTCCAAATCAGAATTCAGTTAGCTTTTATCTGAATCTTATTGATAGAGTCATTATAGCCTATAGGGATGAACGAGGCAGAGTAAGAGATAGAAATCCTACCATGGGAGAATATGAAATATTTATGTCTACATTTGTAAAAACAAGAACCCATGGGCTCTGGGATTCTTTCTTTTTGCCTGGTAACCAAAGAATGCAGGAGTTAGATTGGGTACATAGGCCAATATACCTACAGAGATAGCTCTATTACTTCTCTTCTTCTCCCTTGTCATATGCTGGAACAGCTGCTTTGCTGATTATCATTATATCCCCTATCGCCTTTACTAGTTGATGAGGGACTATAACACCTTTTGCATTACCTAGTACTTTATTTAAAAATGAGTTTTTTGTTGCCCTCACCCTCCAGCCAAATATCTTATTAGAAGTCAGTATGCTCTCCTCTACATCTCCAAAGTAATCTCCTGTATCAGTAAATACCTTCATATCATATGTCTCACTAATCCTTTTCATCTTTAGCATGTTATATCCCTCCACTTTTCCCTTGATGTTAAGGAATAAAAATGTTAAAATATATAAAGTTAGCGATTTTTTTCTTTAGGTATGAAATACCTGAACCTGACTATAATAGGAACATCACACATAGCAAAACAAAGCCTAGATGAAGTAAAAGAAACAATCATAAATGAAAAACCGGATATCATAGCCTTGGAATTAGATGAAAAGAGGCTTAGAGCCTTACTAAGCAAGAGGAAAAAAACTTATGGAAACATATTCAGGGTAGGACTCAAAGGCTATCTCTTTTCTTTACTTGGAGCATGGGTAGAAAAAAAACTAGGAGAGTATGTTGGAGTAAAACCCGGCTCAGAAATGAAAACAGCTATAAGACTAGCAAGAAGAAATAAAATAAGAATAGCGCTAATAGACCAGGATATCGAGGTTACTCTGAGAAAGCTTTCAAAGAGAATAAGCTTAAAGGAAAAATGGAATTTTATTATTGATATCTTAGGAGGCATCTTCTCTAAAAAGAGAAAAATAGAATTTGATTTGACGAAGGTTCCAAAGAAGAGCATAGTCAAGAAAATGATAAAAGAGGTTAAAGAAAGGTATCCTAATATTTACACTATACTGGTAAAAGAAAGAAACGAAATTATGGCAGAAAGATTAAAGGAACTAATGGAAAAAAATAAGGAAAAAAAGATTTTAGCAATAGTTGGAGCTGGGCATGAGGAAGATATAATAAAAATAATAAAGTCAAAGATGCACTCTTTTGGGATAGAATACTCTTTTTCTGTTAAACCAGAAAAAGCCTAGCCCAATAAAACACTTAGAATATGAAAAAATATTTATATACTAATCAAGAAATATTACTTAAAAATGGGTCGCCTTGTAGATTTAATAGATAAAATAAGAAGATATTATAAGTTCACACCTTCAGAACTTAAAGGCTTTGTCATAACTATCTTAGTCTTGTCATTTATAATCTCGTTTAGGGAATGGGGAAAAGGTAGAACATTTGATCCTGCAGTTGGATTATTCAATTGGTTTAACTCAATACTAGTGGTTGCTTTGGTATTGATTGTTTTTACATCTGCTCAAAGAATAGTCGGTCTAAGTGTTGGTTACAGGGTAGAATATAAGATGTGGACATTTGGTTTACTAATTGGGTTGCTATTTGCATTTGTTTCCAGAGGTGTTATCTGGGTTTTGCTTCCAGGTGGAATAATGTTGCATCATCTGGCAGGACATCGTCTAGGTTTTTTTAGATACGGGCTAAGTTATTATGTTCATGGCCTAATTGCTTCAGCAGGTCCAATATCACTTATCTGTCTAGGAGCCATCTTTAAGATAATAAACAACTATATCTCAAATCCCCTAATAAGTAAGCTAATCTTGTTTTCTATAATCCTTGCCATATATGACATATTGCCAATACCTCCGATGACAGGAAGCAGATTATTTTTTGGCTCAAGGATGGTGTACTCTTTTGTCTTTTGTACAATAATCCCTGCTGGAATTCTCCTAATCCTAGACATAAATGTTCTGTTCGCAATAGTTCTAGCAATAATAATAGGAATTATCTGTTGGTTACTATATTATATATTCTTTGAGCATAAATATTGGAGAGGTCCATTCCCGAAAGGTTGGGGTCCAAAAAAATGACAATAACTTTTTTCAAAAACTGGGCAGAAATAATAGCATTTGTCTTATTAATAATTGGATTTTTGTTTTCGTTAGGTGCTCCATCAGCTTTCTTAAGTTATATAATCATCTTTGCTGCTGGAATGATGGCTGGAAGGCTATTTTACGAAAGAAAAAACAAGATGATATTCCCCTACTTTCTAATGGTTTTAGGTTTTTTAATAGGCTATCTCATAGGAACTAGATATGGGAATTGGTTAGTAATCTCTGTTCTTTTCATAATAGGAACAATAATAAGTTACCAACTTCATGAGAAAAATATAATAAAAGACATAAGATACTGATTCTAAAATGAAGAAAATAGCACCGAGGGTTTGGAAAATAAGCGTTGATAGTAATGTTTATTTTCTTGATTTAAAAGAAAAGATAATCATAGACACAGGACCAAAGCAATATAAGGTTATTGTTGAAGGAGAGTTAAGCAAAAAGATAGAGCTAGGTAAAATAAATAAGGTTATATTTACTCACTTACATTATGACCATATTGGAAACTTTGATTTGTTTCCGAAAGCAAAATTCTATGCGTCTGAAGAAGAAATAGCTTTGCTAAAGAAAAACAAGCTTTATGCAATAGGGGACCCAATCCTAGCCAAGAGGTTCAATATAAGATTGAATATCCTAAGAGATTTCAATGGCATCAAGGTAATAAAAACACCAGGACATACCAAAGGCAGCGTTTGTCTTTTTTATGAGAAAGAAAAAATATTATTTAGTGGAGATACGCTATTCTTTAATGGATTTGGTAGAATTGATTTTCCTTTTTCTGACCCAGTAAAAATGGAAGAAAGCCTAGAAAAATTGAGAGGTATAAATTACAAGATACTAGCCCCAGGGCATGATTATTAAAAGTAATCTAAATCTAAGGAACCACTCTTAAAGAAATCTATTCCTCATAACTTTTAAAAAATTGTTGTTAATCAATTAACAAAATATATAAATCAGACAACCTTACTTTCTCCAAAGAGATGATAAAGAACTTTACACCTAGGCTATACCAAGAAACAATATTTCACACAGCCACAAAGAATAATACACTAGTTGTACTGCCGACTGGAATGGGAAAAACAAATATCTTTTTGATGTTAGCTGCTCATAGATTAAAGCTTTATCCTAACTCAAAGATACTCCTTCTAGGGCCAACAAAACCATTAATAGACCAATACTTTGATGTTTTTAAAAAACACTTTGAAATAGAAGAGGACAAGATGGCCGTATTTACAGGATTAATAAGACCAGAGAAACGAGAGAAACTATGGAAAACAGCAAAAATAGTATTTTCAACACCTCAGGGCTTGGAGAATGATATTATGTCAAATAGGATAACTCTTGAAGAAGTGTCCTTGTTGGGCATTGATGAGGCACATAGAGCAGTAGGTGACTATGCCTATGTTTGGATAGCTGAGCAATACATCAAAAAAGCAAGACATCCAAGAATACTAGCATTAACAGCATCTCCCGGTTCGGATATTCAAAAGATAGAAGAGGTTTGCAAGAATCTTCATATTGAAAAGATAGAGGTAAGAACAGACAAAGACTCAGATGTTAGGCCTTATATCCATGAAATAAAAGTTGATTGGATTAAGGTTAAACTGCCACCTAGTTTTAAAGAGATACAGAACTATCTTAATAACTTTCTGAGAGAAAGAATGGAAAAACTGAAGAAATGGGGTATCCTGCATAGAAAAGAGGCTGATTTTAAATATGTGAACAAAACAGATTTACTAAAACTGCAAGCAGAACTTAGGGGAAAGGCAGCAGCAGGAGAAAGAAATTTTGTTTTATGGAACTCTATATCTGTGCTAGCAGAAATAATGAAAATACAGCATGCTGTTGAGCTCTTAGAGACCCAAGGAATAACAGCATTGCATAAGTATCTTAAAAAACTACAAAAAGATGCAATAAGTAATAAAACAAAGGCCATAAAAAATCTAGTTAAAGATATTAATTATAGAAATGCATTAATCAAAACAGAAAAGTTATTTTCTGAAAATATACAGCACCCAAAATTGATTGAATTAGTAAACATAGTCAATAAAGAAATTAAAAAGAATAGAGACACAAAAATCATAGTCTTTAATCAATATAGAGATAATGCAATAGAGATTGTACAAAAATTAAATACTATAGATGGTGTTAATGCACAGATTTTTGTTGGGCAAGCAAAAAAACAAGAAACCGGACTAAGCCAAAAGGAACAGAAACAAATTCTTGATAAATTTAGAAAAGGAGAATTTAATGTATTAGTTGCTACATCAGTTGGTGAAGAAGGATTAGATGTGCCTCAAGTCAACCTAGTTATATTCTATGAGCCAATACCTAGTGCCATTAGGACAATACAAAGAAAGGGACGCACAGGAAGACACGAGGCTGGTAGAGTAATAGTATTAATGGCTCTAGAAACAAGGGATATAGGCTATAGGTGGTCTGCCTATCAAAAAGAAAAAAGAATGTACAAAGCCTTATATAAACTAAAAAAGAAATTAGGATTTAATTCACTAAACAAACAAATCTCTCAACCAACATTGGATAGGTACCAAAAAGAGGAAGATAAATTTAAGGTTATCATTGACTATAGAGAAAAAGGTTCAGGCGTTGTAAAGGAGCTACTTAATATTGGAGCATCCATTAGGCTAGAGAAAATTGAAAACGCAGATTATCTCTTAAGTTCACGGGTTGGCGTAGAGCTGAAAAAAACTGAGGACTTTGTAAATAGCCTAATAGATGGTAGGTTGCTAACCCAATTGAAATCCCTGAAAGAAAATTTTGAGAGGCCACTTATAATTGTAGAGGGAGAACAAGACCTATATTCTGTTAGAAATGTTCATCCTAATTCTATAGTAGGCATGTTAGCGACCATTACAGTTAGCTATGGAGTGCCAATACTATTCACTAAAAATTCAAAAGAAACAGCCACTTTGATGAAAATAATAGCCAAAAGAGAACAAAATGAAAATAACAACTTTAACATAAGATGTGAAAAAAAAGATATGGGATTAAAGGAATGGCAAGAATATATAATATCATCCTTGCCAGGCATAAATACAACATTATCTAGGGCTTTACTAAGAAAGTTCAAATCAGTCAAGAACATAATAAATGCTCCAGAGAAAGAGCTACAGGATGTTGAGAAAATTGGACCAAAAAAAGCAAGCAAAATTAAAGAAGTAACAGATTCCGAATATAAAGTATGATTATTATTTCTATATCCAAACATTTTTATATTCTAAAATATTCTTATAAAAAATAGAGCGAATGTTGGTACTTACTGGGTATGACCCCCGTGTTTTGGGTGGGGAACTTGGTATTTTTGTAAGAGTGGATAGATATCCTCATCCAGACATTTCTAGCCTAGAAAAGAGAATCAGGAACGCTTATGCACAAATATGTGGTAAAGAAGCAGAACAGATTGCAGAATTTTTAATTTCTTCTCTTGAAAGAATAAATTTATACAATCCCTCCCAGGCTGAATATTGGAGTACTATTAGGACTATTAGCAGCAGACTTACCCGACTACTTGAGGTCGAATATAGTCTGTTTGAAGAGTATGTTGTTGCATTAGCCAATTCAGCAAGAAAATGGAGACTGCATGAGGAAGCTGCAAATAGTCATCTTGCTACTCTAACTACACCTGAGAGAGAGATTGCCGAAGCAATCATTGATACAATAAACAATGTTCTAGAACCTCATGCTTCTTAGTCTTTTTACCCTAACTTCTGTTGGTGGATGAGTCATGAATAGATTTAATATAGCCCTACCTTTAAATGGGTTTGTTATAAACAAATGTGCTGTTGCTCCTGTTTGCATATTAGGTCTTAAAGCTATTCTTTGTGTTGCTCTTTCCAATTTCTCTAACGCACTCGCTAGTCCATAACCACTATGCAAAATTCTTGCTCCAGATTCGTCTGCTAGGAATTCTCTGCTTCTTGATATGGCTAGTCTTATAATTGTTGCTAATAGTGGAGCCAATATAACCAAGAACAAGAGTTCTAATATGTATGCTCCATTTCCCTCTCTATCCCTCGCTCCCCAAAATACTGCTCCCCATCTAGCAACAAATGCTATATAGGATATTACCCCTGCTATCATTGCTGCAACACTCTGAATCAATGTGTCTCTGTTTTTTATGTGGGAAATCTCATGAGCAATAACGCCCTTTAGCTCTTCTTCATTTAATAATTCTAATATACCTCTTGTTACAGCAATTGCAGAGTTTTTTGGGCTTCTTCCAGTAGCAAAGGCGTTTGCAAAACTTGCTGGAATAACATAAACTCTTGGCATAGGAATCTTCGCTTTCTGTGATACTTCTCTTATTATCCTATATAACTTTGGTTCTTCTTTTTCTGTAACTGGTTTTGCCCTATACATTGCCAAGGCTATTTTATCACTAAACCAATACGCCCCAAAGTTCATGATTATTGAAAAGGCCAAAGCAATAGTCAATCCATAACTTCCCCAGAGAGAACCTATACCTAATAATATCCCTGTTAGTAGCCCTAATAATATTACCGTTTTTATCTGGTTTAGCATAGCCATTTTGCCATAAAATAAATCACTTTTATTTAAATATTTTATTAAATAGCGTTAAACTTTAATCTTCTATCAATATAATTACTTAGTCCCTCAATCTGTCTTAATTTTGTATTCCTAAAAAGAAACTCTCTTAGCCTATTATCAACCTTAACTCCAAAACGCTGTAAATCATGATTTAGTTTTCCATAGAGTTCTTTTCCTTTCTTGTCAAGGTCGGTAAGAATAATAACATCCTCCCCTCTACTAATGCACTCTTCAACAACCACATACATAGGGTTTTTGTTCAATTGAATAATATTTGATATACCTAATTTCTTTAGTGCTATCTTGTCTTCTCTTCCTTCTACAATAACTATTTTATTAGATTCTCTAATCTTATTTATGATTTCCATTAATTCTATTACTGTCGATTTACATATCATAAGTGTCCTCTCCCTATTACTACCTCCTTCTAAATCATTGGCTACAGGATTAGCAAAAAGAAAATAATTTAAACTACTTAAATTTTTCTTGATTTATGTTGACTAAATCAATACTTCTTAATCACTATAAAAGGGAAGATATACAACGAGAGATAATAGAGAACGCTAAGAATAGAGAGATAGCAATAAAATTTGGAGATAAGGGATTTGGGAAGAGACCAGATATCCTAGCCTATCCTAAGGATATTCTTGAATTAGCAAAAAAGGGAGCAACAAGTTTTCATGCTTCTGAGGAACTTTGGAAGAATCCACTACAGCTGAGCCCTATGATGAAAAGAAAAGACCTAGAAAACCTAAGAATTGGTTGGGACCTAGTACTCGATATAGATTGTAAAGTTCTTGATTACTCCAAGATTACGACTCACTTATTAGTAAGGGCTATAAGAAGCTATGGGATTAACTCTGTTTCATGTAAATTCTCTGGTGGTACTGGCTTTCATATCGGTATTCCGTTTGAGTCATTTCCAAAAACAATTCATAAGAAGGAAACGAGGCTTTGGTTTCCGGATGGAGCGAGGGCAATAGCCTTCTATCTAAAAGAAAGGATAAAAGAAAGGCTAAGTTCAGAATTGTTAAAGAATTACAGTATAACAGAAATCAAAAAACAGACAGGAAAAAAATTTGAGGAGATAGTCCAAGATGGTAAGTTTGACCCCTTCTCATTTGTAGGTATAGACACAATCCTAATATCCTCAAGACATCTTTATAGAATGCCTTATTCCTTTAATGAAAAAACAGGCCTAGTTTCTGTACCAATAAATCCAAATAGAGCCCTAAGTTTTGTAAAGGAAATTGCAATACCAAAAAATGTGAAAGTATCAAAATTTGTTTTTCTTGACAAAAGAAAATCAAAAGACAATGAGGCAAGGGAATTACTTATTCAAGCTTTTGATTTCTATCTCAAGCAAGAAGAGAGAAAAACAGAAGATAACACTTATGATATTCCTCCTGAAGCAATACCAGAAAAATTCTTTCCTCCATGCATAAAGAAAATATTAGCTGGGTTAGAGGATGGGAGGAAAAGGTCCTTATTTATACTAGTAAACTTCCTTACATCTGTTGGTTGGAGCTATGACCAAATTGAACCATTCCTAGAAAAATGGAATAAAAGAAACAAGGAGCCACTGAGGGATGTCCTTATAAAGGGCCAGATAAGATATCACAAACAAAAATCAAAAAAGATATTGCCCCCCAACTGCAATAATCCACTCTATTATAGGGACTTCAGGGTCTGCTTTCCAGATAATCTATGTAAAAAGATAAAGAATCCAGTGAACTATAGCAGGGCTAAAACACGATATTTGAAAAAATAATCTTTATATTAATCAGTATCTGTTAAGTCTAGGATGTTTGCCTTGCTTAACTTGACAGTACCTGCCCAACTATAGTAAGCTTTATAAATAGATAATCATTCACTCTAGTTCTCTTCCAACTATCACCTTGGAACAAAAAAGCCTGAAAAGAATGCCTTTTCAGTACACAGATACTGACTCTTCTAAAAAGGCTTTCAATAAAAGGCTTTTGTTTTTGATTAATCTGGATTCAATAAGACAAACCATTAAACAAATGAGGTGATACAAGCAACAAATAAAAAATGCCAAAAACAAGAAGACCGAGATTTGGGAGTTTGCAGTTTTATCCTAGAAAAAGAGCTAAAAAGGAAATAGCTAGAGTTAGGTCTTGGGCTAATCTGAGTGAACCTAAGCTGCTTGGTTTTGCTGGCTATAAGGTAGGGATGACACATGCAATGATTACAGACAACAGAAAGCATTCAATGACAAAAGGAGAAACAATCTTTTGTCCGATAACAATCCTTGAGTGTCCTCCACTAAAGGCTGTTTCTATCCGGTTTTACAAAAAAACTCCTGATGGCTTGAAAGCTGTTTCTGATGTCTTTGCTGATAACCTTGACAAAGAGCTTGAGAGAAAGATTATCTTGCCAAGAAAGAAGAAAACCAAAATAGAAGATATAAAAGACTTTGATGATATCACCCTAATCGTACAAACCCAACCAAAGCTCACGAGCATAGGAAAGAAAAAGCCAGAGCTTTTTGAAGTGGCTATCGGAGGAAAAAAAGAAGAGAAACTAAAATATGCAAAAGAGATTCTAGGAAAAGAAATTAATGTTAAAGACATATTCAAAGAAGGTCAACAGGTAGATATTCATGCTGTTACAAAGGGAAAGGGCATTCAAGGTCCAGTAAAAAGATTCGGCATAAGTCTAAAAAGCCATAAGTCAGAAAAAAACAGAAGAAATCCAGGAAGCTTAGGCCCATGGTGTGGCCAGATAAATATCATGTGGCGAGTTGCTCATGCTGGTCAAACAGGCTATTTCCAAAGAACAGAGTATAACAAATGGTTGATAAAGATTGATGAAAAGCTAGAGAACCCAAAAGGCGGGTTTATAAAATATGGCTTGGTAAAGAATCCTTGCGTTCTCTTGAAAGGGAGCATTCCAGGACCAAGAAAAAGGTTAATAAGATTCAATTTTCCAATAAGGCCAAACAAGAAAATACCAAGTGAACCACCTGTGATAAAAAGCCTAAACCTCTAAAATGGAACTACCAATACTAAGCATAGAAAAAAAAGAAAAAGGAAAATTAAAGTTACCTGAGCAGTTTCAGGAAGAGGTAAGAGAAGACATCATAAAAAGAGCTGTTTTAGCTATTCAAAGTCATAGAAGAAACCCATATGGTGCGTCACCAGAAGCCGGGAAGAGAGCTTCTGTGAGGATTTCAAAAAGGAGAAGAGATTATAGGGGATGTTATGGCTATGGCATATCTAGAGTTCCTAGAAAAATCCTTGCAAGAAGAGGGAGAAGGATGATTTGGCAAGCAGCCTTTGCCCCTGGTACCGTAAAGGGTAGGCGAGCACATCCCCCGAAATCAGAGAAAATCTGGTGGCAAAAGATTAACAAAAAAGAGAGGAAGAAAGCAATAAGAAGTGCTATATCAGCAACAATAAACAAAGAATTGGTTGAAAGAAGAGGTCATAAGTTGCCAGAAGATTATCCTTTTATTGTTGATGGTAAGATAGAAGAGTTGGACAAAACAAGGAAGGTAAAGGAAGCTTTACTTAACCTTGGACTAAAAGAAGAACTGAATCGGGTAAACAAAAGAAAGGTTAGGGCAGGAAAAGGAAAGTCAAGAGGCAGAAAATACAGAAAAAAGAAAGGACCGCTTATAGTTGTTTCAAAGGAGTGTAAGCTTCTTAACTCCGCTTCAAACATTCCAGGAATTGATGTTTGTGAAGTAAGGAATGTCAATGCTGAATTACTTGCACCTGGGTGTATCCCAGGAAGATTGACATTATGGACAAAACCAGCAGTAGAAATACTGGAAAAAGAAAGGTTATTCACATAAAAATGGACGAATTTAATATTATAAAATACCCTTTATCCAAGGAAAAGGCAATAAGACTTATGGAGAAAGAAAATAAGCTCTTATTTGTAGTAGATAACAAGGCAAACAAAAAAGAGATAAAGCAAGCAATAGAAAAGATGTTCAAAGCAAAGGTAGAGAAGGTAAACACCTTAATAGGTCCTGATGGAAAAAAAAGAGCATATGTGAAATTTTCAGATGAAACACCGGCCATAGATATTGCAACACAGTTAGGAATCATGTAAAAATAAAATGGGAAAAAGTCTAACTCAACAAAAACGAGGAAAAGGAAGCCCAACCTTTAGGGCACCTAGCTTTAGATACAAGGGTAAAGCTAATTATCCTAGCTATACAACCAAGACCTTGCATGGAGTAATAGAAGGTATAATTGATTGTCCAGGACATAACAGTCCATTAATGCAAATAAAATACGAGAATGGTGAACAAATTATTATCCAGGCACCAGAGGGAGTAAGGGTTGGAGAAACAATTCTAACAGGAGAACAAATACCAATAAAAATAGGGAATATTCTGCCACTAAAAAACATCCCTGAGGGAACCCCAATCTTTAATATTGAGTCTAATCCTGGGGATGGTGGGAAATTTGTTAAATCTAGTGGTGGCTATGCAAAGGTTGTATCAAAGTTTAAAGATAGAGTAATAGTCTTACTACCATCAAAAAAAGAAAGAGCTTTTAAACCAGAATGCAGAGCTACGATAGGAATAATAGCTGGCTCTGGTAGGACAGAAAAGCCATTCTTGAAAGCAGGTTTCAAGTACTATGCAATGAAAGCAAAAAACAAATATTGGCCTATAACATCTGGAACATCAATGAATGCTGTTGACCATCCATTTGGAGGTTCAAGCTCATCAAATAAAGGTAGGCCTACCCAATCACCAAGAAATGCTCCACCTGGTAGAAAGGTTGGAAAGATAGCACCAAAGAGAACAGGAAGGAAAAAGGCAAAGTAAAATGGCAAAAAAGGAGTTTACATACAGGGGAAAAACATTGGATGAGTTAAAGAAGTTGAGCTTAAGTGAGTTTATACTACTCCTTCCATCCAGACAAAGAAGGAGCCTCAAAAGAGGACTTACAGAACAACAGAAGAAATTGTTAAAACAAATTAAAGAAAATAAGAATGATGTAAAGACGCATTGTAGGGACATGATTATATTGCCAGAAATGGTTGGAAAAACAATTAGGGTGCATAATGGTAAGGAGTTTATTCCAGTAGTTATACAGAATGAAATGATAGGCCACTATCTTGGAGAATTTGCTTTAACAAGAAAGAAAGTTGAACACTCAGCACCAGGCATTGGAGCAACAAGAAGCTCAGCTGCTTTATCAGTGAAATAAAATGAGATATTCATACGCCTCAAACTATAATGTAAAATACAAAAAAGAAAATATGGCAAAGGTAGTTGGAAGAGCATTACCTATATCCACCAAATTTGCTGTTGAGATATGCAGTTTCATTAGACACAAAAATCTCAGTGATGCAAAAAAAATTTTGCAAGAAGTGATTGAACTAAAAAGAGCGATTCCATTCAGAAGATATAAAAGAGATTTAAGTCATAAAAAAGAGGTTGGCCCAGGTAGATATCCCAAAAAAGCCTCAAAGGAAGTATTAAAGCTAATTGAATCTGTTGAAGCAAATGCTCAGTTTAAAGGCCTGAACACAAGCAATCTTGAGATAGTTCATATCTGTGCCCACAAAGCAAGCAGACCATGGCACTATGGAAGAAAGAGAGGAAGAAGAATGAAAAGAACCCACATAGAAATCATTGTGGAGGAAAAGAGTAGTAAAGAAGAAAAGAAAGCTAAAAATGATTGAAAGAAAATTTGTAAATCAAAAAATTAAGGAATTTGAAATATTGGAGTTTGTTAGAGATAATCTCAAGAATGTTGGCTTGAGCCATATAAAAATGCAAAGAACGCCGCTGGGAGAGAAGATTATAGTGTATTCCTCAAGACCTGGGCTAGTAGTAGGAAGAAAAGGCCAGAATATTAGACAACTGACAAAGACATTGAAAGATGAATTTAAACTGGAAAATCCCCAAATTGAAATAAATGAAGTGGAGAATGTAAACCTTAATGCTAACATACTAGCAGAAAGAATTGTTGATTCCCTTGAGAAATTTGGAACAACAAAATTCAAAGGAATTGGACATAAAATAATGAGTGATGCTATGGAATCAGGAGCTAGGGGTATAGAAATAGTGATAAGTGGCAAAGTACCAAGTAGTAGGGCAAAAAGTTGGAGATTCTATTCAGGCTATATAAAAAAGTGTGGAGACCCAGCATTAGTAAATGTAGATGTAGCATATGCAGTTGCTAAATTAAAGACTGGTGTCATAGGTGTCAAAGTTTTAGTGATGCCTCCAGATGTGAAACTTCCGGATGATATTAGTGTAGTGGAAGAAAAGACAGAGGAAGAAAAAGAACCTAAAAAAGAAGAAAAAAAAGAAGAGGCAAAAACTAATAATAAAGAAAAAGAAAAATCAAAAGAAGCTAAAAAAGACACAAAGAAAACAAAACAAAATAAAAAAGAGAATAAAGAATGAGAGCAAAAGAGTTGGCTTCAATGAGCATAGAAGACCTTAAAGCAAAACTTAGAGAATTAAGATTAGAATTAATGAAAGCTAATGCTCAAATAGCTACCAGAACAACACCAAAAAACCCTGGTAAAGTTAGGGAAATAAAAAAAAGCATAGCTAGGATTTTATATGTCCTAGATAATAAGGAGGTTGGTAAAAAGCATGAGTGAAATCTGCACTAAATGTGGTTTGCCAAAAGAATTGTGCGTGTGCGAAACAATAGCGAAAGAAAGTCAAAAGATTGTTATAAGAACAGAGAAAAAGAAATTCAATAAAGTAAGCACAATAGTTGAAGGCATTAATGACAAGGAAATAAAATTAAAAGATTTGGCTAGTAAGCTAAAAAGCAAATTTGCATGTGGAGGAACAGCAAAAGAAGGAAGGATAGAACTTCAGGGAGACCATAAGCAGAAAGTTAAAGACATATTGATTGAGATGGGTTTCGCACCGGAGACCATAGAAGTTAGGTAAAGAATTCCAAGGATAAAAATGGGAACTAAGAAAAAACCAAAAAACATAGGTATAGAAGTAAATCCACCTAGTAAGAAATGTACTGATGGGAAATGCCCCTTTCATGGTAGCCTAAGGCTTAGAGGCAGGATTTTTACTGGTACAGTTATAACAGCAAGAATGCAAAAAACAGTTACGGTGGAGAGGATTAGACAATACTACATTCCAAAGTACGAAAGATATGAAAAAAGAAGAAGCAGGATAAAGGCACATAATCCAGAATGTATAAACGCTAAGGAGGGCGATATTGTAAAAATATCAGAATGTAGGCCATTAAGTAAGACAAAAAATTTTGTTGTTATTGAGGTAATTGGTAAAGAAAAGGGGTTCAAAGAAAAGATGGAACTAAGAGAAGAAGCCAAAAAGAAAGTAAAGAAAGAGAAAAAGATTGAAGGAGAGGAAGATAAAGGAAAACCGAAAGAGGAGGAAAAGAATGCAAGCACTTAAGGCTCGGATAACAAAGGCTATTCCGATTGGGTGTAGGATACAGACATGTGATAATTCAGGAGCCAAAGTAATCAAGCTATTTAGCGTTATAAAAAACAAAACAGTAAAAGGAAGATACCCCGCTGCCGGTGTTGGAGACCTTATACTTGCCTCTGTTGTCAGGGGAAGACCAGATATGAGAAAGCAAAAAGTGTATGCTGTTATAGTAAGACAAAAGAAAGAATATAGAAGGCCTGACGGGACAAGGATAAAGTTTGAAGATAACGCTGCTGTTGTTTTAAAGGACGATAAAGGAAATCCAAAAGGCACCATATTCAAAGGTCCAATTGCAAAAGAGGCTGCAGATAGATGGCCAGGTATAGCAAAAGTTGCGAGGATAATAGTATGAAAAAGAAATTTTCAATTTCATGGAAAAGCAGCAAACAACCAAGAAAACAGAGGAAATACAGATATAATGCTCCACTCCATATAAAACAAAAATTTATACATTGTCATCTCTCAAAAGAATTAAGGAAGAAGCATAATAAAAGAAGCATAGGTTTGCATAAAGGGGATAAGGTAAAAATTTTGAGAGGAAAATTTAAGAACCATACCGGTTCGGTAGAAGAGATTGATTTAAAGAAGTCTAGGGTATATGTCCAGGGCGTAGAAATTACAAAAAAAGATGGCACAAAAACAAGACAACCGCTTGATCCATCAAATTTAATGATTATAGAACTTAATTTGGATGATAAAATAAGGCAGAAGATACTTACCCGAACAACAAACAAAACAAACAAAACCAAGAGATGAAAATGGTCAAAAAACACCTTAAAAGATTGGCTATGCCAAAGTCATGGAAAATAAAGAGAGGAGGAATAAAATTTATAACTAGGCCTTCTCCTGGCCCACACCCTCTCAGGCTATCTTTAAGCTTAAAATCTTTATTGAGAGATATACTCAAAATTGGAAAAACCACAAAAGAAGTAAGGTTTATCTTAAATAAAAGAAACATCTTGGTTGATGGAATAAGAAGAACAGATCCAAAGTTCCCAGTAGGATTTATGGATACAATTGAAGTAAAAGAAGCAAAACAGTTCTTTAGGATAATATTGGACAAGAAAGGAAAGTTATCTGTTATCAACATAAGCAGTAAGGAATCCAACTTAAAACCTTGCAAGATAATAAACAAATCAAAGGTAAAAGGCAAAACACAATTAAATCTTTATGATGGAAGAAATATCCTAGTTGAGGACGATAAATACAAGATTGGAGATACTATTTTAATAACCATACCCAAGCAGGAGATAAAGGATTATATAAAACTTGAAAAAGGTTGTTTCATATATCTAATAGGTGGAAAACATTCTGGTTCAACCGGAACAGTTGAAGATATATCTGGCAATAAGATTGTGTACAAGTCAGATAATGGAGAACTAATTGAAACATTAAAGAAATATGTTTTTGTTTTAGGGAAAGCAAAACCAGCTATATCAATAACTAACAAAAAGGTAAAATGAACCCAATGAGAGAAATAAGAATTGAGAAGCTAACCCTGAACATAGGAGCAGGTAAAGACCAAGCTAAACTAGAGAAAAGTATGGCACTCCTAAAAAACATCACAGGCATAACCCCTGTAAAAACATTTGCGAAGAAGAGAATACCTACATGGGGGTTAAGGCCAGGATTGCCTATAGGCTGTAAATTGACATTAAGGGGAAAAAAAGCAGAACAGCTTATACCCAAATTATTAGATGCTAAAAACAATAAGCTAAAAGAGAGTCAATTTAACGAAGGTGGGAATATCTCATTTGGGATTCATGAATATATAGATATCCCAGGTGTTAAATATGACCCAAAAATAGGAATTATGGGCCTTGAAGCATGTATAACCCTAGAAAGGCCGGGGTTTAGAATAAAAAGGAGAGCTATAATGAAGAGAAAAATACCAAAAAGACACCAAATAACAAAAAAAGAGGCAATGGAGTTTATCAAAAAGAGATTCAATGTGGAAATAGGTGAGGGATAAAATGACATATAGCGATTATAGAAAATTCTTCAAGCAACTGAAAGCAAAACCAACCAAATTAAAGAGGTTTTTAAAACATAATGCACCCAAGAAAAGGAAATTTGGACCAAAGACAAAGGGTTGTAGGAGGTGTGGGAATCCTAGAGGACACATACAAAAATATGGACTTCATCTCTGTAGGAGATGTTTCAGAGAGATTGCCACACAGTTAGGCTTTAAGAAGTATAGTTAGGTGGTAAAATGTTAAATGACCCATTAGCAAACGCACTGTCTTCAATACTGAACAATGAAAAACTAGGAAAACCAGATTGTTTGATTAGAATCTCTTCTAAATTAATCAAGAATGTCCTTGAGATAATAAACCAAAATGGGTATATTGGGAGTATAAATGAAATAAAGGCCTCAAAAGGAGATCTGCTAAGGGTAAATCTACTTGGTAATATAAATAAATGCGGTGTTATAAGACCAAGATATAGTGTTAAAAAAGAAGAATATGAAAAGTTTGAGAAGAGATATCTCCCTGCAAAGGATATTGGTATCCTAATTGTTTCTACACCAAGCGGACTTATGACTCACACAGAAGCAAAGAAAAAAGGGCTTGGCGGCGTCCTTATAGCTTATTGCTATTAAATAAAAACTCTGCTCAATAATACTCAATAAAAATGGCTAAAGAAAAGGAGAAAAAGAAAACCATCGCAGAAATTGAAGTACCAGATAATATCTCGGTTGAAATAGATAATGCTATATTAAAGGTCAAAGGTAAAAAAGGAGAAGCCACAAGAAACTTTTTTGACCCATTAATCGAAATAAAGAAACAAGACAAAAAAATCTTGATTGTTGCAAAGAAAAAATCAAAGAAGATGGAAAAACGAGTGAACACATTCAAAGCACACATAAGGAATATGTTTATAGGTGTAGAGAATGGATATACATATATCTTAAAGATATGTTCAAGTCACTTTCCAATGAATGTTTCAATATCAAAGGACGAGTTAATAGTAAAAAATTTTTTTGGAGAGAGAAAACCAAGGGTCTTGAAGATAAAAGAGGGTGTTAATGTTAAGCTAGATGGAGACCAGATTATAGTAGAATCAGTTGATAAAGAGAAAGCAGGAAACTTTGCAGCTTCCATAGAGGCACTAACAAGGAGGCCAGGTTATGATACAAGGATATTCCAAGATGGCATTTATATAATATCCAAGGCAGGTAAGGAATTATTAAAATGAAAGATTTGAAACAATTATTAGAACTCAGAAATAAATTAAAAAAGAAAAAACCAAAATTTGTTAGACATGATGTTCATAAAAAAAGGCTAGAGAAAAAATGGGTAAGGCCTAGGGGGCTTCACAATAAAGCAAGGTTAAAAAAGAGGGGCCACATAAAACCCGTTTCTGTGGGCTATTGTAGTCCTAAAGCTGTGAGGGGATTAAGTAGAGATGGACTTAAGGTTAGAATCATAAAAAATGGAAAAGAGCTGGAAAGTGTTGATATAAAAAATGAAGGAATTATAATAGCAAAGGGCGTTGGTCTAAGAAAGAAATTACCTCTGTTGAAAAAAGCTAAAGAGAAGGGAATATCTGTTTTTAATATCTCTATTGACGATTATATTAAGAAAAAAGAAGATGAACTAAAAAAGAGAAAGGAAAGGAAAAAAGAAAAGAAAGAAGCGAAGAAAAAAGAAGAACCAAAAAAGAAAAAGGGGAAGCTTGAAGAAAAGCTTTCTGAAGAAGAAAGAAAAGAATTAGAAAAGAAAGAAAAAGACAAACTGCTTACTAAGAGGGAAAGATGAAACTAGATATACAAAAAAGATTGGCTGCTGAAATATTGGGTTGTTCAAAGAAAAGGATAAAATTAGATCTAGAAAGACTGGCTGATATAAAGGAAGCAATAACAAAAGCAGACATTAGGAATCTTATAAAAGAAAATGCTATAAAAAAAATACCAAAAAAAGGAGTTTCAAGGGGAAGGGCAAGAAAAAGAGCAATACAAAAGAAGAAAGGGAGGCAGAAGGGAGAAGGTTCAAGAAAAGGTGGAAAAAACGCAAGACTTCCAAAAAAAGAAGCTTGGATAAACAGAGTAAGGGCACAAAGATTATTCTTGAAAGCCCTAAAGGACAAAGGAGTAATAGACTCCAAGTTGTATAGAGAGCTATATCTAAAATCAAAAGGTGGCTTTTTCAGAAGCAAAAGACACATAAAAATATACCTAGAAGGCAAGGAACTCTTAGAAAATGAAAAGAGCTAAGACCTACACTGTTCAATTTAGAAGAAAAAGGATAGGAAAAACAAATTACAAAAAGAGATTAAAGCTTTTATCAGCTAAAAAACCAAGGCTTGTTATTAGAAAGAGCCTTAACAATATAATAGCCCAGATAGTGGAATATAATCCTAAAGGGGATAAAATTATCCTATCAACGCACTCTAGGGAATTAATGAAGTATGGCTGGAACTTAAATCTTGGTAATCTTCCTTCAGCTTATCTTGTGGGGTTATTAATAGGTATAAAAGCAGTCAAGAAGAACATTAAATCAGCGATTTTAGACATAGGTCTTCAGAAATCTGTTAAAGGCTCAAGAATCTATGCTGTTCTGAAAGGATGTATTGATGCTGGCCTTGATATTCCGCATTCCCCAGAAATATTGCCAACTGAGGAAAGGATAAAGGGAAAGCATATAGCAGATTATTATTCTGTTCTAAAAAAGAATAATCAGCTCGGAAATAAATTTTCAACCTATGAGAAAAACAAAGTAGTCCTAGAAAATTTTATGAAATATTTTGAAGAAACAAAAAACAAAATATTGGGTGTTAAATAATGGTTGAAGAAAATAAGGAAATGGATATTGCTATAGAAGAAATAGACGAGAAAGAGGAAGAAAAACTACTAAAAGAAGAAGCCTCATCTATAGAAAGGGATGTATGGCAACCAAGGACATCTCTTGGTAAAAAAGTAAAGAGTGGAGAGATAACTAATATAGACCAAATACTAGACAGCGGATTAAATATAATGGAATCCGAGATAATAGATTTTTTATTACCAAATATTTCCACGGAACTTCTTTTTGTTGGTCAGTCAAAAGGTAAGTTTGGAGGAGGACAAAAGAGAGTATTCAAGCAAACCCAGAAGAAGACAAGTGAAGGAAATAAACCAAGATTTTCTGCTGTTGCTATTAGTGGAGATAAAAATGGTCATATTGGGATTGGTTATGGAAAAAGCAAAGAAACAGTGCCAGCAAGAGAGAAGGCAATAAGAAATTCTAAGATTAACATAATAAAGATAAGGAGGGGTTGTGGTTCATGGGCCTGTGGATGTAAAGAGCCTCACTCAATACCATTTAAGGTGAGTGGTAGGTGTGGATCATGCAGAATAGAACTTTTCCCAGCACCAAAGGGTACAGGACTTTGTGTTGAGGAGGAGTGTAAGAAGTTGCTTTCTCTAGCCGGGATAAAAGATGTATGGTCAAAGACAAAAGGACAAAGTAGAACAAAGCTAAATCTTCTCATAGCATGCTTTAATGCACTCAGGTCTTTAATGGAATTCAAACTCCAAAAAAAATATTTTGAACCACTTGGAGTTGTTGAGGGAGGTATAACAACTGTGACAGAAAAACCTGGGTTGGAGGCTCAAGATGAACAAAGCTAGGTTAGCTATTATAAGGGTTAGAGGAGATGTAAACCTTAGAAAAGAAATAAAAGATACTTTAAAATTGTTAAGACTTTATAGAAAAAACTTTTGCGTTGTAGTTCCAGCTAACCCTAGCATTATGGGAATGATAAACAAGGTAAAAGACTATGTAACATATGGAGAGATTGATGATGATACTTATAAATTATTGGTAGAAAAGAGAGGCGAGGAATACAAAGGGAGGGAAGAAGATAAGAAAGGCAAGATAAAATATAATAAGAGATTCCTGTTAATAGACGGAAAGAAGATAAAACCCTTCTTTAGACTGAGTCCTCCCGAAAAAGGATTCGGTAGAAAGGGGATAAAAGTATCTTTTAAGGCCGGTGGTGCCCTTGGATATCGTGGAGAGAAAATTAATGATCTTATAAGAAGGATGATTTAAGATGGTAGTGAGAATAAGAAAAAAGGCTACACGAAAAAGAGGAAGCCATACCCATGGCTGGGGTTCAAAGAAAAAGCACAGGGGAGCTGGAAATAGAGGTGGAAGGGGTATGGCTGGTTCTGGAAAGAGAGCAGATTCCATAAAAACCCTAATCTGGAAAGAAAGATATTTTGGTAAAAAAGGCTTTAAACCAAAAAATAAAGAAAAAATAAAGTCAGTAAATTTAGATTATCTTGAAGAGAAACTTGAAGAATTTTTAGAAAAAAAGCTTATTGTTAAAGAAGGAGAATTCTATAAGATTGACCTTGGGAATCTAGGCTATAAAAAACTTTTAGGTAATGGAAAAGTTAAAAACAAACTAAAAATATATGTGGATTATGCTTCAAGGAGAGCAATAGAGAAGGTTAAGGGGGCGGGAGGTGATGTTATTCTAAAAAAATCAACAGAAGGAGCTAAAGAACTTAGAGAAGCTCAACAAGATTAAAAATACCTGAATAAAAACAAAAAACAAAACAATAAAAAACTAAAAAATGTCCTTATGGAAATCCATCATAAACAACCTACCAGAAGTTGCGGGTCCAACACAAAAAAGACTTTCATTTAAAGAGAAATTAAAGTGGACGGGCATAGTTCTTGTTTTGTATTTTATTCTTGGTTTAATGCCCTTGTTTGGGTTAGGACAAAACGCATTGCAGAGATTTGAGTATCTTTCTATTATTCTTGCAGCTCATTTTGGTTCATTAATCTCTTTAGGTATAGGTCCAATTGTTACAGGTTCTATTGTTCTACAATTGTTAAATGGCTCTGGAATACTGAAATTTGATTTAACTACACCAGAAGGAAAAAAGACATTCCAGGGAACTCAAAAACTATTGAGTATATTTTTTATAATATTTGAGGCAGTAATATATGTGTTTATGGGAGGGCTAACCCCAGCAGAACAATTTACAGGAACTCCCTTGTATTTTCAGCTTCAACTTTTGCTTGTTTTTCAACTAATTTTAGGTGGTTTGTTAATCTTGTTTATGGATGAGGTAGTAAGCAAGTGGGGCTTTGGCTCTGGTATTAGCTTATTTATAGCAGCCGGTGTTTCACAACAGATTTTTGTTAGGGCATTCAATTGGCTACCTGGTCCAGGAGGGCTTACTGGAGTGACCTACTCAGTTGGTGCAATACCTTCCTTATTTCAGGCTCTTGCTGCTGGAGACCCAACAACAGCAGCTCTCAAGATTACAGCAATAATATCCACCGTACTTGTTTTTGCAATAGCAGTTTATGCCCAAGCAATGAAGGTTGAGATACCTCTAAGCTTTGGTAGAATAAGAGGTCATGGAGTAAGATGGCCACTTTCTTTTATTTATACATCTAACATCCCAGTTATATTGGTTGCGGCATTAATGGCGAATATGCAGTTATGGGGCAGATTACTCCAGAATTGGTTTGGTCCTAATTTTTTTGCTAGGTTCAGCGAAACAACTGGACAGCTTACTGGTGGGTTCGTTTATTGGTTACAGAGTCCTAATATTATAAATAATATAATTACTGGTTCACTAACATCTTCTCAGTTATTACAAACCTTAGTGTATACTCTTTTTATGATTGGTGGAGCTGTTTTATTCTCTATATTTTGGGTTCAGACAGCAGGCATGGATGCAAAAAGCCAAGCAAAGCAAATGATGGCTTCTGGTTTACAAATACCAGGATTCAGAAGGGATGAGAGAGTCCTTGAAAGATTGCTAAACAGATATATCTGGCCATTGACAGTAATGGGGGCAATTACGGTAGGGTTTCTAGCTGCAATGGCAGATGTTACTGGAGCTCTATCTAGAGGTACAGGAATTCTTCTTACAGTCATGATTGTTTATAGGTTGTATGAGGAGATAGCAAGACAACATATGATGGACATGTATCCAGTACTTAGAAAATTCATAGGAGGATAAATGAATGTTTGAGACAATACTTAATCCAATCTTTAACCCGCTATTAAAGTTTCCAGTTGTTCTAGTAATCGGGATTATGGCCCTTATAATAAATTTAGTAATAACCCTAATCTATAAGTTTACCACAGACCAGAATCTCATGAAGGAATTAAAGGATGAGATGAAGGAACTACAAAAGGAAATGAGGGAATTAAAAAAAGACCCAAAAAGAATGATGGAAGTACAAAAAAAAGCAATGGCAACGAATATGAAGTATATGTCCCATTCCCTCAGGTCCACAATATTTACCTTCATCCCTATTATTCTCCTTTTTGGTTGGATGAATAGTCACTTGGCATATGAGCCAATAAGACCAAATATAGATTTCACTACAACTGTTATTTTTAAAAATGGGGTGCAAGGAACAGTAGAACTAATAGTTCCACAAGGCATAACCATAGATGGTCCAAGAAACAAAACAATAACAGAAGGAATCGCAAAATGGGTTTTAAGAGGCGAGGAAGGGGCATATATCTTAGAATATAGGATAAACAACAACACATACCAAAAAGAACTTTTGATAACAAACAAGCAGGAATATAAACCACCTATAAAAAAAATAAATGACAACATAATAAAGCAGATACAAATAGACCATAAAAAGATGAAAGTCATTAATATATTCGGATTAAAACTTGGCTGGTTGGCCTCCTATATTATACTGTCTTTAGTGTTTAGCATATTTTTAAGAAAGCTTTTTAAAGTATATTAAATTCTCAAAACAAAATGCCAGAACCAAGATTAAGGTCAAGGTCTTTAAGAAGAGTTTATGTGAAGACTCCTGGAGGAAGAACAGCAGTACATTATAAACATAGGAAACCAAGAGTTGCAAGATGTGGTAAATGTGGGGCTAAACTTAAGGGCGTCCCAAGGGAAAGGCCATATAAAATGAGAAATATGCCAAAAACAAAGAAAAGACCAGAAAGACCTTATGGTGGTGTTCTTTGCTCTAAGTGCATGAGGGAGTTATTTGTTAGTAAAGCAAGGTTAATCTCCTAAATGGTTGGCAACACCATTTTAAAATTAAGTAGGAATAGCAAAAAGGAGATAGGTGGATAACATGATAGAAATCGGAAGAATTTGCATAAAAACAGCAGGAAGAGATGCAGGCAGAGAGGCTGTCATAGTAGATATTCTTAATGATAAATATGTTCTCATAGATGGAAATGTAAGAAGGAGGAAATGCAACATACTCCATCTAGAACCAACAGGCAAAAAGATAGAAATAAAGAAGGGAGCATCTCATGAAGAAGTAAAAAATCAGTTTAAAAAATTAAATCTGCCTGTTTGGGAAACTAAACCCAAACAAAAAACAGAAAGGCCAAGAAAGAGAAAGAAAAAAAGAGAAACAAAAACCACATCAAAAGAATCCAAAAAGAAGGAAAAAGAGAAAGAAAAAGAAGATAAAAAAGAGGACAAAAAAGAAAGAAAAAAGGAAAAACAAACCAACCAGGAAAAGGATAATAAACCACAAAAGGCAACAAAAGAAACACAGGAAACAAAAGACAATCAACCTTGATTTTGTTTATTCTTTTCTTATAACATCAGGTAATAATAAATACCTTACACATTGCTTTCTGTTGCAACCCTTTATCTTTATTTATTTTGTAACTACTATATAGTGGTTAATAACCGAAAAGTTTAAATATGAGGCAATCTTATTTTATTATTATGGAAAGTAGAACCACCTTAGAAAGAATCGGAGTGGTTATGGAATTGCATCCAAGAACAAGACTGAGGTATGTAGATGATGGACACTTTGGTAATGATAGAGGCTATACAGAATTTTATTTAAAAGACGGCTTGTTTTATGTTGATATAGGAACAAGGCCATTTCCATACGAAACTAGGCTATTCATAGAAGGTCATGAGGAAGCTCATGCTGCACAATTCCTAGGTCACCTAACTAGACTTTATGAAAGATTGAATGAATCTGGTCTAAGATTTAATTTTTTACCGAAAGAATATGCTAGTGAAAACGATTTAAGAGCTAAGATGTTATTTGATTCTTTATGTTATGGAAATGAACAAGAAACTTTAAGATTAGTTGATGAATATTGGGAATTTATTGAGCCTGTTAAAGAGTCTATCGCAGACGCTGGTGGCTTGTTAGCATTAATAAACGCATCTGCTGACCTTAGGCTAATTGGAAGGGTAAAAAACTGTGTTCATCAAGGCATACATGGGTTTATGCCATCACAAATTTTGATAAAATTTCAAAGCAGGAAAAACCCAATCTCCTACACCTTTATAATAAAGAATAATGAACCAATTGGAGTAGTAGATGCTATAGCACTACAGCCTGGGGAACCATTACCATCTAATTATCAAATCAGCGACCTAATCGGACCCATTGAAAGCCGCACTATAGAGGAAATAATTATATGTTCTGACTAATTGAGTTACTTCTACCTTCCTTGTCCTCTTTGTTATAGTTTTTCTAATCTTATAAAAACCATAATTTTAAATAATAGTAAATCAATCTTAACATTAGGCATTAAATAAAGATTAAAGAAGCCCGCCACGAGAGTACTCAATGGAGCTTACGCTAAATGCAAGCAATGAGCTTGGGAGTTAGTGTAGCGGGCTACAATCATATTTATAGTTTAAAAATTAAAAAATAAGGATAAATAGAACAGGTTTAGTTTTAATATTCATTAGATTTACTCCATTAAGCCTAAAAAGCAATAAAAGCTGGTATTTTGAACTAGACTTGTTCTATTTAGCAATAGAATCAACTTATATTTAACTTATATTTATATTACTCATGGAGGGATATAAAATGGGAAAAATAAGTCCAGTTTCATCAAAGTATATTATCCACGCATCTATTGAGATAGATGGTGTAGTAGATAGGCCAGATGTAATTGGTGCAATATTTGGTCAGACAGAGGGCCTGCTAGGAGCAGACCTGGAACTAAGAGAGCTTCAGAGAAGTGGCAGAATAGGAAGGATAGAGGTAAATGTGGAAACAAGAAGTGGAAAGACGACTGGCACAATAATCATACCTTCCAGTTTGGATAAGGCAGAAACATCAATAGTAGCAGCTGCTCTAGAGGTTATTCAAAGAATAGGCCCATGTAATGCAAAAATTAGGGTTCAAAAAATAGAGGATGTAAGAGTTACAAAGAGAAACTTTGTTATTGAAAGAGCAAAGCAACTCTTAAAAGGAATGATGGAAACCGTAATTCCAGATTCCCAAGAAATAGCAGATGAAGTAGCTTATTCTGTTAGGGTTATGGAAATTCAGGAATATGGTAAGGATAGACTACCGGCAGGACCAGCGATAGATGAAAGTGATGAGATTATTATAGTTGAAGGCAGAGCTGATGTTCTAAATTTATTAAAGCATGGATTCAAAAATGTTATAGCAATGAATGGAACATCTGTACCTCAGACAATAGTTGAATTAAGCAAGAAAAAAGTTATTACTGCATTTGTGGATGGGGATAGGGGAGGAAAACTTATCCTAAAAGAACTCTTCTCATCATCAGAAGTAGATTATGTTGCTGTCGCTCCAGCTGGCAAAGAAGTAGAAGAGATAACAAAAAAAGAGATACACAAATGTTTAAGAGGCAGGGTTTCAGCAGAGCAGATAAAACTTGAATTGGAAAAAGATACGGAAAGAATTGAAAAACCTCTTTTATATGAAAAAAAACAGACCCATTTCCAGAGACAGCCACCAAGAACATTTTCAACTAGGAATATGCAGAAGAAAACACCAACTCCAACAGAAAAGAAGAGATTTAGGGAAATGCTGGAAAACCTAGTGGGAACAAGAGGAGCAAATATACTTGACGATAAGCTTAACGTACTTGGAAAAGTCCCTGTATCAGAACTTCAGACAACAATAAAGAGCTTAACTTCTGGAGTCTATGCAATAGTTTTGGACGGTGTTATTGATAGAGACCTTGTTAAAACAGCTGAAAAGGCAAAGGTCACCTTCATAGTAGCAATGGACTCAAGGATAAGAGGAACTGACACAAACGTATGTATCTTAACAGACAGTAACCTTTAGCCAGTACTTTAGCCAATAGCCAACTTACTTCAACCTATGCCAATAGACAAAGAAGTATCACACTCTTTAATTTTGTTATACATGCAAAACCTATCTTTAATTGTTTCTGCGGAATGATAACCACTAAATTTTACTCTATTATTTATTATGAATGAAGGATAAGCAGTAATTCCCCTTGTTTCTTTTAACCTTTCTTTTTCTTTATTTGTAACAATTTTCCTTGTAAAATTTATTTTATCTCCAAACAGATCCAAGACCTCATTTAAACTTTTCATTATCTTCTCTTCATCATCATCTCTAGTATAAAATAATTCAAGTCTGTTTTTGATTTCTTTCCTCTTAAAGAAATAATTAGATGCACTACTAGATAAAACATAAGCATCCTTCTTCTTTTTTAATGCTGTTTTAAAGTTATCAAAATTTGAAGCATTCTCTATAGCGGAATCAAAGATATATGCAGGAATGGCTTCTATCCCATACTTCCTTATTAGCCCTCCAGCTTTATTTAACTCTATCCTTTCTATTCTAGCACCAGGAAATAACTTAATTATAACTTCTTCCATCCAACTACTGTCACATAATTTACATTTATCGTCATTAATTATCCTAACACCAAAACTTACTATGTCTTTAAACTCACATCTTGCTTCCTTTGTTCCTGGATTTATACATTTTCCTATCTTGCCCTCTTCTTTGCAATCAGAATCAGATGAACATGAGGCAGAAAGAGCTTCAATGTTTTCCTTATATTCCATTCCTTTTTCTATTCCAGCTTCTTTATTATCCCCTCCCTTGAAAATAAAGAATAGGATTACAATAGCTACCAATAAAGCAACAAAATAAACCTTCTTTTTTGAAAAATAAACGCTCGGTTTTTTTTCTTCAACTGGTTTTTCTATAGTTTCGGTTTTTTCTTCTTTTTCCTCTTCTTTTTTTTCTTCCATTCCCTCTTCTACGACCACTTCTTCTTTTGTTTCTTCCCTCGTTCCTTCTTCCTCAACCTTCTCTTCTACGACCCCTTCTTTCTTTACCTCCTCAACCCCCTCTTCGATTTCTTTCAATTTTTTTTCTACCCTACTCCTACCTTTCTCATATTCTTCTTTTGAAATAATTCCAGCATCTAGACTCTCCTTTAGGAATCTTAACTCTTGTTCCAGCCTTTCTTTTTGTTCCTCTTTCTCTCCCATCTTTTATCTTCTTAGCTTATTAGTTTTTCAATGACTCTATCAAACTCAGCCTGCTCTTCTTCTAAACTTTCATAAGCATTACCTATCCTAACAAACTTGCAACCGAAAATATAAGTAGGAACAGTGCTTTTTGGGTTATACTTTTTAAATATTTCAATCTCTTTTTTTGGAATAGCCTTTTCTTTTTCTTCACTAATCAAATTGTCACCGGTATCAAGTTGCCAATGATAGACTACTATGTTGTCATACTTTTTTGCAAGACCATCAAATGTTTCTTTAATCCAATTACACGGTTCACATTTTGATGTTGAAAATAGCCTTATAACAGGCTTTCCATTTTCTTTGCATATGTTATCATCTGTTTTTTTAAAGCTTTCTATCTTATTCGTAACCTTTACTTCGCCTTTGATTATCGTTGCATTGCTTTTTAGTTGTTGTATATATGTTTCAATAGCCAAATTTGATGTTTCTTCTGTAAGCATCTCCTTTATTTGCTCCTTTGCTTCGCTGAATGGTATAATATCTGCCTCCCTCTTGATTATATGGTATCCAAAAGATGTTTTTACTATTGGAGATATTTGTTTTACCTTTAATCTAAATGCCGCATCCTCAAACTCCTTTACAGTTTGCCCTCTTCTTATAAAACCCAAATCACCACCTCTCTTTGCAGAGCCAATATCTATTGACCTTGTTTTTGCAAGTTCCTCAAATGAGACTCCTTTTTGTAGCTCCCTTAGAATTTCTTTTGCTTCCTCTTCACTCTGGACAAGTATATGCCTAACCCTTATCTCACCCTCTTTTGCTTGGAACAAATCTTTATTCTTTCTGTAGTAATCTTCTATCTTGGATTTACTTATATCTATCCTTGAGAAAACTGTTTGATTTAGTAGTTTATTTATTATCAATTGTTCTTTTATCATCTCTTTCAATTCCTCTAAACTTAAATTATTTTTGTTTAAAAACTCATTGAAGGCTTCTGCTGTGCTTCTTTTTTTTAGTTCATCTATTTCATTTTCCACTTCTTCATTACTAACATCTATCCCTCTCCTCCTTGCTTCTTGTAATAGGAGTTTGCTTTCTATGACTCTATCCAAAAAAGCATCTTTTGTCACAAAAAGCTTATACTGCTCAGAGAGCATATTATATCTTCTATTCAACTCATTCTTTGTTATGCTTTCCCCATTAACTACTGCAACAGTCTCCTCTTTTGGACTTATCCTTAATGCAAAATACAATATCACAGCCAATAATGCAACAAGAACAACCACAGCGGATATCTTTTTTATTATCTTTCTTCCTTTCCTTTTCTTTTTTTTCTTATTTCTTTCTTTTTCAGATATTTTTTTTGCCATTATTATCACCATAGTACAAAAAATAAAAGTAATCTATCAGAACCTCTTTTTTTGTTTATAGTGAAACTCCAACCCTATTTAAATATTTCTCTTAATCCATAAGCATTATCACCACTTAAAAGTTTCAACAAATTTTTATCTAATATCAATTAAACAACAAAGTTAATGTACGATATAATTATCGGAAGGAGTGAAAAAGACAGAGGAAAGTATGGGACAGAGGGAACAATCTTTCTTGGGAAACATTATGTAAAAATGGGCCAGACCACATCCCTTTCTAATAAAATTTTTCTTGATGTCTCAAGAAGCCATGTTGTTTTTGTTTGTGGTAAAAGGGGTTCTGGAAAATCATATACAATGGGAGTAATAGCAGAAGGGATTTCAGATTTGCCTCCAGAAATAAAACAAAATCTTGCTGTTGTTATCCTAGACACAATGGGTATTTATTGGACTATGAAATATCCAAATATAAAAGAAACACAGCTCCTAAAGGAATGGGGTCTTGAAGGAAAGGGCCTTGATATTAAGATATATACTCCGTTTGGTTATTTTAATAAATATAAGGACGAAGGTATACCGACTGATTACCCATTTTCCATAAATCCATCCGAACTTGATGCTTCAGACTGGTGCATGACATTTGGTATAGATATAAATTCAGAGCATGGTGTCTTAATTGAGAGAATAATACATAATCTACAAGAAACAAAAAAAGAATATAACATAAAAGATATTATAGATGCGATTAAGAAAGATGAGAGGAGTCAAGAACACATCAAAAATGCTGTTGAGAATAGGTTCATAGGAGCAGAAAAATGGGGTTTGTTTAGTAAAGAAGGAACAAAACTAAAGAACCTAGTTAGGGGTGGTCAAGTTACAGTGCTTGATGTGGGTTGTTATGCTACAATACCAGGAACCCAGGGGTTAAGGGGGTTGGTTATAGGCTTGATTGCAGAGAAATTATTTGTTCAAAGAATGATTGCAAGAAAATCAGAAGAGTTAAAATCAATAACAGAAACAACTACGCTTTCTATTGAAAAAAAAGAGATTGAACAAAAAGAACCTTTAGTATGGTTAGTTATTGATGAAGCCCATGAGTTTCTTCCTAGGGATGAGATTACTGTAGCAACACATCCCCTTTTGATTATACTAAGAGAAGGACGTCAGCCAGGCATATCCTTAATATTAGCATCCCAGCAACCAGGAAAAATCCATACTGATGTCATGACACAATCAGATGTTGTTATTGCCCATAGGCTTACTGCAAAGGTTGATATAGATGCCTTGGGAATGTTGATGCAAACTTATATGAGGCAAGGGCTTGATAAACAATTAAATCTATTACCAAGGATAAGCGGTTCTGCAATAGTTTTTGATGATATGAATGAACGAATATACAATATGAGGGTAAGGCCAAGATTTACCTGGCATGGTGGAGAATCCCCAATTGCAATTCATAAGAAAAAGAAAATCTTTGATTTTTAGGTTTAGATTAACCTTTACACAAATCCATTAATTTTTCCCATTCTGAATCAACATGTTCTTGAATCTTTTCTATAATGTGCTTATTCTCTGGCTTAAGGAGGTGTTTAAATCTTCCTTGGGCTTTTATAAATTCTGCCACAGGAACAAACTTAGATGGCTTGTATGTTAGCCTATATTTTCCATTCTCCACCTCATACAATGGCCAAAATCTACTTTCAACAGCAAGCTTTGCAATTTCTATTGTTTTATCAGAAGGATAACGCCAACCTAATGTACAAGGTTGTAGTACAACCAAAACCTTCGGCCCTTTTATGCTAAACGCCTTCTTTGCTTTTTCTGTTAAGTCAGGCAAATTTGAGACAGAAGCTTGGGCAACATAGGGTATGTTGTGTGCAACACATATCCTCGCTAAATCTTTCTTAAACTCTTCTTTACCTTGATGAATTTTGCCTGCTGGTGCGGTGGTTGTAGAAGCGCCATAGGGTGTTGCAGAACTTCTTTGTATTCCAGTATTCATGTAAGCCTCATTATCATAGCAAACATATAAGAAGTCATGCCCTCTCTCCAGTGCCCCAGATAAACTCTGTAAGCCAATATCATAAGTACCCCCATCACCACCAAAAGCAACAAATTTTATATCATCCTTTATTTTTCCTTTTTTCCTTAGTGCCCTATATGCTGTTTCTACGCCTGCTATGGTAGCAGCTGCATTCTCAAAAGCAGAATGTATAAAAGGTATATTCCAAGAAGTAAATGGGTATATTGTTGTTGTAACCTCTAAACAACCAGTTGCTGAAGAAACTACCACTGGCTTATCAGTGGATGCAAGTACAGCTCTTGCTATAATTGGAAATCCACAACCAGCACATGACCTATGGCCCTGTACAATCTTCTTTGTTCTTAATCTTTCAGCAAGCTCTTTATAGTTCATTTTCTTAAACCTATAAAACCATGGTCCCTTACTTTATTCTCCAATAGCCTAATAAACAATTTTTCTATATCACTTACAAATATATTCCTTCCTCCTAGGCCAAAGATATAGGAATGTACCTTACCTTTATATCCAACATCAAACAAAGCATTTTTTATCTCGGAAAAAATCGGTGGGTTGGTACCAAAAGATGCAGATCTATCCAAAACAGCAATATTCTTAATATTTTTTAGTATTTTTCCTATCTCTTTGTATGGGAATGGTCTAAACAACCTTATCTTTAGTAGTCCAACCTTTTTTCCTTTCTTTCTAAGATTATCTACAGCTACCTTTGAGGTACCAGCAGTAGAACTTAGTGTAACAATAGCTACCTCTGCGTCATTTAGCTTATAACCATCAAAAAAATAGTATCTTTTTTCTGTTATTTTGCTTAGCTCCTTACCTACCTTAATAAATTCGTTTTTGGCTTTTTCCATTGTAGTAATCTGTTGGCTTTTTGTTTCAAAATAATAATCCTGTAACTGCAAGGGGCCGTGTGTTACTGGTTTTTTTACATCTAAAAGAGAATGTTTATACTTATGCTTGCCTATGAACTCCTTTATATCTTTGTCATCAAAAATCTCTACATTTTCAACGCCATGAGAGGTAATAAAACCATCTTGGCATATCATAGCAGGTAACAGGACTCGTTCTGCAAGCTTCATAGCCAATAATGTGTTTTCATATACCTCTTGGGCGTTCTCAGAGTAGATTTGTATCCATCCCAAGTCTCTTGTTCCCATCGAATCTGAATGATCGCAGTGAATATTTATTGGAGCAGATAGAGCTCTATTTACGATTTCCATAACAATTGGCAATCTTAAGCCAGAAGCAACACCCAGTATTTCCCACATCAAAGCTAAACCAGCAGATGCTGTAGCTGTCATCACCCTTGCACCAGCAGCAGAAGCACCCACGCAGCAAGACATAGCAGAATGTTCTGATTCAACCCGTATTAGCTCTGTATCAACTATCCCATCTGCTACAAATTCAGCAAACTTCTCCATTATATTGGTTTGTGGAGTTATAGGATATGCTGCACAAACATCTGGATTAATCTGCCTCATTGCTTCTGCAGCAGCTTCAGCACCAGTGATTGCCTTTATTTTGTATTTCATCTTGTCTTTTATTCTTTCCCCTATTTATTGTCTTTACTTTTTCTTTTAGATTCTTCTTCCATTTTTATACATTTTACTGGACAAATATTAGCACATATACCGCAGCCCTTACAGTAATCTAAATCTGTTTCTTTCCTTTTTATCTCATTTCCCTTACCTTCTGTTGGGATTGCATCATCAGGACAATAAATAACACAAAGCATACAATTAATACATCTCTCTTTATCCCAAATAGGTCTGAAACTTCTCCATTCCCCAGTTTTGAAGTCTAGGGAACTTCCAGCCTTATCAATTAGCCCTCCAATTGGAATCTCAGATGCTTTTTTTAGTTTCATTTTTTACAGAGTTGTAAGCCTTTTCTATGCCCTCTATGATGGCATTTGTTTTCTTTTCACCAATCTTTTTTATAAATTTATTTCTTGTACACTCCTTTATTGATTCTAAAGAAATTATTCCAGTTATCTTTGATAACGCACCCAGCATGGGCGTATTAGGTATATTTTTTCCTGTAGTTTCTATTGATATCTTTGTTGCATCTACAGTATATACCTTACCCTTAAATCCTGATCTCTTCTTGAGTTCTTCAGGTTTCTCTTTTGTGTTTACTATTAATATATCCTTACTTTTAAGCCCGCTTAGTACATCTTCTAATGTATCTTCATTATCAATCAGGGTTGGGTCTATTACAACCACAATATCAGGATTAACAACAGGGGAATAAATACTTATTTTGTGTTTGCTTATTCTCGCATATGATTTCATAGGAGCACCAGACCTTTCTGGCCCATACTCTGGAAATGCCTGAACATACTTTCCTTCTCTTAGAGCAGCTTCTGCTATAAACTGAGAAGCAGTCTTTGCACCTTGGCCTCCTCTACCATGTATCCTTATTTCCAATATGTCTTTCATCACAAAAAAATTAAGGTATTTTATATAAAAATCTTTGGGTTTTTAGGCTCGCTCTATTTTTTCCAATGAGAGGATTTTTTCACAATCTTTATATATAACCATACTCAAATAGAAGTACTATGGATAGTAACCTAATACATAAAATAAAACAAGTCCTAGTAGAGCCTATAAATTTCTTTGAAAGTTTAAAAAGAGAAGAGGGAATAAAATCAGCCTTTATCTATTTAATGATATTATCTTTGTTCAGCACACTTCTTGGATTGATTGGTAAACAATTATTCCAAAATTATTCGTACTACTTCATGTTGAAGGTGTTTGGTCTCTCGCTTCCAAAACCACAATACACAGCATCTATATTAACATTATCTGCCTTTTTTGGATATGGGGTAGGTTTGATATCTAGCTTTCTTATGGCTGGGGTATTGCATGTTTGGATTTTGATTTTTGGTGGTAAAGAAAACTACTCAAAAGCATATCAATTATATGTTTATTCAAAAACCCCCTCCTTCGTTGCTGGATGGATTCCTTTTTTTGGTTACCTTGTTTGGCTTTATGATTTAGTTTTATTAATTATAGGAACACAAAAACTATATGGTATTCCAAAGATTAGATCTATATTGATGTATGTAATCCCAATATTGCTAATAGGGTTATCTTTTTTAGGAATAATTCTATTTCTAACTTATGTGCTTAAATCAAATCCAGACATTTTTTCTCTAAACCTTTCTCAGAATTTCACTTTACCACAATAAAAGAGCCTTTCTAAACTTGAGTCAATCCCAACAGAATTGACTTGACTGAAACCTAGAAAAATATTTAAATGCATCAAAAACCCTCTGTTTGTTATGGGGGTGGTTCAATGCCATTTTCTAAGTCTTTTCCTAGGAATATAGAAGGAAAATCATATCCAGTATGGGAAGAGGTTTCATTAACCGAAGAGGAAGAGCATGAGATAGAAAAAAATGCAAGAAAGAGGCATATAGAACTAATGCAAGAGTGTATAGATGATGCAAAGCTTTGTATAGAAGAAAAAGGATTTAAGGGTTTTAAGGAAGATATCCTTAAAGTAGCCGTTGCATTATTTGAAAAGAGAGCATCTCATCTAATCTATTGGAAAGAAAACAAGGCAAAGGAAAAGTTCGATGAGCTATTCTCAAATAAATCTGCTTAAATATACTCTATATCCCCCGCTCTTGGCAATCGCCTCTATATTGCCAAAGCTCTCATACATTTTTTTACTTAGTTCTTTCCCACCCTTGTTGTGTCTAGCAACCAACTGAAACAATCCATTTTTAAACAAATAATCTCTACCTTCCTCTATCATACTAAAACAAACTTCCTTCCCAGCAACCTGTGGCGGGTTTACAAGTATAGTATTAAATCTTCCATGAATCTGCTCATAAATATCAGATTGGATAACCTCTGCCCTGACATTGTTAAGTTCAATATTCATTTTTGCTAATTCCAAGGCCCTTTCATTTATATCACTCATAAAAACTCTTGTGCTTGGAAAAGCCTTAGCAATCGCTATACCAACAACACCATAACCACAACCTAAATCTAGAATCCTCCATTTGGGTTTTATAATACATTTTTCAATCAAAAGCCTTGTACCTTTGTCTATTTTTCTAATAGAAAAAACACCAGAACCACTATAAAACTCAAGTTTATTTCCCCTTAATGTAGTTTTGATCCTCCTTATCTTTAGTTTTGATGTTTGTTTTTTGGAATAATAATGTTCAACCATTGTTTCTTTCCATTATTCCATAAAGCCATAATAATAACCTATCAACTGCCCTTACAAGTTCGTAGCCAACACCTTGAACAATAATGCAATTATCCTTTAGGATAATCTTTGTAGGTTCTTCTTGTATAGCATAAAAGACTGGCTCTCTTGTGTTATTGCATCTTATTATTGGTCTGCTTTTGCAGGGCTTTGTTTCGTTCCTATCACAAGCGGCAATTGGAATCTTATCAAAAGTCTTTATTATGTTCTGGTCAAATTCTCCTATAGCCAAAGCCACATATTTTAAATTTGGTTCAAGCGGGTTGAATGTAATGAATATTTCTCTTTGTGAATTAAATATACTATCATTAAGCCAACCCTCTATTGGTATATCCCCTACATCTCTAGGTCCATAGTGCAATGGCACATCAAAGAGGTATCTCCCAGAAGTGCTTTGTATTTGGGTGTACCATAACCCATCTACGAACACAAATGAGTATCCGTTATAGATATACCCCTGTTCAGGTTTTAGTTTACCCTCTATATTTAATAAATGCAACTCATCTATTGTTGCTACTTTTTTCCCCTTGTGAAGGAACCTCACACTTAAGATTATAGCAAATATTATAATCAAAAATATAACTGAAAAAAACAAAATCTTATCTGAACCCTTCTTTTCTTTCTTTTTTTCTTCCAAAGAATTCACCCCATTACCCCCAATAATGAATACAATATCCTATCCTTTATTCTTAAAACATCATAAGGCTCTTTTGCATCAGCAATTATACAATCGTTCATTAAATAAATCCTTGTTCTATTAGAGGACTTAAAATATATCACAGGAACATACAAACTAGCATTATCGCATGTGATTATTGGGAGTCCAAAACTATTGTTTGTTGTAAAACCATTTCTTAAATATACATTTAGATTTCCTAATGTTAGGGCCATATTATACTTAGCTAACGCTATTTCTTCCTCAAAACTATCATTCAGATCAGATGTTACATCAATCTCTGGTGTATCTTTTATTCTCCCCATGATATCAGGACTTATATTGATTAGCTCAACTTCACTTGGAAAATAGTTGAAGACAAATCTCTTATTGTTAATAACAAAATACCACTCATTACTATTTGAATCTCTCTTAAAGTTTATCCCATTGTACTTAAACTGGTTGTTCCTCCCACTGTATAGGAAACCTATGATAGAACTTACCATAATAAACGAAATAGCCAATACCAAAAAGGAATTTAGCTTTCTCTTTTTTTCTTTCTTTGCCATCTTAGGTATTGGATTTTTCTTTTCATATAAAAATTTTTGTTCTAGAAGCACATAAACTCAGTTAAATTTATTAACCCTTAAAAATTAAACTGTCTTATGAACCTTGCTGCATTATTCTCAGGGGGAAAAGACAGTTGCTTTAGCATCTATCTCGCAGAAAAATGTAATTATAGTATCTCCTGTTTAATCTCAATTATATCTGAGAATCCTGAGAGCTATATGTTTCATACTCCATCTATAAGAAATGTTGAAAAACAAGCGAAGCTAATGGATAAGCCAATAATAATCCAAAAAACAAGAGGTAAAAAAGAAAAAGAACTAAAAGACTTAGAAAAGGCAATCAAAAGAGCAATAAAGAATTATAGAATTAATGGCATATTGACAGGAGCCATAGAATCAGTTTACCAGTCAACTAGGATACAAAAAATCTGTAATAAATTAAAGGTTGAATGTTTTAACCCTTTATGGCAAAAAGACCAACTTGAATTATTAGGCAATTTAATAACAAATAGGTTTACGGTTATAGTTACTGGTGTTTTTGCCTATCCGCTTAATAGAGATTATCTTGGTAAAGAAATAAACAAAGACTTCATAAAAAAAATTTCTGGACTTAATAGAAAATATAAAATTAATCCTGCTGGTGAAGGTGGCGAGTACGAAACTCTTGTTATTGATTGTCCTCTGTTTAAAAAACCTCTTCAGATAAAAGAAAAGAGAATTTATGGTTCCGAAAATTCTTGGAGGATGGAAATCAGATGAAAATCCTAATATTGAATGTTTGTAAAGAAAGACTCCATTATTTTGAGTTTGTAAAGCCAATTGAGGATATTTTAAAGAAGAACCATATAAAATTCTTCACAGTACACTATAAAAATTTGAAAAGAAATGATTTAAACTTGTCTAGTAAGATAATAATCTGCGGAACTTCACTTAAAGATAATGATTTTCTTAACAATCTTAACTTTTTTCAATGGATTTTAAGTATAAACAAGCCTGTTTTAGGCATCTGTGCTGGAATGCAGATTATAGGTCTAATATTTGGAGGAAAATTAAAAAGGAAAATAGAAATAGGTTATTATAAAGAAACCTTCAAAAAAGAATTTTTAGGTTTAGTGGGAGAAAAAGAGGTTTATCATTTACATAACTATTATATTGCTATCAACAAGGGAATATTTGAAATCTTTTCTGAGACTAAAACTTATAAAAACAGAATAATTCAAGCATTTAAACATAAACAAAAAGATATATATGGGGTCCTGTTCCATCCGGAAGTTAGAAATAAAGAAGTTATTCTGAATTTTATAAAAATATAAGAATCCTCTAAAATCATAAAAAAACATGTAAAGTAAACCTTAAAAGTATACACTTATTAATTCTTTTATTTAATAATCAA